>CASICJ010000050.1 GCA_949373085.1 uncultured Verrucomicrobiales bacterium
ATCGATGAAGTGCTCAAGCCCGATTTCCTTGGCTATCATGGAGTAGCGCTGGGAGATGTGGATGGCGATGGTCTTGAAGACCTGCACCTCTGCCAACCTGGGGGTCTACCCAATTTGCTTTTTAGACAGGAAAAAGATGGAACCATGACTGATATTTCTGCGGTTGCAGGTATTGATTGGCTGGACAACTCGACGGCTGCGCTTTTGGTAGATTTGGATAACGATGGCGATAAGGATCTCGCTGTTGCAACTCGAACTGCATTCTTGATTCTGGAAAACGATGGAGCGGCAAGATTTACGCTACGTTCTACATTTAAGGAAATTGGTTCGGGATATTCGCCAACCGCCTCAGACTACGACCTTGATGGGGATTTGGATTTATTGATCCTTCGCTACAATGCCAATAGCCGGGAGGTGGGTGATTTTCCCACTCCTCACCCATTTCATGATGCTCGTAATGGCGGAGCCAATGTCCTCCTGAAGAATCAGGGGCAGCTTCGCTTCTCTGACGCCACCCAAGAAAGTGGCTTGGATGAAGCAAATTTTCGTTTCTCCTTTGCTGCTGCTTGGGAGGACTACGATAACGATGGAGATTCAGATCTCTACATCGCCAACGACTTTGGACCTAATCAACTGCTTCGTAACGATGATGGAGAATTCTTTGATACCTCGGTCGAAAGCATGTCTCAAGACTGGGGGTTTGGAATGTCAGCGAGTTGGGGGGACCTCGATCGTGATGGGAATATGGATCTTTATGTCTCAAGTATGTTTTCTGGGGCTGGTAATTTAGTCATTCCACAAGATGACTTTAATCCGTCCATGCCGAAACAAACGCGGGAACGTTACTTAAAGATGGTAAGAGGCAACTCACTGATGCGGAACAATGGTTCCGGAGGATTCATAGATATCACTAGCCCGATGAACGAGGGGTATGCGGGTTGGGCATGGGGGACAGGACTTGGAGATTTTAATAATGATGGCTGGGAAGATATTTATGTCGCGAATGGTTATATTTCACAGCCAAAGAAAGACGATTTGTGAATGTTTTTTTGGGGGCGGGTCGCGCCCCAAACACCGGAAGAGGAGCTAACACCATCCGCCAAGCCGGGCTATATTCGTAATTTCCGAAATCTCAATCTTCGCATCTCGGAAGGGAATTCGTTTAGCGGCTACGAACGTAATCCCCTTTTTATTAACCTTGAGGGAAAAGGTTTTGCAAACGTCTCCGGTTTGCTGGGCTCTGATTTTGACGATGATGGTCGGGCGGTAGCGACCGCTGACTGGGATCATGACGGAGACTTGGACCTTTGGATCACCAATCGGACGAGTCCCCGAATCCGACTTTTGAGAAACAATCACCCACAGCACGATGAATCGGTTGCTATTCGTTTGATTGGCAATGGAACAACGACCAATCGCGATGCGATCGGAGCTCGGGTCATAATCTGGCCTGAAAGCCACCCCGAACATCGACAGATCAGAACGGTTCGAGCTGGAGAAGGCTTCCTCACCCAGTCAAGCTCTTGGGTCCATTTCGGTTTGGGAGGGTCCGAGAAAAAATTGAGTGTTCAAGTCGAGTGGCCAGGTGGCGAGACTGAGACTCTAAATGGACTGGACGCCGGGAAACGATATCTCATTAATCAATCAAAAGGAGCTCGAGAAATTCAAGTCAATGTCCCTGCGGTGGATGATATTCCTGTTCCACAGATTGACGAGACGGGGCAAGAGGAGGGGCTCTGGTTAGTAAATCGGATTCCTTTCCCCAAGCTCGTCTATACAGGTAAAGAGGGGAGTTTGAAATCAACCCGCGAATTTATCGGAAAACCTGTCCTTGTGAATCTATGGGCAGCTTGGTGTGAAGATTGTCTCCAAGAATTAAGCGAGTTTGCAGAGAACCAAGAAAAAATATTAGATCTAGGAGCCACCATCTTGGCTCTCAACGCAGATGGATTAACAACGGATGGCCAAGAAGCTGCGACTTTAGATGGGTGGTCTGAGCTATCACGCTTAGGTTTCGGTTTGGATAGCGGCAAAGCACGGCCAGAAAACCTTGCTAAGATGGAGATCTTGATCGAGTTTTTAACTTCTCGCCGAAAACCTTTATCCATACCTACTAGCTTCCTTATTGACTCAAAGGGTGAACTTGTAGCCATCTATCAAGGGGTCGTTAGCTGTAGACAAATCGTCTCAGACTTAGCTCTCCTTAAGGCTCCTAGTCAGGAACAAATTCCGCGACTTTCTCCTAGGCAGGGAAAGTGGTTTGAAAATCCTCTTAGCGAAGATAATACGACTCGCCTCGGAGACTACGCCACTCTTTTTGCAAGAAATGGATTTCCTGCGGAAGCTGAGTATCTATTACGTCTGGTCAATCCCCCTGGAAAGGTTGCTAATTCTCAAGAGCTTTATAACCAGGCTAAAATTGCGACCGCTCAAGGGAAAATTGAGGAAGCCAAAAAACTTTATCAAGAGGCTTTAAGAATAAATCCAGAGTATGGTCAGGCTCTCACTGGTCTTGGTGCTCTTTTTCTTATGGAAAAGCGTTTTGACCTTGCTCAGCCGCTCTTCGAGAAAGCGCTCGCGGTCGATCCTAACCATGCCACTGCTCTTATCAATCTTGCTATGATTGATCAAGCTCGTGGCCGTCAAGAAAGTGCTCTAGAGAAGCTCAATCGAGTTGTGAAAATGAATCCGGACTATGGAGCAGCCCGCCTTAATCTGGGGTCGCTTTATGCGTCTATGGGTAAATTTCCCGCTGCGGTTGTCCAACTCGAAAAAGCGATTCTACTTAACCCCAAACAACCAGCGGCACGCCTCACTCTGGCGGCAGTATACGCTGATATCAAACAATGGGAGAAATCTAGGATCCTCTACCTATCCGTCGCTAAATCAAATCCCCAGATCTACCAATCTTTTCTCGGTCTTGGGGCAGTTTATGAAGGAGAGAGCCGATATCTGGATGCTGTAAAAGCCTATCAGAAAGTCATTACAATGAGAGGGGGAAGCGCACGAGCCTACACTGGAACCGCCCGGTCATTTTTGGCGCTAGGACAAGAAAACGAGGCAAACCGAGCTCTTGAAGCCGCTTTGAAAATCGATCCGGATTACCCAGCTGCCCTCAAAATTCTAAGATCTAAATAGGATCCTGGGCCCCTGGATCGCCGTGTTCTTTAAGCTCATGAACAAAACTAATCTTTTGGGAGCTTGACCTTTGCTCGCGGGAATCGCAACTTGCTAGAACCGTCGGAATGAAAGCGATCTTCGCTTCCTACTTCCGATCTTAAGTAAAAAATCTACGCTTCATGAACCAATCTTATTTTAAGTTCCTGAGGTTGTTGCTAATATTATGAATATCAAAAATATATTTTTTGGAGTGATTGCCATTGGAGCATTCTTCGTTAAAGCGAGCGCAAATGACATTGAGCCGGGGAAACAGTATTACACTGCAATTAAAGCGACCCAACCCATTGTTCTCGACGGAGATCTCTCAGAGTGGACTGGCGCTGCAATCTTGGCAGACCCGCGCTTTTCCATTCCAAAAGGCTCTGCCGAAAATGGGAACCTTGTAAATTTTGAGGAACACGCTGGCGGCAGTTGGACTGGACCTGATGACCACACTTCGGCCGTCCGGGTTGTTTACGACGATGATAACGTTTACTTTGGGTTTGTAGTCACTGACGAATATCACGAAAATTCGGCAAACAGTGCCTGGAATGGAGATTCCGTTCAGCTCATGGTCGCAAATGCCGAACGAGACACCCAGGTGGCTCTCTATAACTATGCTCTCGGAGGAGTTGAAGAAGCTTTAGGTGATCAGGTAATGCTTGAAGAGGCAGGTCCAGGCGGCACTGAAGCGGTGGTCACTAGAAATGTAGAAACAAAGCGCACGACCTATGAAATCAAACTTCCAAAAGAATCAATGGAACTCGATGCGCTTATTGGAGGGACTCAATTTGGACTTGGGATGGCAATTAATGATGGCGATAAAGACACTCCTGGACAAAAAGGATGGGGGGGGCTTGGAGCCCACGCCATCGTCTTTGGTAAGAGTCCAGAGCAAACCGCTCTCATTACGCTAGCTACTGCAAATGATATCGAAGCAGGGAAAGAGTTTCACTCAGCAAAAACAGCTCCGGGGGAGATCGTAATCGACGGAAAACTCGACGACTGGCAAGGCGTGCCGGTTCTTTCTGATCCTCGGTTTGCAATTCCTAAGGGATCTGGAAGTCGGAAAGATGGTGGGAACCTTTCGTTGTTTGAAGTCCATGCCGGAGGGAGCTGGAGTGGGCCGGATGATCAGACTTCAGCGGTCCAAATTTCCTATGATGAGGACAATGTTTATTTCGCATTTTTAGTCACTGATGAATACCACGAAAACTCCGCTAACAGCGCGTGGAATGGCGACTCGGTTCAGCTCATGATCGCCAACGATAAGCAGGACACGCAAATCGCACTTTATAACTATGCACTCGGTGGAGTTGAGGATGCTCTGGGAGGTCAAGTGATGCTCGAAGAAGCAGGCGTGGGCGGCACGACCGCTTTTGTTTCACGTGACGTCGACGCTAAGCGGACTGTTTATGAAATTAAATTACCGAAGGAATCCATGGAGCTCGACACACTCGAAAGTGGGGTGCAGTTCGGACTCGGGATGGCAATTAATGATGGTGATAAAGATACTCCCGGACAGAAAGGCTGGGGAGGGCTCGGAGCCCACGCCATTGTCTTCGGTAAGAGCCCTGAACAGACCGCCCTCGTGACGCTGGATGGCTATGCTCCTCCTAGTGAACCTTGTTTTGTATCGGCGGTCACTGGACCTGCGGTGACTAGTCTTACTAATTTCTCTTTCCGGGGAAATGATTTCGAAGGTTGTGAGGTTGACCCAGCCTCTACGAAGCTCTTTATCGACGATAAGGAAGTCGAATTGGTAGCTAGTGCTAAAACTCAAGGGGCCACGGACTTTACCCACACTCTCGATGCCCCGTTCGAGACAAATTCTGAACACACCTTCCGAATCGAGTTAGTTGATACTCTAGGCAATATTGTAGGAACCGAGTCAGGGATCGTTAAAGCCCCTATTTTTGGGATCCTCACACCGGATCTTAAGGCATCTGGGATCAACACGTCGAATCCTGGCTTTATATGGAGAGTGATTCAAAATGGGGCCTTTATCCAAGAATCCCTCGCAGATACAGAGCTTAACTTGGCGGGAGAACTCGCTGACGAAAATTTCGCTGATCCTGCTTTGATTGGACCTGCGACTGGTCCTGGGATCGTCGCTGGGCCACTCCTTGAGTTCGAAATCCCTTCGGTCATCAACCTCAATCAACTTGGAGGTGACTCTGCCGGAAATTTCCCTGATGATCTTCAAATGCCTGGGGTCCCTGGCCTTAATTTCATTGCTGATGGAGCTAGCGCAGAAATCGTTACCTTTGTAGAGTTCCCAGCCGGCTTCAACACCGTTGGGGTTAATAGTGATGATGGATTTCGGATGGAAGCTGGGCCACTTGACCAGCCTGAAAGTCGCGAACTTTTAGGTGAGTTTGATGCGCCGCGTGGTGCTTCCGATAGCACCTTTGTTTTCAACGTAATTGAGGCTGGAGTCTACCCGATTAGAGTCATTTGGGCTAATGGCGCAGGTGGAGCAAATATTGAAATCTTCTCCATTAAAGAGGACGGAACTAAAGTTCTGTTCAACGATCTCGAAAATGGTGGTTTGAAAGCTTATCGCGGCGCAGGAGGAGCACCTTTTGTGATCACTGCAATTTCCACCGCTGCGAATGGTGATGTTTCACTGACGTGGAACTCTAGACCCGGGCAGAGTTATGCGGTTCTTGCTAAAGATAATCTGGACGAAACTGATATCAGTCTTTGGGATGAGCTTGACGATAGTATCCAGTCACAGGGCGATTCGACAACCGTCGTCGTTTCGAGTGAAGCAGTTAACTTTATCGCCAAAACCGGAAAAATCTTTTTCCGAGTTCGTAAACAGGAGTAGGGCTCCTCTTTTCCATTTTAAAAATTCGGCTAGTTATTTCGGGACAAAGACACCGATCTGATCTTTAAAGGGAGCGAGTTTGAACTTGTCTTGGAGTTCGTGGGCTTTGATCACGATCGTGACTTCTTGGTCGGTAAAAATCTGATTATCGGGGGGGGTCTTCTTCTCCCCGATGATTTTGGTGGCAACCGCCTTGCAGATGCCTTTAGGAAGCTTGTGGATCAACTCTGGGCTTGGGATGTTTGGGAAGAGCCCATCGGAGTGTTGGTTATTGATCCATTTCTTGATTCCCTCCTCGGAGGTATTGACTGGAAAAAGATAGACTATCCCGTTAACAGGAAGAGTTTTGTCTTTGTTGCTGATATGGAGCCGAAGAACGGCCTGTTGATCTGGAAATGTGTAGAAAAAAAGAGTGTCCCGAAAGCCCAACATGGAATGACGAATTTGAACCTCCTTGCTGGTTTGTGCCTCGAGTTGTCGTTCTTTCGCTGAGGTGGGCCCGGTTAGGAGTGATAGGAAAAGAGTTGAGGCGGCCCTGATTGAATTAGGTAATGAGAATGTGAACATTGAGTTGGTTGGCTTAGTTGGCACTTCGAGGTTGTTCTATATAAAACCCTCAGAATTTTAGTTTATTGGGGTAAAATTGCGGATGGAGGGAGTGCGTTTTACTTCTTACTGCGTCTTGTGAGTAAACGATAGTTGGCTTTGTGGGGAGTTTCATCAAATAAGCGATAGAAGGATGTCATAGCTCCAGATGGGTGTTGGCACCACGGGTAAAGATGGTTAGGCCATTTTTTATGGTTAAGCCGGGTGGGTAAGTTTTTGGCCAGCCTGATTCCGAATTACAAAGTCCTCCTAAATTTCCTTGGAGCCATTTCGATGAGCATGAAGTCTATCTCGCTTCTGGTTTATTGGACGGAGCTAGGAAGGGGACTTCATTCTGTATGTCTTAATCGCGCTTTCTTGAAGAAACTAGAACCGAGGTCTCCCAAGAGGTCTAATTAAAATAAAATCATGGAATTTTCATCCCATTTTCACGCACTTTAAACCGACACGGAGAAGTGGTAGAAAATGGCTGCTTGTCCCAAAACTAGCTGTCCTACCCTAAGGGGGGTAGGAGTGATCTCAACATGTTCTTTTACAGGATTGTTATTTAAGGTTATCTTACTTTCAACTTTCAACCTTTTCTCTATCGAGAAAAGTGTTAGGGTATCGGCTGGATATAATTATATGGCTAGTGACATCAAACCGTTGAAGAGGAGTGAATACTCTGAAGATGTTGAATTGCAGCTTCGAAAGATCGGAAAAGATTATTGTGAAAAGTGTGGGGAATTCCTTCATGGTTCTGAAGTGTCACCAGAGCGGCTTAAGGGCTGGGTCGAAGGCAGGGAAAAGGCGATTTGCCCCACGTGCCGCAATAAATCTTCGCTGACAACAAGGATTCTGATCTTCGTGGGCCTAGTCCTGATTACGATTATCACGGTTTTGATTTTCCAGATATATTGATGGTGCTCCGTAAGGTTACGGTTTGTAAAAAAGGAGCACGCTTCTTGGTCTTGCGGTGGCTGGTTAGATGAATGAATTAAGGTTTTTGGTTTTGAGTGGGGAAGAGATTTTATGTAGAAGTAGCACGGATGGAGCCATTAAAAATGAAGGGATTAGTTGCCGCTGTGGTGTCGCCAATGAATGGAAATGGCGATTTGAATTTGGGAGTTGTTCCGCGAGTTGTAGATTATCTCGCGTCAAAAGGGATCACGGGAATCTATATTGCTGGTAGCACAGGAGAAGGGATGTCGTTGACCGACGAGGAGCGACGTGAAGTCGCTGAAGCCTATGTTGTTGCCGCGAAGGGTCGGATGAAGTCCTTCGTGCAAGTGGGGCATAACAGTTTGAAAGCGTCAGCCGCTTTGGCAGGACATGCTGAATCGATTGGAGCTGACGCTGTTTCGGCAACCCCAACAGGTTACTTTAAGGTGAGTGGCGAAGCAGAGTTGGTAGAAGGTCTTTTGCCAATTGTGGAAGCGGCTCCCAAAACACCTTTCTATTATTATCATATCCCTTTGCTTTCTGGTGTGAATCTTGATCCAGTAAAGTTGACAAAAATCTCGATGGACCGATTGTCGACTTTTTGTGGAATTAAGTATTCCGATGGTGCGAGTCTCCATAATCTTCCTTTGCTTGAGAGCGTAGCACCAGGTCTGGAGTTTCTCTCTGGATCAGATGAAGCTTACCTCATGTCGGTTGCTCAAGGGTATCAGGCGGCTGTGGGAAGCACCTATAACTATGCTGCCCCGATTTATGATAATGTAAGGAAGTCCCTGAGTATGGGGGATTTTAAAGGAGCGCAAGTGTGGCAGACGCATGCTCTTGAAATGATCACGGCGATGTTTGAGACCTGTGGGAGATCGTCCTTAAAAGTGATGATGCAAATGGTGGGGATTGACTGTGGCCCTGTGAGAAGGCCGATTGATCCGGCGAGTCCGGATCAAATTATGGCCTTGAAGAAGCGTCTTGATAAAATGGGATGGTTCGAATGGATCAACGAAGATCTTAGCGTGGAAATATCATGATGCTTTTTCTTGCCTTCTGGATTCTGGGAATGGGAATGGGAATGGGAATGGCTCTTGGAGGAGCGCTGGAATGGGATCGATTGCCTGACCTCCCGGACCGAGAGGGATTTGCGGGGGTGTTTTCAGGGGTGGTAAGCGAGGGTGAAGAGGATTTTTTGGTTGTGGCTGGCGGGGCAAATTTCCCGGACGGGAGACCATGGGAGGATGGGAAGAAATTTTATTATGACGGGATTTATATCCTGCCTTTAAAAGAGGGCAGTGAGTGGCGAACTGCTGCTGTCAAATTACCAATTAAAGTTGCTTATGGAATGTCGGTGAGTTTGAAGAGTGGGCAATGTTTGTTCATGGGAGGAAAGAATAAAGCGGGTTCACGAGCGGAAGTTCTGGAGCTTTCAATGGCCTCGGGAAAGGTAAAGATTGCGGATATCGGAAATCTTCCGAGGGTAATGGCTGAGGGTGTAGCAGCGGTGGTGAATGGAGAGGTTTTGGTGGGATCAGGTGGAGATGGAGCGGAAACACATCGGGAATTCTTTAAGATGGTGAGACCTGATCCGATGGTGGTAAAATGGGAATCATTGGGTTGGCCGGAGGGCGCGCGTGGGCGGATGTATTCGGTTGCCGGAGTTAAGGGAGGGAAGTTCTACCTGTTTGGGGGGAGGGATTTTGTGGAGTCGGAAGAAAAAAAAGCGAATCGAATTGAGGGATTGGATTTTTTAAAGGATTGCTGGGAGTTAGATTTATCGTCAGGCGCGTGGAAAAGGTTGGCCGACCTTCCCGAGGCTAAATCGGCGGCGCCATCGATGGCCTTACCGATAGGCGCAAGTTCCTTGCTGATGTTGGGTGGCGTGCCGGTTGATTTTTGGAGAGATCAAGTGGCAGCACGACCAGAAATAAATGGTCAGGGGATGGAGCATCCGGGGTTTCCGGCGTCGATTCTTTCCTATAATATAGTGACAGATCAATGGACTGAGGCGGGGAGTTTACCGCTTGCTGGAACTTTTGCACCAGTCACAACACCGGTGGTGTTTTGGGATGATAAGGTGATCATCCCGACCGGTGAGATTAAGCCTGGAGTCAGATCTCCCCAAGTCTTGATAGCAGAGGTGGGAGGAACAAAGCTCAGCTTCGGGTTGCTGAATTGGATCGTGGTTGTGGTTTACCTTCTGGGAATGGTAGTAATTGGATTTTGGTTTATGAGAAGGAAGTCGGCTTCTTCGACTGAGGCCTACTTTCGGGGTGGCCAGAAGATTCCATTCTGGGTTGCTGGGCTGTCGATCTTTGCGACGATGCTTTCGGCCATCACTTTCATGGCTGTGCCGGGAATGGCATATGCGAAGGACTGGAATGGCTATATCGGGCAGTGGCCGATTTTGATCATCGTGCCTTTGGTGGTGATGTTTTACCTGCCGTTCTACCGTCGGCTTAATATCACGACGGCTTATGAATATCTTGAGAAGCGCTTTAATGTCGCAACGAGAGTGATCGGGAGTGTGACCTTCATGTTGTTTCACATCGGGCGGGTGGCGATAGTGCTCTATCTTCCGGCTCTTGCGCTTTCGAGTGTCACCGATATCAATATTTTTGCGGCGATTGCGGTGATTGGAATCTTGTGTGTGATTTATACCGTGATGGGCGGGATTGAAGCAGTGGTTTGGACTGATGCCATTCAGGCGATTGTCTTGATTGGGGGAGCCTTGTTGTGCTTTGGATTGATCGTTTCGCGAGTTGACGGGGGATTGGGCGCGATTGGTTCAGCGATGAGTGAACAGGGGAAGGGAATTACGGCGAGCTGGAGCTTTAACGATATTTCAATCGGGAAGGAGTCGATATCGGGTTTTGTCTTGTTCGTGGCCTTTATGTTGGCCAATTTGCCCTCTTACACTTCGGGGCAAGATGTCGTGCAGCGATACGTTACGACTTCCTCTGAAAAAGAGGCGGCAAAATCGCTCTGGATGAACATCGTGATGGTGCTCGTAGGGTCGGCGATCTTCTTTGGATTGGGGACCGCCTTGTTTGTTTTCTATCAAGAAAATCCTGAGTTGATGGATCCCACACTTCCGGCCAAGGACAGCGTGCTGCCGTTTTTTATCATGCAAAACCTTCCGGTTGGGGTAGCGGGCTTGATTATTGCCGGAGTGTTCGCGGCTGCTCAGTCGACGATTTCGAGTTCTTTGAATTCGGTGGCGACAGCTTTTGTGACCGATGTTTATGGGCGTTTGTTAAAGCCAGAGAGCTTGGATGAGCAGAGGCTGGGCGTAGCGAAATGGGTCGTGGTTATTCTTGGTGTCGTAGGGATCGGGATATCGTGTGTCTTGGCAAATATGGGGACGGATGGGGTCTTTATGTTGTTTAATCGTTTCATCGGCTTTGCGCTGGGGCCACTGGGTGGCTTGTTCGCGCTGGGGATTTTTTCAAGACGACCGAATGGACTGGCTGGGTTGCTTGCATTGATCAGCGGAGTGGTAATTGTGGTGACGGTGTATTTCCTGAACGAGGCTGGCGTGATTGATTTGATGCCCTTGCTCTATGGCGCGGTGGGATTCCTGACGACCTTGGTTGTGGGAGTTGTGCTGGGGTTTGTATGGCGGGCCAGTAAGGAGGAGGTGGAAGGGCTGACAATTTGGACGCTGAAAGAGTAACGAGCCGATCTTACGAGGTAAGAGTTAGAGAATTTACGGGATTTTTATCAGGCGATTTCTGGGATTGATGTCCTAACTGTGGGGTGGTCCGAAAGTTGGAGGAATTTGGCTTGTTTTTCGAATGAAAAAGAGTGGCAGGTTTAATCGGTAGGAATAGAGCCGTCCTTTGTCGGTGAACCTTTTTTAAGCCAATCGAGGGTGAAACGAGCGATGCGGGAGCCATTGTTTGCCTCTGCATGGAGGTAGATGTAACCTTCGGATGGGGTGCCAGGTCGGCCGGCGTTGAGTGCGGAATAACCGCTTGGCCCAGGGAGAATGAGGCGTTTGACGGGCCACGTTTTACCTCCATCAAAGCTAGCCCAGACGGTGCCTTGTTCGCGGGTTGGTTTTTGAGTGTCGATATTGCTAAAGATGAGAATGTCTTGTCCATCAATGGGAAGGCGGACGAGGCCGCCCATACAACCGTAGGAGCGGTGTTGGTGTCCGTCGGGAAGGATATCGATGATGCGGAAATCTTTCCAGGTGTGTCCACCGTCAGTCGAACGCGCTTCACGGCGGCGCGTGTTTTTTGGGCGTTCCTGCCAGTGGACTCTGGAGTTGTAGTAAAGTGAACCGTCGGAGAGTTCTACAAGACACGCTTCGCCGGTGCCGTTTTCTGGAAAAGGCTCAGAAGTTTGCCAAGTTTTACCGTGATCATCGGAATAGATTGCGTTCGTGTAGTGCTCGGGCCATTTTTCGCGGTCATTTTTTCCGGCGTAAAATCGGGTTGGGCGTATGAGTCGTCCTTTATGTTTTCCATAACGGAGGGTCGTGCCGTGCTCGTTCATGTGCATGGATGGCTGGTGACCTTTGGCGTCTGGTCGGATTATAGGGATTTCTTTTTTCCAGGTGAGTCCATCGTCACCACTGCGATAAATAAATATTTTAGCAGGTGGGTGTCCTTCTTCAACGAAGGCGAGAATATCGCCAGTGGTTTCGTCGACCGTTGTGCCGCCACCTTGGAAGCCGGGATTTGCGATTGTGATTTCAGGGCCCCAGGACGTGCCGCCATCGGTCGAGCGGCGCGCGCGGATGTTTTTATTACCCCACGTTGCGATCAGAGTTCCTTTCTTGGAGACAACAATGTTGGGGAAGCGTTCTCCTTTAAAGAGAGATTGGATGAGTGGTTCATCAGAAGTTTCTCCATTAAATTCTGAGATGGGGACCTTTTGAAAAATCATGTCAGCGACGGATGATTCGTAGAGGATGCCGAGGTGGTTTTTATCGATCATAACGAGGGAGGAATAAGCCCCGCCTTTTGTGTCGAGGAGGATTTGGGAGGACCATGTTTTTCCGTCGTTGGTGGAACGGCGAAGGGTCATGTGTGAGCGGGAATTTTTGTTGTTGGGGTTCGAAAAGTAGAGAGTTTCATTCCGGTATGGATCGGCGATGAGGGAAGCCATGCAAACCGGTTCGGGAAGCGCGGAGTGGTCTGTTGAGTGAGTGAGCCAACTCTTACCTAGATCCTTAGTGTGGGCGATTGCACGACCGTTAGTTCCTGATTTATCGGCGCGGTTTCGATTGTCACGCATGTTGAGGAGGAGGGAGCCATCTGAGAGTTCTGCGACTGCGCATTCCGTGGTGTTGTCTCGAGCATGGCTAGAGACGTGCCAGGTTTTCCCATGATCCTTGGACCAAGTAATATTGGAAAAGGGCAGGCCTTCGGCGTCGCGACCTTGGGTGGGCATAACGAGGGTGCCGTCTTTCATCGTGATGCCATTTCCCGGGGCGGGCGCGAAGAGATGCCAGGAGGGGTCTTTGAGTTTCTTGGTCCAGTTTTCGGGCTTGGACCAGGTTGTTCCGTTATCGGTGGATCGGACAACCATGAATTGAGTCGATTCATGGATGCCGAGGCCCGGTTCGGATCCATTTCCACGCCATTGGTGCGTGCCTGGTTTGCCGTGGGTCCAGCATGCTGCGACAAAAATTTCACCGGTCTCGTCATCCACGAGGATACAGGGATCGGAGCAGCCGTTCTGGTCTTGTGATTTCCCCCCGTGTTCGCCCATGTCCATAATGGGTTTTGGAGGTGACCAAGTTTGTCCGCCGTCTCTAGAGATACGAAGACCAATATCCATATGATCTTGGAGGTCGCGGCGGGACTTGTAGCGCATGTCGGCAACCGCTAGGAGATGACCATTCTTGGAACGGGCGATACCAGGAATACGGAAAGTGTGGCAGTTGTGTTCGCCGCGTTTATGGATCGGGTAGGCAAGGCGTTGCGGGTGAGGAGGGATGCGATCGGGCCTTATGAAAGTCCCGTCTGTAAAGTTATACTTGGTGAGTTGGGCTGCGACTTTGTGGAGCAGTTCCGCTCCAGGTTTGAGAGAGATGGTAAGTTCGAAGAGGTGATCTCCAGGTGGGAAGTCGAGGGATCCCTCAAGACTGAGTTTGGCGGTGATGGTTTTACTGGTGGCAAAGACGCGGTTAGTGCCCTTGCGATGGTGGGTGAGCGAGATTTTTGCGATGTCGTCACTGCCGGAGAAGTCGAAGTCGATTGATGAAAGAGTTTTCTTTTCCGCGGTGGGGATTTGGAAAGCGAGGAGGGTTATTTCTGAGCTGTCGTTAAGAAGAGGGGTGGTCGAGCTTTGGCCATTGAGTGTTAAGCACGAAGTGAGGAGGGCGAGGAAGCGTTTCATAATGCCGTTAATTGAAGTTTGGAGGAGTATTAAAGAGAATCTCATCATTTTTCATAGAAAAGATGCTTGGTGTTTGAAAAGTTTTTTTGCCTGACTTATTTGTGATGTCGCCGAATTGAATACGCAATACCGGACCATCTCCAAGTCTCTGGTTTTATTGCCCCAAAGAAAAACGAGCTGTTCATCATTACGGTCAATGACACTGATCGTTCCCATGAACACAATCTTAAACTCCCAAAACGATACTAATTCGCCGAGGTGACACAGACAGATAAAAACCGGAAGGGGGGATCAGTCGCGCTTGGTTCAACTTTGCCAGAGAAATCAATATGCACCTCTATTTTCCGCAAGTGATTGTGGGAATTAGCGTCGCCATGATTCGACAAGCTCAACGCCCTCCTACTTGTCTATATTTTCTTCGATTTGTGACGGCAGGACATCTTCGAGGCGCCGAAATATCAGCTTTGCCCACAATCTGTAGCCCGCTTCACTAAGGTGTAATTGATCTTCAACAAATAATTCTGATCGTGGGGTTCCATCTGGCTTCAGGTAATTACTGGCTGTTGGAATGAAGTAGGTGTGTGGAGTCGAAAGAGCAATTTCTCGTAGACGTGAGTTCACGGCCCGGATCTTTGGCCATGCTTTGAAACGCTTTTGGCAGGGGGTAATTTCAATTAGGAATACCGGAGTCTTAGTTTGGTGTCCTTGGGACACGCTGACAATGTGTCGCGTCAGTGCTTCAATCTGATCTGGAGTGTGGTCTTTCGGGTCGCCGGTCACTCCGTTGCCGATAAACATTACGAGAGCCCGGTAACGATGAGGTGTCACAATACGTTTCACGAAGACACCCATGTCTGTAAACTTAGCACCTCCATATCCTCGACGAATTGTGGGGTAGGGGGCCATGTCTTTTGCCATCGTTTCCCATCTGCGAATGCTACTGCTGCCAATGAACATGATTGCGTCTGATGGATCGATTTCCTTTTTATTTAAATCATCGAAGGCATCGATCGCTTTAGTCCACTTTTTTTGTGCTGCTTCACGGTAAGGAGCTAGCAGTTGTGCGGAATCGTTCTGGGCCTGTGATATTGACGGGTAGAGGAAAATGCCAAAAGCGAACGCAGTAGAAATTGCTCTGGGTAAGCGCCCGAATTGGGATAGATATTTAAAAGATTTGAGAAGGTTGAGGATACTTTTCATCGAGGGGGAGTCTAAGTTGCGGTGGAGCTTTGCCAAGGGACTCTTAAATGGAACAAAATCGCAAATACATTCTTTTTCTGCCATCGGGGGCTGCTGTTCTTTGGAACATCGGCGTCGATGATGGAAATCAAAGACGGAGTAGGTGATGTTAATCTAAATGACCCAGCCGCTTTGAACGGTGTTGACTTTAATGTTTTAGGAATTCCACATCTAGGTGTTCTAACAGGTTTTTTTCTTTAGAGTTTGACCGAGGGTCGGTTATCTGAACCCTCTTACGGGTTGTACATTCTTACTTTTCCCTAGGGTGAGGTGGGGGCTGACCAGTAATACTAGTATTATGAAAACAACACATTACAATGCTCGCAGCTTCCGTTCTGGGTGCTGCAGTCGCGAATGGTTCACTTTTGGTGCACTATACGTTCGATGGCGGTGATGCGGCTAACAGCGGTTCGTTGAATGACGGCACCGCAGTTGGAGGTGCTGCCTTTGTCGCCGGTCGTTCGGGACTTGCATTTTCGGGAAACCGACTCGGCGATAATGACGCCTACATCCAGACTGGTTACAGTGGAACTGAACTCGGCCTCGGCCCAGACTCTGTCTACACCGCCATGGCATGGGTGAATTGGACTGGTTCTGGCGGCAACGTTGACCACATGGTCTTTGGTCAGGAAGACGGTCCAGGAAACGCACCAATGCTTCACCACGGAATCCGTGACGACAGCCCAGCAAACGTTCACTACGGCGGCTGGGGAAATGACCTCAATGACGCTGGAACAGTCGTTCCTGGTGAGTGGACTCACCTCGCCTTCTCATATGATGGCACCGATAAGGTTGTCTTTGTCAATGGAGTCGAAACATTGCGTGAAGCCGGTGGAACTATGTCAGGACATGCTCTTCCTGTGATCGTCGGTGGTCACGGACGTGACGCTGCTGACCCTGCTGGAAATAGCTTCAACGGCCTCATCGATGACGTGAAGATGTTTGATGCCGCTCTTGATGCAGCTGGCGTTTCTGCTGCTGCTCAAATACCAGAGCCTTCGTCGCTCGGACTTTTGGCCCTCGCAGGTCTCAGTTTCCTTCGTCGTCGTCGCTAGACAAGATTCAACCCTGCTCAGTGCAGGATTTTACAGGCCGGTCCTCTTTCAAGAGGGTCGGCTTTTTGTTTCCTTTTTGTCTCCATTTTAATTAGAATCCTTATCACGATCGTCTCCTAGACTCATCAACGAACATCTTTCTGAATCAAACAATGTCAATGTGTTCGCTGTTTATCCTAGGCTTGAATAGGGCCGCTTCCATTCTTTTGCTTTCGCTGCTTTTCCCCCTGCTTTCGTCTTGTTCCGATCCGGAACCCGCGAGCAACGCTGAGTCGTCAGATTCTTCAGGAATTGGCGGTTCTGTTTCCGAAACTGTCATTGAAAGTCCGCTGAACCACCCGTCTGCAGGCGGTGAAGGAGGGACATTATTCGAGAGGCTTTCAGCAAGAGAAACGGGCGTTGATTTTGAAAACGGGATTGTAGAAAATCATCCGCTTCGTCATCTTTATGCTACCGAAAAGGTCTGCGGTGGCGTGGCTGCAGGTGATCTTGATGGGAACGGGCTGCCTGATCTTTTCTTTACTAATGGTCCTCGAGGAAACCGCCTCTTTTTACAAAACGAAGAATTCAAATTCAGCGATCACACAGGAGCGTCAGGGCTCGGATTAGGATCAGTCTGGAGTGCTGGAAGCGCGATGATCGATATCGATGGTGATGGCGATTTAGATCTTTATGTTGCGAACTACGCAGTCGCCAACCAGCTTTTCATAAACCGAGGTGACGCTACCTTTGAAGAGAAGGCTGCGGAGTTTGGGTTAGCCTATCTAAGTGCGAGTCATATGCCGACCTTTTGTGACTACGATCGTGATGGCGACCTGGACCTCTATCTTTTGACCAATCGCTTTCATTCGCCCAAGGGTCAGCCTAAATCAGAAGATGTCTTGCGCTTTGAGGTCGTTGAAGGGAAAGGGAAGATTAGTTTTTCAGATCCAATTTTAGGCGACTATTTTCGACCTTACCAGGCGGGGACTGCGCCGAATGGACGGCCCATTTTTAAGATTCAAAAAGTGGGGCAGGCTGATGTGCTCTTCCGAAATGAGGGAGGTGAATTCAAAAATGTAAGCCAAGAGGCAGGGATCTATGGCATGGGGTTTGGACTCTCCGCGACCTGGTGGGATTACAACTCAGATGGTTGGACTGATTTATGGATTGGGAATGACTTTGATGACCCAGACAGAGTTTACCGAAATAACAAGGACGGGACCTTTACTGATGTGGTGAAAGAACTCACCCCTCACACTTCATGGTTCTCGATGGGAGCAGATTTCGCGGATTTAAATGGAGATCAGCATCCTGACTTTTTAATCGCAGACATGTCTGGGACAAATCACTTTAAGCAAAAGACCAACATGGGCTCAATGGGCGCAAAAGCAGAGTTTTTACGAACTGCGGATCCGCAACAGTATATGCGTAACGCTCTCTTTATTGGAACGGGAGGAGAACGGTTAATGGAAGCGGCTCACATGGCTGGATTAGCAAACTCAGATTGGACCTGGACCGTCAAACTTAGCGATCTTGATTGCGATGGCCGTCCCGACGTCTACATGACAAACGGAATGTCCAAAAATTTTAATGAATCAGATAATGCTGCGGTGGTTGCCAAAGCGGGTGAGACCGAATGGGATCGTCATGTTCGAGCTGGGACCGAAGAGCTTAGGGAGCAGAATCTAGCCTTCCGGAATGAAGGGGATCTCAAGTTTACCGACGTGAGTAAGGAGTGGGGACTCGATCATGTTGGGATGAGTTTTGGAACCGCGCACGCTGATCTGGACCGAGATGGTGATCTGGATCTTATCGTCTGTAATCTGGGAGAACCAGTGAGTGTCTACCGAAATCAAACTCAAAAGGGAAATCGCCTCGTAATTTCCTTGCGAGGAAAAGGTCAAAACAAGTTCGGGATCGGAGCAAAAGTGCACCTGGCTCTCTCGGATGGAACAACCTTGCAGCGTCAGTTAATCCCGGTGCGAGGCTACCTAGCCTCAAACGAGCCGCTTGTTCACTTCGGGCTTGGAGAACGGGTGCCGAAAAGTCTCAAGATTGAGTGGGCTGATGGCCACCTTCAGAACGTGAGCAATCTCAAGGCAAACCACCAATACACGATCGTTCAAGATGAGAAAAGTGTTCCGGTAAAACCCGAAAAGGAAGGTGAGCCCCTCTTCGTTAAGTCGGATATTTTATTTGGAGCGGGGCACGTCGAAAACGAATTTAATGATTTTGCGCGACAACCTCTCCTTCCTAACCAGATGTCTCGCCTCGGACCTGGGCAGGCGTGGGGGGATATTGACGGCGATGGTGATGATGACTTGTGGCTTGGGGCAGCAGTAGGTTCGCCTGGGAAGATTTGGCTGAACGGAGGGGGAGGCTCTTTTAAGTCGCAGCCCTCTCCAGCGCTCCAAGATGATGCAGGTTTTGAGGATATGGGAGGACTCTGGTTTGATGCCGATGGGGATGGCGCGATGGATCTCTATGTCGTGAGTGGGGGTAATGAATTTCAGCTAGGCGATCCCGAGCTTAAGGATCGACTGTATTTAAATAAAAGTGGCCTCTTGGCTCCTGCCTCTGAGGGGACGCTGCCGGGATTGAAAAATAGTGGAGGGGTCGTGGTCGGAGCTGACTACGATCGAGATGGAGATATTGATCTGTTTGTGGGCGGTCGTCAGGTGCCAGGCGCCTATCCCGAGGGTGCTCAAAGCTCACTTCTTACCAATGAAGATGGTCGATTTGTTGAAAAAGATCTCAAGATTACGGGTTTGATCACCTCGGCTCTCTGGTCTGACGTGAACGGGGACGGATGGGTTGATTTATTGCTGACCGAGGAATGGGGAACGCTTCGAGTATTTCAAAATGAGGAAGGAAATCTCGCTGAGGTGACGGATGGAACTGGTATTGCCAATCTCACCGGCTGGTGGAATAGCATTGCAGGGGGGGACTTTGATGGAGATGGCGATGTCGACTACGTTGTCACTAACTTTGGTCTAAATACCAAATATCACGCCTCGCTGGAACATCCCGCATTAATCTACTACGGGGATTTTGAAAACTTAGGCCGGAAGAGGATCGTGGAGGCTGAATTCGAGGATGACATCCTTTATCCGGGCCGTGGGCGCAGCTGTTCAAGCAATGCGATGCCACATCTCAGGAAGACCTTTACGAGCTTCCGTCAGTTTGCGGGTTCATCTCTCACCGATATCTATCAACCTGATAAATTGAAGGGGTCCACAAAACTAGTCGCAACAGTTCTGGAGACTGGAATTTTTCTTAATGATACTTCTTCAGGAGGGGCTCCTAAGTTTGTCTTTCAGCCGCTGCCTCGGATTGCCCAGATCGCCCCTTGTTTTGGAGTGAGTGTTAGCGACGTTGATCTCGATGGGATTCTTGATATTTATCTCGCTCAAAATTTTCACAGCCCGCAGGTGGAGACGGGACGGATGTCAGGTGGATTGAGCCAACTTCTTCGAGGGAAGGGAGATGGGAGTTTTAAGGTGGTGCCAGTCGATGAAAGTGGCTTACTGGTAGCAGGTGATGCCGCTAGTTTGACGCAGGCTGATCTTAATGGTGACGGGCTTCTTGATTTTGTGGTAGCCCGAAATAATGGGCCGATTTCTGTTTTTCAAAGCAAACAATCGAGCGAGCGGAACCTATCGATTAGGCTGCGAGGATCGAAAGGAAACACGAGGGCAATTGGAGCGCGCGTTAGATTGATCTTCGAATCCGGGAAAGCGTCCCTTCTTGAAGTTTCGGCAGGTGGTGGATATCTCTCGCAGTCAACTTCTGATCTGCACTTTGGGGTGCCGAATGGAGAAACCCCAAGCAAGGTGATGGTGATTTGGTCCAACGGAAGCCAGAGTGAGCATCAGCTTGATAAATCACATGGGCTTTCTGTAATTGTTGAGGGGAAGTGATTTGGGGAGTTGGGGCCCAGGGGGGATTCTTTGGCCTTCACTTCCAAGCCGGGCCGGTTTTATCCGTTGCTCTAGTCTCCGGATCTACTTGGCGCCCCAGATCTCATTGAGATTGATGACTCCGGCCAAGGGGCCGCTGAGGGTAATCTCACCACGATTTCATTTCCTGCACCAAGGTTGAATAATGCTCCTGAAAATTCCACCTTGCAGAAGGCATTCTTCTGGTTGCGGAAGAACTAGAAGAGAGGTTTTTCATTAAATGGTTGAGGGGTCATTCTTCAGCTATTTTTTGTACCTGGTGGTGAGATAACCGAGTTCAGGCTTACTTAGGCGACTTCATGTGGCGGTTGAGACTTAAATTGATCTGGGAAGGATTATGGATTAGTTTATTGAGCTCTAATCACGCTTTGGTTCTCCAGTTTTGGGAGCGTTAGAGCAGGCGTTGGAGGTGAAGACGGTATTGTAAGTGAACTGCCGCTGGCTTCTAAAAATGTAACTTGTTTCCTGAATATTACGTCTCTAAGATAATCAATAAACACATACAATATTATGTTTCGTTACCTAACCACTTTTCTTCTGCTCGTAGGTCAAGGCTCTAGCTTCACTGTCTGGTTCAATAATATCAAATTGGCTGATACCACAGCCGTGCCCATCTTGGATAATACGGGGACACCTATTGAAGGCGGGGCTGGTTATGTCGCTGCAGGGACTTTTTCGACTCCTCCAGAGCAAGTTACCAACTTCGATGAATTTGAAGTTTTTGGGGATGGACCAAGTTCCTTTAACGGGATTGCAGCTGGTTTTTTTGATCTGCGTCGTTCGGCTCCAATTCCATCGGGGACGACAAGTGCTCCGGTTGGTGATAGGGTTTATGTTGTGATTGGAGATGGAGATAGTCTTTCTACTTCTACAGATTTCGCGCTTTTCGATTCCGGTTTGACTTTTGGGACCGAAAACGTGCTTGGGTTGGGCGCTTCGGATATCACAATCACAAGCGAGAATTTGAACTCAGATTCCTTAATTGTAGGTGATATTCTGACTGAGGTTGATACTGGTCTCGGTCTAACTTTTGAGAAAGCGATCCGACTTGCGACGACCCGGGAACCTTTGGCTCCAATCCTAAGCGCTGATCTTAAGGATTTTTATCCGTCCGAAGAGGGCGAAACGCTTACTATTGATGCCACCCCTGTTGAAGGATTTCCTGCCACTTTCACATACCAGTGGTATTATAACGGTGATGTTTATCCCGTTAGCCAAGGAGGGGGGGATGCTTCACGGACGTTTGCTGGCAACGCGATAGACAATGGCACTTGGACAATTGTCGTTTCTAACACGGCGGGCTCTGCTTCACACACTTTTGACCACCGGGTTTATCTTCCGGAATCTTCTCCACCCGTTCTAGAAGTTGTGGGATTCTATGAAACTGCGCTAAATCAGCCTGTTCATATCGATGCGACCCCCATTGCTGGATATCCCGTTGATTTTATATTCCAGTGGTATTTTGGCGGCAGTGCAATTGATGCTGATCAAGGAGGACAAAGCCGTATTTTCAATCTGTTAGGTTCTGCTAACGAAAATGGAAAGTGGAGCGTGGTTGTAACCAATTCTTCTGGCTCGACTGAACAAGTTTTTGAATACCGGCTATTTACTGATTCGGATGGAGATGGGCTTTCTGATTATCGTGAACAAAACATCTTAGGGACGAACTTTGAATTAGCTGATACTGACTCCGACGGATTATCCGATTCAGACGAAGTTTATGGCTCAACCGACCCCACTGTTGCCGACACTGATGGAGATGGTCTTCTTGATGGGATCGAGCTTACTGTTACCGATACAGATCCTATCGTTGCCGACTCTGATAGTGACGGGGTTGGGGACGGTGAGGAAGATAATGATGACGATGGGCTCACCAATGCGCAGGAGATTGGTATTTACCTAACTAATCCTTTCCTTGCTGATACTGATAGCGACGGGCTAAGCGACTCCATGGAAATTCGTCTTAACCTTGACCCAAAAACTGCCACAAATATAGAAGATCTCGTCAATGAATTGAGTGGCTTACGAGTCGCCTACAACAACGTCGTAGCGGACCGCGACGCCCGTTTCGTGGATACGGATGCTGACGGCATTACCGACGTTAAGGAGGTCGAACTCGAAACTGACACTACTGAAGCCACCGTATTCTACCTTCAGGATGTTTATGAGGCTGCCGTGACTGACTCGCGAATCGTTGGGCGGTCTGAT
>CASICJ010000051.1 GCA_949373085.1 uncultured Verrucomicrobiales bacterium
GTAAGGTAGCGATCACTGCGCAGAACCACGGCTTTGCGACAGATGACAAATCACTGCCCGATTTTATCGAGGTGACCCACATCAACCTCAACGACCATACAGTAGAAGGAATGCGGAGCACCAAAGATCCCGTTTTCTCGGTCCAACATCACCCTGAGGCCGCACCTGGTCCGAATGATGACAAGGGGTTCTTCGATGAGTTTATCGAACTCATCGAATCCTCGAACTAATTAATTTTAAAAAAATGAACACTATCATTTGCGGCCTCCAGTGGGGCGACGAAGGAAAGGGGAAAATCGTAGATTTCCTAACTGAAGATGCTGATCTTGTGATACGTGGGCAAGGCGGAAACAACGCTGGTCATACTGTAATTGCCAAGGGGAAAAAATACATCCTTCACTTGATCCCTTCCGGGATTCTCTGGGATAAACAATGCGTCATTGGCAACGGCGTTGTCATGGATCCGATTGGCCTATGTAAAGAAATTGAAGAGCTAGAAGGTGAAGGAATAGCCATCACGCCTGAGAAACTTCTCATATCAGATCGCGCTCATGTGGTTCTACCATACCATCGCGAACTTGATGCGGCTCGCGAGATGTCGCTTGGCGATAAAAAGATTGGGACGACCAAGCGTGGGATTGGTCCCACCTACGCGGATAAAGCTAACCGGATTGGCCTTCGCTTGGCCGACTTTCGCGATCCAGAGAACGCCAAGAAATTAATTTCCACACGACTCGAAGAAGCGAACCGAACCCTCGCGCAATTCGACCTTCCGACCTTCGAAACTGAAACTGTTTTCCATGAAGTCGAGGAAGCCATTGACCGGCTGCGACCCCACTTTTTCGACGTCATACCAGTCGTCCATACTTCATGGAAAAAGGGTGAAACTGTTCTCTTCGAGGGCGCACAAGGCACATTCCTCGATATAGATTTTGGGACTTATCCATTCGTTACTTCTTCCAACACAACCTCAGGGGGAGCTTGCACCGGGTCTGGAATGCCACCACATGCCATCGACCGGGTCGTTGGAGTATGCAAAGCCTACACTACCCGCGTTGGCTCGGGTCCTTTTCCTACTCAAAATGACGAGATCGCAGAATTCTTCCATTCCCGCGGTATGGAATTTGGCGCTACCACCGGCCGTCCTCGCCGCTGCGGATGGCTCGACACCGTTCTGATTCGCTACGCCGTTATGGTTAATGGCGTCACAGATCTTGCCATCACAATTCTCGATGGCCTCGATGAACGTGAAACGATTAAGATTTGCGTTGGCTATAACATCAACGGTGAGATCCACGAATTCCCGCCCGCCGAGCGTGATCATTGGAATGGCATTATCCCTGTTTACCAGGAGATGCCAGGTTGGGAAAAATCCACAACAGCATGCCGCTCCTATGATGATCTTCCTCAACTTGCCAAAGACTATCTGGCACGGATCGAGGAGCTCACCGGCGCTTCAGTCTCATACGTTGGTGTTGGTCCCGACCGGGAACAAACCATTATCCGCTAGCTCAGCACTATGGGCAACGCCCCACTAAATTCAGTCCCAAGACATGTCGCTGTGATCATGGATGGCAACGGTCGTTGGGCTCAAGAGCGGGGCCTCCCTCGCAAGGCCGGACACCGAGCTGGTGCGGAATCTGCCCGTGAGGCAGTCGACGCCTGCCTAGAGCAAGGAATTGATTTCATAACTCTTTACGCTTTTTCCTCGGAGAACTGGAATCGTCCTCAAAAAGAGATTGATGCTCTTATGAAGCTACTTGAGCAATTCCTGAAGACTAAAGGTAAAGAGTTCCGCAAAAAGAACGTCCGACTCAAGGCGATAGGCCAGACCCATCTCCTCCCCGAATCATGCCGGAAAGAATTAGCTAAAGTTATAGAAGAAACATCTTCAAATACTAAACTCACCGTAATTCTCGCCCTTTCCTACGGCAGCCGAGAGGAAATCACTGAAGCCACTCGTCGTATTGCCAAAAAAAGCCGCACGGGGAGAACTCGATCCAGACCAGATTCAAAAATCCACTATCGCAGAGCACCTCGATACATCAGAATTCCCTGATCCGGATTTCCTAATTCGGACTTCTGGCGAGTTGCGACTCTCAAATTTCCTTCTTTGGCAGCTGAGTTATGCAGAGATTTTTATCACCGAAAAAAATTGGCCGGATTTTCGAAAGTCTGACTTTCATGAAGCCCTCGAAATTTATTCTCGTAGACGAAGGCGCTTCGGGAGAGTCTAACCAACTAGATTATTTGTGAGCAAGGAACCAGAACATCACCTTTTACTGGTCGATCAAGACCTCGACTACCTAAATTGGGCTACAAAGCATTTAGGTGCTGAAGGCCTCAAAATCCTGCGCTGTGATACCGCAGACAAGGCAGCCCAAGTGATCAAAAAGATTCCTATTGATGTCGTGATCTGCGACATCAAACTTGATCCCTTCGATGGCGTAGAATTACTCCAACTCATTAGGGCTTCTTCTCCAGAAACAATCACGATTCTCACGGCAGTTTCACCAACTACTAGCCAGATAATAGAAGCTACCCAAAAAGGTGCGCTGGGACGTTCTTCGTAAAGAATCGCTGGCATTTGAACTTCGTCAGGTTGTCGAGTCCGCCCTCCAGTCAGTCGATCAGCGTCGGGAAATTGGACCACTTTCTGAACCACGTCCGGACTTACCGGGAAAACCACTATCATTGGAGTTTCCCGACCTCTGCAAGACGTCATGAAGGTTGTCGGCCGGGTGGCTCATTCTGATGCCCCCGTCCTTGTTACTGGCGAGAGTGGCACTGGGAAAGAACTGATTGCTCGCTCTATTCACGCTTATAGCCCACGACGCAAAAAAGAGATGCTAGTCATCAACTGCGGCGCCATTCCTGAGAATCTTCTTGAATCGGAACTCTTCGGCCACGAAAAAGGAGCTTTTACCGGTGCCATCGCTCGGCGAACTGGGCGTTTTGAAGACTCTCATGAAAGCACGCTTTTCCTAGACGAAATTGGAGACCTTCCTCTGAGCGTTCAAGTAAAGCTTCTTCGAGTCCTACAGGACGGAACATTTTCCCGAGTCGGAAGCAACGAGGTCCAAAAGACCGACGTCCGTATCGTCACCGCTACAAATAAGAACCTCGCGCAAGAGGTCAGCGAAGGGCGGTTCCGAGAAGATCTTTATTACCGTCTAAACGTAGTCGAAATAGAACTCCCACCACTTCGTGACCGTCAGGAAGACATCGTAATTCTTGCCGAATTTTTCCTCGATCAAATTGCTCGTAGAAACGGCACAGCCCGCATGCGACTGACCGGAGAAGCGATTGGACACCTCCAAGGGCATCACTGGCCGGGTAATGTTCGTGAATTAGAAAACACAATGGCCCGAGCATGCGCCCTTGCCCTAAACGACATCCTATTACCTGAAGATATTCCAATTGGCAGAAGCCCCGCAAATACAGGAGGAACGCTAAAAGATGCCCTAGCTCTGATACTTGTACTTTCCGAGGGAAATGAACTAAATACCTTCGATTTCGTCCGGGATGAGCTGATTAAGCATACGCTAGAACAATGTAATCATGAGCTAAAGGAGGCTTCCCATTTACTTGGCCTGAGCCAAGCTAACTTAAAGATACTTCTTACTAATGCAAAAAATGCCTGATCTTCAAAATCACCCCTTAGTGGCTGATCGACTCGCGCGACTTCGCTCCGCCGCTTGCGCTCCAAAAGAATTCCGGCATTATCTTTCCGACATCGCTCGGCTCCTAGTGCTACCCGCAACAGCTAATTTGGAGACGAATAACACGGAGATCACCACGCCACTTGCTTCCATGACAGGTCTAAAATTGGCCCGTCCCATTGTCCTTGTTCCTATCCTAAGAGCAGGACTTGGCTTTAGTGAGCCTTTTCTTCAAATGCTTCCCGAAGCAACCGTTGCCCATTATGGAATGAAAAGGAATGAGGAAAGCCTGCAGCCCGAAGTTTATCTCGAGCGAATTCCCGATCACATCGCGGGATCCGAAGTCTTTGTTTTAGACCCCATGCTAGCCACTGGAGGAAGCGCTATAGCTGCGATCGATGGTCTCAAAAAACGAGGAGCAAAGCACATCCATTTTGTGTGCCTCGTTGCTAGCCCTGAGGGGGTAAAGTCTCTTGAAGAAAGTCATCCCGATGTCAGGATCACGCTTGCCGCCCTCGACGAAGGTCTCAATGGCCAAGGATATATTGTTCCTGGTCTTGGTGACGCCGGTGACCGA
The DNA here is from genome assembly GCA_949373085.1 of uncultured Verrucomicrobiales bacterium. Taxonomy (GTDB): domain Bacteria; phylum Verrucomicrobiota; class Verrucomicrobiia; order Verrucomicrobiales; family Akkermansiaceae; genus SW10. The sequence continues at coordinate 4,240 of CASICJ010000051.1, forward strand.
ATCTTCGGCACCTTATAAGATGGCGCTCTGCCCGACTTGCGTCTAATCTTCCCGTGTGCGATTCTTGGGATTAATCTTCCTCCTTTACCATTCTTCCTCCTTGGCAAGTGAAGGCGTCACTTGGAGCAAGATTCAACAGACACCAGAATATCAGGCGGCCAAAAAATATATCTCCGATTATCTGCCCGATCTTGCAATCCCAAGAATTGAAGCGCTGTTAGCAAAGGAAGATCTCGACGAAACCGCTCGCGCAACCCTTCTCACCCTTCTCGGTGAGGCTCAAATCCGGGCAGGCACACCTGGCATCGCACTCAAGACGCTCGACGATCCGCGTTTGAGAGAGTTCAGCCCCGCCCATCTTTGGAGGAGCTACTCACTCGTCCAGATGGGCAGATATCGAGATGCCATCGGTGAACTTGAAAAAATTGACCGCATGAGCATGCGAGAAAACGCAGACCTCCAAACCGGAAAGCTTTTACTCGCGCTCGGAAATCCCAAAGACGCCAGACCAATATTAACACCCCTCTTAAAGTCAAAAGACGCATCAATTCAAAAAGAAGCTACGCTGCAACTCATCTCAGCCGCACTCTCATTAAACCAGTTCGATGAAGCCACTACACTTCTTAAGGAAACAAGCCCCGCCAATCCTGTCGAAGAGAGCCTTATCCGTTATCTAAGCGGAAGACTTCAGCTCGCAAAAGGCGATCGCCTCTCTGCAGTAGCAACATTCCAAGCCTTAGTCAACGATCCTGAGATTCGCAAAAATTTACCTTCCGCACTTTACCATGAATCAACAGTAGCCCTCGCCGACAGCCTTTCTCTTGAGGGAAATGAATCCGCAGCAATTGATTCACTCATAGAAACTCTTAACAAGAATCCGGATCCACCAAACTTGGGCGCTATTTTCGCCCGCTTAAGAATTTGGGCTAGTAAGACTGACTCGTCTGCGGTCATTTTAAATGTTTCAAAGTGGGCTCCCCCTCGACCAGTATTTCTAGAGAACCCCTCGGTTAAAAGTTCCAGTTCCGCCCAAGCCATAAACCCCACTCTCCCTAACGCTATTCCCACGATAATCCTACCTGAGATGAGAAGCCTTTACTCACTTTCATTTCTCGCAAGTATTCAACTTCAATCAGACAGCATCGAAAAGAGAAGAGAAGGTCGTAAAAGAGCAGCACAACTGCACCTCATCAACCCAAGTGGTTCAGAATTCGTGAACCGCTCATTACTCGAACTCGGCGTCCTTAACTTTAAGGAGGATAATTTTGAGCAAGCCCTTTCCCTCTTTTCCCTACTCGATGACGAGAAAGCTGCTCCAGCAACAAAAGCTTATGCAAAAGCTCTTGCAGCAAAGGCTGCATTTGCTATCGAAGAAAAAACTAGGGCGAGTCAGCTATTTCTTGAGGCCGAGGAAATTGCTAGGGAAATCCAGCGAAATGACCTTGGATCACTTGCTGCCTTAAATGCAGGGATCACGCTTCTCACTTCAACACGCTCGAAGGAAATTGATGAAATTACACGCAACCTAGACAGCCCAGAAGCCCGCTCGTTTCTCATTCTGGAACGCGGTTTATTTCTTTCCTCAAAAAGAGACACTGGAGCCCGGGACCTCCTTATAAGTTTCCTCACAAACTTTCCTGATAATCCCCGCACACCCGAGGCCGCTCTGGCTCTTGCCGAGAGCGCAATCTTCGGCTTACCCTTTGACCGTGAACTTGCACGCAAAAATATCATTTCACTCAAATTTGATCTCAAGAGTGAACCTGATCTTGAAGCCAGACGAGTCCTCGTATTACTCGCTCTAAACGAAGGAATCCAGCAAGCTCAAGATTTCCTAGCTAAGGCACCCTCCCACCCGCTGGCCCCCCGAGTCCTCTTTCAGCTCGGACAGACTTATCGCAAACCAACGGGGGGCAGGGACAAAGAGATTGGTAAAGCAAACTACCAATTTGAGCTCCTGATCGAAAAATATCCAGCGAGCGAATTCACAGACCCAGCCCGCTACTATAGTGCACTTACATCTATCGCACTGAAGACCGACTCTGCGGATAAAACTGCTATTCTTCGATTTCGCGAACTCATTGAAAAAAAGGGAGTCCTTGCTAATGAATCCGCCATCAATCTCTGCAGTCTTTTGATTGACCGGAACCAACAGGAAAGGGCACTGGGCGAAATCGCAACCTTTCTTAAGAATGAAAATAATTCAGAGAGTGATCGTCGACGTTTTCTCGTTCTCGGAGCCGATGCCTCCAACCAGATCGGACAACATGAGAACGCTCTAGAATTTTATAAGAGCCTTCTTGAACTCAAAAACCTACCGGCTTCTAGCCGAAATCGAGCACATTATATCAGTGGCCAAGCCCACGAAAAATTGGAAGAAAATACACAAGCTCTAGAATCTTACTTTCGGGTGATCAATCGTGATTTCTCTCCTGAATCCACGACTTCTCTCGAATGGAAATGGTATGATAAGTGTGGTATTGAAGGGGCGCTTGCACTTCTGGAAAGAGAGGGGCGCTGGAAAGCCGCTATTCAACTTGCTGAACAAATAGGTAGGAGTGGAAGCCCCCGCGCGGAGGATGCCCGGAAGATAGCAGAACGCATCGGACTGGAACATTTCATCTACCGAGAACGCGAAGCGCCTGCTGAAAAAACTCCTCAAAAGCAATAGCCGCTCAGCTACGTTTGCTCTTTACGTAGATAAGGTCTCCAAAAATGTATTTTTTCCTTTAGTTTGGGAGGCTTAAGGGTTATCTCGCCACCTTTATCTATCAATTTCACGATCATGTTGCAAACAGCTACCGCGCCCGCCGCCTCTTCAGATCTTCGTAACGCTGTCATCCGGCTAGCCGGTAATTCCCAAGACGGCATTCAGTCGGTGGGAGCCTTCCTTGGTCAACTCGCCGGCACCACGGCCCAGGAGGTCATGACTTACATGACAATTCCCAGCACTATCTCCGGCGGACCTTCTATTTTCCAGGTCCATCTAGGCTCGGGAGAAGTCCTCCACCCTGGAGATCGTGCCGATACCCTTATCGCATTTTACCAGCATTCCTATGATGGCCACCTTGACACTCTTAAAGATGGCGGCATCTGCTTTTACGATAGTGATGAAGTCGAGGAATTAAAGGATGAGCGTGGAATCATTCATATTGGAGTCCCCTTCACTTCCGCAACCATCGAAGCAATTGGAGGCAGCGCAAAATCAAGAGGTAAAAACATCTTCGTCCTTGGACTGATGTGTGCAGTCTATCAACTGGACCGCGAAAAAATGACGGGGATCATCGCCAAGAAGTTCGGTAAAAAGTCAGAGGACATTCTCCGCAATGCAATGCTCGCTTTCGACGCCGGTTATGCCTGGCCCGTCCACGACATTGAACATATGCCGATGGCTCCTGGCGAAAACGATGCAGCCAACCGAATTTCTACCGATGGCAATACCATGATTGCGCTTGGCCTGATTGCCGGCGGTGTCCGCTTCGGCGCTGGATATCCCATCACTCCTTGGACTACTATCATGGAATTCCTCCGCTCGGAGCTTCCAAAGTATAATGGCATGTTTATCCAGTGTGAGGACGAGCTTGCCGCGGTTTCCCTCGCCCTTGGGGCATCCTATTCCGGACACCTCGCTATCACCGGCTCTTCCGGGCCTGGTCTCGCCCTCAAGGCCGAAGCCCTAGGCTACGCCAGCATGGCCGAGCTTCCACTCATTGTCGTCAATATCCAACGCGGGGGACCTTCCACCGGCCTTCCTACTTCTGTTGAACAATCTGATTTACTTCAGGCAATTTACGGATCCCACGGTGATGCCCCTCGAATTGTTTTGGCCCCTAAAAATGTCGAAGACTGTTTCTACACCGCGCTTGAGGCCTGTCGCCTCGCCAAGAAATATTCGACTCCTGTTTTCATCCTTTCGGATCAGGCAATTGCAACTCGTCTTGAAGCATTCGAAGAGCCTGACCTCGAAACCCACTGGCAGGATCCAGAACTTGATCTCTCCGAGCGAGGTGCCGACTTCAAGCCATATCCTCTAGATCAATTAACCCGCCACTCACCTCCGGGAGCTCGTTCAAGCGAAGGAAAGTATCCGGTCGTCACGGGCCTTGAGCACGATGAATGGGGCCACCCTTCCGGCAATCCGAATAACCACGAAAAGATGACCGAGAAGCGGCGTAATAAGCTCGTGAATTTCGCCAAATCCCTCCCTCTCCCAGAGGTTCATGGAGAGAACGAAGGCAGCCTTCTCCTGGTCGGCTGGGGATCCACATACGGGCCCATAAGGGAAGCTACGGATCGGCTTAACACACTAGGTCACAAAGTTGGTTCAATCAACATTCGACATGTTCACCCCCTTCCGGACGGATTGGGAGAACTCTTCGAAAAATACGATCATATCCTCGTCCCTGAAATGAACGATTCTGGAGTCTATGGTTACGGACAACTTGCCACCCTTCTCAGAGGCAAAACATGTAATCCCAAAATCGAATCCATCAACAAGGTTCAGGGCATCAGCTTTCGTGTTCTTGAAATCACCAGTGCTGCTGAAAAGCTCATCACAGGCTAAAATTCTTCTCTCACTCTAAACCCGACCTTCATCATGTCAGATACCACCTCAGCCGCCCCCGCCGAAAAGCTTACAAAGAAGCAATTAAAAGCAGATAAACCTACGTGGTGCCCGGCTTGCGGCGATTTCGCGGTGCTTGCCTCTTTTTTCAATGTCGTCCAAAAACTCGGTATTCCTCACGAGAAAATTGTCTGCGTCGCTGGAATAGGATGCTCTTCTCGTTTCCCCTATTTTGTGAATACCCACGGTATTCATTTCATTCACGGTCGAGCGCTCCCACTCGCTACCGGAATTTCGCTTTCCCGCCCTGATCTTCACGTGTTCGTCTTCGGCGGTGATGGCGACGGATTCTCCATCGGAGGAAACCACCTCAACCACGCTGCAAGGAAGAACGTCAACCTCTCCTACGTTGTGATGGATAACTTCGTTTACGGTCTGACCAAAAACCAGACTTCCCCGACGACTCCGATTGGACAACGTTCAAAAACCGACCCGCGTGGAGCAATCGACCGCCCCATAAACCCCATGGCCCAACTGGTTTCCAGCGGCGCGACTTTCATCGCACGTACTCACGCATCCCAGGTAAAGCATATGAATGAAATGTTCGAGCGTGCTATCCTGCATCCCGGTTTCGCTGTCGTGGAGACACTTTCGGAGTGCACCATGTTCAATCCCGGATCATTCGATGACAGTATTCCCCGTAAAGGTGGAGTCTTCGATCTCGTCAATGAAAAAGAACAAGATCTCGATTCGATCGCGGCGGCAATGGACCTTTCGCAAGACCTTTCTCCCGGGAAATTTGGTGTGTATTACGAAACCAAGCGACCCACCAAGAACGAGCTCGAGCGCGAATGGCTTACACACGCCCACAGCAAGGTCGGTGACCTCAGCGAGCGAGACCTCCTCCGCCAGCGCTTCGCTTCCATGCGCTAAGAATCACTTTAGCGCTAAATTAATCAAATTTAAAAGGCGATCGTCGAGATCGCCTTTTTTATGGGGTTTATAAGACCCTTTTATTGAATTTCCATTCCGCTTTTAGCGTAAACCCAGCGCTCGATTTTCCCATCCTTGATCAGAGCCTTAGCCTGAACCGGTCGAACCCCGAAAATTGTAGCGGCTTCATAAGCAGCCAAGCCAGTTTGATACTCTGTCCCATCAATTGTCTCTTCTCCGTTCGCTTTCCACCCCTTGACCTGATCGCTGGTAAACTCGTCCACTGCTCCACTCGCGATACTGTCCTTCATCAAAGCAATGATCTCATCATCACCAAGCTTTGTATCCGCGGCAGGTGCAGGAGTTGGTTCAACAACCGGCATTGGCTCCGGATTGGGCGCTACTGGGTCAATCTTAGCAACAGGTGCTGATGCTGGTGCTGGTGCTGGTGCTGATGCTGATGCTGGCTGCTGGTGCTGGTGCTGGTGCTGGTGCTGGTGCTGGTGCTGGTGCTGGTGCTGGTGCTGGTGCTGGAATATTCGCGACAGAACCTCCGGCCTCCCTTTCATAAATTCCTTTAACCAATTGCTGGAAAAGATCGGTGTCCTTTGGCGAAATTTTACCTTTACCATTTGAATCAGACTTCTCGACAAACAACGAATCATTCTTGCGATTCAAAAGTGTCACAACGTCTCCCTTTTTCAACCTCACCTGCCCCTCTCCACCAGAAGTCGGAATGACAGTCGGATTCTCGATGGTGACAGTCTTGGGCAAGTCATTATCACGAACCTCGTCTAAATTTATTGAATAACTTGCTCCCTTGTACTTCACAATAACAACCATCCCACTCGCTTCTTCTCTCACGTCGACCAATGCGGGAGTTATAGTTCCACTCAGAATTCTTCCCAGAAAGTAAAGGACGAGGACAACTGCAGAGAATTGGGCGTATTTCATAATTAAACGAGCTTCTTATGAGAGCCTAAAACAGAATTATCAGATTGTCACGCGGTCAAAGTCAGCATTTGACCTTTCCCCCTTGAAGAGAAAGGCTCTCCTCATGGCAGAAATTCGTTTGTTCCTACTTGATGGCATGGCATTAGTCTATCGCGCACACTTTGCCTTCATTCGCAATCCAATCACGAACTCGCAAGGAGTAAACACCTCCGCGATTTACGGCTTCACGAACACCTTACTTACAATCATTGAAAAAGAGGCTCCAACCCACCTCGCCGTTGCCTTTGACACGTCAGCGCCAACTACCCGGCACATTCTTTACCCAGAATACAAGGCCCAGCGCGAAGCCATGCCCGAAGAGCTCGCTGCCGCAATCCCAGAGGTGAAAAAAGTCTGTACTGCCTTCAAAATTCCTGTCCTCGAGATAGACGGCTTTGAAGCTGACGATATTATTGGGACCGTCGCCCGTCGCGCCGAGGAAACTGGTGGGATCGAAACCTTCATGGTTACGCCTGACAAAGATTTCGCCCAATTGGTAGCACCTCACACCGCAATGTGGAAACCAGGACGACAAGGATCGGATCACGAGGTTCTCACCTACGAAAAAATTCTCAAAAACTGGGAAATCAGGGATCCCAAGCAAGTCATCGACATCCTAGGCCTCTGGGGCGATGCTTCCGACAACATCCCTGGCGTGCCAGGGATTGGTGAAAAAACCGCCAAAAAGCTTGTTGCTCAATATGGCTCTGTCGAAGGACTGCTCGAAAACAAAGACAAACTCAAAGGAAAACAGAAGGAAAATGTCACTAATTTTGCCGATCAAGCCCGTCTTTCAAAAGAACTAGCAACCATCATCACCGACGTCCCCATCCAAGAAACGTTCGATGACTTTAAGCTCGAGGAACCGGATGAGGAAACCCTCAAGTCGCTCTTCAAAACTTGGGAGTTCCGAACTCTTACGAAACGCCTATTTGGTGATTCTGCGGCAACAACGCAACCTGCGGGGCCTCCGGTTTTCGAGACCCTGAGAACCCTAAACGATGTTCCTCACAAGTATCATCTAATCCAGTCAGAAAAAGCTCTAGATTATCTGATCAAAGAACTCCTCGCAGCAGACGCTTTTTGCTTCGACGTCGAAACCAATTCACTCGACCGCTTCTCCTCAAAACTTCTTGGAATTGCATTTTCCCTCAAACCCGGTGAGGCCTTCTATCTTCCTATCACCGACTGGCCCACTCTTCGTGAAAAGCTTCTCCCAGTTTTCCAATCTCCCGCTCAAAAAATCGGCCATAACTTGAAGTTCGACCTCGCCATTATGCTTTCGCACGGAATCCAGGTTGCCACCCCCCTTCTTCGATACCATGCTCGCGCACACCTTAGCTGCTCCGGAACAAAAACACAGCATGGATTCCTTATCCGAAAACCTCCTCGGATACTCGCCAATCAAGCTCGTTGATCTCTTTTCCGGGCAGCAGGACGAAGAAGATGATCTTTTTGCCGCCGCGGCAAAAAAGAAGGCTTCCAAAGGCGAGTTAGATCCTTCTGAGCTCCCCATTAAAATCCTCGCCGAATACGCGGCAGAGGATGCGGATGTCACTCTTCAGCTTTACCACAAGCTTATTCCCGAGCTTAAAAAAATCAATGTTCTCTCAGTGATGGAGGATATTGAGTCACCGCTTCTTCCAGTCCTAGTAGCGATGGAAAACGAAGGCATCTCGCTGGATCAATCAGTACTCGATGAGGTAGGTAAGGTTCTTACGGAAAAGATAAAAACCCTAAGCAAGGTGATCGAGGAATCCGCCGGGCGGTCTTTTAATCTTAACTCACCAAAGCAGCTCGGAGAAATTCTCTTTGGTGAAATGAAACTTGTCGAAAAACCAAAAAAAACAAAGACGGGGCAATTTAAAACAGACGAACAAACCCTCGCTTCGCTTGCTCCCAAACATTCGATTGTTACAAATATTCTTAGCTACCGCGAAGCAAGCAAACTAAAGTCAACTTACGTTGATGCACTCCCTAACCATCGTGCTAAGCACTCTGGTCGCGTTCACACACATCTTCACCAACTTGTCACCTCAACCGGACGTCTCGCTTCGTCTGACCCTAACCTTCAGAACATTCCCGTTCGCTCAGAGATGGGTCGCGAACTGCGCCGTGCCTTTATTCCGCGGGGCTTAGATTTCACCTTAATGGCGGCCGACTACTCTCAAGTTGAACTTCGCGTGATGGCCTCTCTTTCTGGCGACCCCGCTATGATCAAGGCCTTCAAAAACGATCTAGATATTCACACCGCGACTGCAGCCCGCGTCTTTGGCGTTAAAACCGATGAAGTAGTTCCTGAAATGCGGCGAACCGCCAAAATGGTCAATTTTGGCATCATTTATGGAATCTCAGCTTTCGGACTCTCGCAGCGGCTCGGAATCCCGCGCGGTGAGGCTAGCGAAATAATTAAAACTTACTTTGAGCAATATCCCGCCATTCACCAATTCATGTTACAAACTACCGAAAGTGCTCGCGAAAAAGGATACACCCAAACTATTGCTGGACGCCGGCGTTACTTTAAAGACATCAAATCCGGAAACGCCAGTATTCGGGCCAATGCTGAGCGCGCTGCTATCAACAGCCCTATCCAAGGAACGGCAGCCGATATGATCAAATTAGCGATGGTCAAGATTCACGACCTCATGCAAGGCCGCAAATCAAAGATGGTTCTCCAAGTTCACGACGAACTTCTTTTCGATCTCCATCTAGACGAACAACACGAGCTTCCACCACTTATTTTAGAGGCCATGGAGGCCGCAATTAGCTTACCTAACGAGGTCCCAATAAAAATCGACCTAGGATTCGGTGACAACTGGTTGCAAGCCCACTAGTCTTCTCTAAGCTCACCTCAAGTTATGAAATTATTTTTTAAAATCACCCTGATCGGATTCCTTACTTCTTTTGTCCTCGGACAAGAACCCGCCAAGAAAACCGTTCAGGAAAAAAAGCCAAAAAAAACAGCGCCCGCTAAAGAAACCACCGTGATTATGTCTACCTCTTTGGGTGTCATTCATATTGAATTAGATTCAAAAAGCGCGCCAATCACGGTCGAAAACTTCTTAAAATATGTCGACGCCAAGCACTATGACGGCACTATCTTCCACCGTATTATCGAAGGGTTCATGGTTCAAGGCGGTGGATTTAAAGAAACTGATAGCTCACTCAAAAAGCAACCTACCAACCCGCCAATCAAAAACGAAAGCGAGAAAACTCCAAGCAATAAGCGCGGCACGATAGCCATGGCACGGACTTCGGCACCTAATAGTGCAACTGCACAATTTTTTATCAACGTGGTCGACAACCCCTTCCTTGACTACCCTAAAAATGGCGGCGGATACGCCACTTTTGGAAAGGTTGTGAAAGGCATCGAAATAGTGGCCAAAATGAGAGCCGTGAAAACTGCTGTCAAAAACGGCATGGCAAACGTTCCCATCGATGCCGTCACTATCAAGTCGGTGAAGCGAGCCAAATAAAAACTTTAAAAACCAATTATGAAATCACTTCTCATTCTCTCAGCTTCGCTGCTCTTCCTCTCCTGCAAAGGAGGAACAGACGATAGTAGCTCCGTCGATAGTAGCTCCGTCGATAGTAGCTCCGTCGATAGTAGCTCCGTCGATAGTAGCTCCGTCGATAGTAGCTCCGTCGATAGTAGCTCAAAGATTGTTATCGATACCAGTATGGGAGTGATCAAGGTTAAGCTCCACTCGAAAACTGCACCGATCACAGTTGCCAACTTTCTAGGTTATATTGATCAAAAACACTTTGACGGAACCATTTTTCACCGCGTCATGTCTAATTTCATGATTCAAGGTGGAGGCTTCGAATTAAAGGATGAAGTCCCCACAGAAAAAGCGACTGGCGACGGAATCCAAAACGAAAGCAGCCAAACTAAGAAAAATTTGCGCGGAACTCTCGCTATGGCGCGAACAAACGATCCGCACTCGGCAACAGCGCAATTCTTCATCAATGTTGTAGACAATCCAAACCTCGACCACCCTGTCACAAATGATGGCTTCGGTTACGCAGTTTTCGGAGAAGTCACCGAGGGCATGGAAGTCGTCAACAAGATTAAGATGGTTGAGGTGGGCACCGGATACTTGAACTCCTTGAGACCCGGTGGACGAGTCACATCAGGCCCCCACCAAAACGTTCCACTCATCGACCCGGTGATCATTAAATCGATTCGCCGGGAACCGAAATCCTAATTCCATAATTATGCCCTGGCTTTTTATTCCTCTTGCCTTCCTTCTGGGATCGATCCCATTTGGACTTCTACTTGGAAAATTTAAGGGCATCGATATTCGCGAACATGGTTCCGGCAATATTGGCTCCACAAATGTTTTCCGAACTCTTGGAAAAAAGTCAGGGATCGTCTGTCTCATCCTAGATATCCTAAAAGGCTTCTTTCCCGTTTTTTTAGCTCGTCACTTTGTTCCAGATGATACAAGCGGCGACACTATTGAAGTCCTTGCAGCACTTGCCTCAATCCTCGGTCATAACTATTCGCCGTGGATCAGATTTAAAGGGGGCAAAGGAATCGCCACAACCGGAGGAGCCCTTCTCGCCCTGATGCCTGCCGCCGTAGTAATCCTGATCATCATCTTTACCCTTTTCACATTCACCACAAAATATGTGTCAATCGGAAGTATTGCCACCGGCTTTGCTCTTCCAATTGTTACCATTTATGGCTCCTGGCATCACGGTAAAATTGCCGATGGAACCTGGAACAAACCTCTCTTTCTTTTCTCAATTGTCGCGGGTGCGCTCGCTATTTGGAAACACCGCTCTAATCTCGCTCGCTTGCGTGCCGGAACTGAAAATAAAATAGGACAAAAACAGGAGGTGATCGAATGATGAAAATTCAATATCCCGTGGTGGTGGGTTCAGGCTCCTGGGGAACCGCGCTCGCCGTTTTCCTGGCTAAAAAATGTCCTCAGGTTCACTTGGTCGGTCGGGATGAAAAGGTTGCCGCCGCGATCAACTTGACGCACTGTAATTATCGCTACTTACCAAACTCCTCTCTTCCAAAAAATCTAGTCGCCACGACAGATCTTTCGTTAGTCTCTAAAGCTGATCTTTTACTCTTTGTCGTTCCAACCAAAGCCACCCGTTCCACAGCGAAAAAAATCGTTTCTCTAAACATTCCGGAATCTGCAGTAATCCTTTCCTGCGCAAAAGGAATTGAGCTCGAATCCGGAAAGCGTATGTCACAAATTATCGGTGATTACTTCCCCAGCAATAAAATTGCGGTTCTTTCGGGACCTAACCACGCCGAGGAGATTGTAGAAGGTCTGCCCGCGGCGGCCACCATCGGATGCTCGGACGAAGAAGTAGGACTAGCACTTCAGGATATTTTCGCCACAGATCGCTTCCGCTCATATACAAATCACGACATCGCTGGTATTGAGCTCGGAGGGGCAATAAAAAATGTTTACGCCATAGCCGCGGGAGTGACGATGGGACTTAAGTTGGGAGACAATGCCATCTCTGCCCTCGTCACACGTGCTCTCGCCGAAATGACCCGTCTCGGTACTGATCTCGGTGGTAAAACCGAAACCTTCGCCGGACTCTCCGGCCTCGGTGATCTCATCGCGACCTGTTTTTCGGTTCATTCTCGGAATCACAAAGTCGGCCTCGCTCTCGGCCAGAACAGATCCCTAAAGGAAATCGTTACCGAACTTGGCATGGTTGCGGAAGGAGTTCCAAATACCCGCTCGATTTACGAAGCGGCCCGCCGCGCGGGAACCCGAACACCAATTCTAGATGTCGTGTATGCCGTCCTCTATGAGAATGTTCCACCCGCTGAAGCGCTCGACCGGCTCTTTCACCAAGTTCCACGTAAGGAGGTCGAGTAATTCAAAAGTTTATTCATCCACTTCCTTACCCGATTCGTCGGTTTTAAAAACATCTTAAGTTTTCTCATATCCACAGGTTGGGCTTTACCAATCTTTTAACAAAGTGAAGGGTTTAGATGAGATTTTTCCCGAGCCAATTCCAAAAGTAACACTCAATGTTCTAACTTTTAACTTCAGATCCCATGCTCGACACCCACCACCATCTCTGGTCCTACAGCGCCAACGAATATCCTTGGATCCCAGCTAATACTCCCCTCGCCCAAAACCACTTACTCGCCGAACTTGAAGAGGCCACTTCCGCAGCAGGAGTTACCGGAACAATCGCTGTCCAAGCCCGCCAAAGCATCGAGGAATCAGCCTCTCTTCTCAAGATTGCGGACCAAAGTAAGCTCATTCGGGGCGTGATAGGTTGGGTTCCCCTAATTTCTGAAAGTGTGGAACAAAACCTAGAACACTTTTCCGATAATCCCAAATTCGTAGGAATCCGCCATGTACTACAAGACGAAGCCGACGAATATTTCCTGAGAAATGATTTCCACCGCGGACTCTCTAAATTGCCCGCTCATGATCTCCGCTACGATATTCTGCTTTACCAGCATCAAATTCCAGTTGCCACAAAACTAGTCGACCGCCAACCAGAGCTAGGAATGATCATTGATCACATTGCTAAACCAAAAGCTCGAAATGGCTGTGTTGAAGACGAATGGCGCAGTGGAATGAAGGAACTGGCAAAAAGAGAAAACATTCTAGGGGTCAAATTCTCGGGCCTTGCGACCGAATTTTCTGACAAAGATGAGATTGATCCATCTACGATTCGGGCCTACTTTGAAGAAACGCTTGAAATTTTCGGCGCAGAACGTGTTATGTTCGGGACTGACTGGCCCGTATGTCTTTTGAGTTTGGATTCTTACCAGGAATGGTCTGACACCCTAATTGGACTGACTTCCTCTCTCTCAGGCGATGAGAAAGATCTGATTCTCCATAAAAATGGAGAATCTGCCTACCAACTGAAAACTTAGGCTGGTCAGAACCCGATTTTACCCCTTACCTTTCCGCCCGCGATGACTCTCTAACAAGTTATCTTTCCCAGACACTTTCATAACTTCGATTCCTATTGAGCCTTAACCGCACAGAATACAAGTATCTGATTACGCTCGACCAAATGGAGGAAATCCAGAAAGACTTGGGCGATCGGCTTATCGTGGACAGTCTTGCGTCAGAGGACGGTTGCTACCCCATCGTCACGGAGTATTTTGAAACTCCAGACCGAGAGTGCTTTTGGGAGAAGGAACGGCGCCTTGCCAGCCGGCGAAAAATCAGGGTAAGAATTTATGGTTGCGAGGGCGGGAAAATCCCTCCCACTGGCTTTATCGAGATTAAACACAAACATTTCGGTCTCGGAGCCAAACGAAGACTTTTCCTTCCCGTGGAAGAAGCGATCGAGTTCGCAAATGGCAATTACGATATACTGAAGACCATTAAACGCGAGTGGACGAGGACTGAACGCATGATCATCAAAGAACTCTTCGACCTCGTTGAACGGCGTAAATTTGGTCCTGCAATTCAACTTCGATATGATCGTAAGGCACTGATGACTCCCGATGGTCAGCTTCGAATCACTTTCGACACCCGCTTGATGTGCCGCTCAAACCTCCTACCACTTGAGGCTGACGACCAAAGATTCGAGGATTACATCATCCCTTCCAATAAATCAATTTTTGAGGTGAAATCAATCGGCCCAGTTCCTTTTTGGTTCCGTGAATACGGAGGTGAAGAAGGGCTCGTCAGAAGAAGCTTCAGTAAGTTTTGCACCGCCATGAAGCAAGTCGATCCAGTACTTCGCTCACAAATTGGAAAGCTTAAGCAGCCGGCAGCCTGATCACACACGAAAAGAACCCAAATTTCTCCACACTAAAACACATCACTTTATGGACCCCGTCATTGCATTCTCTTTCGACAGTATCATCGAAACCCTTGAGACCATTAGGCAAAGCGACCCTAAGCCTCTAGAAGTTTTAGGAGCAATGGGCCTGAGCTTCTTCCTGAACATGTTAGTCGGGCTTCTTTACAAGAGCACTTACAAAGGCACGCGCTACTCACAAGATTACGTTCACACCTTGGTTATCATTGGAACCGTGACGACCATCCTCATTATGGTCGTCAATGGAAACCAAGCTGTCGCCTTCGGCATGTTTGCGGCATTCTCGATGATTCGCTTCAGACGTAATCTGGGACAATCGCGTGACCTTGCCTTTATCTTTTTTGCGATGGCGACAGGTATGGGAGTTGGAGCTCGCGAATACGAGATCGTTTTAGTCACCACGATAATCGTTGGACTCGCCATTTGGTTTATCTCCAAGCGGGACGCTTTTGCTCCAAAGCGCGCGTCTCACCAACTTAGGATCCGCGTTAACAACGACGTTGATTTCTCCAAAGCCTTCAACGATATCTTCGATAAATTCACAGATGCTACCGAGATGATCAGCGTGGAGTCGGTCCAAGCTGGAATGATGAGCGAACTCCGCTACGGAATCGTCCTTAAGAATAATGTCCAAATCTCTGACTTCATGGAAGAAATCCAGATCGCCTGCGGAAATAACCGGGCCATCCTGACGTCGACAACTCGAGATCTTGAATTTTAGACTCGGAGCCTTTTCCTCTCTCACAATCCCGATGGGCCATTCCGGCCATCGGGATTTTCTTTTCGCTCCAGACTTGAATGCGCTGACCACTCCCCCAAGACTACCCCCCTTATGTGGAAGGGCCGATTTTCAAAAGCAACCGCTGATCTTGTTCAACAATATGGAGAATCCATCTCCTATGATTGGCGCTTATACCCACACGATATTCTAGGATCAATCGCCCACGCCAGAGCCCAGGTCAAAGCTGGAATCTTGACCGAGGACGAATTCTCTCAAATCGAAGATGGACTTCGCGAAATCGAGAAGGAAATTGCAGAAGGCCACTTTGAGTTCTCGATCGAACACGAGGATATCCATATGAATATCGAGGCGGCTCTCACCGAAAAGATCGGGGTAGCTGGTGCTAAGCTTCACACCGCACGTTCCCGAAATGATCAGGTTGCCACCGACACTCGCCTCTATTGTCGGGACGCTATTGATGACCTCGTTACTCTTCTTGGTGGACTTCAGAATGCGCTTCTCAAACAGGCAAGCCGTTACGCCGAAACAGTCATTCCAGGATACACACACCTGCAGCGTGGCCAGCCAGTGACCATTGGCCACCACCTTCTCGCCTACGTTGAGATGCTGGCCCGGGATAAGAGTCGCCTTACCGAGGCCCGTCGTCGGGTCAACGTCTCCCCGCTAGGTTCTGGCGCCCTTGCAGGCTCAACTATTAATCTTGATCGCGAAGCAATTGCAGCGGAGCTGGGTTTTGACTCGGTGACCACGAATTCGATGGATGCCATTTCCGATCGTGACTACATTGCCGAGCTTCTTTTCGACTTTGCCCTCATCGGTGCTCACCTTTCTCGACTTTCTGAGGACTTAATCCTCTGGTGTAGCAGCGAGTTTGGCTTTGTCACCTTATCAGATGCCCACACCACCGGATCATCTCTGATGCCTCAGAAAAAAAACCCTGATGTTTGCGAACTCACGCGTGGAAAGACCGGTCGACTTTATGGTAATCTAACGTCAATCCTAACCTCGATTAAAGGACTTCCACTTACATACAATCGAGACCTCCAGGAGGACAAAGAACCCCTTTTCGACTCTATTGACACCCTGACCCTCGCTTTCAAGGTAAACACCGAAATGATCTCCGAAATGGAGATCAATGAAGACGCTTGTGCCGCCGCCTCAGAAGACCCGCTTCTCCTTGCCACGGACCTTGCAGACTGGCTTGTTAAACAAGGAATACCTTTCCGCTCGGCTCATGAGCTGGTCGGAAAAGCGGTTGCGACCTCAGTCCAATCAGGCATACCGCTTAACAAGCTCGATCTCACCGAAGTTGACCCGGCATTCACACCGGAAGCCTCCGGTGTTTTTTCGCTAAAAACAGCTCTCGAAGCCCGGTCCAATCCAGGAGCACCTTCAATAAAAAACGTCCGTGCGCAAATCGCCCGCTGGCGGGACGCTTAGCTAGTGAAATCCCGTAAAGCTTGCCCAGTAAGAGATATTTTACTTTTTCTAACTTCGTCTGGAGTCCCAGTTGCTACAATGTTGCCCCCTCTCACCCCTCCAGTGGGGCCAAGGTCAATAAGGTGATCACAAACCGAGATCACATCTAGGTTATGCTCAACAACAACCAAAGAATGCCCGGCGTCGCGAAGCTTTAACAAGGCTTCAAGGAGAACCTGCACATCCTGATAGTGCAAGCCAGTCGTAGGTTCATCCAGAAGATAAAGCGTATGCCCCAGCGCTGATTTAGATAGCTCGCATGCCAACTTAACTCGCTGAGCTTCACCACCCGAAAGCGTGTTAGCAGCCTGCCCAAGGCGCACATAACCTAAGCCGACCTCAAAAAGTGTATTCATAATCACACTCAATCTCGGAACTGCTCCAAAAAACTCACGCCCCTCCTCAATCGTCATTTTAAGTATATCTGCAATATTCTTCCCTCGATAGCGCACATCGAGAGTCTCACGATTGTAGCGATGTCCTCGGCAACCTTCACACTCGATCCAGACATCCGGTAAAAAGTGCATATCAATGCGGATTGAACCTCCACCCTGGCATTTCTCGCAGCGCCCACCTTTAACATTAAAACTAAAGCGTCCTGCTTTGTAACCCCGCTGCCTCGACAGAGGGAGCTGGGAGAACAGATCGCGCACCAAATCAAAAGCTCCAGTATAGGTTGCCGGATTGGATCTCGGACTTTTGCCAAGAGGGCTCTGATCTACAATTACCACTTTTTCGAGATACTCCATGCCCTCAATCCCTTCGTGCTTTCCAGGCTCGTCCTTAGCTCGATGAAACTTTCTTGCTAAAGCACGACGTAAAACCCCATCTACTAAAGTCGATTTACCACTTCCGCTTGGCCCCGTCACACCAACCAACTGCCCCAGCGGGATAGTAACATCCTCACCCTTTAAGTTGTTCTCACGCGGCCCTTTAATCGTTAGCTCGAACGCCGGTTTTCTTTTCCTAGAATTTACTTTCGTCACCCCTCTTCGAAGCCAGCGTCCCGTTGGAGTATCAAGCTTCGCAATTTCGGCTGGAGTTCCCTGTGCCACTAACTCCCCACCGTGTTTCCCTGCCGCCGGACCAATCTCAACCACTTGGTCAGCCGCCATCACCATCGCCTCATCGTGCTCTACCACAACTACCGTATTACCGGCATCCCGCAAACGCTGTAAGACCTGAATCAAACGCTCATTATCCATTGGATGCAGCCCGACACTAGGTTCATCTAAAACATACAAGACACCAGCTAATCCAGCACCCAGCTGTGTCGCGAGCCTTACTCTTTGGAATTCACCTCCAGACAAAGTCCCGCTCGCACGATCAAGCGCCAGATAACTTAAACCAACCTCATCAAGAAAAGATAAACGTTTTTTCAACTCAGCAAGCACCCCTTTCATCGCCACCTGCCGGTCGGCGAAAACTTCCACCGTCCCAACCCAATCAAGGGCCTCACCAATCGGAGTTGAACAAAGCTCGTCGATTCCCTTCGCTCCATCTCTCCCCTTCAGCGTTACCGCAAGATACTCTTTTTTGAGCCGCTTCCCTTTACACACTTTGCACTCACGCGAAGTCATAAATCTCCCCATACTCCTTTTGACTCCATCACTTTCAGTCTCATGGTAAAGACGCTCAACCTGCTTACAGATTCCCTCAAATTCCTTCTTCCACGGGACAATCGCCCCGTCTTTCTTCCAAGGAACTTCAATTTTTTTATCGCCAGTCCCATAAAACAAAGCCTGTTTGAATTTCTCAGGAAAATTATCAAATCGCTCATTTAGACTTACTCCAAAAAATCCAGCTAAAGCTTCGATATGTAAATGGTTCCAACCTTTCTTCTTTTTTGAGACCTTACTCCAAACAGCCACTGCACCCTCGGCTAACGATTTACTCGGGTCCGGAACAACCAAAAACGGATCACAAAAAGCCTCCGTTCCAAGCCCATGACAAACTTCACATGCTCCTAAGTGCGAATTGAACGAGAAATGTTTTGGAGTCAGTAGCGGTAGCTCAAATCCAGTTTTGGCATTCCGATAACTTGTAGCAAAAGACAGTTCTTCCCAACGATCAGCACCGGATTCTTGAGTCAAAGCGCGGACCTCAAGCCCGCAAATACGTATCGCGATCTCAACACTATCGGCCATCCGGGAATCACCCCCCTCTTTCACAACTAAGCGATCCACTACAATTTCAATCTCACCTCCATCTTCCGGCCAAACTTCTTCCGCAGCCTCCAACTCGACGATTTCTCCATTAACACGAACCCTCACAAACCCCTGTCGTTGGAGATCAGCAATCATCCCCTTCGAATCCCCCTCAGTCTTAATCGGCGCCAACAATATCAGCCGACTCCCTTCGGACCGATTGGAGAGACTTTTCACAATGTCGGCCGTCGACATCCGCATCAGCTCCTCACCAGTTTCTGGGTCATGAGGCACTCCGCCTGCGGCATAGAGGATACGAAGAAAATCATGAATTTCGGTCACCGTTGCAATCGTAGAACGGGGATTACCCGCTCCGGTTCGCTGCTCAATGGCAATTGCAGGACTTAGCCCCTCGATTGAATCAACCTCCGGCTTCTCTAGCTGATCAAGAAATTGACGTGCATAAACCGAAAGCGATTCCACATACCGACGCTGTCCCTCTGCATAGAGTGTATGAAATGCTAAACTCGACTTGCCACTCCCACTTACCCCAGTAATGGCGATCATTTTTCCACGTGGTAAATCAACATCAAGCCCCTTGAGATTATGTTGGCGTGCTCCTCGAATCCTGATCACACCGGAATTAGTCGCTGGTTCATCCATTCGAGTCAACTGCCGCAAAAGAAAACCGCACCGGAAACGAATCCGGCACGGTTGTGAGAAAACTTGGAGGCGGAGGCGAGAATCGAACTCGCGAATACAGGTTTTGCAAACCCGCGCCTTACCACTTGGCTACTCCGCCCTCTCGCGAAGATCTAATCTCCCAACCAGCAGCTGTCAATACCCTGATGCCTCAAAGGCTCATTCTCACCTCTTACGGCTGAAATCTGCTCTTTTCCACCAATCGCCCGTTTGATAACATCCTCCTGCAATGGCACACCTACGTCATCTCATCGGGCTCTTTTTCCTGGCTCTTCTTCTAACTACTCCCGTATTGGCCCAAACACCAGAGGAGCTGGCTAGACTCGATCCTGGTGGTCTCTACTACCAAGCTTGGTCACTTGTCAAACAAGCCGAGGAACTCGAAAAAAAAGAAGACTTTGTCGAATCGTTTACAAAATACCGCAAGGCCCGTTCGTTCTTTGATCTCATCACGATCACTCACCCAAACTTTAAACAGAAGGAGGGACTCAAATGGCGAACAAAGTCCACAACCGAGGCCATGCAACGGATACACGCCAGTGCCCTTGCCCAACAGAAGGAACGACAAGACGCTGGAAAAACACCTCTTTTGGAGGTGCCTGGCGAGACAAAAGCTAGACTAACCATTCCTGGAAAAGTTGACCCAAACGGACTAGCCACCAAGACGATTCGTGACCTGCAGGCCGAAATCACAAGCCTCAATGCCGATCTCCGCCGTCGAGAAAATATGCGTGATGCTGAGAGCGCTAGGATTCGCCGACAAATCCAAGAACGCCAAACCCAGCTCTCACGCCTCGCAGCATCCCCGCTAAGAAATCAGGTGGCTGAACTCAATCAGCAAATCGAACAACTCCGCCAGGAGCGCGATGCCATGGCTGCCGCCCGAGACAAGGCACTAGCCGATCAGCGCCTGACCTTACAGCGGCTTGCCTCAACTCAAAAAGCCCTGCTTGCCGCAAGAAATGAAGAGGAGCGCCTCAAAGCCGTTATTGCCAAACAGACCAAAATTAACAACAGGGTCGCGGAGGGCCAGCAGGGTCAGATCGATGCGCTGAAGACAACAATCAAAGAAAAAGACCGACTTCTGAACGAATCAAACCGCATCAACGCTGTATTAGAAACCCGGCTTACCCAATCGGAAAAAATGGTGACTGAACTTCGTCAGGAGCGGAGCGCCTTAATCGAAGAGCGCGACCAAATGAAGGCTCTTCTTGGAATGGATGAAACCAACCGAATTCAAAACCTCATCACGCAAAATGTCAGCCTCAGCAAAGAGCTTAATGAGGCCAAAGCAAACCTTGGACTTGTTCAACAAGATGCCAACGCTTCAAAAGACAAGATCCTCATCGCCAAGCAGACTCTTGTGGTTGCCAAGGCAAAGATTCAAAATCTACAGAAAAGTGACATGCAAAGCAAACTGCGCATGGACCGACTACAAAAACGTCTCAAACAGGCTGAAAATGACCTTCTCGCACAACTCAACGGAGGGACGCTTAACAAGCGAGGAAAAGAGGAAGTCGCGCTTCTCCGAGGAGTGATCGACAAACTCAAAGCAAAGATACAAGCCCAGCAAGGCGCCGCCGAACTCCTCCTGAAACAGGGTGAAAAATTGGGAGAGAATGACCAAAATTGGAAAGATGCACTCGCGCGTATCAGCGGGGATGAAAAAATAGAGCTGACCATTGAAGAAATGGAATTAATCGAAAAAACCTCCCCGCTCAGCCCAAGCCTCGAAAGCAATATCACTCCGAGCCCAGAGGAGCTCGCTGCCGGAACTTCACAACTCAGAGCCGCCAATAAAAACCTGAACACTGTCGCACGACGCCTCTTTGCGAAAGGAGACTTTCAAGCCTCACGAGGAGCCCTCGAACTCATCGTAGATCAAGATCCCGGAGCCTGGGAGGCCATGATTAACCTTGGTATTGTCCAACTTCGGCTGGATGATCCAACAGCCGCTACCGGGCAGTTTAGACAATCAATCCTTGTAGCCGGTGACCGGAAAATTCCCTACGCTCACTTCATGCTAGGGGATTCACTTTATCGCGTTGAGCTTTTTCAACAAGCCGAGCAGGAACTTCGCCGCTCGCTTTCCTTCCAACCGCAAAATTCATTGGCTCACATTCTTCTTGGTAATATTGCCGGCAAAACCAACCGCTTTGACGATGCTAAATTCCACTTTCAGGAAGCTATCGCTCAGGACCCCAATTTACACGAACCCTACGTCAATCTTTCTATCATCTTCCTCCGGAAGGGACAAAAAGACGAGGCCCGAAAGTATTACCAGCGATACCTTGCAAAGGGTGGTGCCGCCCGACCACCGTTGGAAAATAGACTCATCAACTAATTCTCGCTTGGACTTGGTTCACCTCATGGCCTAGCCTCTCGCCGTGGCTAGAGCATACCTTGATAACGATTTCCTTCTCTTCTCTGAGACAGCCCGCAAGCTTTTTCACGATACTGCGAAAAATCTGCCGATTATCGACTATCACACCCATCTGCCTCCAGATGAAGTGGCCACTAACCAGCGTTGGGAAAACATCACCGATCTCTGGCTTGGTCACGACCACTACAAATGGCGAGCCATGCGGGCCAATGGAATTCCAGAATCGCATATCACCGGCAGTGCTCCTCCCAAAGAGAAATTCCGTGCTTGGGCCGAGACTATTCCGAATACCCTTCGTAATCCCCTCTACGACTGGACTCACCTCGAGCTCCGCCGCTGCTTCGATATCGATACTCTTTTGAGCCCTAAAACGGCAGACAAAGTCTGGGAGGCTTGTAACGAGCGCCTAAAAGACGAGGATTTCTCGGCACAAGGCCTCCTTCGTAAATTTCGAGTTGATGCTATCGGCACTACTGATGACCCTACCGACAATCTCTCCCACCACGAAATAGCAAATGCCTCTGATTGCCCTACTAAGATTTACCCAACTTTCCGGCCCGACAAAGCATTCTTCGTTGACCGTCCTTCTCTCCTAAACCCGTGGCTTAACGATCTTGATGGCAACATTGTTACCTTTGCTGATTTTCTTATGGCGTTGAAGGCTCGTCATAATTACTTCCACGAAAAGGGCTGTCGCTTGACCGACCACGGGATGCGCTATGCTTTATCCAAGCCATGCGACGAAAGTAAAGCAGATCAGATTCTCGAAAAAGTCCGTAAAGGTGAAGCCGCCAACCCAGAAGAGACCGATTCTTTCGGCGCCCTCATCATGTATCACGTCGGTCAGTGGGTCTCCGAAAAGGACTGGACGATGCAACTCCATCTGGGACCAAAGCGGAATCCTAACACAAGACTCTTTGATAAACTAGGTCCCGACTCCGGATTTGATACCGTCGGCGACTGGCCGCAAGGCGACGCTCTTTTATCGTTCCTCGATTCTCTGTGCAAACTTAACAAACTACCAAAGACTATCGTTTATAATCTTAATCCACGTGATAATGCTGTCTTAGCCGCTGCCTGCGGCTCTTTCCAAGAGGCTCCAATCCGTGGCAAAATCCAATTCGGCTCCGGATGGTGGTTCAACGACACCCTCCAGGGGATGGAATCTCAAATCAACACGCTCTCGGCGATCGGCCTACTTTCCCATTTTGTTGGAATGATTACAGATTCGAGATCTTTTTTATCCTTTCCAAGACACGAATACTTCCGCCGTTTGCTTTGTAATCTCGTGGGACAAGATGTGGAAGACGGTAAACTGCCCAATGACGAGCGCCTCATCAGCAAGATGATTGGGAATATCTGTTACCATAACGCTGAATCCTACTTTGGGCTCCCCCATCATTCAGAGAATCTCTTGGCCTAAAAACCCGCCGAAATAGGCGGATTCCAGCTTCGTTTTTTTCTAAAAAGCACGGTCGCTCTTTTGGCAGATAATGTTAGTGTCTCAGGGGTGCAAATTTTGAGTAAATCCCCTGCTGACCTTCGCTTTCCCGGTGAAACGACAAACTCTCCTGATTGATTGAACCCGATGCTTGATATTACCTTTGCCAACCCCCACTTTCTGTGGCTGATCATACCCCTCATCGGGGGACTTGTTTGGCGTTGGTTCAGCGTTCCAGCTTCTATTGCCGTCTCTTCAACCGACCACTACACCAAGACTGCGCCGAGGAAGCATTTTACGCCCCGGCACCTGCTTCTCTTACTTGAAGTTTTTGCTGCAGCAGCCTTCATCTTTGCACTCGCTCGTCCCCAGTCTGATATGGAAATCGTTCCTGTGACCAAGGAAGGAACCGACATCATGCTAGTGCTCGATTACTCGAACAGCATGGATGCATTCGACCCGCCATCTGACATGGATGACTCCGCTGTTCGGAAAGGCATCGCCCAAGGGAGAATAAAGGACCGCCTAGGTGTTGCAAGGGATCAGATCAACCGCTTCGTTTCGAGACGTTCAGGCGATCGAATCGGCCTCGTTATTTTTGGACACCTTGGCAACCTCGCGGTCGACCCAACGATTGACCACGACCATCTCATTGGCTATGTCAATCAACTTGAGAATTCGCTTCTTTCTCAGAGTGAGCGTGGCACCAATATTGCTGGCGGAATCAGTCAAGGAATCATCGCCCTTAAAGATTACAATGAAACTAGACGCACCATCGTCCTAATCACTGATGGTGATCACACGGTTCCTGACCCCGTTTACACTCCGGTCACAGCTGCAGAAGCAGCAAAAAAACAAGATATCACGATTCACACAGTCGGTATTGGAAGTGACGACCCTTTTCTCCTTGGACCACTTTCACGTATGGGTGCGACAATCCGCTTCGACACTAGGAACCTTGAAAAAATTGCCTCAATTACCGCTGGTCAATTTTTTCGAGCAAAGGACAATAAGGGTTTTGAAGATGTCATGGATACCATCGATGCTCTTGAAAAGACCTCGAAACAACGCCCAGCCCTGATTTATCAGCGGGATCTATACCCCACTCTCTTGACCGGAGGAATCGCCGCCCTCGGCCTTGCCATCCTTCTCCGCCACACCCTTCTTCGAGAAATCTCTTAGACTTCATTATCAAAATGGAATTCCTCGCTCTAAAAAACCTCTTCTGGGTCCTGCCCATCTTTATCGTGGCAATTAGTTTCGCTTGGTGGTCTTACCATCAGCGAAAGAAAGCTATCTCCCTTCTAACCCAAAACTCTGGTAACTGTAACCTGAAGTCAAATGCCTCTCCGGTCCGCCGGCGGATTCTCGGAATCTCTCTTCTCTCTTCTCTCTTACTTGCCGGAATCTCCGTCCTTCGTCCAATTAGCGGGTTCGTCAGAACTGAGTTCAAACGCCCTTCGAAAAATCTGGTTATTCTATTCGATATTTCCAAATCAATGACAGCAACAGACACCGAAGGAATCAGTCGAAACGATGCCGCAAAGCTTCTCTTGCGTGAGTTTATTAATTCTCGCCCAACTGATCGTATCGGCCTTATCTCTTTTGCGGGAGATACCTTTATCGAGACGCCTGTTACCCGAAGCCGAGCCACCCTCCTCAAACGAGTTAATCAAATTCAGCCCGGTGACTTCTTAGTCCCCGGCACCGACATCACCTCCGCTCTTGAGGAGGCCCAAAATCTTCTCACCGAAAACCCCCCTCCGGGATCAGCGATTGTTGTTCTTTCCGATGGAGACAACGTTACTGGAGGAGACCCAGAAACGGTCCTCAGACAACTTGAAAAATCCAAAGTCCCCGTTATTGCGGTTGCCTTCGGAAAAGATGGCGTGCCAGCCAACGTACCTCAAACCGAAATGTTCACGCAGTCGGACCACAATACCGTCAAGAAACTCTCCGAGTCAACCAACGGACTATTTCTCAGCGCTTCGCCAAAGGAAGTGGATGCTCAAATTGCCAAACTCAACACCCGTGTCGACACCATTGAGTTAGATGGCGAAAATATCGCAGGTGAACTCTATGAGCGACCCCAAGATATTTTCGTCTGGCCTCTTACATTAGCTCTTATTTGTCTTATGACCCACATCTTGCTCCCTCTTCGAACCAAAAATTGGTATCCGCTAACAACCGCAATCGTCTTCCTTCTTTCACTTGCTCCAAGCCTTCCCGGCGAAGAGGTCGATTCTTACGACGAAGCACTAGAAGTTGCCAAAGCAGAAGAACTACCAGTCATGGTAATATTTACCGGATCAGATTGGTCAAAGCTCTCGATTACATTCGAACAAGAGATTCTCACGCACCAAATTTTCAAAAAATGGGCAGAGACTAAAGTCATATGGACGCTCGTCGACCTTCCCCGTGTTGGGATCACTGATGTAGAGAGGCGCGCCCGCCGCGCCCTTGTTAAAAATCTGGGGGTTGAAACCTTTCCGATGGCGGTCTTTTTAGACGTTAACGAGAACCCCATGGGCTCCCTCACCCACGATCCCAAAGGACCCAGTTCTTGGATCGAGCGCGCAGATGCTATCTTAAAGGGCGAAATTGCAGCAGCCGACACCGCCGCCTCGACCGACTATCTCCCTGAAGAAGTTCGAAAAAACCTTGAAGATCCTGCGCTCACCGAAACCCAGAGAAGTATCCGCTACTACAACAAGGCTCTCGAGCTTGAGAAAGCTGAGCCTGAGCTCACCCTGAAATCTACCGACCGCTTTAAGCTACTGCTTGATCTTTACAGTAAGGCTGCCGACGCAGCTCCAATTCTCCGAAACGATCTTAAATTCGCTGCTCTTCACAAGCGCGGGCTTCTCCATCATCGCAAAGGGCAATCAAACGTCCCTAAATCTGAACAGGAAATCATGATGATGGCGATGCAGGAACGTTCCGATCCGATACAGCTTCTTAAGCGTGCTAAAAGTTCATTCAAAAATGCCCTCGAGATTTATAAGGGGGCCGCACCATTAAAGCCAGCAGACGAAGAACTCAGCGACAATCTCGCTCTTGTTTACAAAAACATCTCGCGAGTTCAGGCCTACCTTGATTTTCTTGTGGCTTTCCAGGCTGCCATTGAGGACTCCCAAAACGCCCTCAATCAAGAAAATCGATTTGTCGAAAGCCTCAAGCGCGAAGTCAACACGCTCACCGAAGTGAATAAAAAGGCAATCGAACGCGCCGTGAACTCGGTTCAAGTTCTCATAGCTAGAGCAGAGGTAATCGAAGATTCGCCGACTATCCTCCCGGAAGAAGGTTTAAAAGATTATCGTCTAGCCGAGGAGGATATCGTTCTAGCACCCTCTCCCCATCGAGAACGCCGGCTGGAGAAAGCAGCTCAACATCTTCAGGATGCTCTAGACCACCTCATTGATCCCCAACAACAGCAGCAACAGCAACCATCTCAAGGCGAGGGAGAAGGTGAGCCTGAAGAGAGCGAAAATGGTGAAGGTAAGGAGCCAGACGGAGAAGGTGGCCGCCAAGACAATCAGGATAATCCGCAGGGTGATCGCCCCGAAGGCGATGAACCTGCAGCCGAAGATGAGGGCCAAGACGAGGGGAAAGGCGAACCTGATGATAATGACCTCAAGAGAGCCGAAAAAGAAGGAGGTGATCTACGTTCACGCCTCCTGAGGAAGCAGCAGCAAGAATATCTCCGGAATGGTCGACGAATTCCTCGGAGCAAGAGCCACTAATTCACGAAACTAAAATGTTCCGGATCGTTTTCATTTTCAGTCTCTTTTTGGCCATGGTCTCCTCGGCACAGGACTACCGCGTTTCTCGGCCACCAAATATTATTACTGAGGATCGGATGGAATACATCAGCATCGTGACCAGGGCTGAAATGGAACTCGGCGAACTTCCGAGGCATCCCAAAATCACCTGGCTTGGTTACTCCAGTATCCGGCTTCCCAATGATGCTTATGGAAACATGCAGACCGATAATCGGATCTCATTTATCGCGACCTCACCGGGGTTAATCGATTTCCCCCCAGTCCCAATCGTGCTAGAAAATAAGGAGTTTTTTATTCGAATTGGGGAGATAGAGGTGAAAGGAAATAACACTTCAAAAACCGATACCCGCTTAGAGATTCTCTGGAACGGAAGTGCTAAGGTCCCAAAACAGGTTCATTTGGGTGAAGCCGTGGAGGTTCAATTTATCGAGCTTGTTGAAAACAAGAATAATAGATTCCGAGGCAGTTCATATTTTTCTCAGCCCTCAAACCAGATCGAGGGAGCGCAATGGCACCAATACCTGCGCTATTCAGGACGCAAACCTATTCCTAGCGACTACTTTTACACCTATTCCCAAGGCGGGTTCTTCAGTCGCTACGGAAGTCCTGAAAACTACAGCGAGATGGCACAAGAAATCGAGGGTGTTAATTATAACCTCCGCGTCTACAAGGCTCGTTTGTATTTCACAAAGATTGGAAAATCGACCGGACACCTCAGCGCGACTCTTGGGACTTCTCGGATTCGCTCCAGACACCGAACACATGTCATTCCGTTTGAAATTGAAGTGCTCCCCATTCCGCCCATTCCGAATAATCAGGCGATCGATTCGGGCCTTGTAGGAGACTGGGATTTTCAAATCGACTACCGCCCTCTTCAACCTGCAGCCTCTCGTCCCTTTATCATCGACATTTCAATCACCGGCCAAGGAAACCCAAATCTTCGAAATAACTTCGATTTTTCAAGCCAAGGCTTCCCATCCGTCGAGAGCGATCTCTATCCAAAGGTCGGTAGTAACTATGATTTTTGGGAAGGAGACTTTACGCAAACTCTTCTCCCAACCGGTAAAGTGGGAACCCTCCCCGCAATCACCCTCGCCTCTTTTGACACCGGTGACGACAGCTGGCGTTTCCACAAAATCACACCAACTTTAAACCTTCCAGGAACCAGTGACATCACCGCATCAATGACTCCTAGAGACAACGTAGGGAGTGTCACCATACGCCCAGTTTTACTCAATCTGCCAGTGTCTACTTTTGGAGCCTTCGCTCTTGCCCCGTTTCTCCCTCTTCTATTCGGCCTAGCCAAGAAACGACTAGACTCGCGTGACCCAGAGCAGAAAGAGCGGGAACGAACCCTCAAACGTTTAGTTATAAACTTCAAATCTGGAAAAGGAACAGCCGAGCAAATTGACAACGAATTATTGCCCATTCTTCGACACAAACTCCGACTCCCTTCGGGATCGACTGTAAGGGAAATTGCCAATGCGCTCAATGATCACGAACTCGCCAAAAGCCTTGAAACACATGCCGAAATTTCCTTTTCAAGTCATGAAAAGTCATTCGACTTCATTGCATTGGGGCGGGAACTCACAAAGATTTCGCTCCTGCTATTGATCAGCATTGCATCGCTAAAGGGATCAACCCTGAAGGAAGCCAATCAAGCGTTTAACGAGGCGAACTTTACCGAAGCAGTCAGCATCTACGATAGTCTCATCAAAGAAAGCCCTGACCGCGGATCGTTACACTATAATCTCGCTCAAGCCCATCTTTTCGCAAATGCCCCCTCGCGCGCACGAGCCTCTTGCCACACTGCTCTTTTACTTGACCCGCTAGACCAGGAAGCGCGGGCCTTAATGAGTGACATTCGTGAGCGCCAAGGTGATCTAACCGTTTCCCGAAACCGATTTCTCGACCTTCGTCCGGATCAATGGGTCGTCTTAGCTGCTGTGATCTGGGTTTTGACCTACCTTTTCTTTGGGATCCTAAAATTTATTTCACTCCCCCGCTGGCCAGGTTTTGCTCTCGGATCGATCGCCTTTTTCTTTTTGGGAACCGCCGCTTGGCGACAAAATCAACATTACTCTTCCGATCAATACATGGTTCTTGCCGACGAACTTCCCCGCGAACCCAAGGCGGGCACACCCGACTGGAACTATCCCGCACTTAGAGCGGGTCAAATCGTTCAAATTTCCGAGGTCAATGAAACTCATGCCCTCGTTCAATCATCAGAAAGCACCTTCTGGCTTCCCATAAATGAACTTCAACAAGTCTGGTAAATGAAATCTATTCTCATTGCTGCCGCACTGGCTTCTTTCCTTCCCGCCCAGACAATCACCTGGAGCAAGGATTACGAAATTTCCGTTCAAACAAGCACAACTCAATTTGCTTCGAAACTTTCGGGCCAAATAGTCATTGTTGGACGACTTGGTTTATCTGAAACTAGGCCTGCGGTCGTTATTAGCATCGACGGTCACATCCTCTCTCCGTTCCTGCCGAGCATTGACGGAGAGGATGCCCCTTATCTTCTTTATCGAACCGATGGCTCTCGTATCGAACTCGAAACAGTAGCTGAAAATGCAAAGCGCTTCGTTTCTTTACTTAAATTTAAACAACCACCATCTGACCTCGATCCGGTCCGAATTTCAAAAGTCGTAGACCATACTGTGATCGTACCCACCACAGCTCCTATCTCTTCAATCGGAGAGCCTCCAAGTCTCGTCGTCGATCATCTTGAGTTCGCTCCTCCAGATGGAGCCAAAGCACTTAGATTAGATAGCAGAATCCACACCCTAGGAGCTCCAGTTTTTGACCTCTCCGGTGCATTAATCGCGACCACTTTAAAAAGCCGCGAAACAAATACTCCAGCCCTTATGATCCGATGGTTAATCGCGGACTTCCCGGAGCTTGATGCGATCCTCGCAAACGAGACTACTTCGGACCTTGAAAAACTACCGCTTGCTCCAAAGATCACTAAAGAAGAAATTCAAAAAATCGTTGTCTCGCCCATCACACGAGCAAGGCAAAGCTTCATCCAAAGTTCGCACCCAAATCCACTCCCCTGTGTTCTCGTGTCTAACGAAGGGGCGCAAGCAACTCACTCCGTGATTGGAACTATCATTGACGCAGAGGGGCTTATCCTCACCAAGGCTAGTGACCTTGGCCCTTCACTCTTGGTCCGTTATAACGGAAAAAACTATCCGGCAGTTCTTCTTTCGACTGACGAAAGCACCGATCTCGCATTGGTTGGCATCTCCGAATCAGGAATGCCAGTCGTTCGTTGGAGCGTTGAATCCCCAAAGGCCGGCTCAGTCGTCGCCTCTCCGATATTACTTCAGGAATCCACAGATGAAATGGTTGCAGAAGCGACCTCATACATGGGGATTTTTAGCCATATCCTAGAAATGGGAACCCCTTCCGTTCACGCAACAAGCCAGGTTACCAGTCTGGGACTTACCACCGAACAACTTGATTCAGGGTTAAAAATAGCAGCGATCAAACCTGATACTCCTGCCTTTGAATCTGGCCTCTCACCGGGGAACTTCATTAGAAAAATAGATAATCGACCGATTAGGACCCGGGCCGATTTAACAGCATTTCTGGATTGTTGTGAAGTTGGAGAGAAGGTTACTGTCGAAATTGCCCAGGGCGACTCCAAGAAGACGCATGAGATTGAGCTTATTTCACCGATCATCATTCCTCCAGCCACCGGCATCAATCTTTCAAAGAGTGTCTCCATGGTTCCCAGCATTAGGCGCGCCCCTTTTCCCGACGTGATTGTCCACTCCACACCAATTAACGCGTGGGATTGCGGGTCTCCAGTCTTTGACATTAATGGAAAAGCTCTAGGACTTAATATCGCCGCAGTTTCTCCAGGCCGAACGATTGCCCTCAAACCCAAAGAAATTCGCGCAGCAATCAACCGCCTTCTCGCCAAAACCCGCGCGTTTTAATCTCAATGAAAACTTTAATTTTCTTTCTCAGCTTCGCCGGGGTTGTCTTTTCCCAAACTCCCAAGGATTTGGATCGGATCGTTCGAAAAATCGCCCCGGACTTGGTCGATGCAACGGTTGCGATTATCATCAACGGGGGCTCCGGTTCCGGGGTGATTGTAAGTCCGGAGGGATTGGTAATTACTGCAGCGCACGTTACGAATGATCCTAAAAAGCAGATGAAGGTCCTTCTTTCTGACGGACGAGAACTTCCAGCAACTAGTCTTGGAGTTGATCACGAAACTGACGGCGCTCTCTTACAGATCAACGCACCCGGACCTTTCCCCTACCGGCCTTACGTCGAAACGAAAACCTACAAGGTCGATGACTGGGTCATTGCAACTGGCCACCCCGGCGGTCCAGTCATAGGACGTCCCGCCCCAGTTCGACTAGGCCGAATAAGCGAAGCCGGTACTAAGAATGGCTTCAGCGACGCCATCACAACCTCCGCGACAGTGATCTCAGGCGACTCTGGCGGCCCACTTTACAACCTAAAGGGCGAGGTCATCGGGATTAATAGCAACATCAGTGGTTCCTGGCGAATTAACAAACACGTCCCTCTGCCCTCGATTGTTGCACGTTGGGATGCACTGATTGCCGGGGAGGCATTTGGCCGACCCATGCAGCCACGACAAGAAGTGGGAGATCTTTTTAATGAACCCTACGCCAAGCTCAGGGAGCGCTTTCAAGATGCTCTCATTAAACATGGTGAAAACGACCCAGAGGGGATGGCGTTACTAAAAAAACCACGACTTTTGGATCCCCACCATATGCAGGAATTCATAGATCGCTGGGAGCCAAATCCCGAAGCACCGAAATCGCCTCAATATGGTTTTCAGCTGGAAGGTCGGGCTCCGCGCATCACCTCAATTATTCCCAATAGCCCGGCGGCTAAAAGTGGACTCGTGCCAGGTGATGTAATCACTGCAGTCAACGGTCAACCGTTTCCTAGAACTACCGATCTCGCTCTCGTTCTTCGAAAAGGTGATAAAGTTTCGCTCACGATCAACGGGGCTAAAATCGTGGAACTGACGCCAATGGAGGTCATCGCCCGCAAGCACTTCCCCCAACCAATTGCGGGCGTGATTGACATGATTGTCATCGAAGCCGCTGATGAAAATAATGGGCCAGAGCAAATTCCCGAGAAAAACTTCACTAGAGATTTAGAATTTATTCGGAAGAGATTCGAAAATTCTATTATCCCACTGAAAAACGGGCGGGGAGAAACACTTGTTTCAGCAACCGTCATCCACGAAATCGGCCAACTCATCACCAAAGCCTCCGAAATCTCAGATGTCGAAGATCTCAGCGCAACCGTAAATGGTCAGAATTATCCTGTCACAATTATGGCGGTAGACGAAGCGACAGATCTCGCGCTAATCAATATCGATGTAAAAGGCTTAATCCCAGTCAATTGGGAAGCGAAGGAACCCAAAGTCGGACAACTTCTTGTCACTCCGGGGGGAAAAACCCTTTTGGTCGGTGTGATTACACAACCAGGCCGTGATGCCCCAAAGAAAGGCTATGAGCTCAATCACACCTCTGAAAAGCCATCAGCCTATCTTGGTGTCACTTTTTCTGCCGAAAGCTCAACACCGGTCATTGAAACTATTGAACTTGGAAGCCCTGCCGATAAAATTGGAATTCTAGAAGGAGACCAAATTATTCAGTTTGAGGGTGTTTCCATCTCAACCGTAGAAGCACTCGCCGAACTCCTCACGAAGCGCTCGCCAGGTGAGAAAGTTGAGATCTTAATACAGAGAGGGAGTGAAGAAGTGAAAGTGAAACCAATTTTGGATGTCCGCCCAGCTACTGCTGCTGGCTCTTTCGATCGCCAAGCCTCCCAACGCGACGGCCGACTTAGCGAGCTTAGCGCGCGTGGTGGCGATCTAAGTCAACGGCGTGACAACTTTCCCTACGTTCTTTACCACGATCACCCTTTAAGCCCGCGCTTGACCGGAACGCCCTTGGTCGACCTTAGGGGCAAGGTCGTTGGAATCAATATCGCGAGAGCGATGAGACACCGCTCACTCGCAATTCCAACTTTAACTCTTGATCGCGTAATCGAAAACCTCCGGAGCGAAGCATTAGACAATTAAATCACCCCTGCGAAAGTCGTGAGTTCAGTTGTTTTCTTTACTGACTTTCGGAAGAGTGTTG
>CASICJ010000052.1 GCA_949373085.1 uncultured Verrucomicrobiales bacterium
CGACGCCTCACCAATGCCACCGGAAGCATGACAATTGGCAGGGATCGCATGGCTGTCGTCCTCGATGATGAAGTTCTTATTGCGCCTTCCGTTAATGCCATTCTCGGACGTAACTTTATCGTAGAAGGTCTAGACGGACGTGAAGAAGTTCGCACGGTTTCGAATGCTCTCAACAACCCACCTCAAATATCCACTAAACATTCTTTCTGAGCGCAATGTAACTGCTCGCTATGGTGAGGAAGTCGTGCGCCAAGGTGTCACCGCTGCCATCGCTGGACTGGCTCTAACCCTTCTTTTCGTCATCATTTACTATCGCTTTGCAGGCTTCGTCGCTCTCATCGGACTCACGGTCAACATGCTCATCCTTTTCGGGGCAATGGCCATGTTTGGAGCCACCTTCACCCTCCCAGGGATCGCTGGGATCATCCTCACGATTGGTGTTGCAGTTGATGCAAATGTTCTCATTTACGAACGCTTACGGAGGAAATAGCAGGAGGGAAATCTCTTATCAATGCGATCCGCGCAGCATACGAAAAAGCCTTCAGTGCAATTTTTGATGCGAACATAACAACCCTTCTTACTGCGATCATTCTTCTTTGGCGGGCCTCCGATCAGATGAAAGGCTTTGCGATCACCCTAACGATCGGAATTCTCTCTTCAATGTTCGCAGCTCTTCTTGTGACCCGTGTCTTCTTCTTTTGGGGAAGTAACACCGGGGCTCTTAAAAAGCTCAGCTTCATGAATCTGATCCCAGCGAAAACAATTAAGTTCATGGAAATGCGGAAGCCAGCCTTCATGCTCTCCTCCATTCTTTTGATAGGATCGCTTGTAGTCATGGGGACCAAGCGGGAGTCTTCACTCGGCATTGACTTTTCTCGGTGGAAGCATCGTGAACATCCAACTTAAGGAGGGACAGGAATTAAGCGGAGCCACCGTCAAGGAATCCATTGAAGATCTGCCTCTTGAAAAAGATCCTACAATTCAGCTCGAGCAACCTGTTGGGGCCAAAGGCGATCTCATCTCAATCAAGTGCGCGACCAACGATCTTGAAAAGATTGAAACTAAATTGCGCACAGACATCGAAATCCTCGGTCTCGGTGAGGGTATCGTGAACATCCAACTTAAGGAGGGACAGGAATTAAGCGAAGCCACCGTCAATAAAGCATTAGCGATCTGACTCTTGAAAAAAATCCTACAATTCAGCTCGAGCAACCTGTTGGGGCCGAAGGCGATCTTATCTCAATCAAGTGCGCGAGCAACGATCTTGAAAAGATTGAAAGTAAATTGCGCTCAGACATCGGAATCCTCGGTGAGATCAACACTGAAAAAAGTTACGATATTGCGCTCGATAACGAAACGATTTCAGCCTCTCTTGGTGGCGAGTTTCTGAAAAAACTCTTTTTATGCTCTCGGACTTGGTCTTCTGGCGTCTTGTTCTATATCAGTCTTCGTTTGAATTTTCGTTCGCGGTCGGGGCATTCGCGGCACTCTTCCACGATATTTTAATCTGTATTGGAGTTGTGATCATGTGCGGAACTGAACTCTCATTGATTCACGTCGGAGCCTTCTTAACGATCGCAGGTTACTCTATTAACGACACCATTGTGGTTTTTGACCGAATGAGAGAATCCCTCCGCTCAAAGCGAGGTGATGTTGCCCAAGTCATGAACTTGGCGATCAAACGCAACTCTCTCCCGAACCATTCTAACCTCGGTCACCACCTTCGTGGCTGTCCTCGTTCTTTGGGTCTTTGGCGGATCGGCTCTCAAGGACTTCTCATTCGCCATCATGATCGGCGTAGTTATCGGAAACCTACTCCTCTATCTTCATTGCGGCACCTGTCGTCTACATTTGGAGTAAAAAAGGCAGTAAACTTCG
Organism: uncultured Verrucomicrobiales bacterium; assembly: GCA_949373085.1. Taxonomy (GTDB): domain Bacteria; phylum Verrucomicrobiota; class Verrucomicrobiia; order Verrucomicrobiales; family Akkermansiaceae; genus SW10. The sequence continues at coordinate 1,879 of CASICJ010000052.1, forward strand.
ACAAGAGCTTATTGATGCCTCGCTCGATATTTCGACCGAAATTGCCGAGCCAGCGCCCGGCAAATAGGGCTGGCCACACTTTCTAACGAAAGCCTGCCCGGAGTTCTCTCCGAGCAGGCTTTTTCAATTATTGCCAAAAATAGTTTAAGAAATTAAACTATTCCCTCCATGACAGTCGTCCGAATCACCCTTATGATGGGCATCTTTTGCTACGGCCTTCACGCGCAAGAAACACCAATTGCCGACATCGACCGCACCGCTCCCGCAAAAGAGGTCTTTGACGATGATGGCTCGCGCGTCGCTGTTTTAGGCTATCACGTTTTCCATAAGACCCTTCCAGCAACGCAAATGAGGATCCCCACCTCAAAATTCCGGAGCCAGATGGAAGCTATTAGAAAATCCAACATTGCGGTGATCACACTCGAGCAGTTCCTCGCTTGGCGTCGTGGCGAGGGAGAACTCCCACCCCAATCGATTCTCATCACCATGGATGATGGCTGGAGATCAGTTTACACCGAAGCTTTTTCCCATCATGAAAGAGCTCAAACTCCCCTTTACAATCTTTCTCTATAAAAACTACGTGGGGTCCAATCGAGGTGGCCGAGCCCTCTCCCTGTCTATGATTCGCGAAATGGTCTTGAGCAAGCTCTGCACCATCGGATCTCACTCGGTCAGTCACCCATTCCCAAGCAAAATTAAAAAAGCAGCCAAAGAGGGTCCGGAAGGCCTACGAAAAATTCCTTCGCAACGAGTTAGGAAACTCAAAAAAGTTTCTTGATGATACAGTCAAGGTCAAGGTCAACACCTACGCTTACCCCGGTGGCTACTATACCAATGAAATGTTCCCGCTCGCAGAAGAACTTGGATATGACCAACTTTTCACCGTGAAACCCGGGAAAATTCGGAGAAATAGCCCCCGGCATACTTTGCCACGTTACATCGTGCTGGGAAATCACGACACCGCCTTCAATGCCGCAATGGTTTTCCGCAATGGGCCTAGAGTTACCGCTATCCCCGATATCCCTCCCACACCCAACCAAACCCGAACCCGGGGAGATCATCGCTTCGCGCCTTCCCGACATTGAAATAGATCTCTCGTCCGTAGAAGATCTTGATCCCGAATCAGTCGTCATGCGGGTCGCTGGATTCGGCAAAGTTCCACTGGCCGCAAATACCAAGTCTTTAATCTATAAATGGACGGTGAGCCGCCCACTTCGGCAACCGCTATGCGAGGTCACAACCCAGTGGCGTCTCAAAGGTAACGAAAGTTACGAGCCAGTCATACGTTGGTCATTTCGTATTGATCATGAGGCCGCCTACCAGGCCCAGTAAAAGAACACGAGCGCAGAAGAATTACTTGTTTCAGCTCTAATCATCAATTTTCATTGTGAATAAGATTGATCGTGACCGGTTTTATCTCTTTTTTTCCAATTTTCGCTTGCCTCAAACCTCAACATCCCCTTCTTTTAAGAAAATTCCTTAAACTTCATGGGCAATCAAACACTCGACGGGGCTCAGGCTCTTATCAAAACACTCGACGATCTCGGCATCGAATACGTCTTTGGCTACTCTGGTGGAGCAGCTATTCCAATTTTTGACGCACTCGAAACAGTCCGAAACCAAAATGAAATTCATCCTTGTTCGCCACGAGCAAGGAGCGGTTCACATGGCTGACGGCTATGCTCGAGCGACCGGAAGACCAGCAGCCGTCTTGGTGACTTCCGGGCCCGGCGCAGGCAATACCGTGACCGGCCTGATGACCGCCCAGATGGATTCGGTGCCAATGCTTGTGATTTGCGGACAGCAAGTCACTTGGATGCTTGGAAAAGACGCCTTTCAAGAGGCTGATATTTTCGGAATTACTGTCCCTGTGGTGAAGCATAATTACCTCGTAAAAGAGACCAACGACTTAGTCCGAGTCGCTAGAGAGGCTTACCATATCGCAACCACCGGCCGTCCTGGCGCGGTCCTCATCGATGTCCCAAAGGATGTATCTTCCGGTGATTTCACCGCGACAATGGATCCGGAACTAGACCTCCCAGGTTATGATCCATATGAATCTCTCAACATCGACCCCACCGGGATCGAGAAAGCTGTCGCCCTTATAAAGAAGGCCAAACGCCCCGTGATTCTTGCTGGTCAGGGCACTATGATCTCGCGCGCCGACAAAGAGCTAATGGAACTGGCGACCAAACTCAAGTGCCCTGTCACCTCAACCCTTCTCGGCAAGGGTGTCTTTCCTGAGACTCACGATCTTAGTCTTGGTATGCTTGGCATGCACGGCACTGCCTATGCAAATAAAGCGATGGTTGAGTGTGATCTACTCCTCAATATCGGTTCTCGATTTGACGACCGGATTATCGGCCAACCTGATAAGTTCTGTGCTGATGCAAAAGTAATTCACATAGACATCGATCCGGCAGAGATGGATAAAATGATTGTCCCCGACATCCAGATCGTCGGAGACGCCAAGGCGGCCCTCGCTCTCCTCAACCCTGAAGTTGAGGAACTTGATACCGCGGAATGGCTCAAGACTCTTGGCCGCTACAAAAAGAAATTTCCTCTTGGCTATAAGAAGCAAGGCGGACTTCGCATGCAGCAGGTCATCGAAGAATTATACGAACAAACTGAAGGCAAGGCTATTGTTTCGACAGATGTTGGTCAGCACCAGATGTGGGCCGCTCAATTCTATAAAAACGACGAATCGTATCACTGGCTCTCCTCGGGTGGCGCTGGAACTATGGGATTTGGTTTCCCCGCTGCCATAGGCGCCCAACTTGCCCATCCAGAAAAAACCGTCATCTCGATCTCTGGTGATGGCGGCTTTCAGATGACTCTTTTTGAACTCGCCACCGCAGCGATTCACAAACTCCCGATCAAGATCGTGGTTCTCAATAACCACTATCTTGGCATGGTCCGCCAATGGCAGGAGCTCTTTTTCGAGAATCGGGAATCCGGCGTAGACCTTGAGGGTAACCCAGACTTCTGCAAACTGGCTGCTGCTTACGGGATCCCTAGCGTCCACTTCAAGCGTCCAGCTGATTGCCAACGTAAGATTGAAGAAGCATTAGCCTACAACGATGGACCCATTCTAATTCACGCCGAATGCGTCAAATACGAGAACGTGTTCCCCATGATTCCTGCTGGAGCGGCACTTGAGGACATGATCACTGAACCGCCAAAAACTAAAATGGCGAAGCCAGTCGGGTCCACCTAAGTCATAGGGCTCTTCGAAACTTCAACCACCCTTTTAAAATGTCCAAAACGATTGTCACCACCGACACTCCGATAGAGCACGCTACTCGTGGAGCTTCAAATACGCTTTCCATTCTCGTAAATAACAGTCCAGGAGTATTGATGCGTATTTGTCAGGTCTTCTCACGGAGAGCTTATAATATAGATTCGCTCGTGGTCTCCGAAGGCCGAACTGGAGCTTTCTCAAGAATGACTATCGATATCTCTGGAAATCCCCAGGGACTCGAACAAATTATCAAGCAGGTCAATAAGCTAATCGACGTCATTCATTGTTTTGAGCATACCGCTGAGAACTCAGTCGTTCGCGAGATGCTTTTAGTGAAAATTATCGCGGAGAAGGATGAACGCTCGGCCGCTCTTCAAGTCATCGAGCACTTCGCTGGTAAGACCGTCGATATGAGTCCAAATTCTATGATCGCAATGTTTACGGGCACCACCAGCAAGATCGATGCTGTCGTTCTTATGCTCGGTCAATTCGAGGTCATCGAGACCATCCGAACTGGCAAGGTCGTCGTGGCACGTGGAAGTCAGGCCACTTAAGAGCTTTCCCCCTCAAGATTCTAATTCACAAATCCCCAGTCAGGAGAATCCTGACTGGGGATTTGTTATTTTTAAAAATATTGTTAATGTCCCTCATGCTTTCACAACGAGTCATAGCCCATGGATTTTGGGCTACTGCGATGGTTGCTGCATTTTTCGTTGGCACGGCTTGGCAGAGATCAGCCACTACGAAAAGTCAGGAATCAAAAGCTCAAAATCACGCTATCCATGTTCAATCTACTCTGCCCACTCCATCAGAAACGGGAATGACACAAACCGCATCAACTCGATCTAATTCTGTCGAAAAAGAGGCTATTTCCAAACTGCTCGAAACAACATCATTTTTAGAAATGGGAATCGAAAGCCTCGCTACAATGGCTTTAAAGGATCCCAATCAAATCAAACGTCGCCAGGCCTTCAGCAACCTCCTTTCTAAAATGACCAGTGAAAATGCAGTTCAAATCCGCGAAGAACTGATAGCTGCTGGTGTTAGTGATCGAGCCTCTGAATGGCGTGACTTCAATTATGCCTGGGGCACGATTGCGGGTGAAGCCGCTTTCTCCGGCTCGCTCACCATGGACAAGGTAGATTTATACTCCGTTATCAGCGGTTGGGCATCTACTGACCCGACCAGTGCAATAGCATTCCTCGACCAACTTCCTGAAAAGCTCACACATGGTCCGGGCAATAGGCTTAAGACTGAGCGGTTAGACCTAGAAAAAGGTGTAGTAGCTGGATTAGCCGACCGTAACCGCGACGAAGCCACAAACTATGTCTCGAAACTTCTCGCTGAAGGGCGAAGCGACACCTCACGTTTGATGGAAACCGTTGCCAACGAGGTTATTCGTCAAGAAGGGTCAATTGGCGCATCCAATTGGGCAGCGACCTTGAAAGACGGACCTTTAAAGGGTTCCGCTATGGGGGAAATAGCCGAAGGTTACGCTCGAACTGATCCAGCATCCGCTGCGGGCTGGATTGAAGAATTTGCAGCTGAAGACTATGCCACCCGAGCCGTTGCCGAGGTCGGAAAGAAATGGGCCGAGCGTGAACCTCTTGCAGCTGTTTCTTGGCTCGAGAAACTTCCCGAAGGGCAAGGTCAGAAGGCGGGACTCAATTCAGCCTTCGGCGACTGGGAGGATCGCGACCCTATTGCTGCCGGAAATTACCTTCTGTCTATGCCAAATTCACCGAAACGCGACTCCGCCATCCGTGGCTTTGCCGAAGGATATGCCTGGCAAGACCCCCAGACCGCAATTGCATGGGCCAAAGATATTCAAGACCCGACAATACGGAACGAATCTCTGAAAAAAGTTGGCTTTGCATACTACCGTCGTAAGCCCGAAGAAGCGAGAACCTGGCTCGCTGAAAGTGGCCTTTCATCAGAAGCTAAAGCTGACATTCTGAACTCTCAGCGGAGGCGATGACTTAAATGTTTTATCATTAAGAGCATCATCGCTTGAAAAGGCGAATTACCTCGTCAAACGTTCTCCTTGTAAAAGGGCTGATACCACAGCGGGATCTAATCTTCTCTGACTGCGGGCCCACATTTGCAACTGAATCTATTCCAATATCTCATCCCAAGCGGAGGATTTTCTTTTCAGCCCACAGTAGAGCCACTCGCCCAGCAATTCATTCTCGAAGCCGCGAACCGATCAAAAATAAAAAAACAACTGCTCCTAACAACAAGGTTACCAAGGTCCCCAAAGCCTGCCAGGGATCACGGATCATCAGGAGAATCGCTGAAATCAAGGTTGCTGAAATGAACAACAAAGGAGGAACTGCCTTCCATCCTTTAACAGCTCCCTGATGGACACCGAAGAAAAGACAAAGAACCGAAGCTGCAGCACAGAGTGACAGGGTCAACCCAAGGTAGCCTAGGAGGTCTTGTAAACTTCCAAAAAATATCAAGACAAGAGCAAAGCCCATCTGCAAAGAAACCGCAGGCCAAACTCTACTGGTCTGCACTGCGAAAATCTTGGGTAACAGTCCATCTTCAGCCATTTTGCCATAAACTCGCGGACCAGCCATCATCATACTCAAAACCGATGTCAGCAGAGCCAGTAAAATGACAAATCGGACAAAGCTTTCAAAACGCCCACCACCAATCCAGCCCGCCGCCAGCGCCGCCACATCTGCCTGACCTAGAACTACCTCTTTGGGCGGTGCTACGACAAAGAGGACATTCAACATAAGGTAAAACAAAATCACAATTGAGGTGCCTGCTATCATTGACTTTGCAACCAAATGACAAGATTTCGATTCTCCTGTAATATAGACCGCCGCATTAAATCCTGAATAACTGAGTGAAATCCAAATCAGAGCTTGAGCAAAATTTAAGACGATGGAGCCTTCAGCCGGATTTTGCGTCGCATGATTACCCTGCCATTCCAGAGAAGCCATACTCCATACCCCGTAACTCAATATTACTGCTAATAAAATCAACTTCAGTCCAACCGCAATATTCTGCGTCAACGCTCCCACTGACCTTTTCCCTCCATGCGCCAGCGCCCCCAGAACGACGACAATTACCGCCGGCAGCTTTTGAGGAGGATTACCTGGTAAATACTCTTCAAGAGCCAGCGCCGCATAGGCGATCGCTCCGCTAAATCCCGCCATGAGGGAAACCCACCCAGCGACGAATCCCACAAAGGGAAATCCCGAGGATGACAAGAATGCATATTCACCACCCGATACAGGCATCTGTTTGACCAACAGTCCGTAGCTGAAGGCTCCACACAAAGCTATAGCTCCAGCCACAAACCACGCCAAAATCACGAACCAAGGATTACCTAGTGAAACCAGAGTAAATCCCGAAGTTGTGAAAATCCCGGCACCTACCATGTTCGCGACCACCAAAAAGGTCAGCGTCCAAAAACCAAAGCCTCTGCCCTTCGCCCTAGCCATCAATCCTTATGAAATCGTGAAAAATAATTCTTATTGAACCCTCCGATTTTTAATTCCTCCACAAAGGTTAAAGCAGCATGGTCGATCTTATTTCGAAACACCTTCTTTCCAGCTCTAATGTCAGCTATTACATTCCCTCTTGAAATTCTGAGGGCTTTCAACACTGTTTCCTTTTCATAAAAACCCTCGCTGCTTTCGACTTCAAACATCTTTAGCCGATCACCCACCTTAAGTTCGGGAGCGAAGAAATTTTCGCTTATTCCGGACTTCACACTCTTCTCCTGATTCACCTCGGCCTGCCCCTGACCAAAAAAGGAAATTCCAATAAGCGGAATTATCGGCAGAGATGGGAAAAACAATCGCTTGTTCATTATGCCGGTAATCGTCGCAGACCAGCGTTTCCGTTCAAGCCACAAAGATTTTGTAAGATTTACCTCAAGCGAACTTACAATTAAAATTGTTGTTGATATCTTAATAGGTTTTCTTATTCCTCTCAATTCTCCATTTTAGCGCTTAATTTCCCCGCCATTACTTTTCTTTTCCCTGCCCTGGCGTCACCACTTCGGACCTCATCTGGGCTCTCATCAATTTATATGAAATAATTTACACTCAATAAAATGTCCAAATATCTCATCCCTCTCACATTCGCCTTATTTCTCTCGGCCTCGGCTTTAGAACTCCCCAACGTGCTTGGTTCCCCACCCGCAAAATCCAAGGAAGACTGGATCAAGATACAGCGCCCAAAAACCCTCGAACTCTTTAAAAATCATGTCTACGGTCGTGCTCCATTGGGAAAGCCCGACACTCTATCGTTTAAGGTCATCGAAGAAGACCCCAAAGCCATGGATGGAGCAGCGACTCTCAGGATCATACAAATTTCCTATTCCGGATCCGGAGGTGCAAGCAGCTTCAAACTGATCAACTTCATCCCCAACAAAGCCACTAAACCTGCTCCAGGATACCTTCTCATCTGTAATCGTGGCCCTGAAAACATCGATCCAACGCGCAAGAAAAAGGACGACTTCTGGCCAGCCGAATCAATTGTCGCTCGCGGCTATGTTGCAGCCACCTTTCTGAATTCCGAACTTAGCACCGACAAAGATCTCAACTTTAATAACGGCGCGCACAAGGCCTTCGAAAACTACGATGGCGAACGTCCCGGTGACGCATGGGCCACCATTGCAGCATGGGCCTGGGGAGCCTCCCGCGCTCTTGACTACTTCGAAACCGATCCCGCTATCAACGCCTCAAAATTCGCCGTCGTCGGTCACTCCCGGGGAGGGAAAACCGCACTTTGGGCCGGCGCCACGGATGAAAGATTTGCACTTACTATCTCAAATAACTCTGGCTGCACCGGAGCGGCATTGGCCAGACGTAAAACCGGAGAACGAGTCGCCCGAATCAACAAAAGTTTCCCTCATTGGTTCTGCGGAAACTATAAGAATTTCGATGGCAAAGAGAACGAACTACCAATTGACCAGCACCAACTAGTCGCGCTCATGGCTCCCCGCGCAGTCTATGTTGCAAGTGCCAGCAAGGACGACTGGGCCGATCCCGAAGGTGAGTTTCTTGCAGCCGCCTATGCCGGACCAGTTTACGAACTCTTCGGTTTAAAAGGACTCGAAACCATGGAAATGCCTGTAACCGACCAGCCTATTCAGCTTGGCCATATCGGCTATCACCTTCGCACAGGAAAGCATGATCTCAGTCAATATGACTGGGAACAATATCTCAATTTTGGAGACAAACACCTTAAGAACTAATTCGTCTATCACGGACACTTTCTTACCGCATCGTCTCTTGTTCTCATCGGTCTCAAATTCACGAGCAATTCTCGATCCAAGATAAATTCCAAGCACCGCATCATGATTTGGCTCGGTGGTGATATGTTAAAATAGAACTCTTTGAGCTCCTAATTGATACAGACGAGATCAGAGAATTATTTTTCACGACCGACTGTGTCTCTATCTGACCCAAAGGAAACCGCCTTAGTTTCTTAATTATATCATCAGACTCCGATCAAAAAATAGCCTGATCAATCATTGCTAGCAGCCTTTCAATATTTGAAAGCAACTGCTTCCCGGTCATTACGAACCAATAAGATTCGTCCTGCCAAAACTGGATGATTCCAAGTGCGGTGATCAAGAGCATCAAAATTCATCACAACCTCCTCCTGATTTGAGTTCAGCTCGAGGATCGAAATCTCACCCTGTTCCCCTTGGACAATCATATGCCCTCCAACCCCAAGGATCTGGCCGTGTCCGTAATTCCCCCCCCGCCAAGCTGACTTCCCATCCTCCAAATTTAGACAGGTCATCCGTCCATCATTAAGCCCATATAAAAAACCATCCTTCACAACCATATCGGCAAACTTAGCCTTTAATTTTAGACTGTGCCACAACTCTGTTGCTTCAAACCCGTTTTTACCTTTTTTGATTTGAATTCGATGGGTCCCATATCCATACCCGCTACTTGTAATAACGGTGTCCCCCACGATAAGCGGCGAAGCGCAATTACTCTGGGGATTTCTAATTGGAAACGCCCAAAGTTCTTTTCCCGTTTCAATCTCAAATCCAGCCAACGCCTTTTGCTGAATCGCAACAATCTGCCGCTTGCCTGCTAGAGTAGCCACCACTGGCGAGGCATAAGACGACGGGTAGTTGCCGGAGCGCCACATCAACTCACCCGAATCTGCCGAAAATGCCCCGAGGCTTTTCTCAGCCTTACTCCCAAGTGTTACTATAACCATCCCATCAACAACCAGGGGACTGCAACTTTTAGCCCATTTAGGAACACTTTGATTGGTCTCTTCGAGGACGTTCTTGCCCCAAATCAAGGTCCCTGTTCGGGCATCTAAACAAGTCAAGATACCCGTCGCACCCAGTGAATAGACTTTAGAATTTGCCACTGTCGGAGTCGACCGCGGCCCATCCCCCCCCCATCGATTCCTCAAATCTGACTTCTTCCGAATGGGTCCACACCGCATATCCAGTCAGAAGCTCATAACAAATCGTGGTCTCTATCGCACCTCGCTGATCCATCGTGTAAGCAAAATTTCCGGCAACTGCGAATGCCGACCATCCCTCACCCATTTCGATTCTCCATAACTCCTCTGGCTCCTTATTCTCCCAGCCATCCGGCAAGAGTTCACCCGCTATCCAGTTATCCATCTTTTCGCCAAGAAAACGCGGAAAGTAGGCTGGACCAGTAGCTTTGATAAGCTCTCCCTCTTGAGCCATCATTCCAGATAATTTAGGCATCTGAGTTGCCGATTGATCTGACCAACGCCATGACAATTGGGGGAAAAAGCTACCAGTGTGACCATCAATCTTCATGAGAGCCACAGGCAACAACATTAAAAACATACCAATCACCCGCTTTTTCCATCGCAAGCGACTAAAGAAAATTAGCCAACTTAATGTCACCCCTATCGCAGCGATCAAAAGGAGTAAATCCACAGCCCCGCCCGACCCTTGCTCTACAAAATGCGGAACACTTTTCAGGATAATCCACACTATGGCTACGACCAACTCCATGATGAAAAGTAAACGCCAGCGGGGCCCCTTCCTTGGGGTTGCAACTTCAGAGTTCATACGAGGAATGTATCTCGAAAAGTCTATCTCTCAAGTCCCTCGTCTGATTTAAAAACTACTGTAATAATCACCTATCAAAAAAAGGTCCTTCATTCGTGTAACAAGGCCTGAAAAAACCTCGAGAAAGGCAACAACCAATTGAATCGTATCACTCCAACCCATGTCAGCCATTCATAGGTAATTAAAAACGAGAAAGGCAATTTTCTCGACTCTGTGATTATTCTCAAAAAGGGAGACCGAATTACAATTGGATTGCGATTTCGAGAGTCGACACGTTTGCTTAAGAAAGCTCAACCTGCATGTTTTCCCGCAGTTTTCACTACGAAAGATTTTTCCAAATCAAAAAACTCCCTACTTATTCCTAAAATTCACCCCGGAAGGAGCATCTAGCAGTTGGTGTTTCATAAATAACAATCTCACATAGCCCGGGTAAATCCTCCTCGAGTTTACGCCAAAACCAAGCCGCTATTACCTCAATTGTTGGACTTTCCAGCCCCTTGATATCATTAAGATACCGGTGGTCCATAAGATCAATCAGCGGGTTCATAGCATCTGAGATACATTTATGATCATAAACCCAACCAATTTCCGGATTCACCTCTCCCTCGACATGAATCTCAACCTTAAAGCTATGACCGTGCATCTGTCGGCATTTATGGTCGGCAGGCAGGCTCGGTAAAGTGTGAGCAGCTTCGAAGCGGAAGTCCTTGATGATTCGTGCGCGCATAATTTCTAAAAGAGATGTGTCCCTCATCAGGATAGACTTGTCTCCTCCGCCGTCCATCGCCAAGTTCTCCTCGTTTATGATTAATCGCATCGACACCACTTTTGCTCACCTTCGCGAAAAAAACCGTAAGGCCTTCGTCGCCTACGTCGCCGGCGGAGACCCTAATTTCGATCGCTCGCTCGAGATCCTGCATACACTTTCCGACGCTGGGGCCGACATCATCGAACTGGGAATTCCATTTTCGGATCCTATGGCAGATGGAATCGTCAACCAATTGGCAGCTGATCGTGCCCTCAAGTCAGGCATGAGCTCGCATCGCATTATTGATCTCATCAAAGCCTTTCGTGAAACCCACGACACTCCGCTAGTTCTTTTTACCTATCTTAATCCAATCTACGCCTATGGTTTCGAGGCCTTTCATAATGATGCAGCAGCAGCGGGAGCAGATGGCATTCTGCTGCTCGACCTCCCCCCTTCTCAAGCAGCAGTAAACCCTGAGTTCCTCCACGGAGAAACTCTTCATCATATTCATCTCATCGCACCCACCACTCCTCCGGCCCGTCGTCAATTTCTTGCCGAATCATCAAAAGGATTCATTTACGCCCTCTCCCGGACCGGAGTCACTGGAGCTCATTCAGCACCGTCGGAGAGTATCGCAACTCAAGTGGCCGAAATTCGCAAGATAACCAAGACTCCGATTTGCGTCGGATTTGGGATCACCACCCCTGAGCAAGCAGCCCAAGTTGCAGGCTACGCCGATGGCGTTATTGTCGGGTCAGCAATCGTAAAAAAGATTCAAGAAAACGCTAATGATCCTAATGTTGCTGAAAAACTGAGGGAATTTGTGGCTCCTCTCATTGAAGCAACCCACTCCGCCTGAACTGACATGATGCTAGATTTCACCAAAATGAACGGAGCTGGAAACGACTTCGTGATCATCGATAATCGCGATCTCGACAAGAACCTTAACAAGGATCAAATCGCACATCTTTGCGATCGCCACAGAGGTATTGGTGCCGACGGACTACTGGCAGTCGAGCCAGCGGAGGGTGAGGCCGATGTTAAGTTCCGCTACTATAATTCGGATGGGGGTGAAGCTGAGATGTGTGGTAATGGCGCCCGTTGCTTCGGTCGTTATGCGGCCCGCCTTCTCGGCAGTAATCTCACCAGTCTAACCTTTGAAACCATAGCGGGAACGCTCCGAGCTGAGTTGATAGGTAACGAGGTCTGCATCGACATGTCGGACCCCGTTGATCTGAAAATGGAAGCATTGATCGAAGCCGCTGGACCAGTTCACAATCTGAACACGGGAGTGCCGCATGCCGTCGTTTTTGTCGAGGACCTCGAAAATTGTGATGTGATCAAAAACGGTGCAGCGATTCGTTATCATGACTTTTATGCTCCAAATGGGACCAATGTAAACTTCGTCAGCGTCATTGAATCGCAGCACCTCTCCGTGCGCACCTACGAGCGCGGAGTCGAGGGAGAAACACTAGCTTGCGGCACTGGAATCACCGCCTGCGCTCTCATCCACCATCTCCAAACCGGCGCAGCTTCTCCAGTCAAGATCGATGTTCGTGGCGGCGAAACGCTCTCAATTGCATTCGAAACAGGCCCTGATCTTAGTTTTTCGAGGGTCACCCTGACCGGACCAGCCGATTTCGTGTTTGATGGAGTCATCACGATCTAGGAAAGATGCGACTTCCCACCATGGAATTTGTATGGTTTTCTTTATCGCGAAAGCATGGAACTTGATTTCACAGATACTCCGCTCGATACCCGATCGATCAAGCCCCACGAGATCGAGGAGGTTTTTGAGGATCCGTTTTCAATTCGTCTGCTTCCCGACAACGAACGTGCTGATGGTGAAGCCAGGTTTTACCTCATTGGTAAGACGATCGGAAGCCGCGGACTTTTTCTTTCTTTTTGGTCCAATGGAAAAAAGGCACGAGTGATTTCAGCCCGAGACCTTGGCCAAGATGAGAAAACTTACTATGAGCGTAAGTTAGCTGAGATGAAATAAACCCCCTCTATTTAATGAATACCATCTCAGATTGGAACGACGTTCCTGATTTTGAAAACGATGAACAGGAGCATCAATTTTGGTCTGAACATTCAGTGGACCCGCGACTTATCAATGCCTCAGTTCATGCCCCAGACACCAAGGAGTCGACCACAATAACTCTCCGCTTTGATCCCCGAATGCTCTCCCGTATTAAGCGGATTGCCAGATCGCGATTTCTAAATTACCAGTCAATGATGAAACAGTGGCTCGCCGAGCGAATGGAGGAAGAGATACGCCGCAGCGGTGATCAGGATTCGTAAATTCGGCTCTGGTAAAACTTTAGACTGGTATGACTTCCAAAAGGCTCCTCCAAAGCCCTAAATTTTGGGTTGGCTGCTTTACTCTCTGGTTCGTCGTTCTCAATCTACTTTCCCACGGAAATAAATTCCATCCGCCCAGCACATTTCTTTTTGATATCCCTCACCTTGATAAAATCGTTCACTTTGGATTCTTTCTCGGTGGTAGCAGCCTACTTTCAGCATCACTTTTTTTAGCCAAAAGACCATCTTGGCGCAGTCTCATCCTTACCGTAACATTCTCTCTTTCACTGGTTGGGATTTGGGATGAATTCCACCAATCATTTTTTGAAAACAGAACAGGAAATGACCCAGGTGATTGGCTCGCGGATACCCTTGGGGCTTTTTGTGGTAGCATCATTTTTCGCAGATACCATAAATGCCTCTCGTAAACATGAATCTCGTCCATTTTCACTTGCAGATCAAGGAATCAGCCCGAGTAATCTCTAACAAATTATGATTTCGTTTCTCACCCATCCTGTGACCACCTTCTTCGGTGGGGCAATTCTCGCCCTCATCGGGATTGGGATTCTTCTGAACTCAAAAATGGAGCCTAACAAAACTGCTCAATTTGTTAGAGATTACCGCGCAGCGATGAGCAATGCTGGCGAATCCGGACCGTCCGTAGGCTCCACTGCAGAATCTTTGGCTATCCAACGCTTTACCGATTTTCTCAAAAATGTCGGAGATAAGGTCTACGTGGAGGATCAAACCTCAAAGGTATATGCGGAAGGCGCATATTTCGACGATACAATTGCAACTCACTACGGTCCCGCCGAAATTAGGCGTTATTTTCTCCAAACGGCAGAAACCATGACTTCCTTCGAAGTAAATATCCTAGATTCGACTCGATCGGGAGCGGACCACTATATTCGCTGGGAAATGATATTTGCTGCGCCAAGACTAGCCAATGGAGAAACAATCCACTCGGTTGGAATCAGTCAGGTAAGGTTCGATGAAAACGGTAGAGTTGTATTTCACCAAGATTTTTGGGATTCAGGGCAACATATTTACGGACAAATCCCGGTTGTTGGCGGAATGATTGGAATCGTAAAAAATCGGATGAAGTAGGATTTGAGTATGGCTGAAAAAACTCAGGAAAAGAAGAGACCTTTCTCGACACCTATTCGAGTGATCGGTCAATGGTTGGATTCTGATTTTCGTAGAGATGACGCACCCAATGCCGAGTCTCTACCTGACAAAATAAATTGGGAGAGGACCCTTCCTTTTATTTTTCTTCATCTCGGATGCCTTGCCGTTTTTCTGGTCGGGTTTTCATGGATCTCGGCCGGCACCGCAGTTTTTCTCTACCTTCTGCGAATGTTCGCGATCACAGGATTTTACCATCGCTACTTTTCCCATCGTAGTTTCAAAACGTCACGAGTCGTTCAGTTTTTTTTCGCACTTTTAGGAAACAGCTCAATGCAGCGTGGGCCACTTTGGTGGGCAGCAACGCACCGTCACCACCATAAGCACTCCGACGAAAAAAATGATGCTCACTCTCCTGTTCACCACGGCTTTGCCTGGTCTCATATTGGCTGGTTAACCTCCATGAAGAACTTCCCCACAAATTACAAAGCGATTCCAGATCTCAAAAAATACCCAGAACTAGTTTTCCTAAATCGCTTTGATCAGATTGTCCCCCTCGTTTACGGTTTAATAATGATCTCGATAGGTATCATTCTCGAGATATTTGCCCCGAGCTTGAACGTTACGATGTGGCAATTTTTCATCTGGACCTTTTTCATAAGCACTACCGTCCTTCTGCACGGCACACTATTCATCAACTCACTTGCCCACGTATGGGGAAAGCGACGCTATGAGACAAAAGATGACAGCAGGAATTCTTTTCTCCTTTCGGTCATCACGTTAGGCGAGGGTTGGCACAACAACCACCATCGCTATCCCCACTCAGCCCGACAAGGATTTCGTGTCGCAGAAATTGACTTTACCTACTACGGCCTCAAGACCCTATCCTGGATGGGTTTGATTTGGGATCTCAAACCTGTGCCAAGTAAAATCAAAGAGGAGGGCCAAACCCTCTCATGATGTCAGGGCGTCAAAAGATCGCAATCGTTGGCTCGGGAATCTCGGGCATGGCATGCGCTCACTTCCTCCACCCGTATCATGACATCACACTTTTCGAGAAGGACGATCGAATAGGCGGACATTCCAACACCGTAAATGCGGGAAATGACCCACTCGATACAGGTTTTATGGTTTATAACGAAGTGACCTATCCTCTCCTAACCCGTCTTTTTAAAGACCTCGGCGTTGTGACCAAACCAACCTCAATGTCATTCAGCGTGCAGCACACCGCCAATCAGCTTGAATTCAACGGGGGGAGTTTAAACCTCCTATTTGGCCAACGTAAAAACCTTTTGAAGCCTCGATTTTGGAAGATGTTGATGCAGATCAACCGCTTCAACAAAGAGACTGTTACAGAGCTCCAACAAGAAGAGGAAACCAAACTCACCCTTGGACAATACGTTCAGGCTAGAGGCTATGGGCAAGACTTCCTAAATTGGTATCTCTCCCCTATGGCCGCTGCCGTTTGGTCGAGCCCGCCAGAAAAAATCGAACACTTCCCGGCGATCACTCTAATGCGTTTTTGGCACAATCACGGGTTCTTAGGCTTGGATACCCAACATCCCTGGCGGACGGTAGTCGGAGGATCAAGAGAGTATGTCAAAAAGCTCGTCGCTCCTTTCCAGAAACGTATTAAAATTGGTAGTTCAGTGGCTTCGATCACTCCTAAAAATGAAATTATTCTAGAATCCGGAAATCGGGAAACTTTCGACCGCATCATCATCGCAGCACACGGGGACCAAGCCCTCAAATTACTTGCTTCACCTAGCAAACTCGAAACCAAAATCCTCTCCGCTTTCTCTTTCCAATCAAACAAGGCAACCCTTCACACTGACTCCCAATTTATGCCCAATACCAAGAGGTGTTGGGCGTCTTGGAATTACCGGGTCGACGGTGAAAAAAATTCGACAATTTATTGGATGAATAGCCTTCAGGGCGCCACCGCGAAAAAAGATTTTTTTGTCTCGATTAATCCATCAAGCAAAATTCCCGAAAAACATATTATCAAGGAATTAGAATACGAGCATCCGCTTTTTGATCTGAAGAGTATCGCTGCTCAAAAAGAAGTGCCGGATCTCAACGCCGCCAATACAGGGAGATATTTCTGTGGCGCGTGGCAGCGATTTGGATTCCACGAAGATGGTCTTTGGTCCGCATTTCGACTTTGTGAACAATTGTTGGGGAAGAACCCTTGGTCATGAGTGCCTGCCTTTATGAATGCGACATCATGCATCGCCGCACCAGGCCGAAGCAAAAGCGCTTTGACTACCGCGTTTTCATGCTGAGCTTCGATCTCTCTGAAATTCCTAAAACCGCGTTTCTTGGGATCAATCGATTCAATCTTTTCAGCCTGCGAGACAAAGACCATATTGATATGGGGAAGCCTGGTGGCATTCGCCCCAATCTTATAGCATGGTTTCAAGAGCAAGGGATCGATTGCCCCGAGGATTCGCGTATCCAACTGATCACTCTTCCCCGTGTTCTTGGATACACCTTTAATCCCGTTTCTTTTTACTACGTGCGGACCAAGGATAACACACCTCTATTTGCAGTTGCTGAGGTGTGTAACACCTACCATGAGATGAAGCTCTACTTAATAGAAAACCGGACCGAAACAGGTTGGCAGCGAAAGGTAGAAAAAGGGTTTTACGTCTCTCCATTCTCAAGTGTCCGGGATTTTTTTGACTTCGAACTAGGGATCCCCTCTGAGGAATGGAATGTCAGGATCAATAATCTCGATACCGAGGGACTCACCCTAACTTCTTCAATTCGAGGCACCGCTAGACCGCTCACCGCTCGCCATCTTCTGTGGTTTGGCTTCAAATACCCCCTACTTTCACTTAAGGTGATCTTTATGATCCATTGGCAAGCTACCAAACTGTGGCTTCGAAAAACTCCTTACTTTCCAAAAGCTAAAAACAAGCACTTCCAGACAGATGTGCTACGCCCCCATTCTTCAATCACTTCTAAAGATGAGTAATTCTAAACTGCCAATCAAATATGGCCTTCCTGAACGACTGGTAGTCGGCCTCTTGAACAGGTTAACAAAGGGCCATCTCAAGATAACTTACACCGACGGCTCATCGCGCCACTTCGGAAACCCAGCCGAACCAGTCAACGCCGCCGTAAGGATTAATAACGATGCTGAATTCTTCAGACGCTGTGCCTACTACGGGAATGTCGGAATGGGTGAGGCCTACACTGATGGCATTTGGGATACTCCCGATATCCGCGCTGTCATAAGCTGGTTTGTTCTCAACATGCAAGCATTGCAGGGAGCCGACACATCTTCCGACAAGCTTCCAGGCGTTGGTTTACTAAAGCTCGTCAATTGGTTTCGCCACCTTCGCCGGGCCAACACGGTTGATAATAGCCGCCAGAATATCTCCGAGCACTACGATCTCGGGAACGAGTTCTATTCGCTCTGGCTCGACGCTTCCATGACCTATTCCTGTGCTAAGTTTGAGGAGCCCGATCAAGATTTTGAAAAGGCACAAACCGCAAAGTATGAAGCCCTTTGTCACAAACTCAAACTCAAGCCAACTGATAACGTTCTTGAAATTGGATGCGGCTGGGGAGGGTTCGGAACTTATGCTGCGAAAACTTATGGCTGCAAGGTGACCGGGGTTACTATTTCCCAAGAGCAGGCTAAGTTTGCGCTTGAGCGAGTGAAACGCGAGGGTATTGAAGACAAATTTGAAATACTCATCCAAGACTACCGTCACATCAAAGGGCAGTTCGATAAAATCGTTTCGATCGAAATGATCGAAGCTGTTGGTGACCGTTTCCACCAATCTTTCTTCGCCAAATGTCATGAAGTTTTGACACCAGATGGAATCCTCGCGCTGCAAATGATAACGGTCCCAGACAATCGATACAAGAGCCTAACTAAAGGGGTGGACTGGATTCAAAAGGTGATTTTCCCGGGCTCGCTCCTTCTAAGCGTTGGTAGAGTCAACGAAGTTCTACTCAAGACTAGCGACCTCTTCCTGCATGACCTGGAAGATTTTGGTTCATTCTATGTCCAGACACTCGGGAATTGGCATGAGCGCTTCAATGCTGCCAAGGGCTCACTTTTTAAACTTGGGTTCGATGAACGATTTATGAGGACGTGGAACTACTACTTGAAATACTGCCAAGCTGGCTTTGCCACTCGTAATATTTCAGTGGTTCAGGCTATCTACACCCGCCCAAATAATCCGGCCTTAATGACATGACAGAAGCCGGGGACATTCTGGACCCTTGGTGGAAGCGATGGTTTATCAATCCGATCTTGAAGCAGCTGACTCAAGGTATTAGCGCTGACAAGCTAGCTTGGACCATCGCGATTGGTTGCGCCGCCGGTATCTTTCCAGTCATGGGCACCACTTCTTTTGTTTGTTTCTTTGCCGCCGTCTACCTCAGGCTTAATCAGCCCGTAATACAAGTCGTGTGTCATACTCTCTGGGCCGCTCACCTTGCCCTAATTTTACCTTTCATCAAAATGGGTCAATGGATTTTGGGGGATCAGCCCATTGAGAGTTCTGTTTCTACTCTTCTAAAAGAGTTCTTCACAAATCCCTGGCAGTTCTCGCAAGAATATTGGTTGCCAGCTTTACAAGGTATTTTTGCTTGGTTTCTCGTCTCTATCCCTCTGGTTTTCATCGTCCGCTCCATCACACTACCCCTTCTAAGGGCAGCTGCCTTGCGAATAGAACGCAGAAAGGTTATCACCACATGAATGATCTTACAATCCTAGGACTAATTGCTATAATTGTAGTCCTCGACTTCATTGGCGGTTGGTGGTTTGGCCGGAAGATTAACAATTACTCGCTGGTTGATGCGATGTGGGCTTTCTGGATAGGACTCGCGGGCGTGATCTACTCGGCTTTTGGAAGTGGGAATTTTGAAAAGCGTCTTGCCGCGGGAGCGGTTGCCGCAATTTGGGGGTTTCGATTAGCCTACCATTTACAGAAGCGTATTCGCATTCATCACCCTGAAGAAGACGCACGATATCGGAAGCTTCGCGATGTCTGGAAAGGCCGGGTCTCATCTGCCTTCTTTTGGTTTTTTCAAGCTCAGGCCCTATCAGTGCTTCTTCTAACGCTTCCCTATTTTTTGATTGCTCGTGACTCGTCACCCTGGGGATTTTTTGAAACAATTGGCTTTACCGTAGCGCTCATTGGGATTGCTGGAGAAGGCCTTGCTGACTACCAAATGTCCAAATTTAAATCACAGGATAATCGCCCATCATCAGTCTGTAGGAATGGTCTTTGGAGATATTCACGCCATCCAAATTACTTTTTTGAAATGGTGATTTGGATTGGAGTTTACCTCTTCGCCTGTGGATCAGCTTGGGGATGGACTACCTTTTTCGCGCCCGTAACGATCACTTTCCTTTTGTTAAGAGTCACCGGAATCCCACCAACCGAAACATCAGCGCTCAAACGAAAGCGGGACGCTTATCGGGAATATCAACGAACCACCAGCTCCTTTATCCCTCTTCCACCAAAACCATGATCAATATCGACAACCTTCTTGCCAAAGACATTATTCCTGATGCGCTGATTCGGATCGGAATCCGATCAAGATTAAAAGAAACTCTAAAGCCTTTCGAAAAGCTTGATTGCGAAGATCGAAAAGCCATTTTAATGAATCATGTTGTCGAGCTAAAAGAGAGTCCATTGGCGATCGCGACCGATGAGGCAAACGAACAACACTATGAGTTACCCACCGAATTTTTCTCTAAAGTTTTGGGGCCCCATATGAAGTACAGCTCCGGGTATTGGGATGCCGGCTCCGCAGATATTGAGAAATCCGAAGCTCGTATGCTCAAACTCAGCTGTAAAAGAGCGGAACTCGAAAACGGTCATCGTATTCTAGAACTCGGTTGCGGATGGGGATCACTCACGCTCTGGATGGCCAAGGAATATCCAGACGCGCAAATTACAGCAATTTCGAATTCAAAAACACAGAAAATATATATTGATTCCAAAGCCACCGAACGGGGCCTCACCAACATTGAAGTCAAAACAGTTAATATGATTTCTTATGAAGGTGAGGGCGAAAGTATCTTTGACCGCGTGGTCTCGGTAGAGATGTTCGAGCATATGAAGAACTATAATGAGCTACTCAGCCGAATTTCACGGTGGCTAAAGCCCGAGGGAAAGCTCTTCGTGCATATCTTCACACATCGTGAATACGCCTACCACTACGAGGCAAAGGAAGAGAGCGACTGGATGGCTCGTTATTTTTTCACGGGAGGCCAAATGCCATCGGATGATCTCCTGCTCTATTTTCAAGACAATCTTTCCATCGAGGACCATTGGCAGGTAAGCGGGGAACACTACCAGAAAACCTCGGAAGCATGGCTTACCCGTATGGACGAAGCTAGCGATGTATTGAAACCAATCATCGCTGAAACCTATGGCGAAGCCGATGCCAAAAAATGGTGGGTTTGGTGGCGATGCTTCTTCATGGCGTGTGCCGAACTCTGGGGCTTCCGTGAAGGCAAGGAATGGATCGTCTCACACTACCGCTTCACCAATTCTAAATAGACTATGACCTCTCCGGCCGGAGCACCGGAATTGCTTCGCAAGCCTCGCGCCAATTCTCGAAATTCCAGCGATTGGGAAATCCGCTACATTGAAAAGGCTTAACAGCTTGAAGTCGGCAATCGAGGCCATCAAGCATGATACATTCGGTGGTCCCCTCTTTATCAATCAAAGAAAGGCCCTGACGATTGTCACGCAGCCGGGTAAATTTCTTCACAAATTTATACAGGGGAATTTCGAGGAACTCTGCAATTCTTTCGACCTCACCATCAGCAAGGACAACATCACCTTCCCACTTACAGCAGTTAGTACAGCGCTGGCATTGATACCAAACATCTTTCTCTCCATCTGCCATCTCGTGTCAAACTATCGCCCAAGCATGCTACGACGATAGACATCGACTGCCTTCAGAAAGCCTTGCCACTTCGCACCTGGGCGGCCGTTAGAAAGAAGGAAATGGGGGCAATTTTTATTAGGAGGATTTTTGCCGCGTCGAGGCCACTTGTAGTGTGGCACAACCCGGGAAACTGGAAGGTCGTATTTCACGCAAAGCCATGCCGCCAACTTTGCGGTCCGCTCAAGAGTTCGACTCCGACTGTTGCCAGGATTTTCACACATCTCAATCCCGATACTGTAGCGATTTCCCGGACCATCGAAGTCCGCGTGATTTCCGCGCTCATTAGTGGGAAGGTGCTGAACCGCAAGATTTTCGTCTACAGTATAGTGCCAAGAAAGCCGGCCAAGAGCTCCATTTTTAAGAGCCTTCGAATGGCGCACCGCGTCAGCACCGCTTTTCCAGTTTTGCGTCGAATGAATCGTGATATAACGCGGAGACATTTTCGTACGAGATCTCCCCCGAGCGCTATAGGAGAGATACTCCTTTTTGACTTTCACCTGCCTATAAAGCGAGGATGGACTTGTTGAGGGGACAGAGGACGACCGTGAGCTACTAATCATCGGGTTCCCACTGAGCGAAGCCGTAGCTGGTCCAGTCGAGGTTACAGTGCGCCCGTATTGCTGCTTCCATGTATCGGCCCGCGAATCACTTCCTTTGCTATGAATCCCTGAGTAAGGATTGCGCCCTGCCGCCGCGTAGGGAGTGTAAGCATCACCAACACCTATGACGGGTGGATCTACGGAACAAGCTACGAAAAAGCCAATGCATAAACCTAAGAGCGGCAACCACAGTGATCTCTTTCGCATGATCTGAAAGTAATAGCAGCTTAATTAGTCGAATGAAAGTCCATGTTTTTAAAAAGCGTATTTTGTTTCGCCTACCCCTTTTCCAACCCTATTAAGCTCACATCCGAAATCGGCCATCAGTAGAGAACGAAAGATTATCTTTTATTCAAAATCACCATTCCGATTCGCTAAACTAGGATAGTCCGATTTTTTCCGCTGGTCATTTCTTTGCCAACCAACGAAAAACCTCGGGGCAGAGGCTCTTTCATCCATGAAACCAAGAAGAATCGTCGCGCAGACCAATTCATGCATTCAACTTAACCTGGACTTCATCGAACATGATGGAAGATTTTTCTTGGAGTGCGAAGGTCGCCAGGTCGATGGAAGCCACCAAGGATTTGCGACAATAAAATTGATCGAATTGATGAGTCTTCCCTTCCGGCCCGCACGCCAGCCGAGAATAGTTTTTCTCGGATTGGGATTTGGTCATGCCGTTAGAGCAGCCCGTGAATCTCTGCCGCAGGAAAAAGCCTCTTTCGTAATTCTGCCAGAAGCTGAAGCACTCGCGGACCTAATCTCGAAAAACCTAGCAATCGATCCACTTGATGATGAAAGAGTGCACCTTGATGATAATCTCGATCCTTTTACCCTACTTCCACCAGAATACGCGGCAAGTCAGGGCATATTCGCGGATCTAGATCAGCTCGAGGCTCTTTCTCCGAAAAATTGGTCAATTACCTCTCCTAATGTCCTTGGAAATTTTCACGAACGGCTCAAGACTGGGGGCCTTCTGGGAGTGATTGCAAATAGACCTGTAACGGGGCTTGAAAAAACCCTTAGGAAATCGGGATTTGAGGTGACCACAGATTTTGCTCCGTCTTCCAAAAAATCAAAAAAAAACCGGACTCTTTACCTCGCTCGCAAGGGGCATTATCGAAGCAAACATTAAGAATGAATTTTAAATGAAGTCAACTTACTCCCTCCTTCTTCCCGCTCTTCTTTTTGTCAATTCCTTTGGCCGGGAACTAACGATTAAGTCACGAACTCTGGAGACCAGCCTCGAGCTTGATGCCACTTTTATTCCCGAGCAGCCGACTCTTTTTAAGATTGAACCAGATCAGTGGTCACAATTTATCATCGCCGAACTTGTTGAGCATGGTTCGAGTGTAAAAAAGAACCAATCTGTAATTACATTCGAAGCCGAAGACTACCAGCGACATCTAGCGGAAACAAAAGAAGACGCTAAAGTCCGCGCGATTGCCTTGGCCAAGGCGGAACGTCAACTTGCTGACTTTAAGACCAATACTCCACGCGTCCTCGAAGGATTAAAGTTGGCTCATGACCGAGCTAAGGAATCTCTTGATTACTTTACCTTGACTGGCAAAGCACTTCAAGAAGAGGAGGCCATCGAAACTCTAAAGCGCTCACAACGGAGCCTGAGTTACCAAGAAGAAGAACTAAAACAGCTCCTTAAAATGTATAAGGAAGATGGCATCACTGAAGAGACCGAAGAAATTATTCTTAAACGCCAGCGCGCTTCAGTAAAGAGTGCTGAGTTTTCGGTCAAAAAGGCTGAGCTCAATTCAAAATGGGCTTTGGAAAAAACCATTCCAAGACAAGCTGTTGATCTACAAAGGACATACGCCGATGCGCTCCTAGAATACGAAACTGGAAAGATTAATCTACCCAGGGCGGTCGAGGAGGCTACACTCGCCTTTTCCAAAACTCAAAGATCTCATACCAAGCTAGATCAAGATCAACGGGAACTAATAGATGATAGTACACTCATGAATCTGAAGGCGCCTACAAATGGAATAATCTATTACGGAAAGATTGACGAAAACTCTTGGACGATTGACGGCACTTCCAAATACCTTTTCAAAGCGGGATCTGTACCATCGAACACCGTCTTCATGTCATTTATACCGAACACAAATACCCTTACCCTCCAAGGGGCCATCTCACAAAAAGAACTTCTAAAACTACCTAGTGAAGTCAAAGGAACCGCCTCAGTCGAAGGTCTAGAAGAAACCACTTTCCCTGTGGCTCTCACCCGAGTCGATAGTGCACCCAATAGCTCTGGGCAATTCGGCTTAGGGCTCAGCGTCGAACTTCCAAAAGACTCTTCCATTGTCACGGGAATGAAGGGAAAGGTTCGACTAATCACTTATCGTAAAGAAAACGCTATCAGTATCCCACCGAATGCCATTACTAGGGATAGCGATAAATCGACCGTGAAACTAAAAATGGCCGATGGCAAACACGAGACCCGTGAAGTCAAAACCGGTCGGAGTGTAAACGGAAATATTGAAATCCTCCAAGGCCTCGAAGTTGATCAAGTCATTTTTGTTCCCGGAGACGCCAATACATTCACCAAAGATAGCGCGGAATAAACCGAGCCCACTTAAAGACCATGAGGTTTCTACTTATCGCTTCGACTTTTTTGTTCTTCAAGGTCGATGCTCAAAATTTAGTAAAACTTGGACCGCTCCCTTCGGTTGAACGCTTAAAGGAAGGCGAACTGGAGGCATCAATTAAGCGAGGTGTTGATTATCTGATCGGCAAACAAAATAAAGATGGCTCATGGGGTGGCCCTACTCGCACGAAAGGGCTAAATATTTACGCGCCAGTTCCCGATTCACACCTCGCCTTCCGAACAGGCGCATCAACCCTCGCTCTCAGCGGATTACTAGACAGTGGAGACCGGCGACCAGAGGTCGTTACTGCAATCAAAAAAGCCGAAACGTGGCTTTTCGAAAAACTTCCCAAACTAAGACATCTAGATCCAACAACAACTTATAATGTTTGGGGACATGCTTACGGGCTACGCGCGATTGCCGACCTTTACGTTTACCGGGCTGGCGACGAAGCCAAACTCTCCCGGCTTAAACAACTCGCCACCAAGCAAATTGAAATGTTGATTAAAACTGAGGACATCAACGGAGGCTGGGGTTACCTAGATTTTGATAATCATACTGCCCATTTCTCAGGCATCCCGACTTCCTTTACTACCGCAACCGTTCTACTTGGCATGAAAGATGCCGAACAAACTTTCGGCCTTTCAATTCCCCAGAGAGAAATCAATCGCGGCCTCGTTTCAATCAACAAGCAACGAACCCCGGATTGGTCATTTGTTTACTCTTACGATCACCGTTATCGTCCACGATATGGGATCAACCGTCCGGCAGGCTCATTGGGACGTTCACAAGTCTGTATGGCTGCAATGCGGAAATTTGGAGACAAGAGAATCACCGACGAACTTCTTGATCACTGGCTTCATCGACTTTGTCTAAGAGAGGGTTGGTTTGATATTGGTAGAAAACGACCTATTCCTCACGAAACTCACTTCTCAATCTCCGGTTACTTCTACTACTACGGATTCTACTACGCGACTGAATGCCTTCAGATGCTTCCCGTTGATCATCAAAAAAAATATATCCCCCACCTAGCTCGGCATATCATGAGTAAGCAGGAGAAAAATGGCTCGTGGTGGGATTATCCCCTTTACGACTACCATCAACCTTATGGGACAGGTTATGCACTGACCACACTTTCTAGACTGCGGACAAAGTAGCCAAGATCTAGTTCCTAACGCACGACAATATCGTCATCTGTCCAGAGCTTACCATCAGCCCCTGCGGAGCGGTATTCAATTTGAACTCCGCTCAAACGATGAAAAAAAACCGGATTTCCGTTTCGATCCAATAAGCCGGTATCGGGCTTGATAAACGGATGCTCTGTTGGAATCCAAGCAAGATTTTCCGGATTTGCCCCTTGCAGAAATCGAATGATCTCAGGGTTTCCAGGTAGATGAAAGGCGTCAAAATTTTTCATGAGCGACTGACAGTTGGTTACGACATCCCGAAACGCTTCTAGATCAGCCTCAATGTTACCACTTGGATCTCCATACTCACTGGTAAAAGGATTTTCACCCAAGAACCTGATTCCTTCCGACTTCTCACCGAGCTGATTAATGGAACCTATCTCCTGGATAATCCTGCCATTTTTTGATCCTGGCTTGTTCATTCTCGATAGAACGATAAGACCAAAGATCAATAGCAGAATACATGCACTAACAGTCCTCATCCTTCCATTTTCATGAAACCAAGCGGCGGTCCATCTCCAACTACATCATGAAAGTTAGACAAATTCGGAAGAACCAAATCCCTCACATTAGTTGCAGCGACGCCCATCCAAAGTGCCAGATCAGCAACATACTGATCAACAGACGTCGTAGGTATAAATCGGCCACGCCCAGTATCGAGTTCATTCCCAAGATCAAGTGAAGGATAATCGCCAAAGAACTTTCCACCATCAACACAACCACCCACTACAAACTGATTCCCACCCCAAGCATGATCGGTCCCATTACCATTTGGTGTTAAGGTCCGACCAAAATCCGAGGCAGTAAAGAGAGTCACTTGATTCTCCAACTCCAAATCGACCATCGCTTGATAAAACTGACCAACCGCCTCGCTCACCTGCCCAAGCATTGCAGGATGGTCATCTAATCCATTATGATGATCCCACCCCCCTAGCTCAACAAAGAAGGTCTGCCTCGTTTTAGACAGTGGACCCCGAGCGGAGATCGTTTCGGCTACGGCCTTCAATTGCCCTGCCAAAGAATTCGAGGTGTTAAATTCAGTAACGATTGGCTCCTGAGATGCCAGTGCTGCTCTGTATTCGGCACTTGCGGCGATTGCAGCTTTTTTTGAACTGGCGAATGATCTTTCAAAGGCATTTTGGTACTGAGCATCAAGAATTGATTCCTGAGCCTTCCTTTTGTGTCGATACACCCATCGATTCCAGAGACGAATCTCAGGAATATTAGAAGCACTTCTAGAAAGGACCGATGTTGAACCACCGCTTTGGAAAAGATTCGTTCCTGCGAGTGAGACATTCATGGAAACCTGGCTCTCGCCGTTCAAATCATCCAGAAGATCTGCCAAGCGCCCTCCCCAACCATTAAGAGGCGAACGGTTTGTAGGAAGCCCCGACTGCCAGTGCAGCTGTTGGTCGGAATGCGAATAGAGCCCAAGAGGCAAACTCGCAGATTGATTTTGAATTCCGAGCTTTGTGACCGGCTCAACGAGCGTTCCAACATTGTTGATGAAAGATGCCTTCCCCGAATCAAATAAAGCCTTCAGCTCAGGCATTTCTATATTCAGACCAAGTGTTCGACCATCCGGAGAAGGTAGAGCATCTCCAATTGGAGTAAAATCAGATTCTAGAAGAGCCACATCACCACGTGCTGCCAAGTATTCAGGATAACCTTGGGAAGCATCAACTGGTGCCAACATGTTAAAAGAGTCATTCCCACCCGCTAGAAAGACGCAAACTAGAGCCTTATAGTCCTCTCCGTCTCCAGTATCAGCAGCCGCTAAAGATCCCGTAAGCCGCAAATTAATTAACGAAGAAAGAAGTGAGCTAGACCCAATTGCCGAACAACTTGCCTGCCCAAGAAAGCGTCGACGACTAACCCGATCGTATTTCTGCTTATTTTTCATCAATTTAAAACGATACATTCCATCGATTGGCTCACCAAGTAGATCGCTGTTCGAACTTTTTCTAGATCAGTGACCTCACTTTGTATGGCATTCAAAATAACAGCCTTTGTTTGAGGCCTTAGCCGCCCCCCTGTCATGAGAAGGTCCACTCTCTCGAGTAAGAGTTCTGGTTGATTAGCAAGTGCCAACTCTTTCGTGAAATCAAAACTTCCAAACACGCCCGACTCCTCTACCGAGGCTGCAAATTGTGAATCTGATCTTAGCATCTGTGACAACGAAGCAAGTTGAAGTTCTGGGCTCACCATTCCAGCCAAGCGAAACTCTCCCTCCGGCGCAAAGTCTGGAAGGTAGAAATTAAATACACTTGGCGAGAGCATTGGAAACTGGCCAAAGTCATCATTCAACAATGGTTGATTAGTCCAATATTTTCCACTTTCCGAAACAAGATTAAATGCTCTCGCGAGGCTTGCATAACGAATGATTGGCTCACGAACTTTTCCACAGAATTGATGACCAATCTTACCACTGAGGGCCTCGGGATCGAGCAAGATCGCTTTGATTACCTCCCCCAAATCAGCCAGTTCACCAGAGGCATCATCTAGCCAAACCCTCGAGACTCGCGCTAAATAGGCAGAAGATGGATTAGAGCTAGTAAAGCGTTGGATCAGGAGCCTGCTTAAGAATGGAGGAAGTGTGGGATGCTCCATCAAAGCATCCAAAGCAGCCTGAACTTCTTCCTCGCCTGTTTGCGTGCCATCCAATTCCACTCCGTTTACAATTGATTTAGGCCCAATCTCATGTTCTTCGTCCCAAACCTTCATCTCATACAAATAGTCGTTCCCCCTAGCTACGTTGTGAAAACTTGTCGCAGCCCTTCCATTGTTGGTCGTTGAATGACTCATTCCCGTGAAAACCTTGGCCATCTCGGTGATTCTTTGATTATCGTAGGTCGGAATAAACCTCCCTTCTTGATCCAGTTTGCGCGAGCCATCCATGACTAACTCCCATAAACCAATCGTAAAAAGCTGCATGATTTCACGTGCAAAATTTTCGTCAGGGAAGCGTGTCGGGTTTACTGGATCATCGGTCTTTCGGTTGTTCAAATGAGACAAATAAAACCCCATTGCAGGACTGTAGGTTACACTTTCGAGAGCATTTCGGTAGGAGGCAAACGCCCCTTTGGTGAAAATATCGTAGTAGCGAGCTTGGATGAGATAATTATCACCAATGACACTTCCACCCTGAAAATTCACAACAAAAATTTGGCTAAGCGCGTAGGCGATTCTCTGCCTCAACTGGTCAGGCGCAATATTAGCAGATCTCCACCAACCATCGCGCCCTCTTGAACTATCGATAGGTAGAGCATTCCTTGCAATGGAAGTCCCCAAGCGGGTTGTAGGAATCGTCGCTTGGTTATCTATCCAACCTGTTAAACCCATCGACATAACTTCCTCAATTGATTCTTCAGTAGGGCCAAAACTTGCCCTCAGTAAGAATCGAGCTGCCTCCCCCTCACTGGGCAATCTTCTGTCGAGTTGTGTCCCGTTACTTAGAAGAACTCCTCCTTCAGACTCAAGAGCACGAAGACCAGCCACAAAATCACCTTCGCCAGAACCGTCAAGACCAGCCGAACTTTCATCGCTGGTTCCAAGTAGAATCTCCTCCCACGCACTCAGCCCATCTCCATCCATGTCGACGTCCGCTGCCACAAGACGAAAAACACCACCGTCCGAGCGATCCAAGATAATCGTTTGCACAGCCGCCACACTCAAAGGGAGAACCAAGGCCGCCTCACTCCAGTTATTTACAAAGGAATCCCAACGCTCAAGCCGATAGCTTTTGCCGGCCTCAGCTGACCAAGAAAATTGAACTTCGACCCCGTCTAAAACCGGATTTTTCAGGGCCAAAAGACTCATCGAGTCATACGGATCTGTTCCAGCAATCCCTTCCGCCTGATTTGAGATCCCATCGCTATCAGAATCAATATCGCTCGTAGCCGCACCTTTATATTGAAGTTCCCAAAACTCCGATATCCCATTCCCGTTAAAATCGATCACCCCAAATAGGACCGAAGGAATCGCAAATATTGCTATGACAACTATCAGACTCTTCATTTAACACCCATGAGATAAACTAATCCATATGATAAACCGATGAGAAAATCCCGTTTGGAAGGTTAAATCCTCCGCTTAAATTCTACACCGACAAAGGAACCTACCATCGTTTAAAC
>CASICJ010000053.1 GCA_949373085.1 uncultured Verrucomicrobiales bacterium
GACGGGCACCGGGATGCTTATGAATCGCCGGAGCGAATGAAACACCATCGTGCTGCCAGTTTAGAGGCACCTTTTCCCCAGCCAGCTCAGCAAGAGTTGGAAGAAAATCCGATGGCTCGATTAATTGGGAAGACACTTCTGACTGAATTTGCCCCGGCCAGCTGGCGATCAAGGGAACTCGAATACCAGTTTGAATGGGTTCAGCTTTACCTCCTTTGACAAGCTTTCCATTGAGGCTCGAAGTCACAGACTTGTTCGTGCCATTATCTGAGTAGAACAGAATAAGAGTTTCATTGGTCAGACCAAGCTCCTCAATCCCATCAACTACTCTCCCTACAATCGTATCCATGTAGGCCACCATATCGGGGAAATACTTGTCATCTTTCTCAAGCCGCCTTGAAGGGTCCTTGTTCCAAATCTTGGAATTAGGGGTGGGATTCACCGGCCAGTGAGGGAGGGCCATCGGGTAGTAGACAAAAGCTTTCTCGTCTTTGTTCTTTTTAAGGAACTCGAGGAGGAATTCGACCGACAGGTCTTCGCCATATTTTCCCTCTACTTCCCTCTTAAGCGTTCCGTTTTGAAGGTAAGTGGGATTGGCATACCTCGACCCCTTGTCCTCGGTATGGAGGGAATGATAAAGGGAGTACTCGTGGAAGCCGGCATTCTTTGGGTGCATTCCGGTGCCCCGGCGCTTATCGGCGTTCGGGAAGTCGGGCGGGTCATAAGATTGCAACTGCCACTTCCCGGAAATGCAGGTGCGATACCCAAACGACTGCATCAAGTGGCCAAAGGTCCTCTCTTCCGGTGGAAGGATGCCGAAACAAGTCCAGTTCCGGTGATTCTCCCGGCCCGTCATAATCTCCAAACGAGTTGGAGAGCACAGAGGCTGCGAATAGGCGTGAGTAAAACGAAGCCCCTCAGCCGCAAGTTGATCGAGTCGCGGTGTCTTGTAGTCCGAACCACCATAACAGCCCAGTCCCTCGAGGCCAATGTCGTCCGCCATGATCAGGACAATCTTCTTAGGAAGCATGGGCCGCTCCGCCAATGAGAGTAAAGCGGAGCAAGCAAGAACGATGAAAACTCGAACACGCATAACAAACAATGATTAGCGTTCGCTCTTCAACTTGAATCCTGGATGCTCGGAAGGAGTGCGAACCTGATCCATGAGCGTCGTCAACTCAGCCACCTTTCCTGAATTTTTTTTCGAAAGATCGATCTTTTCCGATTGATCATTTTTGATGTGGAAAAGCTCGGCACGTGGATTGTCGGCCTTATTCGTATTATAGAGAATCAACTTCCAGTTACCCTTGAGAATAGCGCGCTTCCCTCCCCCTTCAAAAAACTCCCAGTAGAGTTGCTCATGCTTCTTTTGCTCGCCTTTCCCGAGGAGAGTCGGAACCAAGGAATGTCCGTCGGTATCCGTCTGCTCCTCGGCGCCTGACAGCTCGCGAACGGTGGGAGAAATATCCCAAAAGGCCGAAGGATGATCACTGATCTCTCCCCCTTTGATCTTCCCGGGCCACCAAGCGACCATGGGAACCCGGACTCCACCTTCATAAAGATCACGCTTCCCGCCGCGGAGCAGGCCACTGGAGTTGAAGCTATCGCGACGATGGCCACCTTCCTGCATTGCCCCATTGTCGCTCGAGAAAATTACGAGAGTATCCTCGGCAAGACCCAAGTCCTCCAGCTTCTTCAAAAGAAGTCCGACGTTGTGATCCATATAAGAAATCATGGCGGCAAAGGTCGTCTTCGGCTCGCGCTCGTAGGAATAATGAGGATGCTTATCCCGGGCGGGCAAAAGCTTCTCCTTGAGAATCGGGCGATACTTCGCCTTCCACTCTTCCTTGGCGCGGAGGCTTGCGTGTGGAACTTGCAGAGCGAGATGAAGAAAGAATGGGCCAGCCTTTTGCTTTTCGATATAGTCGAGCGCCTCTTTGGTCACCACAGTCGATGAATAATGATCACCTTCATGAAGGGTATTTTTCGGATACTTTACCTTCTCGGTATTCCGCCAAAGATAATCGGGATAGTAAAAGTGAGCCGCCGTGTGTGAGGTATAACCAAAGAAGTAGTCAAACCCCTTGTCGATCACGAGCGCCGAGTCGTCGGTATTACAACCAAGTCCAGACTTTCCAATTAAAGCTGTGTGATAACCAACTTCCTGGAGGGCTCTCGGAAAAATAGGGTCCTGAGGATCGCGTCGCATTTGTAAGCTCCCATTGCCACGAACATAAATATGACCAGTATGCTTCCCCTGAAGCAGAGCGCTTCTTGACGGAGCGCAGACCGTGCTACCGGAATAATGGCGGGTAAACTTCATCCCCTCTTTAGCCATGCGGTCGATGTTGGGAGTCTTAATGATTTTTTGCCCGTAGCATCCGAGATCTCCAAAGCCCAGGTCATCGGCAAGAATATAAATGATGTTTGGCTTCCGCGCCGAAAGAGGAAGCGCAAGAACAAGAACTAGGAAGGGAATTAGTCGTTTCATGGAATCTTTACAAGAACCTAGGCGGTTTGGGAGGGAATGGGAAACCACGAAAATGGTAAATAGCACCCCGCAATGAAAAATACTGAACGGATTTTTTATTGTTCCGGTGACCTCGCTGGTCGGATTGGAACCTCACAAAAAGTCAGCGCGGCGATCTTGTTTGAGCCCCGGATGATCGCTTCCTCTTTTTTCCACTTGCCACCTTTGATGTAGGTCATTGTCTTTGCGGTAGAGGATGCTGCCAACTTTACGCTGATGACTTTTCCGGACCCTTCGATAGCGATTGCTTCAGCAAGAGAGCCATCGAGATAGAAACGCCACGCGACCTCATCCTCCCACTTCACGTCCTGATCAAATGTCAGTGTGATCTCGTCTTGATTGTTATCAGTGAAGTAGACGCTCTCGATCATCGGTGCGGTGATCGACTTTTCCGGTTTCTCCCCGTAATTGTATTGGTTCACTAGCGGGAACAGCCGCGATGCCATCGCGATATAACCTTCCGGTGGGTGGTGACAACCACCTCCCGGTCGGATGCCTAATGTTGACATCACGCTCATGTTGGAAAACTGCTCGGGTAATTGCCTCTGTCTCTCACGCAACCTGTCATTCTCAATAGCCCGGCTACCACAAGCACCCGGCCAAATCTGATGAGTATAATAGTGTTTGATATTCGGATAGTCCTGCTTCCAAGCCGCCGTTAGACGAATGAAGTAGTCCTCGTAATTCACCCACCCAA
Organism: uncultured Verrucomicrobiales bacterium; assembly: GCA_949373085.1. Taxonomy (GTDB): domain Bacteria; phylum Verrucomicrobiota; class Verrucomicrobiia; order Verrucomicrobiales; family Akkermansiaceae; genus SW10. The sequence continues at coordinate 3,228 of CASICJ010000053.1, forward strand.
ATTCTCCAGTCTTCCCTGACTCGCCCTGATCATTTTCTCCCTGATGCCATAGTATGGCTCGAACTCCGTGCGCCAGTCTGGCCTGCTGCAATCGCCACAAAAGTCGGCCATAGATCGTGCTTACATCGGTTGGATCAGCCTCGTTGCGCTGGTGTTGGTCAACGCGAGTGCCACCTTGGGCGCCATTGATGATACAGATCGGGATCTTGTGCTTCTGGATGAGCAGCCTTCCCAATTCAAGACCCCAATAGCCAATCTGAAAATGGTGATGGTTTTTACCACCATTAAAGGACAAGGCGTTACCCCATATCGCATCGCGGGCTCTATCTTTGTTGGTGCTCGGTGTGCCAAAACTGCGAAGCCAAGGGCTCCGGTAAGGATGGACAACTCGTTTGTCTGTCCAAGCTTCGGCATTGGACTGGCCTTGAATAACAAAGACATCGCCGCAGACCAAGTTACTGGCTTTATCCAGAACGATTTCACTGCTCCCACGCTTGATGCCAAACTCTGTGCGATAAGCGATCAGGCCCGCCTCTAATTTTGTCGATAAAGCGTAATCTTTGCCTACTCCAATCTTCTGCTGTTGCGTGTCAATCAACTGGTCACCAGAATAGAGTTTCAGGAAAACTGAGTCAGCTGCTTTGAGCAGCTTCCCTCTGTAGTAGAGGGTTCCCTGATTGCTGTCGCCCCGAGCGTAGAACTGGTTGTCCGCTGGCTTCTCGACGACGGACGGAATACGTTCAATCCAAGGATCATGCTTCGGTTCGGCAACAGTAATCCTAGCGGATCGCGTTACCACAGTGCCACCGTTATCGAGCTGGAGTTCGACAGTCAGCTCGCCGCTGTTCTGCGCCCGCTTCAAGACCAATTTTCCTCCTTCGACTTTGCTAATCGTGGCCATGCCCGTAACCTTCCAAGAGTAGTTCAGGTTGTTGGCTCTCTCTGAATTCATCTCTACCAAGTTGGTGATCGAAGGCGTGATCTCCAACTCATCCCTACCATTCCAGTAATGAGGGACCTCAAGCGTATATTCCGGATCCGGGATGCTCTCCTGGATCTTTATGGGAATGGTCCTAGTTCTCATCCCAGATCCGAATAAAGCCCTGAACTGCAGCGAAACCGTTTTGTCTTGGGTAACCCGCCCGCTTTCAAAGGCATGGCTGAAGCGGTCGACGGCAAGGATCTCCTCTTTGTCACCCTCCTGCAAAATCCAGTAGACCTTCCGGGCGCCTCCAGCTTTTGCTGACAGAGCAATCGAAGCCCCCTCGTTCATCACCAAGCTTGACTCAGAGACAGAGAATACCTCCCCATCCTGAACCACTGGTCCAACCAGCGACTGCAAGGGCTTCTGGTTCTCGAAACAGAGCTTCAGCCAGTTCGCTGAGCGCGACACCGACTCGAATCGCACCTCGTCGAGAGCGCCATTGAAAGGTCCGCGGCCGTTTCCATGATCCCCCAAATCCACAGGCGTTGAGGCCGGGGTTTTTAAGGTCCCTAGCTTGCCCACCAGATCGCCGCTGTTATTAATCGTCTTCTCCAGAATACCATTGATATAAAAGCGTACCATATTTTCGGAAATGGTAAGGGCGATATGCCGCCATTCACCACGGGGTAACGAGCTAGCGCATCTAGGATCAAAGCCATAAAGATGAAAGCGGGGCTGACCTCTTCCCGTCATAGTCATGTAGGACAAGCCCATGCCCGGCTTCTGTCCACTCTCCGGTTCACCCCATCCTCCAATCGACGCAGATGCCCAGTTGAGTCCCTCAAAACTGTTGGGATTTACCCAGGCCGACATCGTCCGGTCTGCGTTCCCCGAAGGCATACAGGTCACACGTCGATCGGGCTTAGCTCCGGGTTGGCGAATCGCAAGAATTTTGTTAACGCCGAACTCCTGGGCATCGCCGATGATTCCAGGGGTATTGATGGTTGGCTTGTCCGGCCTATTGAAGCCGTCAAGATTGTTGGAAGTGGCGTCTTCCAGATTGCCGCCCAAATGCCAGACCCCAGCAAACCCTTCTGTCGTCTTGAACACACGATCGCCGTTACTCTCGCTGGGAATCTTGCCATTCCCCCAATGCATTGTGATCGCCTGTTGGTCATTGCCCATGATTTTCGGAATCCTCACCCAGATGTCAGCATTGCCTCCTACCGCGTCCCACCGTTCGATCTGATAGACCAATGGTTTGCCATTAGCAGAGAAGCAGATGTCCTCGCCTCGAGGCTTCGCTTGGCTGAAGTCGAAAAAGTTCTTGTTGAGCCGAACTAGCAGCGGGAAGTTCGTCTCCAACGCCGACGCCGGCAGGTTCGCTCCCGCGGACGTCGTGACAAGGTAGATCGAGCCTGAGTGTTTCCAGTCGCCATACTGGGCTACCGCCTGAGAAAGACATCCAGAAAAAACCAAGCAAACGGCCAACCGAAGCATGTATAAGGTCATATTAATTTTCATTTCTCCTCTTTCCTTCCAACAGTCTTAAAGCAGATGCTCATCTCACTCAACCTGAGAAGCTTCTTTCTAAGCGGCATACTCCAGAATTCGAAGGAACACCTTTTCAATAGTTCACCACCGCAGCACACCGGAACTGGTACTAAATGCATCGGTTTCCATGCCCATTTCCTGCAGCATTCGGACGAAAAGATTACCAAGAGGAGTGTTGTCGCTGCCATTGTGCGTGACGTAGCCGCCATGCTTCAGCCCTCCCCCTGCTAGAATGATAGGGTTGTTGCGAGGATCGTGTGCAGCGGCATTCCCAAGATTACTTCCAAAAAGCGTCAGGGTATGATCAAGAAGATGGTCGCCTGCCTCCTGATGCTCTTTCATGCGGTGGAGCAACCTGCCAAAACATCCCATGATCGCGCTCTCTATTTTGAGAAGTTGCGCGATTTTCTTTGGATCACGCCCATGATGAGAAAGGTTGTGATGTTCCGCGGCCACCCCGTTAATGAGGGGAATCCCATGATTATTTTGGATCACAATGCTGATCACGCGGGATGAATCGGTTTGAATGATCAGTGGGACGAGCTGAAACAGCAATTCGATGCGCCCGACAAGATCCGCTTTGTCGGCGATGTCTTTAGGGGCTGGGCTATTAATATTTGGCTTTGGCCGATCCATCCACGCTCCGGCTTCCGACAAATTTCGTTCGGCTTCGCGAACCGCTTCAAAATAAGCTTCAAGTCGTTCCTGATCACTGGATGAGGATTTGCGAAGAATACGACCACGTTGATCCCCGAGTGAATCAAGAATGCTGCGACCGTCTCTCAGTTTTTCTTTCTCCCGGTCCACTTGGTGCGGCTTCCCCTGCAAAAATAATTTCGAGAAGATTTCGGAAGGCCGGTCCATCGCGGGAATCATGACTCCGTTCTCGGTGTAGGACTGGCTCATTGCTCCATCACTACTCAGAGACAAAGAAGGAAAGCGAGTGGTGTATCCCAGCTTACCCGCCGCGTATTGATCAATAGACATCGAGTTTTGGAACCCATCCCGTCCGGGATTGCGCGCCGCACTCAGCCAGGTCATCTCGCATTGGTGCTCTCCACCTTGATCCGGATGGGATAAGCCGGAAAAGACCGTCAGATCGTCACGATGTTCCTTGAGCATGGAAAGATAGTCGGAAGCCTCGTAATTTACTCCTGGATTCGCGGGATAAAAAGCAGGTGGATAAAAGCCCAAGGTGTTGCAAATAAACAAGGCCCTCTTCGGTGGTGCCTCAGCAGATTTCCCAAAGACCTCAAGCCAAGGAATTGCCAACGAGACACCAGAGGTCCGGAGGAATGTCCTGCGATTAAGATTACGTGTACACATGGCTTTATCACTTGTTGCGAAACATCTTGCTCTGCACTACGGCATGAATCATCCCGCGGATCCGATATCCATCGCGGCCTGCCTGCTCGAGAATCTGGTCGCGCTCTTTACGATCCGCAAATTCTACTTCCGCCCCTGTAGCGTAGGCAATCAATTGATTGAGGAAATGACGAGCAAGCTGATCTTTCTTTTGCTTCATCAGCCGTTTGAAATCCCGGATCCCGGCAAAGGGTTCGCCTTCACTTGTTTCCCCGGAGGCATCAACTGGGAGTCCTAGGCGATATTCGCGGACCGGGCGCCCAAAGAGTTTCGTCAAAGGCCGGACGCCCTGCCCTGTCGATCGATATCGACTTCGGAATCCGCCGATGGGATCAAAGCTTTCAAGCGCAAATCCCGGCGGGTCAATTTCGCGATGACAACGGTTACAGCTTTCCATTTCCCGATGAGCAGCCAGCTCCTCACGAATCGTGGTGGCTCCCTGCGTGTCCGGTTCGACCGCTCCAACTCCCGGAGGTGGTGGACTGGGCGGGGTGCCGAGCAGGTTTGCGAGGACAAAGCTCCCACGTGGCACGGGTGAAGTGTTTGTGCCGTTGGCAGTGACTTTCAAGATACTCGCCTGAGTAAGGAGACCACCTCTGGGACTTTCCGCAGGTAAGGTCACCTTCCTGAAACCGAGTCCCTCAACACCAGGAATCCCGTAATGCTCAGCGAGACGACGATTCAAAAAAGTGAAGTCCGAATCGATGAATTCACCCACGCTAAGATCACTTTGTATCATCTCGGAGAAAAAGCGACGCGTTTCCTCCAGCATAGCCTGCCTAAGAACATCATCATATTCAGGATAGAGTTTCTCATCCGGAGTCGTGGCATCGATCTCTTTCAGCTCAAGCCATTGATCGAGTAAATCTTCGATAAAGCGCTGCGCTTTTTTGTCCTCAAGCATGCGATTGACTTCTGATCTAAGAACCGCCCGATCGTTCAGTCGGCCTCCTGCAGCGAGGAACAAGAGCTGGTCATCAGGCAGACTCTTCCAGAGAAAATAAGAAAGTCTCGTCGCCAGCGCATAATCGTCAAGTGGGCCAGGTATGGCCTCGTGATAGAGAAAATCAGGCGAACTCAACAAGGCACGCAGAACAAGTCGAAGCCCTTCCTCGAAACCACGACCGCTCTCAAGCACCGGTTTCGCAAGCGCCGCCCAAGTTTTGGGCTCAGTATCCCGGAGCGGACGTCGCAAGGCTCGTGGCCCAATCCGGCTCACTACCTCTTTAATTTGCTCCATCGAGCTTTTCCCGATTACGATGGAGTAATTACCTTTCAGACCAGCTCGAAACTCAACTTCGCCGAGGAGGTCGCGGGTGCGCTCGGGAGGCCATTGTTTCTCAAGCGGGCCCTCCAGCGTAAGACGGCGAATCGCGACTCCTTCGCCACGATAATCTCTAGCGCCGACCGCCAACACGTTTCGACCATTTGGGTCGCAGTCGAGATCAGCAGGTGCCAGGTAGAAGTAATCACCCGGAGTAAAGTAGTGTTCGACTTCAACCTGCCTTGGTTTCCCCGGATTGAGTTGCCAGCTGCCGATCAACTCACGAACCCCGCCCAAATCGTTCCCCCGGTAAATACAAAAGGTAACGGGTGTCCTTGCTTGAGAGGCATGCACTTCTGCTTTGATACGATACTGCCCCGGCACCTTGAAACGGATACCCATATTGTTGCTCTGAGTGGTGTGCGGGCGGTCGTCAAAAATCACGAGTGCGTCATTTTTTCGCTTCACAGTATTGCCGCCGCGTCGTAGCTCCCTTTTAAACCACATCTGGAGATAGGGATGATTAGGGTAATCGATCAGGCGTGGCTTGAGATCAGGTCTCGGTCGTAGTTCGATGGCCTCGTCGATCGCTTGGTCTGCCGCCGCAAGATAGCTGCGGATGTGAACCGGCGAAATTCCTTGATTTGAAGCAATCGTGTCAAATCTGGAGGTCGTGCTTTCCGGCGGTAGCTTCGAAGCAAGTTCGCCACCAATACCGAAGAGATCATGCAAGGTATATTCATACTCGGTCCGTGTAAGACGCCGAACCGGAGTTCGTCCGTCCTTTATCTGCTTCGCTAAACTTGCATCGCGAAGGTGTTGATGAAGCGCTGTAAGCGCTTTGTTCTTTAGTGTAGGACCTGGACGCTTTTTCTTCTTGGGAGGCATCTCGCCACTATCCACTTGGTCAAAAATTTTCACCCATTGCCGAAAGGTGTTGGGATCCGATAGATCATGCCCGATCTTTTCCAGATTGAGCGGCGTATCGGTATTCGCATCATGGCAATCGATACAGGAAGCTTCCACCAACGGAGCCCATGCCTCCTTGAACGCCTGTCCATAAATTGGCAGGGCAAAAAATAGAAGAGCGATGGTTAAAAAATGATTCATTTTGAGGGCCAGTCCGGCGCATCGGTCATGACGTCCCTGTAGAGCGTCAGCAGCTTTTTCTTGAGACGATTGGTAACTTCCGGGCGCTGCTTTGAAATATCCTTCTTTTGCAACGGATCAGCCTTTAAGTCGTATAGTGCGAATCGACTGAAACCACCTTTTTTGATGATTGGGATCCACGCTTCCTGGAAGGTCCTTAAACGAACGAACTCGTTCTTCAGTCGCTTGTATTCGGGGCTGGAGAAGGTGGTGTTGGTGACGCGGGAGCCTAGGTTGGGCGTCGACGGATCGATGTCCACCAACTTGGCCATCTCCTGCAACAACTCGTTTTTCCTGACCTGATTTTCAGGTAATTTGTAACCACGGTAACCCATTAGCGTGTAATTGCCTTCCCGCAGGGTGGCCAGATGGCCCGATGAAGGGGCCAGCCACAACATGGGTTGAGAGCGCTTAAAGGTCCCTTTCTCAATCAGTAAAGGTGACAGGTCGGAGCCATCGAGGTGCACGCCTTTGGGTTTATCAATGCCAGCTAAGCCGCAGATGGTAGGCAACAGATCAACCGCGCCCGATGGCGTGCTTTCAATCCGGCCGCCGCGAACGCCATCGGGCCAGAAGAAAATGCCGGGCGAACGCAAACCGCCTTGAAAATTCGACCCCTTGTTGCCGGTTAATCCGCCATTACGATCGGCCCGGTAGCTCCCGTGGTCGGAGGAATAGATGATTAACGTGTTGTCCAACTTGCCTGTTTCCTTGAGCTTTGCGACGAGGCGACCAATCGCGCGATCGGTATTGTCGATCGTTGCAGAATAGATGGCAGCTTCATCCTTGAGGTCTCCATAATTTGAGGTGATCTCATCGGGCGCCGCGAGGGTGGCATGGGGTTCGTTAAACCAGATGTTCATAAAGAACGGCTGATCGGGATTTGCCTTGGTTTCCAACCAGTTGATCGCATCACTGACGACGATCTGGCAGGAGTAACCTTTCATCGGCCCGACTCGCTTGCCGTTGCGCATAAAGTTCGTGGGATTCCTGTGACTGGGATTTGCGCCATTGGATAAGCCAAACCAGTAGTCAAAACCGTGATCTTGGAGGGAAGGCTTTTTCCGTTCACCGGAGGTCATGCCAACGTGCCACTTGCCGAAGTGGGCCGTTCCGTATCCGGCCTTCTTGAGCACCTCGGCGATCGTTACTTCACGCTTCAGGAGATGCATGTCGTGCATGTGATCCTGCAGGACACCATAGATTCCCGTTCGTAAATGTTGTCTTCCCGTCAGCAAGGTCGCCCGCGAAGGTGAGCAAATCGCAGCGCCAGCATGAAAGTCAGTGAACCTGACGCCCTTCGCAGCCAAGTCATCGAGCACCGGTGTCTTCACCGGCCCTCCATAGCAACCAAGGTCTTTCGACCCCAGGTCATCAGCCAAAAGCACGACGACATTCGGTTGCTTTCGAACATCTTTTTTCACCGAAGGGGCTTTGACATGTTGGGTGTTTTGAGGAAGCCATTTCTTGAGTTGGTTTTTTGCGTCGGCAAACCGCTGATCATTGGCGAGGTTTTTCCACTGGTGCGGATCTTTGGCGGCATCGTAGAGCTCTTCACCGCCATCGGCATAACTGATGTAATGCCATTGTTTGGAACGAACGGCATGATCGTCGCGGTGACTAATCACCGCCGGAGTTTCCCACTCGCTTTCCGGCAGGCGCAGCAAGGGCACAAGACTGCGTCCATCCAATCCATCCCGCTTAGGTAATCCACAGAGCTCGACAAGGGTGGGATACAAATCAACCAAGCTCACTGGCTGCTTGCATCTCTTGTCTTGAACCGCTCTGGAGTCCGGAGAGGAGATGATCAGCGGCGTTTTCGCTCCATCCTCCCACAGTGTGAGTTTGGAAATACGATTTTTCTCACCAATATGAAAACCATGGTCTCCCCAAAAAACCACGATGGTGTTATCGGCATGTTCACTTTCCTCCAAGGCATCCAGCACGACCCCAACACAGGCATCCGCGAAAGAACACGACGCTAGATAGCCCTGAACCGCATGCTTCCATTCACCATGCTCTTGGATGACGCCAAAGGCCTGGCTCCCGCCGGTCTGTCGACGCCCCCTTGGCGGAACGTCGTTCAAATCGTTTTCAAGTGTGACCGGTAGCTCTATTTCGCCCAAGGGATGCATATCGAAGTATTTCTGCGGGGCATACCAACGGAGGTGCGGACGAAAGATGCCGCACGCCAGAAAGAAGGGCTTTTCGTGATCGCGCCGCAGGAACGCAGCCGCGCCCTCGGCCGTTTTCCAGTCGGCAGTTTCTTCTTCGGAAATAGCCAGAGGCATCCAATCCGCCCAATCCTTGTAATAATCAAGAGTGAACTTGTCGCGCATCCCGTGCAGCAGCCGAAGCCCATTTCCAGGAAAAGGCGTTCCTGTTTTGGTCGAATATTGATGATCCCACGATAAGGGATCGGAAAACTTACCGTGTGCTTGGTGGAAAATCTTTCCCCCGGTCACAGCCGTATATCCATGCTGGCGAAAGTACTGCGGGATCGTTACCCAATCCCTAAACTCCGGCTTATCCCGGAACCACGAAGCTACTCCTACACGATCATAGGTTCCACCGTTGCCCCAGACTCCAATCGTCGACGCCCGCAATCCCGTCATCGTCGCCATCCGCGAGGGATTGCATAAAGGCGACGAACAATACGCCTGCTCGAACAGCACTCCCTTCGATGCAAGACGATCGATATTGGGAGTCCTAGCCTGGGGATGTCCTCCAAGGCAACCAACCCAATCGTTCAAATCATCGACTGCGATAAATAGGATGTTCGGTCTATCGGTCGTAGCGCCGGCGTGAGATTGGTTCAAAGAAAATACCGAAACGAAGAGAAATACGATCGGCAGTTTAGCGGTAAATCGGCTCATCTTTGCTGCGATATTAATCGAAAAAAGTTTCATTTCGCTTCCGGAAAATTTTGTGAGAACAAAGTTACTTACTTTGGTGCGTCTTCGAAGTGTGGATAACGATAGTCGGCCTTTAATTTTAACGATGATCACTCCAACCGAGCGCGGAACTTGAAATTAGAAATACTTCCGTCTTTGCCGACCGTGATTTTCTGGCTCTGCTCGCCCAACTTCTCATGCCAGGCAGAAATCTCGTAGTCGCCCGGCGAGAGATTCGGAATCTCAAACTCCCCTTCCGCGTTCGTCACCGCATAGAAGGGATGATCCATGACCCACAAATGCGCCTCCATCCATCGATGAAAATCGCATTTGAGTATGATTGGACCTTCGGCTTGGTCGAAGGTCTTTTCCCGATCGGGTGAACCTTGTGGTTGGGCGATATTAAACTGGCGGTTCTTCCTCGAAAGTGAACGAACATTATGAATGAAGGGATCACCGTTTTTCATCATGAGCTGCTGGCCGACGCGGACGGCTTGGACGCGCGGGGTGAAAATCGAACCTTTTTGATCGAGGATGGCAGGCTTCGTTGGAGGTTTATATTCTCCGGGTGGAGGATTCTTCAGGTAGACGAACACGTTGGCGAGACGACCAGATTTGCTAATGAGGACGCTCTCATCAAGCGGCTGGGTCTTGTGGAGCTTGCGGCTCGATTCGTCCATGTGAACTGGCGCGCGCTTGGGTCGCGGCCCTTCAAAGAGAATGGTTCCTTTAAGCGATGGCTCCGCCTTGTCAACTGAAGCCGGCTTTTGTTCCTTCGTCACGTCTGTGACTTTGGATTCGAGCACCAGATCACGGAAACGTTTGTCGCTCACGTCATTCAAAGATTGCAGAAACGAAACCAATCCAGCGACTTTCGCGTCGGTAATTTCCAAACCAGCATAAGCTTGATCGCCAGCAGCAGCTTTGGCCATCTTCCCCCGGATGATGGCCTGCAACTCAACGTCGGTCTTCTTGTGATTACGCAGACTTCCCTTACCTGCCAAGAACTCTGGTCCGCTGTGACAAGCCATGCAGTTGGAGATCGCCGGATTGCCTTCGGAGCCCAGAAACGACTTGAATCCATCATAAGCGGCTAGATCCAAGCCCGGTGGAAGCTTCAGCTGAATTCTCCCCTCCTGATTGGCCAAACGCCCATGGATCCGGCCCGCGAAATCCTTCGGTGATTCTCCCTCACGCAGCTTGTCGGGAATTCGATTCACGTAAACAAAGGCATCGAAGGGCGCACGCTTCGGGCTGTCGAGTCGATGAATTCCTGTTTTCTCCTCCATCGATTTTTGTGCCGGCTTTTTAGAATTGTTCGGCTGCGGCTTAATCCGGCGACTCACATTTCTCACCACGACCTTTCGAAATCCATCATCTGCAATCGAGTTTGCCCATTTTAAAGCTCTCTCCGGATCGGATGAAACCAACCCATGAGCCATTCCATTGATCGCAAAGTCCTTATCCCTGGAATTGTTCATCGAGTTGACGCGCTTCTCAACCGCCTCGATTTCCACTCCTCCGACTCCGACTCCCAGTCGACCGAAGGCAACTGAAAGAGCCGATCCGCGAGCATCGAGATCCTTCTGTTTCAGGGCCAAATCCACCGCCTCAAAAGGAGCTGAATCAAACTTTCCGGATTGGATCAGCTTGGTGGCATCTTCTCCCATTTTCTTGGCCTTGGCCACTTGAGCACGGTCCGCTTCAGATGCAATCCCCTGCTCCGCGAGGCTCAAATTGATCGGGGTCAGCTTCGTTCCGCCATCCTCTTCATCAAGGTCTCCAAGAATCTCCAATTTAATGACCGTGCCACAGACATTCTCCATATGCCGAGCCGGGCCGCTGGTGCTGGTCCAAACATTGCCTTCTTTATCGAACTCAATCTCCCGGGTGTAGCTCACGCGGAATGGCAATGGGAATTCGACGAGATATTCGGTTTTGGGATTGAAACGATAAAGCGTGTCATTCCCCGTGCCACAGATCCACACCATGCCATCGGGAGCGACATTCAGAGCATATGGAATCTGATTCAGGTAATCCGGCAAAGGATAGGTCGTCCACTTCTCAGTTTTGGGATCAAACTTACCAAAGACACCTGAACCGAATCCAGGAACCCAAATCATTCCATCGGGCGCAACATGAAGACGTCGTGGCCCCCGGAACGGAGGGTTCCACTCGGTGACGTCGCCGTCAGGAGCTTTCGGATCGATTCGACCAATACGGTTTCCATTGAGTTTGGAGTACCAGATCATGCCATCGACCGGTGAGTAATCGAGGCCGTAGGGAGTGATTCCTTTTGATTCTCCTTTGCCGCCCGCCTTCACCTGCCCGGCTTTGAGAAGCTGGTATTCCTTACGCTCGAGCGTCTTCGGGTGAAGTCGAAAAACTGAATTTCGACCGGCATCGGTATACCAAATAAATCCGTCGGGATCTTTTGGATCGATCCGCAAAGTGTGAGGCCAAGAACCTCGCTCCGCTGGTGCCTCGGCGCTTGATAGAATGGTGTATTCCTTGGTCTTAAGATCAAACTTCGCCATTTCACCGGACACGCAGAGAGTCAACCACATCTCACCTTCATTATCGGGCTCAATAGAGTGCGGCCCATGCGATCCTCGGGGGAGACGGTAGTAAATCCGCTCCCCGGTTTCTGGATCAAGCGTCGCGGTGTATTGCTTTCCAATGTGGACGACATAGGCGAGGCCATCATCACCCACTTCGAGGTCGTGAAATGAACCTATGTACGGCTCTCCCATTTCCCAGGCCGTGATTTTCGCTTTGGTCACCATTCCAGACGGGGCTGGTGGCGGAACGTAAGCGGGCCAGCTTTTCACGGCATCGTCCTTATAGGTGTCGATGATACGTTGGATAATTGTTTCCTTGGTATGGGGATAAAGACCACCAAAGCCATCCATACGTCTAATCATCGTCTCCCAATCAACCGGCCGTTCTGGGGTTCTAAATCCGACCGTCCCGATTTGGTGGCAGTAGGCACACATCATTTTGAAGTTCAGCCTGTCCCGTGGGCTATCGAAGCTCAGTTGACCAAAAGCATCGCTAGCAGGACGTTGTGCCTCCAGATCTTCTCCGGTGGCCGGCGACATCTTAATGACGACCGAATCTTTCCCAAGCGTAACATTTTCGAGCCACCCATCCCGCTGACCAGGTAGGCGTGCTCGAATCTTAAAGGAAGACTCGTGAAGACCTTCAATCCGGAAGCTACCATCAGGCTGGGAAAAGACTGATGTGCTCTGGCGCCGACTGTCGTCGAAGACTGAGACCATGACACCGCTCATTGCCTTGCCTGCCAAGTCCTGAATCCGACCGGAGAGAGCCCCTATCTTGCCGAGGGGCTTGCCCGGCTCACGTCGAATTTCGGCCTTCACCTTTCTTTTAATATGTGGGTTAGCATTACCGGTTGGTCTTGCCGCTTTTGGCTTATTTCCTTTGGTTCGGACGTAATCGAGAATCTTGATAAAGGACGCCCCGCGATTCTTCATCTTTGGGAAAAACCGCTCTTGTTCTTTCCACAATTGACCAACTTTCGCACCTTTGGCACCTGCCGCTTTAAACCATTTATCGACAAATGCCTGATGCCCTTTTCCTCCGGGGTAGTCTTTGGGAAGTTCGCGCATCGCAATTTCTTCCAATAATTCGCGCGTCGACTTGTTACCTTCCACTTTAGCCTCGGAAGAAATCTTTTTTGGGCCGACTACAGCCTTGGAAGAGACTTCCCGCTCGTTGGGGGTCGCGCCTTCTTCAATACAGTAGAGATACTGACTTCCCCGTAAGAGCATTTGCTCGCCGACCAAAGCGGCCGAGGCGCGAAACTCATCATCCAGCTTATTGGTAGCTAGAACTTCAAACTCCTTCCCACGTTTAAGAACAAGCGTGACGCCATTTCTTCCGGTAAGATAGACTCGTCCAGCTGCCCCCACTGGAGACGAATAAACATTCGCAATGGAGGGAAGACGAGTCGACCCGATTAACTCGTTTCCTGTTTTGGCATCCAGAACTGAATAAAGACTCTGATTGGATTTCAGAAACCCCAGCATGCCATCGTAAAGAATTGGCGATGGAATGTAGGGAGTGTTTTTTGACTTGCTCCAAACAATTTCTTCGCTTCCAGTGATATCGCCCTTTGCTGAAAGCGGAAGAGCCAAAAGGGAATACCCCGAATAGCCACTCATACAATAAACCCGTTCACCATCTGTGACGGGGCAAGGAATCGTGTTTTGCGAAAGTCCGCCACATTGCCAGATGATCGATCCATTTTCGAGGTCATAGCTTCGAATAAGATTGTCGCCGCATGTGATGACCTGGGTTTTTTCCTGGTAAGGAACAATCAGCGGGGTCGACCACCCATTCGGTTCATCCCGCTCTTTTTTCCAGAGAGGCTCACCAGACGCGGCATCGAGCACTTCAATTGTCGACTGTCCCTGGTTATCCCGGAGGATAACTACTTTCCCGTCATGAACGACGGGTGAACACCCTTCCCCAAGACTGGCACCGACTTTCGCCCTTCCAAGATCCTTGCTCCAAAGTTTGTTCCCATCCAAATCAAAACAGTAAAGCCCGGCTGAGCCAAACCAGCAGTAGAGACGTTTGCCATCTGTAAAAGGGGATGCTGAAGCATAAGAATTATCACGGTGATGCCCCTCGTGTGGAACCAGATCGGTCGCAGTCCTCCGCCAGATTTCCTTCCCGGTTTTCCGGTCGAGACACAAGACTATGAAACTGTATTTTGTATTGGGATGTTTGATCCCAAAAACCCGTTCGGGTTGATCCTCCGGTTTGGGTAAAGAGGAATCAACCTCTCCGGTATCATCTGAAGAAAGAAGGAAGACCTTGTCTTCCCAAACAATTGGACTGGAGACGCCTCGTCCATCAATCGGGACTTTCCACCTAATATTTTCAGACTCGCTCCAAGTCATCGGAGGTGTTGCGGTCCGAGAAACACCGTTTGCCTCGGGACCCCGCCATTGGTGCCAGTTTTTGGCACCCTGCACGTCTTTTAAACGTCCTGAAGAAGAGGTAGTGAAAACAGTTAAGAGGAAAATCCAATTTCCAAAAAAATAAGATACGGACTTAATCATCATTTTGGTTCTACTGAGTTTGTGACCCGCTCCCAGATAGATGGCGATACACCGCTGGAGCTATACCATCGAGTGGCGGCGGCTGGATCTCGCTGAAAGTATTGCCTGCCCACTCGAATCATCACGGCATCGCGTAAGCCTGGTTCCGAGATCGCATCAATCCAAGTCATGGCCATCTCCCCGTCCTGATGAACGTGGGCGCTTACAAATCCATTGATGGCAAGATTGCGATCTGTTCCATCGGGTATTTGGTTGACCGATTCTCCCGCTGCAACCGGATCCTTTGAAGCCCACACCGCATAAGCGGCACTCCAAGCATCTCTTCTCTGCGGCCCCTGCGGCAGCTCATCCGCCCAATCCAAAGCCGGCTGCAAACCCTTGTCTTTCAACAACTCACGAGTCAATTCGGCCATCGGGAGCCAGGAGTAATTCTCAAGATCACTCGAATCATAAATATAATCAGTTGCGACAGCTGCATTATTATCCACAAGCCCTTCTAGGAACTCTGGACGAACTTTTGCCTGCTCATTGGGCTCAAGGGATTCAAAAAGATTAATCGCCAACTCGGCATTCTCACTCGCCAGTCCTGGAATGATATTTTCGATAAATCCAACTCGCTCCTCAGCCGGAATTTTGCCGAGATGAGCAATGGCCTCTTCAGATTGATACACCCCCATCGCATAGCCGAGAAGTTTCCATTCATCATTTGCTCCTTGCTCCTTTAATGCCTCTCCTATTGCCAGCGCATCCTCGAAAGACATTTCCGAATTCCTCATTTTTTGAAGGATTTGATCCATGGCTTGGCGACGTTCGATCGGACTTCTAGATTTAATTGAATCTGTGACCAATAAATCAACCTCATCTTGAGACAATTGATTGTCTCTCCTTGGTTTGTCAGCCCCTTTCTTCGCCTTCTGAGAGTCACGAACGGATGCCGAACCCACGCTTCTTCCTGAAACCGAAGAAGATCCCTGTGGGGTGCCACGGTATTCAGGGCTTTCCTGAAGAACTCCACTTTCGGCGCGACCATCTGTAATCCTTGACGATTCCGACCACTGCTTGCCAAAGACAAAGGTGCTGATGGTGATCAACGCCCAAATGCTGTGCTTGGAAAAAAATCGTTTCATCCTATTTCGAAATCGGTTCAGGTGAGAATAGTTCAACACTGTAAACACTCAGGCCCACGTCTTTCTTGGTCGTCTGAACCCAAAACCAACCAAGCTCATGGCCCACGGGAGACTCGACGAACCGACTCCTCAGTCTTCGGAAGTCAGCTAGGGTGAGTTCAACTTCAAAATATCCGTCCGTATCCGGTTCAACCTCGATCTTTCGGTCGGTCGAAAATTTCCCCGAAAGACCACCACGTGCATGATGGGTTCCAAATCCAAAACTTACTTGGAAACTCTGATCCAGGTGTCCCTGGATTAGAAAGCGAGCCTCTTTGGAAAGTAGCACAGGCTGCATTTTGCCGGCGGCAGGACCAACGACTGCGGAGTGTAGCAGAATCGGATCAATCTTCTCGCCATAATCACCCCTGAAGAGATGGGTCTCAGCGCGCAATACGTCGGGATGTCCTTCCGCTCCGAATCTCAAGCTTCCTTGTCGAACATCTCGTGGATATTCGCTCTTCCAGATCCGTACCGAGTCACCTCGGGGACTTGCTTGAAACGGACTCTCATGCTCCAGCGCTGCCACTACCCCATGATCAGCTTCCACTTCCTGAACACTGCCATCAGCGAGCCTTGTCACCTGAACCGTCCCTTCATTAACAGTCAGGCTTGTCGACGACGAACTCGCGGAAACATTAAACTGCGTTCCTAAGACAACGGCTTCAGCCGAAGGCGTAATAACCCGCATGGGCTTCCCCTCCGGTTGAGGTGAAACATCCAGAAATAAATCACCCTCACGAAGACGAATCATCTTTCCGGCGCCACCATCCGAGATCGTGACAACCGCCGGCCCTGACACCCAAACGGTCGAACTATCTCGAAAAACGATTTCGGCCCAGGAATCAAGAGAGGACACTTCGAGAGTGCCCCCCGTCAGTTCATTCCCAACTTTAAGACGCCCCTCGGTCTGTTCTCCATCGGCAATCCAAGTGACCGCTCCATTCAAATCAGCAATACGCGCAATGCGCTCGGTTTTCCCTTCTGGATAAAAGAGAGAAACAACAAGCGCGATCAACACAAGCGCGGCAGCGGCTCCCATTGCCCACTGCCATTTCCGTCTGCTGGGAACTGTTGAAATTTCCGACCCCTCCTTCTTCTCAAAGCTGGAAGCGGCGTCACGTAAATTGGTATCGAGACGGGCCTCAGCAGCGAACTTAACGCGCAGGTCCTGACTCCCTTTGAGACAGCAATCCAATTCCGCCATTTCCTCCGCGGAAATCGTGCTCAGAAAGTATCGATTACAAAGGTCTCCAAAATGCTCGTCCTTCATGATTCCCCCCCTTTCGTAATCAATTCTTGCTCCACACACAGGCGGAGCTTTTCCCGCAGTCGCCCGAGAAGTTTATAGAGGCTGTTGACCGAGCGGTTTGTCCGTTGAGCTAGCTCACTCAAAGCACCTGACCTTTGATAAGGCATAAGAACAAGGCGTCTATTCTCAAGGGACAATTTCTGCAAACATGAATCCAAAGCTCTTCTCTCAAAATGAATCCTTTCAGAATTAGAATCGGGTGTGTCCTCTGCCAACAGTCCCACTGTTTCCTCGCTTAGAACGAGCCGATCACGTGCCACCGAGCGAAGCGCATGCATTGCTTTGAAGCGAACGATCACTTTCGCCCAAGGAACAAATCCTTCCTCATTCTCGAGCTGATCCAGCTTATTCCACATCACCACACTCGCCTCCTGAAGCACATCATCTACTAATTCCCACGAAGGAAGCAGGGTGCGCAGAAATGCCCGCAGCTCAGGTTCATGCGCAACGAACATCCGCATAAATCCAGCTTCCTTCTCTTTATTCATGATCAGTAAATACGTCGACTTTCCCATTAATTCCCGGCCAATGATCAACCTGCCGGAAAAAAGTCACTTTGTTTTCGACCAGTAATCGGCTTTCATTAGAGATAGGGTAAGGAAAGGAATTGGCAATATCCTGACAAACACGACAAAACGTGAAGTTTCAAGCACACAAATCACTTGGTCTCCTACTGCTGCTATCGGGGTCAATTTCATCGCTGCAAGGGCAGCTCATTCACCGGTATAGTTTTAGCAATGCCGCTGGCGAGGCAACGGGTGGAATCCTTACTGATTCGGTCGGCGGTTCTCACGGAACTGTTCTTGGTGCAGGAGCTCTTTTTACCGGCACGGCACTCGATCTACCGGGAGGAAGCTCTGACACCGCCGCCTACGGAGATCTCCCCAACAACCTTGTCTCCACCCAAACCGCGGTCACCATTGAAGGTTGGGTCACCATCGACGGGAACGCCGGACCCTGGGGGCGGATTTTTGACTTCGGCAGCACCGAACCGGGCGGTGGCTCCGGCAAAATCACCGGACCAGGAAACACCAACGGAGGTGGGACTACTGGTCTCGATTACTTTATTCTGACCGCATCCCGTGTAAACAATTACAACCAACAACGGATCGAGATTCGTAACGAAGATCCAGGCGGGGGTGGCATTGGAACCTTTGATTCCGACGTTGCGACCGTTTTCGGGGAACAAATCCACTACGCCGTCACGTGGAAGGACACCGGACTGGGCACCAGTCAAATCAGCTATTGGAGGGACGGCGTCCTCCTCGCCGACAGTGTCTCCGTAAACTCAAATCTCTCCGATCTCAACGACGTCAACTCCTGGTTGGGACGCTCGGCCTGGCTCAATGACGCAAACCTTGATGCCACTTACGATGAATTCCGGATCTACGAAGAAGCTCTCACCGAGCAACAGATCTCAGCCTCACGGTCTGCTGGTCCAGACGTCGTGGTGGATCTAAACGATGATACCGATGGCGACATGATTCCTACGGCTTACGAGGATCTCCACGATTTCCTTGATCCAAACAACGCATCCGATGCTCTTCTCGATGAAGACTCCGATGGGCTCAACAACCTCGAAGAATTCCAAAAGAACACTGTCCCTGATGACGCCGACAGCGACGATGACGGACTCAATGATGGCCCCGAAGTCAACACTCACATGACCAATCCCCTCAGCGAAGATTCTGATGGAGACGGGCTGACCGATGGAACGGAAATCAAAACTACTGGTACACTTCCCCTCAAAGCTGACAGCGATGACGATGGAATCCCCGACGGCCCGGAGATTGCCGGAGGTCTGGATCCAATGGTCGCAGACGCCACCAATCCCAACCTTCTTCACCGATACTCCTTCAATGCGGCAGCTGGAAATGCTGACGAGAGCGCAGTCGTGACCGACTCGATTGGAGGAGCCGACGGAACAGTCGTCGGAGCAAATGGCCTCTGGACGGGATCCGCCCTCACCCTTCCCGGTGGTGATGGAGCGACTGCGGACGCCGCCTACGTCGATCTGCCCAATCACTTGATATCCTCACTCGATCACCTCACTTTTGAAGCGTGGTATTCCGTCACCTCTGTGCAGAACTGGGGCCGTGTCTGGGATTTTGGATCCACTGATGGTGGCGAAGTCTTCAATGGTATGAGCGGAGCCACCCAGGGGCAGGACTACTTCGTCTTTGCTCCGAACAGGGGCACCAATCCCAACGCCCAGCGCACAACCATCAGAAATCTGGACACTCTCGCTCCCGGAGGGGGAACCGGCCCGGTAGATGGCACCGAGGAAGCGGCCGACACCAATCTCGAGAGTATCCTTGGCCAGGAATACCATTTCGCCAGTGTTTGGACTTCCGACGGCAGCGGAGGAGGACAATTGACGGTTTATCGCGATGGCATAAGGCAGGGAACCAGAGCCACCACCTTCACCCCAAGAGACATCAACGACGTCAACAACTGGCTGGGACGGTCAAACTGGACCGGGGATGCCTACTTTCACGGTGACCTCAATGAGTTCCGAATCTACGAAGGGGCGATGAACGATGCGGCTGCAGCGGCAAGCTTCGCCGCAGGTCCTGACGCGGCCCTAGGAGCCGGTTCTCTGCAAATCACCGCCCTGAGTTATGACAAAGATGCTGACACTTTCACCTTGAATTTCACGTCCACTCCGGGACGATTTTACAGCGTCTTTTCGTCGACCGACCTTGTAGATTTTGGCAATGAATTGATCGACGGCATCCCGGCGACCGGAACAAGCACAACCGTCGGACCTTTCGACAACCCATCTCCGGTGGCAAAACGCCTCTTTTTCAGAGTGGGAGTGGTAAAGTAGCCATCTACTTAAGAAGGACATTCTATAAAAGAATCGGATAGGGGCAAATTGCTCTCCAATCCAGTTTTCCTTTGTCATCACAGCCGGAACCGATCCCCCAATCAAAAAACGCCGAAAACAAAGATCTTGGTAATGCGGCTTGTTACCTACGCTCAAAATCTATTACGAACCCTCTGAAATCTGCCGCTCCCAGTAAAATGCCAGTTGGGCGAGCGGTTCATCGTCCCGAAACATCCTCACCCGCCACGTCAAAGCCCAAGCTTCCGTGTCGCACATCACGTGGGAACTCAATCTTCCAGAGCCGCACCGAATCGCCCCGGGGGCTCGCCTAAAAAGGACCGCTCATGTTCCATGAACAGCGATCGGATGCCACTCTTTCAGGAAATTCCCTCAAGGGCGATTTCCGCCTCGCCGAAACGGTCGCACGGAACTCCCATCCGCTGTAACATTGCCAAATGGAGCCGGGACATTGAAGTCGAGCGACGAGGGGCCAGGTAGTGTCCGGTCTTGAGAGTTCCCGAACCTCCACCAGCCAAAAGAATAGGGAGATTTTC
>CASICJ010000054.1 GCA_949373085.1 uncultured Verrucomicrobiales bacterium
AGCTAGGCCAAGGGTCAGAGAAAGTCTCACCTCTTTGCCAGCCCGTAATTTCATCGTCGGTGCAAAAGGCATTCTGTAAGGACGAGGCGAAAGACTCACGATCTGCCTTGAGGCCAATGAGAGTGAGTTCGTTGTGGCGATCACCGAAAAGGGGATGTTTGGTTTTAAGCAATGCTTTCAAGTGCTCGATCTCTTCGGCTAAGAGTTTTCCATCTCGATTATGAGCAAGTTCGGCACGCCAGAGCCCCGTCAGTTCAAGCGCAATCTGGCTGCCAGATTGTTGCCAAAGTAAAACGTCCCGAGGGCGCGAAGCTAGCCAAAGGAATCCTTTGGTGCGGTAAAGACCAGTCCCCATTTTACTGCGACAAGCTTCATATAAACGCTCTGGATGAAAGGGTCGAGGGTCGCGAATGACGATCGCATCCACGCTGTCGACCGTAGCTGATTGCTGCGTGAGACCGGATTCATTGGCTCGACTTTCTAAGACTGAGAGTTTTGGGGCTGGGGTCGCTTCAAGTTGCGGTAAAAGAATTCCAGCTTGAGCCGAGAGTCCAATAGTCGCCTGTGGTTGGAGTGCCTGGAGGGTTTTAACTTGAGCCTCTACGTTGGGTTCTGGAACGGTATCAATTTTGGTAAGAATGATTACGCTGGCGAAGGCAATTTGTTCAGCAAGTACTTCGGCGACATGGCGCAGCGCGATATCTTGAGAATTCGCGGATACGCCGGTAAGAATTTTGCCATCTTCAAAGTCGCGATGAAGATTGAGGGCATCGACCGTGACGATAAAGTGGCGCAGGAAGAATCTTTTATTCTGCGTTAGGGCTTTGATTAGGGGCCATGGTCGAGCCGCGCCAGTACTCTCGCAGAGAACGAGAGGAGGGGCAGGCTCAAGCGCAGAGATCTCTTCGAGAGCTTCTCCTGCTGAGTCATGAAGTTGCTCGCGTGCATGCCTTCCATGTAACGCCGCCACGCCGCCTACAAGATGGCCAGGAGAAGGTTTTGAGTTCTCATCCGAGAGCAGTTCTGCGTCGAGCCCAAATTCACTCAAGTCGTGTACGATTACCGGAGCATCTTTAAGCTTCTCGTCGCGTCGCCAACGCCGGAGGAGCGTGGTCTTACCTGAGCCGAGGAAGCCGCAAAGGATAACGATGGGAACGGAGTCGGAGTTCATGAATTAGATTCCTAAGAGTCATTCACATGGGTGGATCCGTGAGCTTCAAAAAATAGTGAAGAATGAAACGCAAACGAAGCCGCTGTGAGTCCCCAATCTTTATTGGTCACTTGTTACAAATGCAAGTAATTCGCATTAAATTCCATAATGTTGGAGTTACCCGATCTAGTTTAGGTCTAGTCTAAATAACTTTGAAAGGCTACCCACATTTGAATCGTTCTTCCCGAGATCAAAAACGACCTTCTGGTTTTGGCCATTGATTTCTTTAGCTTGTGAAATCAGCATTTTGCATGGCCCTATTTCAGAAGCTCATTTTCCTCTTGGTTCTAACCGTTCCAGTTGCTGCCAAAACGCTCGTTTATTTCGGAACCTACACGGGTAGTGGGAGCAAAGGGATTTACCGTTCAATACTCGATGAAAAAACCGGTGAACTGTCCGACCTAGTGCTCGCCGCGGAGCTAGAGAACCCATCTTTCCTCGTCGTCAGCCCAGACCAAAAGTATCTTTTTGCCGTTTCCGAGAACGGAAAGTTCAAAGGCAAAGAGGGTGGTGGTGTCAGTTCATTCGCGATTGGGAAAGACGGCGGGTTGACACTTATCAGCCAAGTAAACTCCGGCGGCGGCGCGCCCTGTCACATTTCAACTGATCCTCAAGGCAAGTGCCTCTTGGTTGCCAACTACATGGGTGGGAGCATCTCAAGTTACCAAATTGCCGCCGATGGAAAGCTCGTTTCGCCAGCTGCCGGTGGATTTACCCAGCATGAAGGCCAAGGTGCTCAGCTTCCCCGTCAGGCCTCGCCGCATGCGCACTCCGTGAACGTCGGTCCAACCGGTAAACGCGCGTATGTCGCGGATTTGGGTTTAGACAAAGTTCTTATTTACAAGCTCGACGCAGCTGGCGGAATGATTGCGCCAAATGCTCCGCCATTTCTTAAATTGCCGGATGCCACCGGGCCGCGACACTTCTCTTTTCACCCAAGTGGTAAGTGGGCCTACACAAATTTAGAAATGTCGCTCCAAGTTGCAGCGTTGAGCCACGACGCGAAAACCGGCGCGCTCGCAGTCCTGGAAATTGAATTAACTGTGCCGGAGGGGACGGAGCGTAAAGGCAACAGCACGGCTGAGTGTTTGGTGCATCCGACAGGAAAGTGGGTTTACGTTTCTAACCGGGGCCATAACTCAATCGCGGCGTTCGCAATTGACCAGAAAACCGGGAAGCTTGATTTCATCGAGCGCGAATCCACGCAGGGAAAGACCCCGCGAAATTTCGGCATCGATCCCAGCGGCAAGTTTCTTATCACCGGCAACCAAGGCTCCGGAAATGTTGTCGTATTAAAGATCAATCAAGACACTGGTTCTTTAGATCCAATCGGCCATGAAATTGAAGTTCCAGAGCCTGTTTGTATTCGTTTCGTGAGGCGTTAGGGAGAGCTTTAAAGTATAGTCTTGAAGTATTCGCTCAATTAAGAGTTTAGCGTAGGACTACAAAACGGGTTTCACCTGCTGGGATGGTAAGTGAGATTTTTGGGCTTACCTTTAACTTCCTCCCGTCACGTAATAAGGTGGCGCTGGAAACTGATATTTGCGGTGTCAAGATGACACTTGCGATCTTGTCTTTCTGCACAACAGCAGGTTCGGTAGGTTTCTTAATCACGCCTTCGTTATTGACGATTTCGACGATCCAGCCGGATGCGGTGCGGTTGATCTGGTATTGCACCGGATCACCTTCTACCCGAACTGGTAACAGGGTGTTGCGCAGCTGGGCAAGGCGTGCATTTGATATTGCTGCTGATCTTTTGGTAATAGGATTTCGCCACTCCTCAAGCACTTCCACATCGCCCGTGCCCTGAAGACGTTTGAAATCGTCGCCAAGTTGGTTTGCATGGCGTCCGTTCATTAGTAGCCGACTTCCTCGGCGAAGTGCCTCGAATAGATTAGAGACAAAGAGCGTGTCGAATTCGTGGTCTCCCACCAACAATATTACCGGATAGGACGCCAGCGTCTCCGTTCGTGCGTTCGACAAAATCACGTCGAACATTTCGCCGTAGGGGGTGGGACGCAGGAAACTTTTTTCAGGATTAACCGGATCGGCAGCTTTGTGAATATGGTCTGAACCAGCGAACAATTGTGCTTCAAATAGATCATGAGTTTCCTCGTCGCCGGGTGTGTTTTCAACGATACCCCAGGGACGCGACTGGTAGGGATTGTAGCCATTGTAATGGTCGAGCACGATCCCTACCGGAGTGTATGGCACGCCTGGCTCATGGGTCCGCATCGTTTTGAAGGTCTCAACAGCCGCACGCCCATGCTCCGTCAAGGTCCAGTCCGGATCACGATTTTCGAAAAAGATGGAGATACTGTTTTCTGGTGTGACTAGCGCTGCCCCGGCAAACCAGCTGTGCAACCACAGACGTTTATAGAAACTGAGCGAATGTCCGGCATCTAGGCCTCGGGCATATTTACCTTCCATCCTGAGCGGGCCGTTGGTCGTGCAGGACCCCGCGAACCAGGGACTCACCTGAATAGAGAATGGTTTATCCCATCGGCGTGCTGCTCCACGGGCAAAAGCAATCTTGGATTGTGCAAATGCGATGTTCTCACCCAGTTCAAGGCCAATCACCTGGCTTCCCCATTCGCCGACATAGGCTTCATAATGGGAATGACCATTAATACTGATGGTGCGTCCACGCATGGCCCGGTTTCGTGTCAGGAAATAGTCACGCACTTGATCGTAGCATTCCTTACGCGACCGGGGTTTCGCATCGTATCCCGCAAATCCTGCAGGTTTTATGTGATGTTTGAATTGCTCGAACTCATCCTTGAACACCGCCCTGTGCCAATCTTCGTTAAGAGACAAGTTATGAAAGTAATAGGCCCACTCTCCCAACTGGATCGCCATGAACGTATCGCTGTCATCCATCACCTGTAACATGGCTTCATCCGCGTCCGTCAGCTGGGAACGGCCATGCTTTACTTGAAATTCGCCGCCATACGGCGGATACCCGACGACCGGCCAGTTGATTTTCGCGAAGTATTTGTAGGAAGCCGCATTCGCCGCTACCGTGGCAGGTCCTGGATCAAAGCCGTTTCCCAAACCTACTTCTTTCATCCGTGTGATGAGTCGTTTCACTTCATCCAAATTTCCCGGACATCCATACAGCGAAAAGACTCGCCCGTCTTGTCCCTTTAACGTTTTGACATTCCATGCCTCTGGTGGTTCCACGAGCGAAACTTCCTGTGCGGTGCTGTCCGACCCAAACATGGTCAGGATAATAATAAGACCAATATGAAATACCGGAGAGAATCGTGTTACAGGTTTTATAGTAAGCGGCATTTCTAGAAGCGGGTTTTTCTTTAATATTGCTTACGCGGCATTTTTCACGTTGGAGGTCCTGAGAATTTTATGGCCGTTATCTTCAAGATATTTATAGCCAAGATCGTTGGTCAATACGGCCGGCAGTGAACCCATCTTCTTTTAAAATTGGGTAGATTTCTTCCATTTTGCGCAGGCCGGTAGTGATGAGAATTAGGACCTCGACCGGGCTTTTTAGCGGTGGATAATTTGCGCTGAGTGCCAGAAGCCAAATTCATTACGCCAGTCGTTGGGGCGGTTTTCGAGGGTGAGGTCGATTTTTTGGCCCGCGAATTTGCTAAGGTCGACTTTGAGTTCGAGCCACTCCGATTTGACCGTTTTAAAGGAAACGATTTGGTCGTGGAGGACTTTGCTGTTTGCGAGAACGCGGAGTTGCCAGTCGCCGTGTGGATGGTAGCTACAGCGAATTTTGAGGAAGGTCGATTTGCCTTTGGGAACTTGGAGTTGGCGCTTAAGTGAGCAGGGAGTTTTCTTATCGAGGGGATGGGTTTGGACCGCCTTCTCGTTTCGGAAACTTTCTAAAGCGACGACCCCACCTTCGCCGACGTTTTCGACTTTGAAGCCGGGAGCGATTGCTTCGATGGCTTGAGCCCACTTGGCGCGGAGGTTCTGGCGCGGTTTTTTGTGGCTCTGGGGAGAGCCGCTGATCATACGACGGGCAACGGATTCGGTGAGGAAGGGGATTTTTGTTTGAGCGGCGAGAGCGAGGGCCTTTTTTGGGTGCCCGGTGACGAGAGGTTCCAAGGCGAACCAGATCATGCGGGGAAGTTTGGGATCGTCGATATCTTCAGCGTGTTGGGAAAGCGCGTTCAGAATGGGGAAGCGATGGTCGAGGGGAAGTCGAGGCGCCGCGGCCGCGAGGTAGAGTCGGACGGTGGGAGAGGGGTCGCTTTGGGCGAGTTTTTCCAAGATGGGCTTGATGGAAGCGGGTGGGGTTTTGTCTTCGCTGAGAAGTTGGATGGCCCAGGCGCGGACGTGTTCGTCGGAGTGGGAGAGAAGTTGGATGAGCCTCTCTTTGGCGTCTTTTGAAAAGCGTTTGGTGACGTGTTGGGCCCAGAGGGCGCGGAGACGTTTGGGGGAGGTTTTTGAGCTCTCGAAGAATTCGTCGAGAGCTTTATGGACGGCCTTCCGATCGAGCTTTCCGGAAATGGTGCGATGGTGGAGTTCGGTGCGAGCCTGGCGGACGAACCAATCATTGGGGTGGTTCTGAAGTTGGCAAAGTTCAAGATCGGTGAGAGAGGGAATGTTCGGGCGAGCGATGCGTTCTGCACCTTTGGGCATGATGCGATAGATGCGCCCACTCTTTGGGAAGTTGATGGCGTTTCCGCAGATGTCGGTGTCGTGCCAATCTAAAACATAGATGCCCCCATCAGGTCCGATTTCCATACTGAAGCCGACCCAGGCGAGATCGTTGGTGGGCATGAAATCACTCCCGTGTCGGCCGATGTAGGTGGAGCCGTTCGGCTCCATGTAATCGGCGAGGACGGCATGCTCGTGGATGTTGCACATGAAGAGTTGGTCGTGGTATTCGGCGGGGAAGGTGTCGGCCAAATAGAAGCGGGCTCCGCCGTGCGCAGAGAGGTGGGTGTGGTCGCGGATCGTCTGGATGGGCGCGTAAGTGTAGGGATTGAGGTTGGGACGGGATTGTTTGTGGTAGATGCCACCTTGGACGATGTGGAAGAGGTGGGGGATGACGCAGCAGGTGGCGAAGCCGTGGCCGAGATCATTGAAGTCGAAGCCCCACGGATTAGAGAGGCCACGTGCGAAGATTTCGAAATCGCGAGTTTCGGGGTGGAAGCGCCAGATGCCAGCATCGAGGTAGAGGCGGTCGTCTTTAGGAGCACCAGGTTTTCCGATGAGAGAGTGGGTGAAAACGCCTTGGCAACCGTAGAGCCAGCCGTCGGGGCCCCAGATGAAACTGTTGAGGGTTTCGTGGCGGTCCTTCATGCCCCATCCGTCGAGAAGAACTTCGGGTTCGGCGTCGGGGACGTCGTCGCCATTGGCGTCGGGAATGAAGACAAGATTAGGCGGAGCTCCAAGGTAAACCCCGCCGTGTCCGATGGCGATACCGGAAGCGAAGGTGATTTTGTCGTGGAAGAGCTTCTTGGTGTCGAAGACACCGTCGCTGTCGGTGTCTTCAAAAATCTGAATGCGACTGAGTTGTTCGTTTTTGTGGGAGCGCCGGTTGACGTAGTTGTAGTTTTCCACGACCCAGACGCGGCCTTTGGCGTCGAAAGTGAAGGCGATGGGTTCGCCGATGTGTGGTTCGGAGGTGTAAATGGAAACGTCGAATCCCTCCGGGATGGACATCTTGGCGACGGCTTCTTTGGGTGTGAGGAAGGGGGCGTCGCTGGATTTTTGTTGCTTGCCACGGTTCTGGGCAAGCGATGAGGTGATCGCCAAGGCAGAGATGGAGAGAAATAGAGTGAGCGTTTTCATTTACCTAGAGAGTGGGACTTGTTTTTCGTGTCGTATGTAAGCGAGTAGATCGAATAATTAGTTTCTTTTGTATAATCTGGATAATGTGTTCGAGGTTCTTAAATAGGTGTGTTTTTACGGTCGGGTTACTGAACTGCAAAGATTCCCTGCATAATTAATCCATGACCGGGATAAGTGCAGATAAAGTGGTAGTTCCCAGGTTCTTCTGGCACGGCGAAATAGAGGGTGTATTTCATACCCTGCGCAACCTGGGGTGTGGAAGCCAGTAGCTCGGGGATTTCCGGAATGAAGTTTTTCTTGAGGCCTGCCGCTCCCATGGCAACCGCAGCGTCCAGTACTGTCTGTCTTGAACCGGGAGTGATGATAGCCAGGTTGTGCGTCATGCCACTGGAATCATCGTTGGGAAAAACAAAAACAATTTTTTCACCCGCTTTTGCTTCAATTCGATCAGTGTTGAATTTAAGACCCGCTAACACACCCACCTCGATCCGGCGTGCATTCGTAAAACCATCGGGTAGCGGGTTGACCGGGTTTTTGCTGATTTCGGAGAGTTCGCCCATTTCCAGAATTTTCCCGTATACTTCATCGAATGAACCACCCAGCATCTTTTGTAAATTACGAGCGTTATAATTTGGGATTTCCGTTTTGGTAATCTTTCCGGCTCGCAACGCCTCGAGTAGTGCCTTGGCATAGGATAACTTGGAAGCGAGAGTATCTATGGTTGCCCGTTTGCCAACGGTATCAAAATTCTCGTATTTGGAAATCAGTTCCTTGGGAGCTTCAGGATAATTAAAAAGAGAATAAGCACGAATTGCATCCACTTTTAAAGGGCTATCCAGCAATGCATTGAGATTTTGGGGAAGCTCCTGGAATCGCATCGCCACCAAGCCGGAAAGGGCTTCTTTTCGGTCTTCGAGACTCGCATCTCCATTCAAAACAAGTTTTAATGCATCCTGACTAACGGAAAGATCACCGAAGATCTGACTAAGACGGTCGATGAGTTTGGTGAGTTGAGGATCTTTTTGATCGAGGAGGCTTGCACGAAGGCGGAACCAGTTGGGGGGCGGAGTGAGGTTGCGTTGGCCGTCGAGTCCGAGGAGGATTCCATTGAGCAGGGGCTTTTGAATCGCGGGGTTATCAGTGACTGCGAGTTGGGCGAAGAGGAGGGAAAAAGCTTCCTTACGATCCATCTCAACGATGCTTTCGAGGCGCGCTTGATTGAGGTCAATGAGGGGGACAGGTTTGGCGGGAGTGGTGATGAAAGTGACGTCGCGGTAGGGAATCTTGCTGTAGTCTTCCCACTTTTTTGTGAGGGCTTTTGGATCAAGTTTTCCGGTGTGAATAATAAAACGGTGACGAATCGTTTCGGTCTCACCTTTTGGGATTTTCCAGTTGCCAAGGATTGCGCGGGAGGGTCCGATCCCGAGTTGTCCGTCGACTCGCCAGGGCTGGGGGAAGTCACTGTTTTTTGGATGGTCAAAAATGGCAATGTGTCCCCAGTCGTCCCGTCCTTCGATATCCATTCCAACATCAACCCAGACCGCGCGTTTGCCTTCGGCCTGGCCGTTTTTCTGGAGGGCGGAATTCACGACTTCTCCTTTCGTTTTATCGCGATGCCAAGGCATGCGAAGAAAGAGCCCGCCGTATTTCCATTTGCCGATGGTGACATCGGCCTTTGCTGTTCCTTGCCAGGTGAGGTCGAGGGTGTGCTCTTCATCTGAGGAGGACATGATCCAGGTTTGGGTCTGCGTGAGGACAGCTTGCCCCTTGGCATCGAGGAGGTCGTAGGAGGTTTGCCAAGAAACAGAGGAGCCGGATTGCTCTAGGATTTTAGCAGAGTTACGTTTCCAGTAATCGCTTTGTAGATTATGGAAGTAGTCGCGGCCGTTCACACGAGTAAAGCCCCAATAAAGACCGGTTTGATGTTTGTGGTGTCCGGGGCTGAATTCGGTGAGCGCGCCCTTGCCATCGGGAGCAATGATGGGGTGGAGGTAGGGTCGCGTCGTAGGGGCAGCGACTTGGGTGAGAATCTTCGTGTCACCGCGGTGGACCGAGATGAGGCCAGCTTGCGAGTCGTGTCTGAGACGCAGGTCATCGGCGTCCACAAAAGGAGTGTAAGTGGCGAGGAGGAGGAACGAGAGAAGTCGGGTCATTGTTTCTTGAATTGAACTTAGTAGAGCCGTGGTAAAATCAGAGATTTGAAGGAGTATGCCGAAGCTGAGTGATCACTGATTTCGAAATACAACTGGAATGGTAGCGTCTTTTCCTAACCATTTCTTGTGCAGGGACGACCATGATTTGTGTAAAAACAACATATTCCCTCAAAATATTAGAGTAGAAAAGACAAAGGATAGCATGCTCCTAGGATCAGAGCTGACTTGGAAAGAACTCATGGTTGGGGTTACCTTAAGAGAAAGAATTATCAACACGGAGGTTCTACGCCAATTCATTCGGGTTTTATTCAAAATTACGCATTGATTGGAAGACCGCATTGGATTGTGAGACGAGAGGATTTTATTCGAAAGAGTGCGCGAAGATGGGTTTTCTACCTCTATTGAGGTCGTTGGACGGATTAGGTTTTTCTTCGGGAAATCGGAGGTTCCTTCCAATTTTTTGAATCTAGCCTTCTTGGAGATACTGAGAAGTGTAATTCTCAATCGCCAAATGCGGGGCATGGGGTAGCCTCCAGTAATGCAAAACAAATTTTTGAGGTTGTTTCCTGCTCTTTTTTTGATGCTGGCTATTGTGTGGCCGTTTGCCGGGGCCGGAGAAGTCCGGACTTGGACAGCTGCCGATGGGCGAACCCTCGAGGCGGAATTTATTACCGCGAACGAAAGGAATGTGACCCTTCGTCGCAAGTCGGACCGGAAACGTTTTACTTTGTCGCTTGATAAGATCTCAGAGTCGGATCGAAAATGGGTAGCAGAGACGCTTGAGGACTTAGATGGACCCGGCGAGAAGGAGCCTAGCGGGATTTTCGAAGGCCGTTTGACAGAAGAATGGGAGAAGATGGACTACGAGAGCCTCAAGTTTCGTTTTTACAGCGAAAAAAGAATGAGCCCGAAGAAACGTCATCCACTCTTGATTTTTTTGCACGGAAAGGGGTCTGGCGGAAGTGATAACGAGAAGCAGCTCAATGGGATCGTTCGTGATTTTGCTCAAGGACGGTTCCATGAAAAAAACCCTTCCTTCATTTTTGCACCCCAATGTCCTGATGATTCGAAAGGTTGGCGCGGCGAATATCTTGACGATGTCATTGGGCTCGTTCGCGCGGCTATTAAGAACTTACCCATCGATGAGGACCGTGTCTATATCACCGGGCTCTCGATGGGAGGATTTGGAACTTGGTCTGCCCTAGCCGAGGCCCCTGATCTTTTTGCGGCAGCGGTCCCGGTTTGTGGGGGAGGCGATCCGGGAACGGCCAAGGTGATTAAAGACATCCCAATTTGGACTCACCACGGAGTAGCAGACGCGGTTGTGAGTGTAGAGTTTACACGTCGAATGGTGGCTGCTTTGGAGAAGGAGAAGGGTAATATTATATACACCGAATATGACGAGGCCTCTGGGGTAAAACATGATGCTTGGACTCCTTGTTATTCGAATCCAGATGTCTTTGAGTGGATCTACGAACAGCGAAGAGGACAGAAGGAAAAGAAGTAGGTTCTGTGACTTGGTATTTCAGCCTAATCAAAGTCTTCTTCTCACTCGAAGGCTCGGCTTACTTAGCTATCTAGGGTGGACGAGAAACTAGATCTCCTCTGCGGTGAACTCGGTTGTCGAGTTTTCGGAGTGGTGAACTGGAGTTGAGATGTGGCTCGGCTAACCTTTAAAAGGTGGGGGAAGCTACAAAGCTCGCATCATTTCCTCGGCGATATGGTGTAAATTTTGTGATCGTGGGAAAGGATTAGGAGCTCCCCATCGGAATCCTGAACAAAAGCGGTTGGCTTGATGGTGCTCTTTGTGCGTTTAAAGATTTTGGTGTTACTGGTCTTTCTTCCATTTTGGAAATCAAGAGCCCAAATATTACCGTGAACAAAGTCCCCATAGATATATTTCCCCTGGAGTTCAGGAACCGCTTTGCCACGATAATGGATTCCTCCGGTGATAGAGAGACCGCTACTGCGATCATATTCGTGGATGGGGTCGATGAATTCAGTTGCTTTGGATGGAGCATCGGTGCGTGCATTAGCGGAATGGGCTCCTTCTCGGTAGGACCATCCGTAGTTCCCTCCTTTGGTGATAATATTGATTTCTTCCCAAGCGTTTTGGCCAACGTCGGCAGCCCAGAGCTGATTTGTATCTGGGTGAAAGGTGAGGCCCCAAGGATTACGGAGGCCGAGAGCAAAGATCTCGGGATGATGGCCGGGTTTTTTGAGAAAGGGATTGTCGGAAGGAAGACCATAGGGACGGTTACCGGTGCGGGTGTTCACGTCGATACGGAGGATCTTGCCGTTGTAAACGAAGGTGTTTTGAGAAAAGCGCTGTGGGTCGTTTGCTTTTCCGCCGTCACCGATTGCGACGTAAAGATAGCCGTCAGGGCCAAAGATGATGTTTCCGGAGTTATGATTCCAGAAGGGTTGAGGGATTTCCAACAAAACACGCTCGGACGAGATGTCGGCCCTGTCAGGGTCATCGGCGAAGGTTCGCATCTCGCTGACGCGGGTGTGCTTGGGATCTTGAAGTGAATAGTAGATGTAGAACTTACGATTTTTGGCATAATCGGGGTGGAACGCGAGTCCAAGAATTCCTTCCTCGAATTGTTGCTTGATAAGTGGTCGGTCGGTTAGGTCAAGAAAGGTGATTTCCTCGTCCGAGGAACGGTCTTTGGGTAGGATTGTGATTTTTCCAAACTGCTGGACAAGGAAGAGGCGTTCCGTGCCATCGGGTGGTATGGTAAGAGCGACCGGAAGTTTAATGTTTTGGGCCTTGAAGGTCTGAGTGATTTTGATCTCGGGAGCGGCTAGGAGGATTGACGCGGTGAGGAGAAAGGTTGCGATGATTTTCATGGGAGTAATAGTGACTGAAAAATAGAGGTCGTCCAAGGTTGATTTTAGCTGGTAGATCGAGAGGTTGTTGGGGGGTGATGGAATGATCGCTTAGCAAGATTTGGGTTTTACCAAAAAGGGTGAGGGTGAAGAAATAGAGAAGTAGGAGAAATTTTATGAGTCCAAAAATCAAGCTATGCTATCAAATAGATTTGGGGATTTTTTTCGTTATAGGGATCTTTTATAGAGCGATTCTGATGGAGTAGTGGAAAGGTGGGACGAAGGACAGTAACTCAGTATGCAGAAAAGAAAAACGACGTTTTTACGAACGTCGTTTTGTATTTGGAGTGATCAGGGACTCGCGTTTTTTTAGAGGAGTCCCGCTATAACGAGACTGACTATGGCCATAACGTTGATCAGGATGTTCATTGAGGGACCGGAGGTGTCCTTGAGGGGGTCACCGACGGTGTCACCGACGACGCTAGCAGAGTGCGTGTCGGACCCTTTGCCGCCATTGTTGCCGTCCTCGACATGCTTTTTGGCATTATCCCAGGCGCCACCGGCATTGGACATGAAAAGTGCAAGAAGAACACAACCGAGGAGAGCTCCGATAAGGCACCCGGCGAGAGTTTTGGCTCCAGCTTGAGTTCCTTCGGCCCCAATAAAGTTGAACCCAAACCCAACTACGATTGGTGTCCCAACTGCGAGAAGGGCAGGCCCGATCATACTTTTGGTGGCAGCCTTGGTGGCGATGTCGATACAGCGGTTACTGTCTGGTTCGACTGTCCCTTTGAGTATGCCGGGCTCGGCTTTAAACTGTCGCCGAATTTCTTCGATCATGCTGCCAGCGGCCTTACCCACCGCATCCATGGTGAGGGAGCCATTGTAGAAGGGAACCGCACCTCCAATCAGGAGTC
This sequence comes from uncultured Verrucomicrobiales bacterium, assembly GCA_949373085.1. Lineage (GTDB taxonomy): Bacteria > Verrucomicrobiota > Verrucomicrobiia > Verrucomicrobiales > Akkermansiaceae > SW10. The sequence continues at coordinate 12,885 of CASICJ010000054.1, forward strand.
CGACGAAGAAGTAGCGGAGAGAATCTGGCGAAGCGAGATCAAGTGAGATTCCGGTTTTTTGAATAAAGGCTGTAATGAGCGCGAGGGCTGCGAGGCCAGCTGCACCGATCGCGAAGCCTTTACCGATTGCGGCAGTGGTATTTCCGACGACATCAAGGGAGTCCGTGATTTCACGGGTTTCATCACCCATCTCGGCCATTTCTGCGATACCACCAGCGTTGTCGGCAATTGGACCGTAAGCATCGATAGCCATCGTGATACCAACAGTTCCGAGCATTCCGATTGCGGCGAGGCCGACGCCGTAAAGACCGGCACATTCGTAGGAAACGTAAAGTGTAGCGGCGATGGTGAGGATAGGGAGGACGACGGATTGAAGTCCGACTGAGAGTCCACAGATCACAAGAGTAGCAACGCCTGTTTCACCTTGGGATGCGATGGTCCGAACTGGTTTGCCGCCGGTGTAATGTTCGGTGATGAGGCCAATGATCACTCCTCCGATAGATCCACAAAGAACAGCGATGCCGAGTTTTGCGCTGAGCTCGAAGAAACTGGTGACGCCGAAGGCCGCGATAATGAAAAGTGCAGCGGCTCCGATTGTGCCAATACGAAGGGCGAGGGCAGGATTCTTTCCTGCACTGATATTCACCATGAGTATGCCGAGGACTGAGCAGACGATTCCAACGGTGGTCAAAATGAGAGGAAGCTGTATCAACATCGATTCGCTAGCCCCAATTTGTGTTGCGTAAGCGGCGCCCGAAGAAGCAGCAATGGCGACCGTTGCGATTTGGGCCCCACAGTAGGACTCGAAAATGTCAGAACCCATGCCGGCGACGTCACCAACGTTGTCGCCTACATTATCGGCAATCACGCCTGGGTTGCGGGGGTCGTCTTCGGGGATTCCGGCTTCGACCTTACCAACGAGGTCGGTCCCCACGTCGGCAGCTTTGGTGAAAATCCCACCGCCAACACGATAAAAGAGGGCGACTAGAGAAGCGCCCATCGCGAAGCCTTCGAGAATTTCAGGGAGGTGATCTTTGTGAGCTGCACTTTCGGAGTAGAAGGCAAAGAGGGTTCCGAGCCCAAGAAGCCCCATCGCTGCAACAGTGAGCCCCATAACGGCGCCGCCGGAGAAAGCGATCTTAAGCGCGCGAGCAGGTCCTTTTTCGTTGGCTGCCACACAAGTGCGGACATTGGCGAGGGTAGCCGTTTTCATTCCGATGTAACCAGCGGCCGATGAAGCGAGGCATCCCATAAAAAAGGCAATCGATTGAGGACCACGGTATTCGGGCTTTTGGAAAAGGAAAAGAGCAAGACCCAAAGCGATTGCAAAGAGGGCGATGAGTTTGAACTCACGGCTCATAAAGACCATGGCACCGTGATGGATCTTCTCGGCAATTTTCTCGGCTTTTCCGCCGCCGGCACTCTGCTTCTTGATATCAAAAAAAATGATGGCCGCAAGAACGAGGCCGATGACTCCGAAGAGGGGGGTGATAATTGGTTGCATTTCGATGCTATTTAAAACGATTGGAGGTGACGCGGACCCTGATCACCTCTTTCCGTTTGAGCAATTAAATTCCCACATTGATTATAAAGTTTTTTAATTTGGCAGGCATATTTAATATTGACCTAGGATTGTGAGTCCTACCCTTTCAAGGGCAGGAAGGGGAGCGTGTGTGAGTCCTGCAATTACCCCTAGTTTAGAACACGGACTCCAAGGACTTATTTTTCGAATTTTCTAAATGAAACTAAAATGCTTTCGCCCTTCAAATACCCCCTTTTGAGCCTTACTTTTTTATCTCTCTTTGCAAATGCTGGTATTGCAGAGGGCTTGACCGAATATTAGTCTTTTGATGGTGCCTAAAGCGCGGCGGGCGATCCTTCCCATGAAGGGGCGTCGACTTACGAAGCGGTTTTGAGGATTCTAACTAATACGCGCAAAACTGACAAATCTTGTGATGGTGCATCGTAACTAAAACTTACCGTGAATTCGTCATCAAGTAACAATTTCTCTCGTCGAAGAGCCCTAGGCGGGCTCGCATCGCTTGCGACTGTCTCGATTGTACCTAGCCGTGTGCTTGGTCTCAATGGTCAGACCGCACCTTCCAACCAATTGACTCGCGCCATTCTTGGATGTGGAGGAATCAGTAACTCCCATTTGGGCATGCCCGGAAAAATCTTAGCGCTGTGCGATGTCGACTCAAATCGCCTGAAAGGCCAAATGGCGAAGGTGCAAGGCGGGGGTAATAAGGATGTGAAAGGCTATCATGATTTTCGTGATGTCATCGCTCGTGATGACGTGGACATTATCCACACTTGCACTCCTCCCCATTGGCACGCGCATATGGCGATTGCGGCTGCAAAGGCCGGTAAGGCGATTTGGGGAGAGAAGCCCATGTCTCGGACAATCGGTGAGGGAATGGCGATGAAAAAAGAAATCGAGAAAGCCGGTGTCGCCTTCCGAATCAACACTTGGTTTCGGTTTAAATCGAATTTCTATGGTTCTGGCGTGACTGCTCGTCAGGTGAAAAAAGCGGTCGATGGTGGTCTGCTTGGTAAAGGTCCATACAAGGTGACTTTATCGGGTGTGACTGGTTTCAATTGGAAGTTCAACTGGTCTGGTAAGACAAATTTGCCGATCCAGCAGGTTCCAGATCACTTTGACTACGACTTCTGGCTTGGGCCAGCTCCTTACCGTCCTTATAACGCGCACCGAACTCATGGGACATTCCGTGGATACTGGGATTATGATGGTGGTGGATTAGGTGATATGGGTCAGCACTATCTTGATCCGGTTCAGTATATTTTAGGGAAAGACAATGAGCTTCCGGTTTCGGTTGAAATTGATTCAGATCCTCAGGATATAGACGCCGTAGGTAGTTGGCGCCGTATCACATATAAATATGCTGATGGAACGACCATTATTCTCGATGGCGAGAATAAGGACAAGGATGCCGCGTTTATCGAGGGGCCAGAAGGTAAGATCTTCAAGGGTTTCAAATCGGATGTGAAAGGTTTTTCCGAGAAGGTGAAATCACTTCCAGAGCCTGCTCCGCAAGTGACTGATTTCCACCAGGCGATCCGTGAGAAAAAGAAGTTTGCGCTCAACGAGCAAAATGGCTTCAACTCCTGCACCCTTATCAATCTCGGTAAGATCGCACATCGCTTAAATACCAACCTTAAGTTTGATCCTCAGAAGATGCAGTTCGTCGATCACGCGCTTGCAAATTCTTTGATCGATCAACCTTGTCGCGATAAATGGAAGCTTCCTGCTTAGTAAGCTGACTTTTTTCAGACGGCTACCTCTCGTGAGGTAGCCGTTTTTTTTACGCTATTCCCTTTAAATTATGAAATCTCTCTTACTTTTTATTTGCTCCTTTTTTCCGGTGATTGTTTTCGGTGACCGAGCTAAGCCCAATCTTGTATACATTCTTGCCGATGATTTGGGATACGGAGATCTCAAGAGTATGAATCCGGAAGGGAAAATCAAGACACCTGGATCAGATCAAATGGCAAAGGAAGGGATGGTTTTTACCGACGCACATTCTAATTCTGCTGTTTGCACGCCGACTCGTTATGGGGTTTTGACTGGGCGCTATGCTTTTCGCTCGCGGATGAAAAAAGGGGTGCTGAATGGTTATTCCAGCTATCTGATTGAGGATGGCCGTATGACCGTGCCGTCATTTTTGCAAAATCAGGGGTATCATACTGCTTTTATCGGGAAGTGGCATCTTGGCTGGGATTGGGCGATGGATGGTGAGAAAGTTGATTACTCCAAGCCGGTTGAGAACGGACCGAAAGAGAAGGGATTTGAGTATTCTTACGGTCATTGTGGTTCTCTCGATATGGCTCCCTACGTTTGGGTTGAAAATGGAATGCCTACAGCGGTCCCTACAAAAGAGACTGGGCGGTCGAAGAAGGAGTCAAAAAATGGTTGGTGGCGTAAGGGACCAACCTCGCCGGACTTTGAACACGAGGATGTTTTGCCGAACCTCACCCGTAGAGCGGTGAAGTATGTCAAGGAACAGGTTAAGAACGAAAAACCGTTCTTCCTCTATCTTGCTCTGCCTTCTCCACATACTCCGGTGTTGCCCACTCCTGAGTTCGAGGGGAAAAGTGGGCTGAATAGTGCCTATGCAGATTTTGTCACGATGACCGACGATACGGTGAAGCAGATACTCGATGCTTTGAAGGCAGGAGGGGTCGATGAGAACACGCTCTTCATTTTCACGAGTGATAATGGTTGTTCACCCGAAGCGGATTTTGCAGAGTTGGAGGAGCAGGGTCACAATCCCAGCTCTATTTATCGTGGTCATAAAGCAGATATTTTTGAAGGCGGACATCGGGTTCCTTTTATTGTGCGGTGGCCCGCTAAGGTGAAGGCGGGAACAAGTTGCGATGACCCGACTTGCTTGACTGATCTTCTGGCGACGATGGCGGAAGTCTTGGGTCAAAAACTTCCAGCTGAAGCGGGAGAGGATTCGGTCAGCATGTTGTCGAACCTCATAGGGGCGGGTAAGCAGCCGGTTCGTGAGGCGATTGTTCACCACTCTATCAATGGGACCTTTGCGATTCGTCAAGGTAATTGGAAGTTGATCGATGCTCCTCACTCCGGAGGTTGGAGTCGTCCGAAGCCTGCTCAAAAGGCGCTTTATAAAGATCTCCCTAAAATTCAGCTTTATGATTTGCAAAAAGATCCCGCGGAGTCTCGAAACGTATCGGTCGAAAATCCGAGCATCGTAAAGAAGCTGAAAATGCTCCTAGAAAAATACCGCGAGGATGGTCGGAGTGTTCCGGTTGCTCGGTGAGGAAAAAGTCAGGCTTTCACCACTGCTGAGTTGTTAGGGGGATTTCCCTCGTTTCTGTTTGGGATCTTGACGTAGGTCAAGATTGGCTATGTTCTGTAGGCTCACTTGCAAACAATGATGAAGAAAGCCTTCCTTATTCTCTCTTTCGGCACAGGGATACTCTCCGCTCAGACGAGCACTTTTATCACTGATGGTGATTGGCTCGATCCTGCCAACTGGGACACCGGCGCCGTCGTGCCCGACAACCAAACTGCTTTCATTAATGCTAATGCGGTCGTTGACCGGAATACCGGTAATGCTAATCTCGATAATCCTTCTCGGATTGAGATCGGGTCTGGGCCCGGCATTTCCGGAAGTGTTACCGTAACTGGGGGAACTTTGAGTGGTGCTCATGGTGGGGGGAACGGGATCTTTGTTGGAGTCAATGGAGGAACTGGGACGCTTAGGGTTGAAGAGGGGGCAACTTACCGGTCTCAGGGTGGGACGATGCAGTTTGCAGTTGGTGATTTCTTGGGTGGAACAGGCTTTGTTTCAGTAGCTGGTGTGATGCAGATCTACAAATTCCTCAACGTGAACAATGGAACTTTTGAGATGCTGCCAGCCGGAAAGTGTAACCTTTTTAATTCTAATGACGCTAGCTCAATTGGTGCGGAGGGGACTCTTTCGTTTGTGATCGATGGTAGTGACGTGGGTTCTCTAGAGCGCTCTAATACGAATGGGCTCAACCTGACAATCGATGCGGCAGCGACTTTAAAAATAAACTTAGGTGGAGATTTTGAGCTCAATGATTCATGGACCTTGATGCGATACACCTCATTTTCCGGTCAATTTAAGGAGGGTGAGTCTTTTACTAATGAGCAAGGTTACACTTTTGCGGTTGATTATGGGTCGGGCAATAATGATGCGGTGACTCTCACGCTTACATCTGATTCAGAGCGTCCCAAGATTAGTAATCTGACTGCGACTCCTGCTGCAATTTCAGCCGGTGCCTCCAGCACCCTTACATGGACTGCTTCAAATTTTGATTCGCTCACTCTTGATCCTGGCGAAGTTGATTTGACTCTTCTGACTGAAACAACAATTTTTCCAACTGAATCAACCACTTATACGCTGACTGCGGTAAAAGGAGCTGCTTCAGTTTCCAGTGAAGTGACCGTAGTGGTCGATGAACTACCACAGATAAACTCGTTTACCGCGAGCGAACTGCTCATTGCTCCAACTGAGTCCACAACCTTGGCTTGGGACGTGTCCGGTGCTGATTCTGTTGGGATTTTCCCCTCTTTTTCCTTCTTCGATGACGAAATCCAGACAACAGGAAGCGATTCCATTTCGCCAATTGCTACAACGATTTTCACTCTTACCGCAACTAATGCAACCGGCAGTGTTAATGCCTCGTTGGAAATAGTGGTCGACTCACTTGAAGCTGCTATTATTCATCTCTGGGATCCTTCGCTTCCTCGACAGACCAGCGGAGCTATCTTGGATTCGGTGGGCGGTAAAAATTTTGACATCACAGGTGGCGAGCTGATTACTGGCTTGACTTCAGATTCAAATAATTTGAAGGCTGCTATCAATCGCGTGAATTTAGCGGCGAATACCGGTGGGGATATGGGGCTTGGTTTTCCAACGCAAGATACCTCATTCGAAATTTGGGTAATGCCCGGTGAACTCAGCGATGACTATCAGGTAATTTTTGAAACCGGCGGTCCGTCTGAGGGGTCTGCTATTTTGATGAATTCAATTATGCTGCGATTTCTTCACAGCACTGGGGATGTAAACACGCTGGATCTTGAGGTTCCTTTAACTTTGATCAACCCGACGGACTTTGTTCAGATCCTAGTCACTCTGGATTCTGAAGCTCAGGTTGTTAACGCGTATGTCAAAGGATCTGCTGGTGGTGCTATTTCGGCAAGTGCGACAGCTCTAATCGGAGTTCCGAATGGTCGGGCTAGCCTATTTACTTGGTCCGGATTTGGAGGAGGTGCCGATGGCGCGCTGGGCGGAACGGGAGGAATAGCCCCTCTGGGTGTCACAAGCTTCAAGGGTTCTGTGGGCTTATTTAAAATCTACGATCGAGCATTAACTGAAGCAGAAGCAGATGAAGCTTATCTCAAAGTTGCCGATAGAATTACCGAAAGTGATAGCGATTTTGATGGGCTTCCGGACTTCTGGGAAACCAGATTTTTTGGTGATCTAGCACAGAGCTCAGCGGATAATAATGACGACGACGGGTTGACAAACCTGGAAGAGTTATTTGCCGGAAGCAATCCAACTTTGGCCGATTCTGATGCAGATGGTTTGGATGATGATGTTGAGATTTCTCTCGCTGAGCCGACTGATGTAAATAATCCGGATACGGATGGGGATGGTTTAACGGATGGGGAAGAGGTGAATGGCAATCCGTCTAGTAATCCTTTGATCGTCGATTCGGATTTTGATGGCTTTGATGATTTTTTCGAGGTGTCGATTGGTTCAGACCCCAATGATTTTAATAGTCTGCCACCGGCTGATGAAGTGGGGATACCACTTGCAAACTTAAATACTCTCGGAACAGGCAGTTCGTTTGATGCTCTTTTTAGTGTAGCAGATACACTGGATGTGAGTTTTAAAATGCTCGTGGAGTTTGAGGAGAAAGTTGATGGGGATCGGGAAGTGATTTTCGAAACTGGTGGGGCAACGGTTGGGATTTCGCTGACTTATGAAGCCGGCAACAACCTGGTTTATCGGGCCTCTGGTAGTGGAGGACTTGAGCTCGCAGTGGCAGCCCATACTCTCACTGAAAGACAGCTTGCGGGTGGAGAGATTTCAGTAGTCGTAACGTACGATGTTGCTGACGAAAATGGTGACTCGGTCATTGCAATCTATTTGGATGGAGCTTTGGTTGCGTCTGATTTTAAACCTTTGGGTGGTGACTGGACTGGCACTAATGGTTCCGCGTTTGGGGTTGCTAGTGAAATCATGGCTGGTGATGGAATGAATGGAGGGTTGACGGGGATTACTTTTGCTTCGGGCTCTATCAACACGAGTAAGGGGCTTACTGTTTACAGTGACACCCTCTTTATGGGTGGACCCGAAGCGGCTTTAGTCATAACGAATTTAATCTCGGATCGAGAGGCTGGGACGGTGATGCTGACTTTCGATTCGAGGCCGGGTCAGAGCTATACGATCGAGCGCTCATTTGATCTTGTCACCTTTGATGTAATTGAAACAGGAATTACCTCGCTTGGTGACGAGACCAACTCACCAGTAATCGCTGCACCAGAGTTGCGGTCATTCTACCGGGTAGTCGAGGAGTAAGAGCTTCCAGCTTTTTCATAGGGAAGGATAATTTGAGGTAGGTTTTTTGACTTGGAAAACCTTTTGAGTTTCTAAGTCCCAGTCGGGCAGCTTGAAATCAGAGGTTCAAAACCCTTTTACGATGGTGCTTTCTCTGCTATTTCGCTCATACCTTGACGCGCGAGACAGAAAAGCCGACCGGACATCTTCCAGTTCCGTTGATCACTTTTAGCTTTGTATCCCTTTTTTTGGGGACTGCGACTGAGGCCATGGGTGCTTTTGATGGCTTGAATGAATGGGTGCGAGGACTTTGGGTCACAAATGGTCTGGAGATTCGGGGCGAGATGGGGCTGCCTGGAAAAACTGGAATTGTTCTCACTGCCGCTGCGTCCTTTGGTTTGATTGCCGCGATTCTAGGGACACCAGGAAGCGCACGGAGATTGATTTTGGGCGCTTCGGTATCACTTTTGAGTTTTACCCTGGTTCCGGTCTTTGCCGTATGGGGTTATTTTTGGAAACCATTCGGACTAATTCTGGCCGTTATATGGTCTTGGTTTTCCGCTACGGTTTACGCCCAGACTCATAGAATGCCCTGTGAAGGTCGGCGGGGAGATGATGCCCAAAATGTTATTCGCCTTAAAGAGGGGGAGCATATGACTAAACAACACTCGAGTCGCGCAGATGGCCAAGGTTGAGTATCCTTTCGAAGTCCGCTCTTTGGTAGCGGAGTTGAAGCGTTTGCCGGGAGTTGGACCTAGGAGCGCCGAACGAATTGCCGTGTATCTTTTACAAAATCCTAAAGCGGCGCCGATGGATCTCTCGAGTGCTCTCAAGGATTGCTACGAGGTTGTTAAGGCTTGTGCAACTTGTGGTTTTTTTACGGGTCAATCTGGTTGCGCCGTTTGTAGTAAACAAGGAAGAGATACTCAGCTGCTCTGTGTGGTGGAGCAACCCACCGACATTTTACCGATTGAGCGGTCAGGAGTTTTCCGAGGACTCTATCATTGCCTAGGGGGAAAGCTTTCGCCTCTTGATGATGTGCGTCCCGAAGATCTCCGTATCGGCGGATTGATACGCCGAGTTCGTGAAAACCCGGGAAGCGAAGTCATTTTGGCAACTAGTTCTGATGTTGAAGGTGAAGCGACGGCGAATTATCTGTATGAAGTGCTCGAAAGTACGGGATGCCAGGTGACGCGTCTCGCCCAAGGTCTTCCAGCCGGAGGAGGATTAGAGTTTGCAGATGAGTTAACGCTCTCGCGGGCCTTTGAGGGAAGGCGCTAAAAAACGCGGTTCCCTGAGGAGCACCGCGTTCTAGAGGGTAGGGCCAGCTAGGAAAATTACTTAACAGTGATCTTACCCTGCATCAGAGCGAAGTGTCCGGGAAAGCTACAAAGATACTGATACTCCCCGGCCTCTTTAATGCTGAACGTGACCGAGTCAGACTCACCACCGCCCAGAACCTTGGTTTTGGCAATGACGGCTTTCTTAGAGGCCTCGTCGACTGGAATGTAGTTAGTGGCGGCCGCAGTCATCGCTTTGCTTGCCCAACCCGCTAGGTTGGTTCCTTTTTGAAGGATGACGAGATTATGCCCCATCGCAATTTTGGGAAGTTTCCCAACGTGTTTAAGAGTTATTTTGACGGTATCGCCAGCTTTGATTTCAAAAGCTTTTTTGTTGAACTGCATCTGATCGTTTGCTTCCACCACGACTTCTTGATCAACCTTCTTTTCGGTGTTGTCATTTTCGGGTTGTGCAAAAACAGTCGCTGGGGAGAGAACGAGAGCTGCGGCAAAGAGCTTGGAAGTAACTTTTTTCATATGCAATTATAAGATGTGTGAATGAGACAAATCCGCAAGTGGTAATATTTCAATTTTAGTAATAGTATTTTTGGTTTTATTGGATGCGAAAGGTACGTCCTTTTCCGCTGGTCCAGGCCTGATAAAGAGATCCGTAAAGAGCATTGAGCTCGACTTCGTTCATGATACGAAACTCGATGGTGCGAGCGTGTGTTGTCGTTGGGTAGCTTTTCTGCGCCATTTCATCAGCTTTGGTTCCGGTTCGGCTCTGTCCACGATTGCGAAGTTGTTCGGCCCGCTTTTGAATTCGGGCGAGAGCGTTAAAAGTGGTGTCTTTTGTAATAGGTTCAATGTAGTAAAAGCGGGCAAGGGCTGTGCCCGTAGTGTCTACTGTGGCCTCGGTGACAAGGAGGGTGCCGTCAAGAACGTAGGAATGTTTGCTGACTGAGGTGATTGCACCAAGATTTACAGAATATTCGCCACCAGGAAGACTGCATTCCCAACGGCGCTTTTGGTTTTCGTCGTCATTAACCCCTTCAAGCGTCTTCTCGTCCTTTTCATCTTGTTCATTCTGCTCTTGTTGTTGGTTAGTCGAGTTCTGTTGACCACCGCTAGGAGAAGCGGTTTGAGCGGTAATAAAAAGCGCTGAAAGTAGATAGGTGAGTAGAAATGGGATAGGTTTCATTTGGTCATAAATATTATTTGATCCTGGTCAGACGTCAAAGTCTGAATTTCAAGATCGCTACGGATTGAAATTGGCCTCCGTTTCATTACTCTCATGGTATGGGGGAATATCGATCGAATGTTGCGGCTTTGATAATCAACAAGGATGGTTACCTTCTTGTCTGTGAGAGATTACTGAACCCCGGTGCTTGGCAATTTCCACAGGGAGGAGTTGACGAGGGTGAATCGCTGGAAGCAGCAATCTTGAGGGAGATAGAGGAAGAGATTGGTCTTAAGCCAAAAGACTACAAAATCGAAAGTTCGAAGGGTGTTTATCGATATGACTTCCCTCCTGAAGCACAGAACAACAAGCCTCCTTACAAAGCCGGTTTTGTGGGTCAGGAGCAAACTTACTTCCTTTGCCAGATTAATGAAGGGGTGACCAAGGTGAATTTAATGCAAGAGCCCCGCGAGTTTCGTTCGGCGAAGTGGATTCGGCCTAATGATTTTGAGTTGGCGTGGCTGCCCGATTTTAAAAAGAAAACCTACCAAAAAGTGATGAGTGATTTCTTTGGAGTGCAGTTGATCGTGGTCAGCTGATGTGTGAGGTGAAAAAAGCCCGCCACTCCGGAAGGGGAGGGCGGGTCAAGGTTTTGGGAAAATGACTTAGGAAAGCTCGCCGAGTCTGGCTTTGATCGCTTCGAAATCAGGAAGGTCGCCAGGGCTGTCGTTGACTTGGGCGTATTGGACGATACCGGATTTATCGATGAGGAAAGCGGAGCGTTTAGGAACTCCTCCCATGATGAGGTTCTTCTCGGGGAGAAATTGATCATAGGCGATACCATAGGCTTCCGTAGCTTTATGATCGTAGTCGGATAGGAGCTGGAGACTAATGCCTTCCTTTTCGGCCCATGCTGCTTGGGCAAATGGATTATCACCGGAGATTCCGAGGACTTTGCAGTTCAGATCAGAGTAAGCTCCAAGACCAGCGGAGATGTCACAAAACTCTTGCGTGCAGACACCGGTGAAGGCCATGGGGACAAAAAGGATTAGGATGTTCTGCTCACCGGTTATTTTGGAGAGAGTGACAACTTCGGGACCACCTTCGCCGAGTCCGACGAGGGAGAAATCAGGGGCATGATCGCCAATTTGGATGCTCATATCGGTGGGATCATAGTTGAGGTTGATGGGATGGAAACTGAGAAATACGAAAAAATGTTAGAGGGCCTTCTGAATGTCTGAATAAAGAAAAACCCGAGCCGTTTCAACGACTCGGGTTTCTCAGTTTGAGATTGTTTTATCTGATGAGAGCTAGAGCGGGCTGCTGGCTAACTTGGTTGCCTTTTTGATGACAGATTTGCGTTTCTTGGTCATTTCACCAATTTTTTCCCCATCGTAAGAGTCGGCAGTAGCCATGAGGAGGGTAATAGAACCTGCGTTTACAAAAGCAGCACTCACTTCTTCCAATTTTTCGAGATCGGCACGCAATCTCTCATTGGTTTGCGCTCATGTGCCACCGGTGACGGCGATTGCGTAAGCTTCCTTTGGTGCAGCAATTTTCCTTTGCATGACGCGCTCGAGTTTAAGACCACCAGCTTTCAATGCTTTCCCCACGTTGACGCGGGTGAATTTTACATCTTCGCTTTTGGTAGTCACGAAAGCAGTCATGCCAGAGAGCATCACTTTCTCAACGCCACCTATTTTACTCAAGGCCACACGGGCCTTTTTTGCAGCACTTCACCCACCACCGCTGAAGGATACGGTGTATCCGCCGATGGTCGATGCAGCGACGTCTTCAGCATCAGCCGGGGCAGCATTCGCTACCGGGGCTATTGCTCCGAAGGCACACATCATGCCAAATCTAATTGTTGCGTTCATTTCATTACTAGGTTAACGCACCAAGATGGCCCTGCAAGTGGAGTTTTTCAGTTTGTTGTTGTAAGTAAGCTTTTGAAAATTGAATAAAAAAACGCCTCGGAGGAAAAATCCTACGAGGCGGTAGTTGGTTGGAGCTTATTTTGTATCAGAAATTTTTATTTTTCGTTCCGGGCAGCTTTAGTTGCCTCGGCTGTGGCAACCTGAGACTCACTTTGGAATTTCCAACGAACCTTGTTACGCTTGGGAGCAGTGCGGGCCTTACGAATTGCGCGGACGATGTTGCTTTCATGGGAGCGGCGACGGCGCATTTCCTCAAGAATGCCCTCGGTATCGAGCTTGGTTTTCAAGCGCTTCAGTGCGCGATCGACACTCTCTCCACTTTTGACATTAACGCCACGAATATGCTTTTCCATGATAAATAGCCACCGGGATCCAGCGGGATCGGGAAATTAGGTGTGAGGCAGGGAACCGTCAAGCCTGCATTTAAGGGAAAAGTAGAGAATCTTAAACTCGTAGTTACTTAGGTTTTGCTGAGTTTCTTTTTTACCGTTACTCGAAGGGGGGAGAATTGGCAGCTGCTTTGTCCTTATGCGGGATAAATTACGGGCCTGCCAGCTTCGACGACGAACTTGGCTCTAGAGCTTGTGACCCCCCCGGGTTTTAAGACATCAGTGATTGTTTTAAAATTAGCGGTGTAGGTTTTTGGAGTGACGTCACACAGGATATAACCACGCTCACGGTTGTGGAATTTGTTACAGGGGTTTTTAGCCTGAAGGGTCTCGAGGGCATTGATTCTTGGATTGCCATTGCCGCCGCTGGCGAGTGAGGTTGCAACAAACTCGGTAGCAACTGTTGGAAGATCAGCTTTGAGATCATCGATTCGTAATTCATTAGCCCAGTGCGAGTGAATATCACCGGTTAGTACGACAGCATTCGAGATCTTGTGATCTCGGATGTGTTCGAGAAGTTTTTGGCGTTCGGCGGCGTAACCTGGCCATTGATCCATTGAATAGGCAGCTTCTCCCGTCGTATTGCGATTGACCAAAGCCATCATAACTTGTTGGGCGAGTATATTCCATGTGGCACTAGATAACTTGAGCGAATCAAAGAGCCATTTTTGTTGTTCCCTACCGAGCAAAGTGTTGCGCGGATTTAGGGCAGCTTCGTTTAAAGGATCCTTACCGTCGTTGTTGGGCTGGTTGGTCCGGTATTGTCGGGTATCTAGGACGAAGAGTTCGGCCAGATTTCCGAACTTACCTTTGCGGTAAAGTTGCATGTTTGGTCCCTTGGGAAGCGAGGTTGAACGGAGTGGCATCATTTCGTAATAGGCCTGATAGGCGTTGGCTCGGCGGAGAAGTAGTTGGGCTGGTGTTACGCCGGATTGTTCGGAAATGTCATTACTGTAATTGTTGTCGACCTCGTGGTCGTCCCAAGTAAGGAACCACGGGCAGGCAGCGTGCATGGCCTGAAGATCAGGATCTGTTTTGTATTGGCTGTAACGTAAGCGATATTGTTCTAGTGTTTCGATCTCGGGGCCAAGATGGCGCCGGACTTTACCACCTCGGCCACTGGCGTATTCATAAATGTAATCGCCAAGGTGAAAGACAAGGTCGGGTTGGTCTTGAGCCATTTGCTGGTAAGCAGTAAAAAGACCTTGCTCCCAATGTTGGCACGAGGTGACAGCGAAACGAAGTTTTTCGGGGTTTGCATCCGGGGCTGGCATGGTTCGTGTCCGACCGATTGGGCTTGTGGCATCACCTGACTGAAAACGGTAGTAATACCAGTGGTCCGGCTTGAGGCCTTGAGCCTCGATATGGACTGAAAAACCGAGTGCAGAAGTCGCGGTAGTGTTGCCAGAGGTAATTATTTTGTTGAAAGAGTCGTCGGTCGCGACTTCCCAGCGAACTTCGACAGGATGGTTTGGCATTCCTCCCCCGGGCTCGAGTGGTTTGGGTCCAAGGCGGGTCCAAAGAATAACACTTTTATAATCAGGGTCGCCAGAGGCAACTCCCATGGAAAAGGGGTTGGAAGAAAAACTGACTTTTTTGGGAGTGCCGCCGGCCTTACTGAGAAGGGGGATTGCGGAGAGGGAAGCGGTGTAGGTGAGAAAAAGTCGTCGGGAAAGATGGCCCTCGTGTTGGAAGGCTGAAGGGAGTTGTTCAAACATAATTTAAAGATTGTTTAAATACTGACCGTATTATCAAACCATGTCACTTTAAGATATGGTATTATCCGATCTGCTGGATTCGCTTCTCCGTGTATCAGTTGGTTTGCCTTTCTAAATTGAGGTTCCTACAGCCCCCCATGTTCAATTTTCGTAAACTTACGACTGTGGTCATATTTACCATTGGTTTTTTTTCGCCGGCTCCAGCCCATGGCGCTGATTTTGAGCTCGTGGGGCGGGAGTTAGCGAGGATGCTTCAGAATGGTCATTACGCCCGCCTTGCATTTAACGAGAATCTAAGTCGTCGATTTCTCGAGCGATATTTGGATTCGCTCGATGGAAGCAGGGTCTACTTTTTAAATCGTGAAGTGACCGAGATGAAGCGACGCTATGAGCGCGTTCTTCATGATCGGATTAGCACTAAATCCATCATGCCGGTGGCGAATAGCATTCATCAAATTCACCGAGGACGGGTGATGGCCCGGGTGGCTTATGTGAAAAATCTTCTTGCGGTCAAAGAATTTCCCTTCGAAGGAGAGAGAGTTGTGATGGTCGATCGGAGTAGGGCTTCTTGGCCGGTCGATGATTTAGAGCTTCAAAAAATCTGGAGTGATAATCTGGAGAATTTATTGCTTTCTGAAATGGTTCGTCGAGTCCGGCTCAAAGCCCGAGCGATTGAAGCCGGGAAGCCAGATCCATTTCGAAGAAAACCTTCAACCAAGAAAGCGGTTGAACTCAAGTTTGATAGATTACTCACATCGATAGAGGAACTGGAAGAAGAAGATGTCGCAAACTACTTTTTCTCGGCGGTGACGAAGGCTTATGATCCGCACAGCGAATACTTTAGTGCGAATGAAATGTCGCAGTTTAAGATTGATGTCAGCAACGAGTTGGTCGGGATTGGCGCAAGACTTCATAGCAACGATAATGGTGAGATCGAAATCAAGGGGATTGTGAACGGAGGGCCGGCTGATCGCCAGGGAGAGCTGAAACTTGGTGATCGAATTACTGCAGTTTCGGCAAAAAATGATGGTGAATGGAAGAGTGTTCTTTTCAAATCACTCGACAGGGTCATTGAGGATATTTTGGGAGAAAAGGATGCGTTGGTTGGCCTCCGTGTCAGACGCGAAGTGAATGGGGACGATCGGGTCACCGATATTGCTATTCCACGTGGGGTCGTAAAGATGAAAGACGAACTAGCGACGGCTCGAATTTACGACTACCGGCAGGACAAAAAATCACTGCGTCTGGCTGTCATGACGATCCCATCATTCTACTTTAATTTTGAGAATTCAGGTAGTCGGGTTTCCGTTGATGTCGAGCGTTTGTTGGGGCGCCTGAAGAAGGAACAGGTCGATGGACTCGCTCTTGATTTACGGGATAATACCGGGGGGTCGTTACCAGAGGTACAGCGTCTTACTGGATTCTTTACGGGACGCGGTCCGGTGGTGCAGGTTCGTTCAAAAAGTGGTCAAATTCGCGCCCTAAACTCTCTCCACCGTAAACCTTTGTATGACGGACCAATGATAGTTTTAGTCAATAGAAACAGCGCTTCTGCAACCGAGATTCTGGCGGGCGCACTTCAGGATTATAATCGGGCAGTTGTCGTCGGGGCTTCTTCAACATACGGTAAAGGAACCGTCCAGAAGATGATGGATATTTCTGAATACATGCCTATCCTTGCAGATCGCGAGGACGCGGGATGGCTGAAGCTGACTTTCCAAAAATATTATCGGGTTTCTGGAAGCTCCGTTCAAATTAAGGGAGTAGTTCCAGATCTAATTTTACCCGGCCTGAGTGATGCTTACGAAAACGGAGAAGGATTTAAGAAGTATGCTCTCCCACACGACGTGATACGCCGAAGCCCGGAATTCACGCCGCTTGAGCGTAATGAGCTGTTTATTTCGGAACTTATTGAGAAGAGTCGTGAACGAGTGGATGCCGAACCGTATTACAAGGGCCTGGCTTCTGAAATCCAAAGAGCCAAGAAGGGACTCAAAGAAAACACAGTTTCACTTAATCTGAATAAGCGGTTGGCTGATTTAAGAGAAGAGGAAAACCGTCGTGCGCTGCTGATTCAGGAGCGTAGCAAGCATTTCGCAGCAATCAAAAAAAGGGACCAAAAGGAACTCAAGATTTCCCGGCTTACCTTAGATGATGTCAATGCTGGTAAGCTTCCCTCAGTTGATTCAAGGGAAGAGACTGACGGTTATATTAGGCGCACAGCCGATGAAATTGCTGATCTCGAGGAGGCCTTAAAATGGCCTAATGGAATCGATGCCGTACAACGGGAAGGTCTGCAGGTGCTACAAGACCTGATTCAAGCCATCGAGTCGGAGGATCTTGCTCAGGTCGACACTGAGTAAGAATGATTCCCTAATATTAAAATTGGGCTTCTAGTAATTGAGTCCCAGTTTTTTTAGCTTGGGTGTAATTTGTTGCGGGCAGTAAGAATTTTCTCCCTTCTTGCGGAAGTAGTAATTTTGATCCTCGTCTTTTGCAGCGTAGAATTCCTCGGCGTCTCGGATTGTGGTGACGATTGGCTTTTCGAAGTCTGCTTGGGCTTCCTTTTTCGAGGATTCTGCGACTTGGCGCTGCTTTGGCGAATGGGCGAAGATGTGGCTCATGTAAATTGATCCTTTATCGACTCCTTGCCCATCCGGGTCGGTGGGGTTGTGAGCCTTCCAGAACCATTTCAGAATTTCCTGAGTGGAAATTATTTGCGGATCAAAGACAACTTGAACAACTTCGATATGTTCGGACTTTAGTGAGTAGATTTCTTCGGAGGTGGGGTTGGGAATATGGCCTCCCATGAATCCAGAAGTGGCTGATATTACTCCGTCAAGTTGCTGGAATACTGCCTCCACGCACCAATAGCAACCACCACCAAGAGTGATTGTTTCGTGCTTTTTGGGATCAGTCGGCTCGTCGGGTTTGACCTCGACAATCTTGGGTTTACACGAGGCAAGAAGCAATGCTGCGATCAGAAAAGTGGTGATGTTGTATGAGGACTTCATGGTTAAAAATTACTTCTGGTTTTGATTTCTTTTAAGGGTCATTTCGACCCGTTGCTTTATTCCTTCTGGAACGGGATTATTATTTACGTAGTCGACAACTCCGGCTTCGTCCTTGCTCATCCATCTTCCAATCATCCGGTGGAAGGTGCTGCGCTGATCATCTTCGCTGGAGAGTCTCATGATCCAGTCAGCAGCAAAGGCCGGTTCTTCGCCCACAGAGGTCCAAACAAGAGAGCGAACGCTTTCGTCGAAGGCGGGATTCCCTTCGTAGTTTGCGAGCCAATCTGAGGCAGCAACGACATCCTCATTTTCGATTATTTCACGAACAAGAGCAGGGCCGGCGGACGCTACAATTTCCTCGGGCTGCCCCTCGACCCATTCCCGTGCGGCGCTAAGATCTTCATCAGCCCATTGTTGGATGATTTCCCCTGCGGAGGACTTTAGAATTTCCGATCCCATCGAGGAGGCCCATTGAGCGGCGGCACGGGGATCGTTTTTAGCGAGTTGTCCGGCGAGACGGCTAGCGGCTCCCGCTTTGAGCTTGTCATCGCCGAGGCTCGCAATCCATTTCTTGGCGCTTTCGGTGCCTCCGCTAGTGACTTCGGCAAAGACGGCATCAAGCGCCTGGCCGCGTCCGCGAGAAAAAGGGAGTTCTTCGAGCAACTCGGTGGCGCGAACTAGGTTGATTGAGGAAATTCCTTCGATCACTCCGACTATCCAGGGGTTGGCATCGGCACCTTTTGCATCGCTATCGAAGTTTTCGCGAGCCCATGCTACCGCGCCTTCGGTATCGTTTTTGGCCCAAGCGGAAACAATGGTCTGGCGAGCGAAATTGGTCCCGGTTTTTTCCTTTGCATAATCGAGGGCTTGAAGTGGACTAACTTGAGCCCAGGCGGATAGAAGCATGCGGTATTCGCCGAATTGTTCGTTTTCGATCCCACCCTCACGGAAGGCATCGACAGCGGCGAGGTATTGGTCGGGCGAGAGATTTTTAACGAATTTGAGAAATTCTTCGGCCCGGGCAATCGGGTCTGACATGTTTTTGAGAGCTTTTGCTTCTTCTCGAATCGCTTCAATCTGCTCTTTACTTGCGCTTCTAGTAGTTTTTGAAGCGTTCCGATCGACAATTGTAGAGGGGCTTGAGGATTTGACTCTACGGGAGATAGTTCTGGATCCAGAGGAGGCAGAGTTTGTCTTGGAATCAGAGGTATTAGCAGCCTCTGCTGAGTCTGCAGATCCTCGCCCGACGAGAAAGGCGGCTCCGCAACTGACGGCCCAGGCCGCGGCAAAAATTCCCTTTTTTGAAGTCATGTCGTAAGTATACTAGACTTTTAACGGCGCTGGTCCGGCTTTTTTTTCGGATCTGTTTGTCTGGTAGGTCATTAATAAAGAATAAATCCACGGTTGCGGCAAGCGTCAGTGAAGCGTATGTCCCTACCATGAATCTTTTAGAGGACGACTCATCAGTTATGGGAAAAACCCGTGACCTTTGCGAAACTATTGCCGGTGATTCGGATTATCGCGAACTTCTTGAGAAGGTGGAGAAGTTCCTTGGCGATGACGAAGCTCGCTTGAGCTACCAAACGGTGCACGAAAGCGGGCAAGCCTTGAATCAGAAACAGCAATCAGGCCTTCAATTGTCAGATAGTGAAATTGCAGAATTCGAAGGTGCGCGCACGGAGCTCTTAGATAACCCGATCGCTTCCGACTTCATGCAAGCCCAGCAAACTTTCGAAGCTCTCCAGTCGAGCGTGAGCCGCATGGTAGGAATGACTTTGGAGCTGGGGCGCGTCCCAACTCCTGAAGATGTTGCTCAAGCAAGCGGTGGAGGGTGCTGTGGTGGCGGTGGCGGTGGTGAAGGTGGCGGCGGCGGATGCGGTTGCTAGCCTATCCCGTAGTTTCCCGGACCCTCGTTTATTAGGCGTAAAGAGGGGCCTCGATTGTTATTCTTTTTGTTTTCTCTTTTTTTTGGGTTTAGGGAGAATTCCTTTTAGCGCCTTCTCCGGCAGGAAATCCGAGTTTTGGGTAGCCCAGGCAATGGCTGCGTTTCCGTCGGTTTTGTGCCAGCGTTTTAAAATGTCACGATAGTAGCGTTCTTGGTCTTTGGGGCGCGAAAGGGTTGAGACGTTTTCGAGGGCGGTTTGCGGGTCTTTCTGGCCTGTTTCTTGTAAAAAACGAATGCGGGCGCCATCAAGGTCGGGATCGTTACCTAGACCCCGAAGCCAGGTTGCAGCTTCCTCCGGATCTTTGCGGGCGAGGTATTTAGCAACTCCTTGGGCTGCCTCCGTCATGGTTTCTTGTGGGAGGCTTTCGGCCCATAATTTGGCGCCATCAAGGTCCTGCTGTGCGTATATTTCCGAGACAACTTCGGAGGCATCGCGCCGAGTGGCAACCGTGGTCATGTTACGGATCCAATCAGAAGCAGATGCTGGATCTCGGCGGGCTAGCGAGCTGGCGAGTCGTTTGGCGGTATCCCGCTGGAGTTTTGGGTCTTGGATTTGTTCGATCCATTTACCGGCAAATTCGACACCTCGGATCACTACCTCGGGAAGGATTTCGCGGATTGCTTGGTTTCTGGTGTTGCGGTCTTCGATGTCCTTGAGTGCCCGGAGTGCGCCTTCAGGATCATTTCGTGCCATTCCTTCGATCAGGCCAACCACCCAGTCATTGACTTCGCCGCTGTCTTCAAGGCCTCGAATGGCATTTGCAGCTTCCTCGGGGCTATCGGCCGCCCAAGCCGAGATTGCGGTTTTTCGGGTCCAACCGTCAGTTTCGTTTTCATCGAGAAAGGCGATTGCTGTGAAAGGATCTCGGTCCATCCAGGCGGAGATTAGCATGGAGAACTCGCTCCGATTATAGTCAACCCACCCGGATTCGCTAAAATTTTCGACAATATCGGCTAGTTCACTGTTATCGATACGATCAATAAAACTGATCATTTGGCGGGTACGTTCGATGCGATTCCCGATATTAAGAACATCGGAGAGCTCGATCATGGTTTGATGGATGGCTTCCTCATTGGCCGTAGATATCGAACCTTCCGTGATTTTCCTTCGTCCTATCTTTTTAGCGTCAGCAATATAAGACGGTGAATCGAGCGAGCGGGAATCGTGGGGAGGCTTGGCTGGGAGTGAGATTCCAGTCCCATCAGTGAAGTCAGGATTTGATACGCTTTTCCGCCCAACAAGTAGGCCAATTGCGAGCGTAATCAGCCAGGAACTGGCGATCAGGGTGTTGCGGGGAGTGATTCGATAAGGCAAAACTCTGAAGGATGGTGGTTCTAACAGCGATAGAATCAACGTTCTTTCAGTTGGCTCCTATTTCTTCGACGAATTCAATTACGCTTTCTGTTGCTTATTTTCACTACTTGGGTTTAGTCTCAAGTCCTCGCCGTCGCTAGCTGCCTCTTTGGGGTGCTTGGCTACGGTTTTCTTTCACGCACTAAGAAAATAAAAATGGCTAGTAACATGACCGCACTCAACCCGGACCGGGCGACGTTGAATTTTCTCAATAGTTTCCCTGAGGCTGCCCGTAAGCGCGGGGAGCATCTTCAGGAAGAAGGAGCGGTGACGCAGATTTTTGGAAATCACCTCTTTATTCAGGGGCGGGTTGAGAATAACGGTGGGGTGCATCGTACTACACTGAGACTCCAAGGTAATCGTTGGTTTGGCAGTTGCTCTACCGAGGACGAGGAAACATCAGGAGCAGTGATGTTCGCTGCTATGCTTGAGCGCCTTCACCGAGGGGAAGATCTACCGGAGTCGCCTAATGAGTTTGATGATACGCCGATCGTCGATCTTATCGAGGAAAAGCTCGACCGTGAGCTTGATGATAAAGAGGCGGATTTTGTCTTTCGGGTCGAAAAGCGCTATCGAAGATATGTGATTGAGGGAGAGATCCATGATCATGATATGGTTCGCTTGAATCCTCGCTGGGAAATCGCGAGTTACGAGCCTCTGGAACTCTGGCCGGTTCCTCCGGGCGATATTTTAGAGTTCTGGAACTATTTAGGCTATGCCTTCGATAAGAAAAATCTTCGATATCCTGAATTCATGGATGCGGTCACCGACCTCGAAAATGTTCAACGTCGAATGCGCGATTGGGAGCAGGAGAGGGAAGTTGCAGCTTGGTATGACAGGATTGAAAGTGTCAATGAACGGCCACCCCAGGAAATTCCGCACAAAATTGAGTTTCGCCTGATTTCCACGATCAACGAAGCCCGTGTCGAGGCACGAGAGGAATACGAAGAAGAGTGGGTGTCTCTACGAGAAAAGGGGGAAATCGAACGCATCTTGAAGTTGTTTGATGCTTCAGCCTTGCGGATGGATGCCGCGAGCCAAATCCTTTGGGAACACTTTTTGCGCTACAGCGAAAAGACTGGTGAGCTTTATCTCGATCTGGAAGATGAAAAAGCTGTGCTGCTTCATGAATCTTCTCTTTCACCAAAAAGAGTTAAAAGGCTACATGGTGAATCTCGATGAAAGGCCGTTTCGCGTGGTCGACGAACCTCTTCGCTGGCTCTGTGATGACGATCCTATGGATCCCAATTCATTTGCCCTGCAGTTGGTGACCCAAAGTGGCGAAAAGGTTTCTCATTCGGTCCGTTTGCTACCGGGTCGAACCGAACTTTATCAGTCCGACGAGACCGTTTTCCCCGGGCCTCCGCGGTGGATGGAGGACACCGAGATCATGCCTCGCTACTCGATCCCCAAGCTAGTTATTGATTCTCTTGAAGGAGTCGAATTCCTGCGCAAGATTGGAGCGAGTTTGCCCCCTTCCATGAAGCGCCGGGTGACCGACCTGGACCTCTTTCCTCATCTTAAGATGTGGGTTGAGCAAGGTCTGACAGCTGCCGAAACCGAGCACTTAGTCGTCGATGTCAAAGCCCTTGAAGCAAAAGGGCGCCGAGAGGAGAAGCTAATCAAAGCGGGTTGGGATCTCATCAAACAGGAGCCCGTTAAAGGTAAAGCACTCCTCCGTTTTGCACGCGAGAAACTCTATCCGATCCCCGAGATTCTTCTCCAAATGGGCTTAACTTACGACGAGAAGCTTGAGGCCTTTAAAGGACGGATCACAAAGCAGTTTCCGGAAAAATTTGCTGAATGGATCGAAGCAATGCCTGAATCAGTAGAACTCGACATCGAGGCAAAGCTGAAAACTATTCTCAGCGACCCAGTCACTGCGGCGATCCGTTTTGAAGTCGTGAACCAGGAGATTGATTGGTTTGATCTCCGTGTCGTGATTGATGTCGAGGGTGTCAATCTTTCTAAATCCCAGATCCGTCAGCTTGTAGCAGCCCGCGGTGGTTATGTCCGTATGGATGATGGCTCGTGGATGAGACTTGAGATTAAGCTCGATCCAGATCAGCGCGATGCCGTGACACGTCTAGGGCTCGATCCTTTCGACCTTTCAGGCGAGACCCACCGAATGCATGCCATGCAATTGGCTGATCCCAAGGCTGCCGAAGTCTTCGACCCGAAGGCGTGGAAGCGAATCAAGGATCGCGCCCGCGACATTCAGATCGATATCAAGCCCGATGTGCCGACTGAATTGAATGCCAAGCTTCGTCCTTATCAGGTCGAAGGATTCCAGTTCCTGGCCTATCTTTCGACCAATGGATTCGGTGGAATTCTTGCGGATGATATGGGTCTTGGTAAAACCATTCAGAGTATCACTTACATTCTCTGGTTGCGGAAAAATGCCGAGTCAGATGAGAAGATGAAGCGACTTGGACCGGCTCTCGTGGTTTGCCCGAAATCCGTTCTCGATGTCTGGGCGACCGAGGCCGGGAAATTTGCTCCGGAATTGAAAGTGAAGATCCTTCGCACTCGCGATGATCTCGATCTTAGGGAGGTCCGCGAAGAGCTCGATATTCTCGTCCTGAACTACGCTCAACTCCGCGTCTGCGGGGAGGAGTTAAACAAAGATCCGCTGGCTAACCGTAATCCTCGATGAAGGACAGCAGATCAAGAACCCGGATTCGAAGGCTGCGAAGTGTGCCCGCGAATTGGATGCGGAAAATCGCCTCGTCCTCACTGGTACCCCGATTGAGAACCGTCTCATGGACATGTGGTCGCTGATGGCCTTTGCGATGCCCGGTGTTCTCGGAACGCGCGCTTACTTCAAGCGCCGCTTTGACAAGCGGAAGGACCCGAGCAGTCAGAATCGTCTCGCCGCTCGCTTGCGTCCTTTCCTTCTTCGCCGGACCAAAGGTCAAGTGGCAAAAGATCTTCCGCCAAGAACGGAGGAAGAGGTTTTCGCTGGAATGGAGGGAATTCAGGAAGAACTCTACAAAGCCGAACTGAAGCGTATCCAGAAGGCTCTTCTCGGACTCGATTCGGACGAAGCGGTGAAGAAGAACAGCTTCGCGATTCTTCAAGGGCTGATGCGTTTGCGTCAGATCTGTTGTCACCCCGGTCTTATCGATCCAAAGTGGCTCAAGGAGGAGAGCGCCAAGATGAACGCCTTGTTCTATTTGCTCGACCAGCTTCGCGAAGAAAACCACAAGGTGCTCGTCTTCTCGCAGTTCGTTTCCATGCTCGACATCATCAAGACGCGTCTTGAAGTCGAGAGTCGTCCCTTCAACTATCTCACCGGTCAGACCAAGGACCGGAAAGGGGAGATTGAGAAATTTCAAACGACCAAGGATCCATCGGTCTTCCTTCTCTCGCTCAAAGCAGGTGGTGCTGGTCTCAACCTGACCTCGGCGTCCTACGTCATCCTTTACGATCCATGGTGGAACCCCGCCGTGGAGAATCAGGCCATTGACCGGACGCACCGAATTGGACAGAAGAACAAGGTGATCGCCTATCGTCTCCTGACCCGCGATTCCGTGGAGGAGAAGATTCGGATCCTGCAACACCAGAAGACGGCGCTCGTGACCAATATTCTCGGAGACGAAGGCTTTGCCTCGAATCTCGGAATGGAGGATCTTCAGTTTATTCTCAGCCACGGAGGTGGAGATGATGAAATCCCACCACCACCCCCTAAGGTTGCCAATGTCCAAAAGGTCACGACAAAAAAGAAATCCATTGTCCAGAAAGTGGCTAAGAAGGCAGCCAAGAAGGTAGCTAAAAAAGCTTCGAAGAAGGATAGCAAAAAGGATTCGAAGTCGTAGCGGAATTAGAAAATTAGTGCCATGAAGCTTCTTGCTTCATGGCATCGACTCTTTCTTTTTTGAGGACGACTGATTTGGGCTCAGATAAGCGGGTTTAACTCGGGAGTTTGAGCCTTTTTCCTTCGCAAGAAGTAGCCAGAGTTCTCGTGGCTGGGGGTGGAATGGGATTAAGCGGGGAGAGAGTTCTTGATGCTTTGGAAAAGTTAAATATTCTCAGCCCATGGCCGCTGCCGTGAGTTACACTGAAGACGATATTAAAAGCCTCGATTGGAGGGAGCATATTCGGTTGCGTCCGGGAATGTATATCGGGAAGCTGGGAGATGGATCTTCGGCGGACGATGGGATTTACATCCTTTTAAAGGAGGCGCTCGACAACTCGGTTGACGAGTTCGTGATGGGCCACGGCAAAGAGATTACGATTGATATTGATGATGAGAGTCGAGTTGAGGTGAGGGATTACGGACGAGGAATTCCTCTTGGTAAACTAATGGATTGTGCTGCCAAAATCAATACAGGTGCAAAGTATGATAGTGAGGCTTTTAAGAAATCGGTGGGCTTAAATGGTGTGGGTATTAAGGCGGTGAATGCGCTGAGCGAATTCTTTGAGATTCAGGCTTGGCGTGAGGGTAAGACGAAGGCGATTGAGTTCTCAAAAGGAGAAGTGGTTGAGGAGATGAAGAAACCAGTGCCCGATGAATCAGTGGGCGGAACCCGCTTGGCCTTTGATGTTGATCGGACAGTTTTCCCCAAGCGAACAAAGTTCCGTGATCCCTTCGTGGAGAAGATGTGTCGCTATTATTGCTACCTAAATCCGGGTCTGGCGCTGATCTTTAATGGAAAGAAATTCCGATCAAGAAATGGGCTTTTGGATCTTCTGAAAGAAGAAATGGATGAAGCTCCGCTTTATGAACCGATTCATTTGACGGGTAAGGACATCGACGTGGCTTTCACCCATAGCCAGGGTGGGAGTGAGGACTATTATTCCTTTGTCAATGGTCAGAATACGACGCAGGGCGGGACCCACCTCGCGGCGTTTCGAGAGGCACTGGTAAAAGTGATCCGCGAATTTTATAAGAAAAGTTATGATCCTTCCGACATTCGCGCCGGAATTACGGGAGTGATTTCAGTGCGGATTGAAGAGCCGGTTTTTGAAAGTCAAACAAAGACGAAATTGGGGTCGGCCACGGTCGCTCCGGAAGGCGAGACGGTAAGGACCTTTATTGGGAATTTCCTGAAGGAGGAACTGGATAACTATCTTCACAAAACTCCAGCAGCAGCTGAGGCGATTCAGAAGCGTATTCTTGCTGCTGAGAAAGAGCGCAAGGAACTTAGTGGAGTGAAGAAATTGGCTCGGGAGCGAGCGCGCCAGACTAAGGTTCACAACAAGAAGCTCCGCGATTGCCGAGCTCACTATAATACCAAGCATAAGCGTCGAGCAGACACCACGGTGTTTTTGACAGAGGGTGATTCAGCTAGTGGATCAATCACGAAGTGTCGCGATGTGGAGTCGCAGGCCGTGTTTTCCCTGCGAGGAAAACCG
>CASICJ010000055.1 GCA_949373085.1 uncultured Verrucomicrobiales bacterium
TAATGATCGCCAACGCCTCCTTGAGACCCCTGAAGTGAGGAAGCGGATCGATTTTTTAATTAAATTTCTAAAAAAAGCAGGTCCTTCCGTCTAAACCAATGTGAGATTCCTAATTGTCTTTTTTCTCGTGGCTCCAATAGGGGCTCAGACCCTTGGTGGTTTCGAACCATTTACCCAAAAAGAAAACGCGGAAAGCTGGGCTTTTTACAACTACGCAACTGATCAAGCTTTCAATGCTCCGTGGAACTTTTCGAACTCCGGAGATCCCGAAATTTACGGCACATTCACTGGGTCGGCCGGAGTCTCCCTCTTCGCCGATATCATGTCCTCAAATGGATTCTTGGTTGGAAATTACGCTAGTGCCGAAATCGACACCATTCTTTGCGATATTTTCATTGAAGACATTAACACTTTCTCAGAGGTTGAATTCTACATTCTTGCCGGTGACACCTTTTATTACAGCAACCCCTATATCGTAGGAGAATCTGGATGGACTGGTCTCACCAACTCCCTCTCAAGAGACCAGTGGTATATCTACGATGAAGCGGATCAGCAGTTTTCCGAGGCACCACTGACAGAGGCCGTTCTTTTCGAGGTCACAGAAATTGGTCTCAACTTCTATCCCTCTTCTACCGCTGCTGGTGGCCGAATAGTTGCGATCGACAACTTCAGCCTTCTTCCCGATTTATCTTCTCCAGAGATCAAAATTTCTACTGAAGATTCCACCGCCAAGGTTTCATTCAGCGGAATTGAGGGGATTGAATACACCGTCCAAAACGCTAGTAACCTTGACGAAAGCAACTGGACAAATGTTGGGAACCCCTTCGAAATTATCGGCGAATCGGAAACAAATGTCCCCATGGGCAACAAAGGTTTTTTTCGCATCCTAAGCCAACCCTTCTATATCGAAGCTCCATAGCGAAAAAAAACTTTCGCAAATCCCGCTTCTCTGCCTTATCCAAACCACGATGAAAATCGTGGTCGCATACTCAGGTGGTCTTGACACCTCCGTCCTTCTCCTTTGGCTCAAAGAGAAATACAACGCCGAAATCATTGCCTATTGCGCAGATGTCGGACAAGCCGAAGAACTTGATGGACTCGAAGAAAAGGCTTTAAGCACCGGCGCTTCTAAGTGCTATATCGGTGACCTCAAAGAGGAATTCGCTGCCGACTACATTTACCCGATGTTTCAGGCCAACGCCGTTTACGAAGGCCGCTACCTTCTTGGAACCTCCATCGCCCGACCTTGCATCATTAAAGGCATGCTAGACGTAGCGCGCGCCGAAGGAGCCGACGCTATCGCTCACGGCGCTACCGGAAAGGGAAATGATCAGGTTCGGTTTGAACTCTCGCTCAATGCTCTCGCTCCCGACATCGAAATGATTGCTCCGTGGCGAGATGATTCCTTCCGTGAGCAATTTCCAGGGCGCTCCGAAATGATCGCGTATTGCGAAGAGCACGGCATCAACGTTCAGGCTTCCAATAAAAAGCCTTACTCCATGGACCGAAACCTTCTCCACATTTCCTTCGAAGCAGGGGCTCTCGAGGACACTTGGTATGATGGATCAACCGAAGCCGACAAAGACATGTATGTTCTCTCCGTCGCCCCCGAAGATGCGCCTGACACTCCGGAATATATTCAGTGCCTTTTCGAAGACGGAAATATCGTAGGACTCAAAAACGAAAACCTTGCCGGCTATATTTCCAAACTCGCCGATTTCGAAATCAAAGGCGAAAAGGATGGCTACACCCTTCTCACCCCTTACGGAGTCATGCGTGTTTTGAACCACCTCGGCGGCAAACACGGCATCGGCCGTATCGACATCGTCGAAAACCGCTTTGTCGGAATGAAATCCCGGGGCATTTACGAGACACCTGGAGGCACTATTTTACTGGCAGCCCATCAGGATCTCGAGACCCTCACGATCGATCGGGAAGCCCAACACGTTCGCGACTCCCTTATCCCGAAATACGCCCAGCTCGTTTACAACGGATTCTGGTTCGCTCCCGAGCGCGAAGCCATCCAAGCTCTGGTTTCCGAAACTCAAAAAACCGTCAACGGTGAGGTCCGCCTTAAACTTTACAAAGGCAATATTATCAATTCCGGACGCCGTTCCCCAAACAGCCTCTATGACGAGGATATCGCGACCATGGAAGGCGGACAGGAGGAAGCCTACAACCAAAACGACGCCTCTGGCTTTATCGCCCTCAATGGACTCCGCTTGAAGCAGTTTTCCCGCGTCAACGACAAGTAAAGCAAATAACTTTTGTCGACACACTTCCATAAAACCCAGGGCCGGTTGCGGCTCTGGGTTTTATAATTTGAATACAACACTCATCGGAATGTCGCTTTCATGAACAAACCAAGCGCTCCTATGCTAGTAGAGGAAGGGCAAAAACGCCCTCATTATTAAAGCGACAGGCACTGATCCAGATTCTTTTAAGCGCTTTATGTTCGACCTTGATTTCCTACGCCTCGCGCCCTCGAGGTATTTCTTTTTCTAATCGGGATTATAATCCATGAAATACCTCGAGATCTCACTACGTTTTATTAATACGTCAATGTTTATCGTCTGATGATCTCTGCTGCTCGACGTCAGACTATCCCACTGCCAGCGACATGCCATTTAGAGTCCTCATTCTTTCTCTCCTGAGTATCTCCGCTCAGGCCGATGACCTCTTTTCCTCACAAGTTCTCCCGATTCTTAAGGACAATTGCTACGAATGCCACTCGCACGAGGCAGACAAGATGAAGGGTGGCCTCACCCTCGACTCCCGAAGCGGATGGGCTAACGGTGGAGACAGCGGCCCTACCATTATCCCTGGCAAGCCCGAAAATTCTCTTCTCATCACTGCCATCCGGCACGAGGACTCCGACTACGAAATGCCTCCAAAAAAGAAACTTTCTGACGATGAGATCGCGATTATCACGAACTGGATCAAACGCGGAGCACCCGACCCCAGAGATACTCAGGCAAAAAAAATCGACACGAATTGGTGGTCACTCCGTCCCCTCAACGCCGTGAAACCTCCCATTTCCGGACACCCTATTGACGCCTTTATTGAGGAGAAGCTCACCCAAAATAATCTCAATTTTGCTCCCCCCGCTAATCGCACTGCCCTTGCACGACGCCTCTTTGTCGATCTCCACGGGGTCCTCCCTACTCCAGAAGAAATCTCCACTTATGTCGAAGACCAAAATCCCCAAGCCACCAAACAACTCGTCAACCATCTTCTCGCCTCCCCTCGCTATGGAGAAAGATGGGCACGCCATTGGCTAGACACCATTCACTTCGCCGACTCCCACGGTTGTGAGCACGACCAAAAACGTCCGCACGCCTGGCGATTTCGCGACTACGTCATCGAACGCCTTAATGCCGATGTTTCCTGGGACAACTTTATCAAAGAACAGCTCGCCCCCGACGTTTTTTACCCTAACGAACCTCAACTCGCCGCCGGCCTTGGCTTTATCGCTGCTGGACCCCTAGAACTCAGCCGCGCCGGAACAGCCAAACACACTTTTGACTACCTCGACCGTGATGACATCGTGACTCAAACCATGTCTGCTTTCGCGAGTACTACTGCAAACTGCGCCCGCTGCCACAATCATAAATTTGATCCCGTAAGTCAGGAAGATTACTTCGCCCTTCAGGCCGTTTTCTCAGGCGTCGGGAAAGGTGATATCGAATTTGAACCATCGCAGGAGCTCAAAACAAAGCGCCACCATCTCCAATCACTACTCAGCGCAGCCACCAATAAAGATTATTCCCAACTTACCCAAGACCGATATCAACCTTTGATCCAGTCCTGGATCTCAACTCACCGAAAAAACAATGCCTTTTGGCATCCTCTTACTCTCGAAACCTTTAGCTCGTCAGGTGGCGCCTCCCTCACTCGTCAAGACGACGGATCCCTCTTAGCCCACGGTCATCTTCCAGATCAGGAAAATTACACGCTGACTACTTCACTCCCTCTCAAAAAAATCACCGCTCTTCGGCTCGACGTCCTCGAGGATGATCGCCACCCAAAAGGAGGCCCCGGGCGGGCCGAAAACGGGAACTTCCATCTTTCGGAAGTCTCCCTGAAGTGGTTTCCACCAAACGCCGGAACTCCCGTTTCCCTAAAAATCTCCCGAGCCTCTGCCGACTTTGATCAAGAAAAATGGACCTCTGCTCAGGCAATCGATGGGAACCTAGAATCCGGGTGGGCTATTTACCCCAAAGTCGACCAGTCGCACCACATCGTCTTAGAACTTGAAGAGGATTTCGACGTAATTCCCGGCGGCAAACTTGCAATCACCCTCAAACAGCTCCACCCGCCCAAACACATCATTGGACGATTCAAACTCTCCGCAACGGATGCTGAGGATGCCACCGCACGGCCTTTCTCCACCGACGTCATCAACGGCCTCGCCAAAACAGCCGATGAGAGAACTAAAAACGAACAACTCGCCATCAGCGCGATCGCCCTTAAGGATTACGCCCAAGAGGCACTCTCAAAACTACCACCAAAACACACCGTCTATGGCGTTTCAAACTTCTGGTCCCATGCCAAGAAGCTCGCCCCCTATCCCCCCAAGCCTGTCCGCCTCCTCCGCCGGGGTGACATTGACAAACCACAACAAGAAGTTGGTCCTGGAGCTCTCTCTTCACTCCGTCACCTTCCCGGACGATTCCCCCTCGATGACCCCAATCACGAACCGGCCCGACGCGCTGCTCTCGCCGACTGGCTTTCACACCCCGAGAACCCTCTCACCTGGCGCTCTATCGTCAATCGGGTTTGGCACTACCACTTCGGACAAGGTCTCACCAACACTCCCAACGACCTAGGCCGAATGGGATCCATCCCCTCCCACCCCGAACTTCTTGATTGGCTCGCCATTTGGTTCCGTGATCAAGCTAAAGGATCACTCAAGGCCCTTCACAAGCTCATTCTCACCTCCAAAACCTGGCAGCAATCCAGCCTGAGTTCCGCTCACAAGGTAGACTCGACCAACCAGCTTCTCTCTCACATGAGACGCCAACGCCTCGGCGCAGGCGCTTTTCGTGATTCCCTCCTTCACCTTTCCGGGAAACTAGAATTCACGATGGGCGGCCCCGGAATCGAACAGTTTGTCAAAAGCGCAGGCCACCAAGGGTCCAAAAAACTCGAATACGAAAACTTCGACTGGAATTCAGCCCAGGCCGCTCGTCGCAGCATCTACCGAGTGGTCTGGCGTGGTATCCCCGACCCCTTTATGGAAGCCCTCGACTTCCCCGACCTTGGCCTTCTCACCCCTAAACGAACTTCCTCCGTCTCCTCACTCCAATCTCTTGCTCTCTTTAACAACAACTTTGTCCTTCACTCCAGCCAGTGGCTCTCCGATCGCGCAAAAAAGGAACACCAAGATCTTGAATCCCAAATCCACCGCCTCATCGAGCTCCTCTGGCTCCGCCCACCAAACGTCAAAGAACAAACCCTTTTCAAAACCTACGCCCAACAACATGGCCTTTCTGCGCTCTGCCGCATCCTGATCAACAGCAACGAATTTCTCTTTATCGAATGAACCGAAAATCTTTCCTCTGGCAATCTGGGGGCGGCCTGGGAGGCGTCGCTCTTTCTCACCTACTTGCCCAAAATTCCCACGGTAAATCTGCGTCAGATCTCAATGGCGGACTCCATCATCCCGCCAAAGTCAAACGTGTCATCCAGCTCTTCATGAACGGCGGAGCCAGCCCCATGGACACCTTCGACTTTAAGCCCGAACTCGCTAGACTCCACGGGCAAAAAACCGGCCCTGATAATACCCCCGAAGGCTTTACCGGAAAACCTGGAGCGATTCTCAAAAGCCCCTTTGAATTCAAGCAATACGGCCAGTCCGGTCAGTGGGTTTCGTCGGTCTTTCCCCATCAGGCGAAACACGTCGATGACATGGCCTTCCTCATGGCCATGAGAACAAAGACAAACGTCCACGGGCCCGCCGCCTACATGATGAACTCTGGATTCCTTTTACCCGGCTTTCCTTGCCTCGGCGCCTGGACATCCTACGCACTTGGCAACCTCACCGACAATCTCCCCACCTTCGTCGTTCTCCCCGACGGCCGTGGCCTTCCCTACAACGAACGCGGCACTTTCTCCTCAGGCTTCCTTCCGCCGATCCACCAGGGCACCGTCATAAAATCTAACAGTAAAAGCCCTGTCCCTCATCTCTTCGCCAGCAAGCAATTCTCCTTCGCCACTTCCGATTCCGAACGGGAAGGGCTTTCCCTCCTCAAAAAGATCAACCAATCCCACGCTGCCGAACACCCTCAAGATTCGCGCCTTGAGTCTCGCATCCGCGCTTACGAACTCGCCGCGAAAATGCAACTCTCGGCACCCGAAGCCTTCGATCTTTCGAGCGAACCAAAACACATCCATCAAGCCTACGGCACTGATAAGGCAGTCACCGAAGACTTTGGGCGACGCTGCCTTCTCGCACGCCGTCTCTGCGAACGCGGCACCCGTTTTGTCCAGGTTTGGAGCGGCCCCCAAGGCAACAAAAATAACTGGGACAACCACGGCAGCATTTCAAAAGAACTTGCACCCATCGCCGCTGCTGTCGACAAACCCATCGCCGCCCTCCTTCAGGATCTTAAACAACGTGGCCTCCTCGAAGACACCCTCCTCGTCTGGACCACCGAATTCGGCCGTACTCCCTTCGCTCAAGGTGCGGACGGACGCGATCATAATGGTGGCACCTTCGTCACCTGGATGGCAGGAGCCGGCATCAAAGCTGGCACCTCTTACGGTCAAAGTGATGACCTCGCCTTTCAAACTGCTGAGGGCACCACCTACTGCTACGATCTTCACGCCACTATCCTCCACCTCATGGGAATCAATCACGAGAAGCTCACCGTCCGCCAAAACGGCATC
This sequence comes from uncultured Verrucomicrobiales bacterium, assembly GCA_949373085.1. Taxonomy (GTDB): domain Bacteria; phylum Verrucomicrobiota; class Verrucomicrobiia; order Verrucomicrobiales; family Akkermansiaceae; genus SW10. The sequence continues at coordinate 6,892 of CASICJ010000055.1, forward strand.
GACCGCCGCCTCACTGACGTCCACGGCCACATCGTTCATGACATCCTCTCCTGAAAAACTTTCACCACTTCCTCACTAAGAAAACACCAAGAAACGACAGGACAGTCTCAAATCAGCCGTTATAATTGTTATCTCATGATCCGCTGGTTTGCCAAAAATGACATCGCCTCCAACCTTCTCTTGGTGGCGATCGTCCTCGCTGGTCTTTACACCGCTTTTAATAAGATCTCGCTCGAAGTCGAACCCTCTCATGAAATCGGAGAAGTTGAGATCAACATGCGCTTTCGAGGTGCCAGTCCTCAGGATGTACAAGAAAATATTGTAAAGCCCATTGAGCGGACCCTCCGTGATCTTCCCGGAGTTAAGTTAATCGATTCGAAGGCTCGGAGCGGCTCTGCAAATATAGACGTCGAAGCTGAGGAAGGAGTAGACCTTCGAGAACTCCGCGATGAAGTCGAAGCCCGAATCGGCGCCATCAACACTTTCCCGGGTGAAACCGAGCGCCCTGAGGTCCACATTCCTAACACCTCAAACTGGCGGGAAGTTCTGACCGTTGCAATCACAGGTGAACTTAGCGAAACCGAACTCTACAAGACTGCGCGGCGGGTTGAAAACGAGCTCCTCAATTTACCCGAAATCTCTCGAACTGACATGCGGGGGAATCAACCGCTGGAAATCAGTATCGAGGCTGACGATCAAAAGTTGAGAGACTACGGGCTCTCATTCGAAGACCTTGTGGGGGCAGTTCGGAGATCTTCACTTGCTCTCTCTGCTGGCTCACTCAGGACCCCCGTTGGATCGATTATGATTCGTACTGATGGCCAAGCCTACACCCAGGACGACTTCGCCAAGATCGTGGTCACGGCGGCAGACGGTGCCCAAATCCGTATTGGAGACCTAGCCACCATTAAGGATGGATTCGAAGATGCTCAAATGATGACGCGGTTTAATGGAAATCCTGCCATCATGATAGACGTTCTTAGGGCGGAGGACGAAAATGCCATTAAGATTTCCGACGCGGTCCATCGTTACATTGATCAGACCTCTGATTTTCTTCCCAGCGGCGTTGGTGTTTCGGCTTGGGATGACGAGTCGATTCGTATTCGGGGCCGCCTCTCCACCCTTGGAAACTCCTTGCTCATGGGGGCAGGATTAGTCCTTTTGGTTCTTGGGCTTTTTCTCCGCCCTATGCTTGCTTTTTGGGTCGTGATTGGCATCCCAATTAGTTTCGCAGGAGGGGTCCTTCTGATGCCCTACTTTGGGCTTACTGCCAACACAATGAGCATCTTCGCGTTCATCATCGTGCTGGGAATTGTTGTCGACGATGCCATTATTACGGGGGAAAATATTTATACAAAACTGAGGGAGGATCTCACTCCGCTTGACGCCGCCGTTCTCGGTACTAAAGAGGTAGCAACCCCTGTCACCTTTGGTGCTATTACGACAATCGTGGCCTTCATTCCGCTTTCCTATTTCCCTGGCTTCTGGTCGGCATGGACCAGCCAGATTCCTCCGATCGTCGCTTCAGTGCTGGTATTCTCTCTGATCGAATCGAAGCTAATTTTACCCTCGCATCTTAAACATCTCAGCACAAACCGCAGACGAATGAGCTCGTTTGCCCGATTCCAAAAATGGGTGGCTGACTCGCTGGAACGCGGAATTGACAAATTTTACCGTCCGGCGCTCGCTCTTGCCTCTAAGCACCGTTACACCACAATTTGCCTTTTCTTTGCCTTGGCCATGGCTGGACTCGGTTACCATAGAAGCGGCGCAATTGGCTTTGTTGATATGCCCAAGGTAGAACGTTACCGGATTTCCGCCTACCTCAGTATGATTGATAACACCCCATTTGAGGAAACTGAAAAACAGATTACTTTCATCACAGATTGTGCCGAAGAATTAAAAAGAGAGCTCATTGATCCAGGCACCGGAAAATCTCTCGTCCGAAATATCATGGCAAGCGCAGGAGCCTCCCGTTGGGGCGGTGCCGGCGATCCCGAACAGGGATTTTCCTCACTTGAAATCATGCCGCCTAGTGAACGGAGCGAACCCGGCCCGACCAATGCTGAAATTGCTAAGATGTGGCAAGATAAAATCGGTGAAATCAAAAACGTTAATCACCTAAAAGTGTCAGGAGAATGGGGCAGCCGAAAACGTGGCCGCGAGGAACTCAATAGCCTGAGCGTCGAACTTAGGGGGCAAGACAGCGATGAAAAGCGAGTGATCGCAGAGGAAATTGAACTCTTATTCGAAGCACAAGACGGTATCCAAGGAGCCCATGCGAACAATCAGCGACAGCGGGAGGAATTTGCAATCACCCTAAAACCTAGAGCCTTGGAATTGGGTATCACCCAGCGAGAACTTGCTCAGCAAATCCGTCAGGCATTTTATGGGGAAGAGGCCCAAAGACTCCAACGTGATGGCGAAGAAATTCGCGTTATGGTTCGCCTCCCAAAAGAAAAACGTGAATCCATGTTCACCTTTGAGAACCTCACCATTCAGAGTCCTAATGGGTCAGTGATTCCATTTTCAACCGTCGCCACCGCCAATTTACAGAAAGCTCCCGGAACGATCGAAAGCCTAGATGGAGCCCAAGTCTCCTACATCAATGCGCAACCAGAGAATAAGGAGGTTAAAATTATGGAGATGGCCGAACGGCTTGGGCCTGAAATTTCCCAAATCGTCGCAAAAAGACAAGATATCAGTTGGGTTTGGGCTGGCTACGTTAAAGAGCAAAGGGAGACGGATAACCGCTACACTTGGCTCTACAGCCTCTTAATCCTTACCCTTTTTGCTCTCTTAGCCATCCCCTTCAAGTCCCTTCTCCAACCCTTTATCGTTCTTCTCGCAGTGCCCTTCGGAGTGATTGGAGCCTACGCGGGTCACGTCATCCTCGATATCACTCCATCCTACCTCTCGATCTTCGGAATCATGGCGCTTACTGGTGTCGTGGTGAATGACTCACTTGTTCTCGTTGACTTCATCAACCAAAAAAGGCGAGAAGGCATGGATATTGAAGAAGCCGTTCGGATCTCCGGCGTGCGACGATTCCGTCCCATTTTCCTCACCTCTATCACCACCTTTGCTGGCCTTATGCCACTCATGTTTGATCGAGCCATCCACGCGCAATTCCTGAAGCCGATGGCCGTCTCACTGGGTTTTGGAATCCTATTTGCCACTGCCATTACCTTGTTTCTCATCCCGACGGCTTATCTAGCATTAGAGGACCTCAAGGGACTTTTCCGGCCTATTTGGAAGTGGTACTTTAAACCTTTTAAGGAAGAAGAAGGTGAAATAATGAATAATAAATAACTTAAGTTTTCTTAATTATTTGCTTGTCCAAGGTATTTACCCATGCTATTTTCTGCCTCAACTACCAAAATCCTTACGTCAATGCCAACTACCCAAAGCCGAAAACAGCACATCAAGGTCCGCGAAACCCAGATGGAAATTTCCGACGAAAAAGCCCCCTTTACCGATGATTTCGAAGGTAAGCTTGCCGATGCTCAAACCCAGCTTGAAGTCCTACATACTCAGCGTGCAGAGCTTGAACGACAAAAGACGGCACTTGAGGATTTAAACCACCGAAAACAAGAGTTCTTAAGCGGGCAGCTCGACTTAAGCGAGCGATTTGCCACCGCGATCACGAATATCGAACGTGAACTCTTTGAATCAAAACAGGAGGCTGAAGATCTTGATCAAACCAAGATCAACTTTACCAGCCATCTTAACCGACTTGAGTCTCTCAATCCCGAAGCTTGGCCGAAGGACTCCCTCGCCATCGAACTTGAGAGAGCCCTCGTCATCCTCGACAAGGCAGACGAAGACTTCGAGCAAGCCGCCTCTCACTTTGGCGAGACCCGCAAAGATAGCATCTTTGGTGGGCAAACAGGATCGTTCTCCGGAGCGTCTTCCAATGGAAATTTTATAAGTATGATTCGAAACGGTTTCGCCTTCAATCTTCCAATCATCCTCCTTGGCTCCGTCGCCATCCTCATCTACTATTTAAAATAAACCGACACCGTCATGTTCTTTCGTAAAATGAAGCGCCAGCCGAGTCCACCGACTCACGACGAACTTTCTTCTTTAGACTCGGAAATTGAAAAATATGAGTCACTCATTGAGAATGCTCCTCTAAAGCTTCTTGAGCAAAAAGAGAGGGAACGACATATGATTCCGGCTCTCGACGACCGGGAACAGCGCCAGCGTGAAAAACGGTTTTACGCCCAAATGTCCAAGGGACAACTGATCAACGAAAGACGTTATCGCACCAGAAACATTGTTCTCTTCGTGCTTTTACTAGCGGCCACGGTGTCACTCTGCTGGTGGATGTATAGCGAGCTGGTGCGCAACGGTGTTCTCTCCTAGGGGCGGAAGACATTAGAATTCCGAAAGGTAGAGGTTCTACCACCTTAGGAACGGGCTGATATTTTTCTTCCTGATCAGTTCTTTGCGGTTCCATCTCAGGTCGTCGCGGTACAACCTATCGCCATGGCAGATCCCCACATTGATGTCCGCTATGTCGCAAACTTAGCCCGCATAGACCTAAGCAACGATGAAGTGGCCCGCTTCAGCACACAGCTAGAAGATGTTATGGGCTACATCAAAAAATTGGGCGAAGTGGACGTCGAGGGAGTCGAACCCTGCACTCACCCTATGATAAGGTCAAATCGAGTCCGCAAGGATGTGCCAGCTTCCAGCCTTCCGGCCGAAGGCTTCCTGCAAAACACTCCAGATCAAGCCAATGGTCAACTGCGGGTCCCTAAGGTCGTTGACGCATAAATTTACCTTCCCATGTCTCTCGCTTCCTCATCCCTAAGCGCCCTGCGGCAAAAGCTCGTTACTGGAGAAATCTCATCACGTGATATTGTCCAGGACGTGATCGACCAGATTACGACTCGTGATCAAGACATCGGTGCCTTTCTTACTTTTGATCCAGATTCAGCCCTCGCCTCAGCGGACCAGGCCGACCTAGCACTTCCACTTGGCGGGCTCCCCATCGGGATTAAGGACAACATCAACGTTAAAGGACAACCCTGCACCTGCGCATCCAAATTCCTCGAAGGAGCCTTCACCTCTCCGTATGATGCTACTGCCGTTATACGGCTCAAAGCAGCGGGAGCCATTCCTTTTGGCCGAACCAACCTCGATGAATTTGCGATGGGATCTTCCACTGAAAACTCAGGACTCCAAACCACCCATAACCCATTAGCGCCGGGCCACATTCCTGGGGGATCATCCGGCGGATCTGCGGCAGCAGTGGCGGGCCAACTCATTCCCGCCACATTGGGATCCGATACCGGAGGATCAATCCGCCAGCCAGCAAGTCACTGTGGAGTGGTCGGCCTCAAACCTTCTTACGGCAGGGTCTCTCGGTACGGCCTCGTTGCCTTTGGCTCTTCTCTGGATCAAATCGGCCCACTGACTCACACAGTCGAAGATGCTGCGCTATTGCTGAACGCGATTGCTGGAGAAGATCCACGAGATTCCACTTCACTGGACGAGCCAGTGCCGGATTTCACAGAGGGCCTCGATCGAGGTGTCGCCGGAATGAAATTGGGAATTCCAAAAGAATATTTCACCGATGGAATTTCCCCTCAAGTCCGCGAACGTGTTGAAGCCGCCGCAAAAACACTCGAAGAACAGGGAGCCAAAATTGTAGAGATCTCACTCCCCCATACCGAATATGCCGTAGCGACCTATTATATTATCGCGCCAGCCGAGGCCTCATCAAACCTTTCTCGCTTCGACGGTGTTCGCTATGGCAATCGAACTGATAATCCCGAAGACATGCTCTCTCTTTACAAGAAAAGTCGTGAAGTAGGATTTGGCTCCGAGGTAAAACGGAGGATCATCTTGGGAACCTATGTTTTATCCTCTGGGTATTATGACGCCTACTACCTCCGCGCTCAAAAGGTCCGAACCTTGATCCGCCGCGACTTCGAGCAAGCCTTTGAGCAGGTCGATGCTATTCTCACTCCCGTGGCCCCAGAAACTGCTCCTAAAATGGGCGAGGCCAGCGGTGATCCACTGAAGCACTACCTTGCCGACATCTTTACCATTTCTGCGAATCTTGCTGGAAACTGCGGAATTTCCGTCCCGCTCGAGCCTATCGATGGAAAACCAGTCGGGCTGCAGATCCTGGGTCCTTATCTCGGAGAGAAAGAAATTCTTCGTTGTGCTCGGGCCGTTGAAGCTAATCGATAAGCACCTTCCCTAAAACCAAAAAAACCTTCTGAGTCAAATGGCCTTTATCAAATTCTGGGAGCCTAGACCTTTTACCAATCCGTGTTCTTACCACGGGTGTCGATATGGACGAAGCTGGAATACCGTCCGATCCCTCCTTTGAAAAATCCTTTGGCGCGAACTGAACGAGCAGCGCGGGCCACCGTATTTGGTGAAGCCTTAAACTTTAAATCGAGCGCAAAGTTTTGCATGTGCCATGATGCAGATTTTGCGCCTGAGCACCGGCGATTATAGGCAGGACTTCGGTAAGCCGAAGCCACCTCCCTCACAGGTTGCCTGATCGTAGCAGCCACACGATCAACCGCTTTGAGGGTCCCAGCCATCGATCTCCACATGGACCTCGGAGGAAGGGTGTTCCAAAGGCTTCCTTGAGTCTTAGCGTGAGCCTTTATAATCTGAAGGGGGTCGACATACTTTAATCGAAGCCCTTCAATAAACTTAGCATAACTTTGAATCTGTCTCTCACCTTGGAGCGTGACCCAAGCCCGGGGTAGTGATCCCAGATCAAGCGGCGGAGACTGACGAAACAAAAATCCGTGCGAGGTTTGGGTCGTAGCGACAAGACCAGTCGCAGCAGCTGCAGCGGCCGCAAGAAAGTTGCGGCGGTTAGGCATGATGATACGGGATTCCGTCTCACTGACAGTCATTGCGGCGGAAGACTGAAAGCAATTCCTCTTTTGACCACCTAAAACCAAGAAGCTTAAACGACTCGTGATTTTTTAATAAAATCCAATATTTTACAAAATCTTACCAGAGTCTTTCACAGCACTCTCGATGCCTATTCTAAAAGGGTTTAGGCCCATTTATCTCGCATTTTTAAACATTTAAAGGAACAAAACTTCATCATCACACTACCTCCCCATAAATTGCTCTAAAGCTTCCTGATAATTAAAATTTCTTTAGTAACGTGACGAAAAACAGTGCCGATCCATTTTTAGCAGACGACAACCAAGCACTAAACTAGGCATCGCTTGGTGGGGCCCAGCGAATTCTAGAAAGGTTTTCACGTTAATACTTTTACAGACAAATCACTCCCAATTTAAGCATGAGGACCTTCGATTCATAAACCTCAACGCGGTTGGAAAAATCCATGTAGATTTTGTAGTCCGCAAAGTAATTAGTGGGTTGAATTTCCGCTTTGACTTCGGATCACGCTCGACTAGCCTCCGGCATCTTTTAGGAGGGCCTGTAGTTCAATGGATAGAACAATGGTTTCCGGTACCATAGATCGGGGTTCGACTCCCTGCGGGCCTGCCACTCTTTACCGTATAAGAGTGCTTGTATCAAGCTGTGCCAGTGGTCTTTAAGCTCTTTAAACGAGAAAAGAGATCTCAGCTTAAGAGAATCTATTTCGATTATTTATGGGGAAATTCTCCGGTCAATTCTCTCCCTCGTAAATCATTCGTCCTGAAGGGAAAAACGATAAAACTTGCTCCCCGCTTCAAGCGGCACGGTCACCTCATTGACTCCATCTCGCTTTGTCCAAACCTTCAAGTCATCGGTCTCTTCAATTGAGAAGCGAATTTTCACGCTATTGTTTATATTATCCGGCTGAAGCACCACCGAACCTAAACGGGCGTCTTTCACCTCGCCGAGGGTGGGACGGGCATCACGCTCCGCAATAACTTGGGCCAGATCATCTTGCGTAGGCCGCTCATCACGCTCCGTTACAATGACGTTATATTCAGCTCTACTAACGAGACTATAGTCATTTGGGCTATCAGTCACATCGCTGCGACCTTCAAACCGTGCAAGTTCAATTCCCAAGTCATAAGCGTCCTGTAAATAGAAGAGAGTTAATTCATCCTTATCGCTTTCTAATTCAGCTTCTTTCACATCAGTGAGACCATCTCCGTCAGTATCAATAAAGCGGTCATCCCTCTCTGAAATAACGGCCTCATAGGCTGAACCTGAAACAAGACCGTAGCTCAAAGGATCTAAAATTACGTCGTTTTGACCAGTTTCGCGAGCACTAGCAACAGCCGTTTCAAATTCTGTATTGTTAAGATAAAAAACAGTTTCAACATTGGGGTCAGTTTCAAGTTCGATCTCCTTGATATCAGTAATACCATCCTCATCAGTGTCTTCAAATCGTGAGTCACGTTCTGCCACAACAAGAGCGTAGGCCGCGTCTTTTTCGGTAATTGATTCACCCAAAGTCGCAATCACTCCGTCCTTCTCAGCAAGATTCTCCGTGTAGCTTGCTAGGTTCCCATCTCGCTCTGCCACAACTAAGGCATAGGCCACGTCTTTTTCGGTAATTGATTCACTCAAAGTCGCAATCACTCCGTCCTTCTCAGCAAGATTCTCCGTGTAGCTTTCAAGGTTCGCATCTCGCTCTGCCACAACTAGGGCATAGGCCACGTCTTTTTCGGTAATTGATTCACTCAAAGTCGCAATCACTCCGTCCTTCTCAGCAAGATTCTCCGTATAGCTTTCAAGATTCCCATCTCGCTCGGCAATTAAAGCATCATAGACCCCTTGTGTAGGTCGTGCATCTCTCTCCGCAATCACGCTTGCAAGTTGAGCTTCCAACTCCTCGATTCGCGTGGAATCGTCAGTGGTTGTGATCGAGGTCTGAAACGGATTCCCGTTATCTTCCCAAAACATTAAGGAATCGTCTGAGGTGCCGATCGACGGACTAGGGGGCTGGTTTGTTATGATTTCGGGATCGTTGAATAGCCATGTCGAAACGTCACGCACAACGGTATTGTATGCGACTCCCTCCAGAGAACTTTCAGTCGTATCGAAGACCCTGAACCCCAACCGAACGGGAAATTCTGAAGGGAACAAATCACCAAGTTCAGCATCAAGCTCAGAATTAATTTGAAAGACTGACTCAAACCCTTCTCCGGCGCTAAAGGTTCCGATGACCTCGTCTGGATTTGAGGAACCTATTCCAAGAAACGGGTTAAAAGATTGCCAGTCTACACTAGTAAAATCAGCACCACTTTTTGAAGGTTCAACGCCATCAAAAGAACCGACTTGAACTTGCGAACCCTCGGTAAGGGAATCACCGAGTCCATCAAGAACATTAGCAAAAGAACCACCCCCGATTGTTATGGAGGCCGTGTAAGCGAGCTTGCTGAGAGAAGCGACTACCGCAGCTATGATTAAAATGATTTTCAAGGCATTATAGGATACACGAAATCATTCTTAATTCAACTGGTGTTACAATAGCGCCAAAAAATGATCTTATTTGCCCTAATGATAGGTTTAAGCGTATTCAAAATGAGCTTCATGAGCAGACTTCTAACGGTCCTTAAATCCACTTGGGAAAAGGCCCTTTCTAACCCCGGAAAAGTCTTGAAAAGACAGATCTCACCGAATAGCGACGTAAGGGAGGGCGGAAGTCCTGAAAAGACTGCTGACTGACTCCTCAATTGCTGATCATTCACCTCCATATTTCAAGCACCTCAAAAAACACACCGATGAAAAAGCAGACACTCAATAGACTCATCCTAGGCAGCGTCGTTGGCATGCTGGCGCAGCTTGAGGCTAAGCCTCCTGTTAATTTTAGCGCGCCCGTAACGATCGCCGCGCCCCAAGAAAAGAAGGCTGGTCCGAAAAAGAAAAAGCCTGCGGCTCCGAAACGCAAACTTTCTCGTGGAGTCCTCACTCCAATGGACCCCGAAAGTGTCGCTTTTAAGATGAAGCCCGCTCCGAAGGAGCTCGCGATCAACCAAGGCGATAGCGTCGTCATTATCGGATCTGGCATGGCCTCTCGGATGAACCATTTCCCTCATTTTGAGACCGAGCTCTACCTCCGCTTCCCCGAAAAAAACATTAAAATTCGTAACATGGGCGACGAGGGGAACACTCCAGGCTTCCGCCCCCACCCTGGCCGTAACCAGGATGACCAATACGCCTTCCCTGGTGCTAAAGAACTTTTGCCCAAAGAACTGCAAACCGCCTCAAGCCCGGCTGGCCATTTTGAAACCCCGGACCAGTGGCTGACTCGCCTTGGAGCCGACACCATCATTGCCTTTTTCGGATACAATTCGTCCTTTGCGGGTCCCGCTGAACTTGATCGTTACAAGTCCGAGCTTCAGGCCTTCATCCGCCACACCCTCTCGCAAAAGTACAACGGCGAATCAATTCCGCAGCTTGCCTTGGTCTCACCCACTACGGTGCAAGATCTCTCTGATCAATTCAGCGTTCCTGATGGTTCGGCCATCAACAAAAATCTCGCGCTATACACGAAAGCCACCCAAGAGATTGCCGCAGCCAATGGCGCTCTTTTTGTAGATGCTTTTTCCGAGACCAAAAGCTGGTCTGGAGACCTCACCATCGATGGTGCTCTCCTTAACGATGCGGGATATCAGAAGCTGGCACCGATGCTAGCCGACGAAATCTTTGGTAAGGGAAAGATAAAAGAGAACAAGCGACCATCCGTCCACACCGCGGTGGTCGAAAAAAACTTCATGTGGCTCAACAACTTCAAGGTCCCGAACGGGGTTCACGTGTATGGCCGTCGTTATAATCCCTTCGGGCCGGATAACTATCCTTTCGAGCTAAAGAAGACCCGTCAGATGACTGCAAATCGTGATCAAGCGATTTGGGCTACCTTGCAAGATAAGCCCTTCGACCTCGTGGCCGCTGATTCCAAGACCATCGAGCTCCCACCAGTCAAATCCAACTACAGACCGAGCGGGAAGAATGGCACGGTCGACTACCTCGAAGGCAAGGTTGCGGAGACAAAAATTGCAACTCCCGAGGGCTACAAGATCGACCTCTTCGCATCGGAAAAAACTTTCCCTGACCTCAAGAACCCCGTCCAGATTGCCTTTGATAATAAGGGACGTCTTTGGGTCTCAACCATGGAAAGCTACCCACACTACCGCATCGGCGATGCCCGCCCTAAGGATAAGCTCCTCATCTTTGAGGACACCGACAATGATGGGGTCGCCGACAAACAAATCGTCTTCGCTGATGATCTTCACATTCCGATCGGCTTCGAGATCTCACACGATGGTGTTTACGTTTCTCAAAGCGGAAGCTTGGTCCGTCTACAGGACACAAACGGAGATGATAAATACGACGTCTCGGAACTCCTCCTGAGCGGATTCGACGATCACGACACCCACCACGCCATCTCGGCATTCTGCGCTGACCCCAGCGGTGCCTTTGTGATGAACGAGGGAGTGTTCCTTCACTCAAACACCGAGAGCGTTTATGGGCCCGAGCGGGGAACCAACGGCGGCTTCTGGCGCTACAGCCCACAACGTAAAAACATCCTACGTTACGCACAGTATAGCATCCCAAACCCATGGGGTGTCGCCTTTGACGATTACGGTCAGGACTTTTTTCTCCACACCTCCGGACCTTCAATGACCTGGATGCTCCCCGGGACCGTTAAAGCACGATACGGCGCAAACTTCAGAGCTCCCGACCTTCTCACCAGCAATAAGGTCCGCCCTACCTCGGGAATCGAACTCGTCTCTAGTCGCCACTTCCCTGATGAAGCCCAAGGAGATATCCTCATCAATAATAACATCGGCTACCTCGGAGCGAAGCAGCACAAACTGATCGAAAATGAAACCGGCTTCACCACGCAGTATGTTCAGGACCTCTACGTTTCAAAGGACCTGAACTTCCGGCCCGTCGATCTCGAGTTTGCCCCGGACGGTTCTCTCTACGTTGCTGACTGGCAAAACGCCCTCATCGGTCACATGCAGCACAGCGCACGTGACCCCCTCCGCGACCACGAGCACGGCCGGATCTACCGCGTGACCTACCCCTCGCGCCCTTTGGTTAAGCCGGCCACGGTCGACGGCGCCTCAATCGATCAACTTCTCGCCAACCTGACTCTCCCTGAGTATCGCACTCGCTATCGCACTCGTCGCGAACTTCGCGAGCGCGATGGCGTAAAAGTTGCCAAAGCCGCTAGCGCATGGGCTACCAAACAAAGCGATCACCGGCTCAAACTTGAAGCACTCTGGGTGACTTGGGGAGCCGACCAGCTCGATGCTGATCTCCTCAACGAGCTCTCTCAGTCCAATGACCATCGCATCCGCGCGGCTGCGGTCCGCGTTGCTCGTTTTAATGAGCACAAGCTTGCCAACCTGACCGAGATCCTTTCCCGAGCAGCAAACGATGATCACGGTCGCGTCCGTCTCGAGTCTATCGCTGCCGCCTCATACCTTCCTGCAAACCAAGGGCTCGCTGTCCTCGCGATCGCTGAGGCGAAGGGCATTGATTCCACCATGAAACAAAGCTTCGAATTTGCTGCGAATGTCTTCTCAGGAAGCGCCATCAAAGGGGAGGTCGCCAAAAAGGTCACCGCCCCCAAGCACCTTTCAAGGGAAGATGCCGCTCGCTTCGTCAAGGGAGCTGAGGTTTACGGTCGAGAGGCTCACTGCACCACCTGCCACCAACCCGATGGCAAAGGATTACCCGGCTCCGGCTTCCCACCACTGAATGGAACGAAGTGGGCTGAAGGCGATTCAGACCGCCTGATCAAACTCACCTTGAAAGGTCTCATGGGACCCATCGAAGTGGCAGGTAAGAAATACCCGGGCCAAGTTCCCATGACTCCCTTCGAGTCCCTTCTCAATAATGATGAGATTGCCTCGGTCCTGACCTATGTTCGTAATTCCTTTGGAAACAACTCCTCCCCCATCCGGCCGGATGAGGTGAAAAAAGTTCGCGATGAAATCAAGGGTAAGCAGGGACTCTATAGCCCTGATGAACTGCTCGAGGCGCACCCCATGAGGTAGCACACCAACAGGACGGAAGAAGCAATTCTTCCCACTCAATTTTCAGGGCGGCCAGCTTCATGGCCGCCCTTATTTTTTAACTAGAATCCGAAATAGAAGAAGCTCATCTTGAGACTCCTTACACTTTTCCAAGCGCAGGGACCTCAAAGCCTTTACGATTCGAATCCTTTAGAAGAGCATTAGCCACTGCGGCATTATCTCCAACGTGCTTCTCAGCCTTAGGATCAAATTTCAGCCAAGGACCAACAACATACTCAGCCCCATCTTTGGGAACCCCTACTCCATCAGCCATGATGCTGTGAAGTTTTCCAAAGTGTTCCGCGGCAGGAGCATTATCTCCAAAGCGACCGGCCTTAGCATTGAAAGGAACCTTATCACCGAGACGGTACGAGTTATTCATGAGGTGACCCAGGACGCAGCCGTAATGGGCCTCGAGAACATTCCCGTTCGCCATTTCAGGTTTCCCTTCGCGGCAGGCAGTGATGAAACTTCCCCAGTTCCCTCCCGGGGTAACATCTCCCTGGGGAACTTTGACGGACTCGCCTTTTTTGGAACCAGGCGCATAGTATTTATTGCGAATGATACGACCGCCATCTTCGAAGTAGTATTCATTCTCAACCTGACGCTCGTAACCTTTGTAGTTCACGTTACGGACATTGAAGAAGGCCCATTGCCCGTTCGGATATTCCGCCATCCCCATCATGGTATTGGGTGTTTCACCTTGGTCATTCCATTGAAAACGCCCACCCATCGACATGACACGAGTCGGGTTCGTTTGATCTTCATCAAGAGCCCAAGCCGCAACGTCGAGCTGATGGGTTCCTTGATTATTCATGTCACCATTACCGGTCTTCCAAAACCAGTGCCAATCGTAGTGAGCATAGTTCGCGTGATAGTCATCAAGCTGCGCGGGACCACGCCAAAGGTTCCAGTCGAGATTTTCGGGCGGAGCAGCGACCTTATCGAAGCCGATACCACCTCGCGGCTTGCAACAATAGCCATAGGAAATCTTGAGGCGGCCAAACTTCCCAGCACGGATCGCTTCACTTAATCCTGCAATTCCAGCATCGGAGCGACGTTGCGTTCCGTGCTGAATGACAACCCCGTATTTTTGCTGAGCCTCGACGCAGATACGCCCCTCCGCAACGTCATGGCTCATCGGCTTCTCTACATAGACGTGCTTACCCGCCTGCGCTGCCCAAATCGTCATCAGCGAGTGCCAGTGATTGGGGGTGGCAATAGACAGGGCATCGAGATTCTTATCAGCCAAAGCTTCACGCACATCGGAAACTCCCTTGGTAGTGAAGGGCAGACCTTTGCCTTCGACTTTTTTACGAAGATCGGCCATCCGCTGAGCGAGAACCTTCTTATCAGGATCAATCAAATAGGCGATCTCGACCCCTTTTTGCCCAAGAAACCCATCAATATGGCTTTTTCCCCGGCCATTTAGTCCAGCGACGGCAAGGCGGAGGCGGTTGTTTGCCCCGATGATTTGTGCACCGGCGATTCCACCGGAAATGAAAGGCGCAACACCAGCGGCGAGAGTGGATTTGAGGAAGTGACGGCGTTTGTTGATCATGGTTTTAAAACAAGTTACTCGGAAGATGAAGAAGACTCCCCCAAAGAGCAAGAAGGGAAACCAAATCCGCGATTACAAGAGAAGTCTAAGAAGACTGTCTCGAACTGAATCATTCCTCACGAGACCAGAAAACTCCCCGGCACCCGGTCCAATAGAGGTGAGCTGGGTGGGGTCAGAGGTGTGGCAGATTCCGGTCCAACCCACCCCGGTGACGTTACCGACGATTTGCCCCAGCAGGCCGACCGGATTAGAAAGTTGATGACTCCATTCAGTCACCTTCTTCCCGGCGCAACGATCCATGAGAGCATCCAACTCCTGAGATGAAGGTTTAAATCCATAGATCGCTTCCATAAGCTGACCGAGATCCCCTGCCGTTTTCGTTTTAGTCTGCTGCCAGCGCTGAAGGAAAAATTCAGCGGATCCTTTAATTTTAGCGATTTTGGAAAAAGACTCATCGGTTTGACGATAGCCTGCTCCAGTTCCATTTAACCCTGGGTTGGCATTGCCGTGATCACTTGTCAAAACAACAAGAATATCATCACGGCCACCGATCATCGCTAGAACTTTGGCAACCGCATCGTCAAACGCCATCTGCTCGTGCAAAATTGCGCCAATATCATTTTTGTGTGCGGCATGATCAATTCTAGCCCCTTCGATCTGAAGCAAGAAAGAGGCGTCATCATCAAGGAAACGAGACACGGCTGCTTCACTCATCTCGGCAAGAGTCGGAATCACCTTCTGCATCTCCTTGTTCTGATCACGATCAATTGTATAGGGAATATATCCTGGAGAAAAAGTCCCCAAAATCTTCCGCGACTTTGATTTCAAAAGACCATTCCGTGATTTCACAACATCATATTTTTCACGCGCAAAGCTCCCAAAAAGATCCTTCTTATCTTGCCGTTTTTTAGGGTCAAAAAACTTGGACCCTCCTCCTAAGATCACGTCGACCCGGTTTAGGTATTGCGTAGCAATCGCATCTTCTTGCCCCCTCTTGAGAACTGATGACGCAAAACCCGCCGGAGTGGCATGCGTAATACTTGCCGTCGAAACTAAGCCAAGCCTAACTTGCTCCTTCTCAAGAATCTCGCCAATCGACTCTAGTCGTTTGCCATTTTCATCGAAGTTAATCTGGCCGTTTGGCACTCGTTTCCCAGAACTCCAAGCTGACGAAGCGGCAGCTGAGTCTGTGACCATAGAGCTCGAGGAGGCTGTATCCATTAAACCGAGAACCGCCTCACCCCCAGCAAGCAATTCCCACCAGGAAGTCCCTTTACCTCGCACCTGATTTGAAAACGCCTCGGTCATCGAGAGCACTCCTTGGCTCATCCCATCGGAAACACAGAAGATGATACCACGCGGCTTTTTACGGATCGTCTTTGCCCCAGAACCTTCCTGCCCCTGAACAAGCCCCGTCAACACACCCGTAGCTCCTCCGGCCAGACTTCCCTGCAGCAAATGACGACGTGTGTAGCTCATATGGAGACTAGATACCTCAATGAGAAAATTACGCGATCTGGAAAGTTCATATTTAAAAAAAAATCGACCCACTTCGAACCACAAGCTTTCGCCCCGGAGAGAGAAGCCTCACTCGATAATCTTCGATCCCCGACTATCCGGCACCCCACGGAAATACCAGAGATCTAAGAAGGCACCCTCGTTGAAGTGAGCCCATCGCTGGGCTCCGGAGGATGATCTTTGATAAAGGACACAACCTCTTTGACTTCATCGCTCAGAAGAAGCATCTCATGGTAATGTCGTCCCTTCGAGAGGCTCTGGATCGTCTCCCATAGTGGTGTTTCACTTGTATACCGTTCAGTGCCAAGAAACACCATCGGACTCACTTCTTGATAGCTAGCGTAGTGGTTTTGACAGGCATCTTGGAAAATTTCCTGTGTTGTTCCAGCTCGGCCGGGAGCAAAGATGATTCCATATCGCGCGATCGCAAGGAGGCCGTCTTCACGAATGCTATTCGAAAAATACTTCGCGATGTGGTTTGCAAACATGTTGGTCGGCTCATGACCGTAAAACCAAGTCGGAATTGCAAGACTTGAGTAACCAGTCGGATACGTTTCAATGACTCGATTAGCAGCATCGATATATCCGTCATCGGTATAATTGGGAGCAGTTGAGAGGTCATCAAGAATTGCATCCAACTCAGCTTCGCTAGCATCAGCAAGATATGCCCCTAGGTTGGCAGCCTCCATGATTCCCGGGCCACCACCACTCGCGATAAAGTAACCGGCAGCAGTTAACTCTCGGGCCAGATGAGCGACTTTCCTAAAAGATGGATCATCCCGCCCGGTGCTGTGCCCCCCCATGATAGCGACCACTTTCTTCACGCCATCTTTTTCAACACGACCTTCAAGAAGGTCCGTTAAGCCATCATCAATCGCATGGTCGTGAAGTCGTTCCGCTAATGCCTCGATAATATCCGGATTCTTTTTCCCATACTTCACGAAGTGGTCATAAATCTTCTTATCCAAGCTCTGATCATCTTCCTGCGTCCACCCCTCCATGAGCTCTTCCCGGGTGTAAAGTTCGGGGCGATAGGGATTAAAAGGTAGATTGGAAAATTCAGGGAAAACCAGAGCTCCCTTATCCATCAGATCAGAAACCGAAACCTCAGCCGGGAAACGACAGCCAAGAAAAACCGCACCATTGCAGTCGAGCTCTTTCCACGGAAGACTTGCCTGGCGTAAATCCAAGCCCTGAATGACAGAACAATTCAGCTTACCTCGAGATCGGGCGATTCGATCAAGAGAATCAATTTCTCGTATAACAGAACATTTCATGAGGAAATTATTGAGGGATCAAGCACACCGACGTAGGGCAAATTACGATACTTCCCGTCGAAATCGAGGCCGTATCCAACGACAAATTCATCCCCAATTTCAAAGCCTGAATAATCCGCCTCCACCTCTTGGGCACGTTTCTTATCTTTAGTAAGTAAGACACAAGTCTTCACTTCCCTCGCACCCATTTCGCGGAGCTTCGCCGTCACCGCAGCCAAAGTCCGACCGGTATCAAGAATATCGTCAATCAAAAGAACACAGCGACCATTTACGTCGGGTAGTTTACGATCGAGGAAATCAACCTGCCCAGAACTCTCGGTTCCGCCATGATAACTCGCAACATTCAGACATTCGACCTCAAGTCTCAAGGGAACCCTCCGCAACAGATCTGCCATAAAAACGAAGGCTCCCTTCAGAAGGGCCACGACCTGTAGTGAATCCTCATCGGCAAAATCCGCATGAACTTTTCGCGCGATCACGTCGAGTCTCTTCTCGATCACTTCTTCAGCGATCAGCACTTTTGCGATATCTTCATGCATCTAACTGAAATAAGTAACTCTATCGATAGAAGTCGATGAAAACTAAAAAAATCTCTCATCATCTCCCATGATATTTGAAGAATTTCTCAATCCCCGATAGACTTTAGCAAACAAGCACTCCTGCCTTCACAATCACTTCAAGACGAAAAAAGCCCGGAGAAAAACTCCGAGCTTTGGAAGCCTTAACAGCAAGCTTCGCTTACTCCTCAAAATCAAATCGATCCAGATTCATAACCTTTGTCCACGCTGCAGCGAAATCCGCTACGAACTTCTTTTCACCATCCATACTCCCGTAAACTTCTGCAATAGCGCGCAGCTGGGAATTTGAACCGAAGACAAGATCAACTGATGACGCGGTCCATTTCACCTTACCCGTTCCGCGGTCACGACCTTCATAGAAGTGCTTACACATTGGAGAGACCTTCCACTCGGTTCCCATGTCGAGAAGATTGACGAAGAAGTCATTCGATAAAGACCCGGGCTGATCGGTGAAAACACCCAAACCAGGAAAGCCCACATTTGTATCAAGAACACGCAGTCCCCCAACCAAAGCCGTCATCTCAGGGGCTGTTAAAGTGAGAAGCTGGGCACGATCAATGAGCATCTCGGGAGCAGGACGATCCAAAGTTCTTCCGAGGAAGTTACGGAAAGGGTCCTGCTTAGGCTCAAGAACAGCAAAGGACTCAATATCAGTCATCTCCTGACTCGCGTCTGTCCTTCCCGGAACAAACTGAATGGCAATCTCGTGACCTGCCTTATTGGCTGCAGCTTCGACTGCAACTGAACCGCCTAGGACAATCAGATCTGCGAGCGAGACTTTCTTGCCACCGCTTGCCGAAGCATTGAATTCGCTCTGCAACTTCTCTAGAACTGGAAGGATTTTGACTAGCTGCTCAGGCTGATTTACGGCCCATCCCTTTTGGGGAGCAAGCCGGATTCGAGCACCATTAGCACCGCCACGATTATCACTTCCTCGGAAGGTCGAGGCCGCAGCCCAAGCGGTCGAAATCAGTTGTGAATGAGTCAGTCCCGAATCAAGCAACTTGGCTTTGAGCGATTTAATTTCAGCTTCACCAATCACTGGGTGATCAACCTTGGGAACGGGATCCTGCCAAACTTGGGCCTCAGGGACTTCATCACCGAGATGAGTCGTAATTGGACCCATGTCACGGTGAGTAAGCTTATACCAAGCCTTCGCAAAAGCTTTTGCAAATTCATCGGGCTTCTCGAGAAAGCGCTTCGATATTGGTCCGTAGCTCGGGTCAAGTTTCAGCGCAAGATCCGAAGTGAACATCACCGGAGTATGACGCTTATCAGAGTCATGGGCGTCGGGCACTGTTCCAGCCGCTGCTCCACCCTTTGGAATCCAAAGTTTGGCACCTGCCGGGCTTTTAGTGAGTTCCCAATCGTAAGCAAACATGTTGGCAAAGTAGCTATGCGACCACTGGGCTGGAGTGCTCGTCCAAGCTCCCTCGAGACCACTTGTAATCGTATCAACGCCGTTACCTTTGCCTTTGCCGTTTTTCCAACCCAATCCCTGTTCTTCTAAAGGAGCGGCCTCTGGCTCAGGCCCAACATTCCCTTCAGGGCTATGCGCTCCATGAGCTTTACCAAAGGTGTGTCCGCCAGCAATGAGGGCGATCGTTTCCTCGTCATTCATCCCCATGCGACCAAAGGTCTCACGAATCTGTTTAGCCGAGGCGAGAGGATCGGGGTTACCGTCAGGACCCTGGGGGTTCACATAAATCAAACCCATCTGAACCGCCGCGAGGGGGTTAGCAAGCTTACCATCATCGTAGCGCTTCTTTGCCAACCACTCACTTTCTGGGCCCCAATAAATATCTTCCTGCGCCTCCCACACATCGGCGCGGCCTCCTCCGAAGCCAAAGGTTTTGAAGCCCATAGACTCAAGACCCACGTTACCACTCAGTATCATAAGATCGGCCCATGAAATTTTTTGACCATACTTCTGTTTGATGGGCCAAAGAAGTCGCCGCGCCTTATCGAGATTCCCATTGTCCGGCCAGCTGTTAAGAGGGGCAAAGCGTTGCGCTCCATCAGAAGCACCCCCACGCCCATCATAAGTCCGGTAGGTTCCTGCGCTATGCCAGGCTAATCGAATAAACAGAGGACCATAGTGACCGTAGTCTGCTGGCCACCAGTCCTGAGAATCTGTCATCAGGCTCGTGAGATCTTTTTTCAAAGCCGCCAAATCGAGCTTCTTGAATTCCTCGGCATAGTCAAAATTACCACCAACCGGATTTCCCTTGGCTGAGTTTTGATGAAGAATCCCGAGGTTAAGTTGGTTGGGCCACCAGTCACGGTTACCATACGCTGAAGCCGCCGTGTGACGTGCTGCAGGAGCAACCTTCGGCCCCATTACCGGGCATTTGGTAACGTCACCAGCTACTCCACGGTTCTCCTGAGCGGATACCGCTCCTGTCCCAGCTAAAGCGATTAAGCTTAGCGAAAAAAGAGGCTTTAAGTTAAGCGATGTTCCTAGCCTTAATTCAGCGCTAAGATTTCTGAATCGATCGATGATATTTGTCATAATTTAGCAATTTCGCTTAAATGCGATTGATCTAAAAATGACGATTATAAAAAATTCGTCAATAACCCTTGTAGACTCGAACAACAAACCATTGAGAATGAAGCTTTAAACGCCAATTTTTTAACAAGAGGGCCTGTCAGAGAAGGAGGAACTGGGAACGGTTCCCAGAGATTTCCTGCGACGGGACAAGAAAAACGGCGCTCCCCGATTTAAAGAGCACCGCCTTAAAAAGTATTAAATCCGCTCTAGCTGATGAGCTCGGGCCAATCTTCAGTATGGAAGAACTCGCCAGCTGGCTTGTCAAGACGCTCATAAGTATGAGCTCCAAAGAAGTCACGCTGCGCCTGCAAAAGGTTTGCTGGGAGGCGCTCGGACCGATAGCTGTCATAATAAGAAAGTGAGCCTCCGAAGCTTGGGGCCGGAATTCCGTTGAGCGCTGCAAGGCTGACCACTTCACGCCAGTTTTGTTGGGCATCCGTGAGAATGTTGGTGAAGAATGGAGCCAACATCAAATTGGTCGGAGCATCACTCTGGTAGGCCTCGGTGATACGATTAAGAAAGCGGGCTCGGATAATACAGCCACCACGCCAGATCTTAGCAATCTCACCGAGATTAAGATCCCAGCCTTTTTCAGCACCGACCTTAGAGATCAGATCAAGTCCTTGAGCATAAGAAACAATCTTGGACGCATAAAGCGCATCTCGTACTTTCGCGACAAGGTCCTCCTTACTCATATCACCAAGACTAAAGTCGGTGTTCAGAGGCCCTTGGAGAATTTTGGAAGCGTCAATCCGTTGATCGCGCATTGCAGAAAGGATACGAGCTTCAACGGAAGCTCCAATCGTGGACAATGGCACAGCGTGCTCAACCGCCTCCATCATCGTCCAACGCCCAGTTCCTTTTTGCCCGGCTTTATCGACCACCAGATCGACGATATGCTTACCCGTCTCAGGATCGACCTGCTTAAAAATATTTGCAGTAATTTCGATAAGGAAGGACTCCAAGTCACCGGCATTCCAATCTGCGAAAATTCCTGCAAGTTCTCCGTTGGTAAATCCCGCAGCTTTGAAAATATTATAGGCCTCACAGATGAGCTGCATATCGCCATACTCAATCCCGTTGTGAACCATCTTCACAAAGTGACCAGCACCGCCCTCGCCGATATGAACCACGCAAGGCTCGCCATCAACTTTTGCAGAGATGCTCTCGAAAATTGGCTTCATCACCTCCCAAGTCGAAGCGGGACCGCCGGGCATAATCGAAGGACCTTTGAGTGCCCCTTCTTCGCCGCCTGAGACGCCGGCGCCAATAAACCGGAACCCGGCCTCAGCAACATATTTGTCACGACGCTCGGTATCGGTATAAAGAGAGTTACCGCCATCGATAATGATATCATCAGGATCGAGAAGAGGCATGAGCGATTTAATGACGGCATCCACCGGCCCTCCAGCCTGCACCATAATCTGAATCTTGCGTGGGGTGGCGAGAGATTCCACGAATTCCTCGAGACTTTCACAACCAACCAGAGCTTTACCGGGATTTTCTTCGATAAACTCCGTCATCTTTGAGGTAGTCCGGTTATATACCGAAACCTGAAAGCCGCGGCTTTCCACATTAAGCACAAGGTTTTGACCCATAACGGCCAAACCAATTAGTCCGAAATCACTTTTCTTTTCCATGGCGTTATTCCGCGCATCCGGCGGGAGTTCTGCCCTTAGCTATAGGCAGCCAAAAAGGCAAATGCAATCTGCGCTACACCCTAGCCTCTTTGAGCGTCCTGAACGTCACACTCGATCTGTTTGCGCAACTCCTCAAGTGATTCAAATTTCTGCTCATCGCGAATTTTTCGCAAGAACCCGACTTCCAGTTCCCAGCCATAATCCATCGGAAGATCGTTAGTGAAAAGATAAACTTCCAAGCTTCGCCCCCCACTGTCATCTACGGTCGGCCGAGTTCCTATATTTGCGACGCCAGGTATCCCATTCCCTTCAACCACATAAACGCCGTTGGGAGGTAAAACCTCGTCGGCCACAAAGAGATTTGCAGTAGGAAACCCGATTGTTCGCCCCAACTGCCGCCCCCGCACGACCTCTCCAAGAACCGAGTAAGGCCTTCCTAGCATCGCAGCAACTCCATCCAAATTCTCTTCCTTTAAACACTTACGGATTCGGGTGCTGCTAATCCGAATTCCATCCTGTAAAACAGCAGACACTTCAAGAACATTGACCCCCGACTCACTCCCCCACTCGCGAAGACGCTGCATGTTCCCCTCACGTCCGCGGCCAAAGCTCCAATCCTCGCCAGCTGAAACCTTTTTAACTTTGGTGGCAAAAAGATCATCAGCAAATTCACGAGCTTTCCTAGCCGCAAAGACGGTTGAGAATTCGATTACGACCATAAAATCGACCCCAAGCTCGGAAAGAATACGCCCTTTTTGATCGAGACTTGAAAGAATACGACGTGGCGCACGATCAGGTGCCAAAACCTGGACTGGATGAGGATCGAAGGTCAAAATCCCGATAGCCCCAGCCCCTCGAGCCGCGTCAATGACGGCCTGATGACCCAGATGGACCCCATCGAAAACCCCCAATGCCAGACCAAAAGGTCGGTCAAACTCAGAAAGCTCTTTGAGTCCGTGTAAAAACTGCACACCGCAATGAACGTAGCGCGACTGCTTGTGTCAACCCACTAGCGGCGGCGGCCTCGCTTACGAAGGTAGGGCGGGACGTCAAGATCCTCGCCATCTTTATCGACGTTAGGTGACTCTCCATCGAAACGGCCCTTCGGCGCACCCTCCAGAAGAAGCTCACCCTGATTTCCCGACGACTTGGACACTCCCAATTTTATGATTTCGGGTTCGGGATCTTCCTTATCCGATTCCCCCTTTAATTTGGGATCTGCAAAATCATCTGCACTATCTGCTTCGAGGTCGATCTCTTCTTCCTCCACCAACGATTCCTCTGCCGCGTCGGCGTCATTTTCCTCATCTGAAGACTCCTCGGAGTCTTCATCCTCTAAACCCTCCGGCTCATCATCAACAAAGCCGATGGCTTCATCTACCAACTCTGGCTCTGGCTCTGGCTCTGCGTCAATGAATGGAGCTTCCTCTTCTTTCGTCACTTCTTTTCCAACCGGCTCATCATCGGCCGTGACCTCTCCAACAAATGGAACCGCTTGAAGTCGATCTTCAGGAAGAGCGCTAATGATGGTTACGCTCAACGCATCTTTCATCTGTTTGTCCGTTGCGGCACCAAAGAGGAGATGAGCATTTTCTGGAATATATTTTGTCAACCCCTGCATCAAGAGCTCAACTTCATAGAGAGTCATATCGTCACCACCACAGATATGTATTAGGACTGTTGTGGCATCTTCCAACAAAGAACCTCGATCAAGCAACGGGCTACTAAGGGCTGCTTTTAGCGCAGATTGAGCACGATTTTCGCCCCGTCCAAGCCCAGAGCCAAACAGACAGCGTGAGCGTGTTGTTTTCAGAGCCGATATCAACTCGTCAAGACCGACATTAATTAAACCTGGACGAAGAACGAGACGACCAACCGCCGTGATGCTATCTGAAATCATTCGGTCAGCAGCTGAAAATGCCTCGTGCACACCCTGCTTAGGTAGAACTAGCTCACCCATCCGCCCATTATCGAAGGTCACTAGCGCGTTCGAAAGAACCGCGAGCTGGTTTAAAGATTCTTCGGCCTGGGTTCGGCGGCGACGCCCCTCAAACGCAAATGGCATCGTCGCGAAAACCACCACAAAAGACCCCGATTCGCGGGCTAGCCTCACTAAAACGGGGGCCGCTCCTGAACCAGATCCTCCTCCCAAACCCACACAAACAAAAACGATCTGTCGATCTCTCAAGGAATCACGAATTTCATCCTCCGCCTCCAGAATCGCCTTTTCGCCCAGCTCTGGATCGCCTCCGGTTCCCAAACCCTTGGTAAGATTGCGTCCCAGTTGAATTTTCTCACCAGCTACGGTGCTTTTCAGGGTTCTAACGTCGGTATTTAAGGAAAGAAGTTCGGCTCCTTCAATCCCATCCAATGCCACACGATCGAGCATATTTGAGCCCGCTCCACCGAGGCCAACGATTTTCACAGAACTTTCAGGAATGGTTTGCTGGCTATTTCGGGGGTAATTAATCATCGTTCCTAGATACTAAAGAGACATTTACCAATATTGGGAATCAGTCACCAGCTAAAAACCCAACAAAAATGCAGGCCTATGCGTCGTTTTAAGGGAAAGAAAACCAGAATTTCCCGCTGGCAGGACAATCATTTGTCTGCGAGTCTTACGCAACTTTCAGTCGGAGTGTTTATCGCTCAATCTTAGATGTCCGAACCATCCTCTCGCCCGTCATCCAACGAACCCACTCCTATCCCGGTGGAGCTCAGCAAGCAACTGGCTGATTTCCAACAGTCTCTGTGGCGCATCAAGGTTACGGAAGCGGTCCTCGCTGGTGTCTTCGGACTAATCATTTCATTCCTGATCGTCTTCGCTCTTGAGCGACTTTTCCCGATCCCTGCACTTGCGCGCCTCGCTATTTTGCTCGCGGGGACTTCGCTTGCAGCAGTTTTTGCCCCCTACTGGGTCCGTCGCTGGGTTTATGGACACAGACGCGAAGAACAACTTGCCCGCCTCATTTCGCGAAAATTTCCGAAATTGGGTGATCGACTGCTCGGAATTGTCGAACTTAAGGACCAAGAAGAATCCCAAGAGGCCATGTCCCCCGAACTCCGCGCCGCCGCAATGATTCATGTGGCAAATCAGGCCGCGAAGCGGAACATGAACGACGCTCTCCCCTACTCGCGGCACAAAAAGCTAGCGCTAGGAGTCCTCATGGGAGCCGCAGCGATCACCTTTGGCTTTTCTATCGCCCCAAAAGCTGGCGGAAACGCCCTGAAACGCTGGTTGATGCCGCTTTCAGATACTGATCACTACACTTTTACGCAATTTGACACTGACAAAATGCCCAACCCGCTAACTGTCCCTCTCGGTGAGGCCTTTAGCTTTAAGGCCCCTCTCAAAGAAGACAGTGATAATAGGCCTCCCACGGCCCGTGCCCGATACGGCCAACAAGAGTGGGTCAAAGCGGAACTTGGCGAAAATGGCTCTTACCAATTTGAATTCACCGGCCAAGAAACCCAAGATCGCATCACCATTGAAGCCGGGGATGCCGACCACCGCGTCTGGGTTGAGCCAGAAGTCCGTCCTGAGGTTTTAGGGTTTGAGGCTTTAGTTACTCTACCAGATTACCTCCAACTCGATCCACGCAATTTCGATATTCGTACTGGGGGTTTGACCACTCTCGAAGGGAGTAAGGTCATACTCAAAGGATCATTCTCCCGCGAAATCTCTGAGGCCAGCGCTCGCCTCGATCCCCAGCCTCTTGATGAAACAGCTATCAGTGAAAGCCGCGCACCCATCGAAGCCGAAAGCCCTTCAGATTTCGAATCATCCCGAACCGAGGCCGAAGAGGAGGACAAAAAAGCTGCACTAAAAAATCTCATAAAATTGCCAGAGCCGCGCGATCTACAACTTTCTATGGATGGTGCTACCGTTTCCAGCGAACCGATTGATTTGGGACGCTTCCACGCCTCGGTCCCCTTTACTTGGACCGATGTAAAGGGCCTAGACGGAGCAGGATCGTTCAGGGTCGAAATCAAGACCTCGGAAGATCAAGTTCCAACCTCCTACATTCAAGGGATTGAGCGCAACCTCGTGATTCTTGCAGAAGAAACTCTTGAGTTTGATATTATCAGCGAAGATGACTTTGGCCTCAGGGAAATTGGACTGTCATGGGTTGGATCCTTTAACAAACCATCTGACGACGAACCCGCCAACGGATCACTCACCCTTAAAAAAGGTTCTCCATCCTCAAATCGCCTTACGGAGCGTGCCATTTTCTCACCCCAAACCTACGGGATTGCGCCGCAGACTCTCATCCTTTCTGCCTATACTGAAGATTACAAAACCGGCCGCGGTCGAATTTTTTCCGAGCCTCTCACCATTTACATCCTCACTCGCGACGAGCACGCTCAGGTCATCAAGAAACGTTTCGACCGGGTCATCAGCGAATTGGAGGACGCCGCCCGAAAGGAGCTGAACAACCTCGACGAAAACGAGCGCCTCGATAAGAACAACACTGCCGAAGAACTTCAAAGTGAAGAAGCGAAAGAGAAACTCGCTGAAAGCGAGCAAAAGGAGGCTGAGAACGCTGAAAAAATGAAGGAGATCGCTAAGAAGATGGAGGAGATCTTCAAAGACGCCGCTCGTAACGGTGAGCTCGACCAAGGAACTATGAAAGAGATGGCCGAGGCCCTCCAAAACATGAAGGAGCTTGGTGAGGAGGACATGCCAGAAGTTGAGAAAAAACTGGGGGAGGCCCAGGATCAAAAATCTACTCCAGAAAAGACCGAGAAAGATCTCAAAGAAGCAATCGAGAAGCAAAAAGAGGCACTCGAAAAGATGCAAGATACCATCGAAAAAGCCAATCAAGCTAACGAGAATTTTGAAGCTTCCACTTTTGTAAATCGTCTCAAGAAATCTTCGGCAGACGAAGGCTCGATTGGCAACTCGCTCAACTCTGCTCTCACGGGCAAGCTAGCCATCGTCGGAGCCGCTCCAAATAGCGATGACATCGACCCTGCGAATCAAAGACTCTTAAGTGAACTCTCCGGCCAACAACGTTCCGTTACAAACGACGTGCGCTGGATTCAGGAAGACCTCGAGCGGTTCTATGCACGAACCCAAAAACCGATTCATAAGGAAGTTTACGAAGACATGGCAAAGTCTCTCATCGACGAGAAACTCGAAAAACTCCGAGAAAGGATCCAAATGAACCATACGTTCACATCCCGCAAACTCTCAAAGAATTGGTCCGACCGCCTCATGTCGTGGGCGGAAAAACTCGGGGGACCCAAGCCTGACGGCAATGGCGGTGGTGGAGACGGTGGCTCCGGTGGCGGCGAAGAAAAAGATTTCGAATTCATGCTCAAAGTCATGCGTATGGTCCAGGCTGAGCAAGATATCCGTGGCCGCACTCGTTCCCTAGAGCAGATGCTCCGTTCCTTGAAACTTTCAGAAAGATAATCTCAATTCATTAACCAAAAAAATAGTCTATGAAAGCAACCCTAATCACCGCAATCGCTTCGGCGGGACTTTTAGCGATCGGCCTTTCCGATCCCGTCAAGGAGGACGGCGCGAAAAAAGCAACCGAGGCCGAAAAGGCCAAGGCGCTGGTCAAACACCAAGACGGATCTGAAAAGGTCTCAATTGATCAGGACAAACAGACCGCGAATGCCCAAGAGCTTCTCCTTGAGCAGACAAACCAAATGGTCATCAAACTCCTGACCGAGGTCGAGACCCTCATGGCTAAAACGACGGATAAGCTAGAAGACGGCGATACGAGTGGCGATACCATTGCCATGCAAACTGAGATCATTGAGAAGATCTACGAGGCCGCCAAAGAAAAATCTCAATGACCATCGGCCGGCGGATCACCAAGCCGGCAAAAGAGCATGGGTGCCATGCTCGAAATGATGGGCCAAATGATGGGCAAAAAGCCTGGTGAAAATCAGGATTCAAAATCAGATAAAGGTGGCGAAGGATCCACTGGCGAATCCGATTCCGCGAACACCGATAATAAGGGTGTCGCCAAAGGAGAAAAGGGCCCGGACCGGCGTGTTCCCCGGGCTGCCGGGAAATCGGGAACCACTCTTCCACCAGAATTTCAAAAGGCACTCGACGGATATAACAAGGCCGCAAAAGCCAAGAAATAAGGATCCCTGCCTTCAGAGCGTCAACGGTCTTCAGGCGCTAACGCTCCGGAGGCCGTTTCTCCTTTTCATTTTCCACTACCGCTTTCAAACCGTTTCTATGCGAATTCTGCTTTTAATTTCAACTCTGAACCTAGCTCTCCCAGTTACTGGTCAAAATCCCCTTCAGCGGGATGAAGACCCCATTCCGGCCGCCGTTGAAAACATCTATACGCGGGGGCTCCGGTATCTTTCGAAGACCCAAAAGGAGGACGGTTCCTGGGCCGATGGAGTTGGGAGCGAGCCAGGCGTCGTCGGTCTTGCTGTCATGGCCTTCCTTGCCCACGGCGAGGACCCGAACCATGGTGAATACGCCGAGAATATAAAACGCGGGATCACCTACATCCTTGATGCGCAAGACGCCGGGAACGGATATATTGGAAGCTCAATGTATACCCATGGCTTCGCCACCCTCGCTCTAGCCGAATGCTACGGAATGTATCGCAACGAAAAGATTGCGACTGGTTTAAAAAAGGCTGTTGAACTGATTCTCAGCGCACAAAAGCGAAACCCAAGAGGTGGTTGGCGTTACAGCCCCGACGCCACAACTTCCGACTCATCGATCGCTGGATGCCAGATCGTCGCACTCTATGCCGCAAGAAATGCTGGCATCCCCGTTCCCGACACCGCCCTCGAAAAAGGAATGAAATTTATGCGTAAGTGCCGAGGAAGCGATGGCGGATACGGCTATCAAAATGCTATGGGCGATCGACCCACCCTAACCGCCATAGGCGTCCTTTGTGAGTCACTCGCAAAACAACACAAAACAAAGCTTTATGAAGCCAGCGCCAAATATCTGGCGAAAAAGCTGAACCACCGTGAAAGCCACTACGCCTACTACTTTGAATATTATATGGCTCAGGCTCTCTTTCATTCAAATGAAGAAACTTGGCAACAATGGAACGCCAAAAACACCAGATACCTCGGTGCTCTTCAGGGACCCGACGGATCCTTCCCAGGAAGCCGCGGGAAATCATTCAATACTTCAGGGGCCCTTCTGTCCCTCGCTTTGAACTATCGTTTCCTTCCCATCTACGAAAAATGAAGCCTGCATTTTACCCAGTTCTCTTAGCATCTCTGCCATCTCTTTCATTTTGCGAAATTGTCGTCAAGGGCGACGGAATTCTTTTAGACAAAAGCCTCTCCAAAAATGAGACAACCTCAACCAAACCTCAGGCTTCGAAGCCAGACCCGGCCGGCGACGACCTGATCCTCTTTGATAACGGAGATGTCATGCATGGGGTCTTCGGTGGTATTCAAGATGGCTTACTATGGGAGAGAAAGGACATCGATCGCCCAATTAAGTTCAGTATTCCAGCGATTCGTCAGGTTGTTTTTAAAGGCAGTAGCGGCGTGGTTATGGAAAAGGAAACATCCTTCATCACCCTGGTCAGTGGCGATAGGATTCCAGGCAAAATTGTTTCACTCGATGAGAAATCACTCGTAATTAAAAGTTCGATAGTAGGCGACGTCACAATCCCCCGGGAACATATCAAATCACTCTCCCCTAACCCCTTCGATGGAGAACTTTTTTACAGTGGCCCTTACAACAGCAACGGCTGGATGATTCTCGATTACCGAAAACCCCTCAAGAAGGACGAAACTGAGGCGAAAGCCACAGAGGATGACCAGACCAAGAAGGAAGTCACAGAAGAGAAAGGCCAGGAAGAGTCATCAGCCTGGATTCATTCTGGCGCTTCATTTTATAGCCTAAATAATCGCGCTCTTGTTTATCCCGATGCCAATATGCCAGACATTGGCCGCCTCAAATTCAAAGCTGAATGGAAAGGACGTTTAAATTTAACCCTTGCGCTCCATTCCGACTTCACCCGAGTCCTACCACCAGAGAAAAAGGAAGAGCCAAAAGCTGAGCCAGCTGAAGAGGCCGAGGATCCTGTCAAACCGAAAGGCAAGGACGAAGAGAAGCCCGAGGAAAAAAAAGAGCCTGAGGGACTCAATCCTGCTCCACTCCGAAGAGAAAAGCTGGTTGATCTCCGCGAGAATATTGGGTTTCAAAACATTGCCTGGATTGATCCTTCCAAACGCACCCACGCGGACATGTTTGGTACAGGATATACGATGACACTCTATTCAAGCTACCCCAATCTCTCCCGAAACTACTTCAGTGAGACCGGTGTTGCTCGGACTCAAAGAATGGCCAGTGTCCGCAGTAACATTTCACTTTCCGAGGGAGGGGATGCCGAGATCGAAATTCGATACAATCGCAAGGAATCAATCATGATTCTTTTTATCAACGGAAACTATTCCGCCCAGTGGAATGACCTTGGTGGCTTTCCTGGTGATGGCACCGGATTTGGAATTGTTAATAATACCAGTAACGCTCGCGTTCGCATCTCCGAAGTTATGATCACTTCGTGGAACGGCATGACCGATAGCGCCAATAGTATGGTTCACCCAGACCGAGACCTTGTTCTTCTTGGGAATGGAACAGACCGTTTTTCAGGACAGATTATCGGGATCGAGGATGGGGTCGCTCATCTCAAGTCCGCCTATATGGATGCCAAGATTCCCGTAAAAGATCTCTCTAAAATCATCCTCAACGAGTCCTCCTCCACAGATCTAGAAGCCGACGACCTTTCAGAGGACCTAACTTGGGAAGAAGACCCCGTTACAATCGTTTATAAGCCCTTTGGAAAAATCAAAATCAACCCAATTTCTGCCAAACACAACCTCCTAATTGGCAAGTCTCCTTTTCTTGGAGAGATCACTGTAGATTTATCCGCCGCCGCCATGCTACGGTTTATCGAAGGATCACCTGATTTGTCTGATTGGTTTGACGATCTCTAACGCCCATTTTTTAATCTTATGCGCACTTCCCTAATCGCCGGCCTCACCATGGTCTCCCTCAGCACCGGCCAGGCAAATGATCAGATTAGCCTCAAAAACGGAGACCTCTTCATCGGAAAAGTCATCGCACTCAAAGGAGGCCTCATCGAGCTCCAAACACCCCACAGCGAAACTCCCTTAAAAGTCCTCAATAAAGACCTAATCAAACTCAACTTCTCGGCAGATTATTCAGAGAAGGAGACCCCAGATGAGCTCCCAAAGAATTCACAAGAACTTTACTTAAGAAACGGCGATAGCATTCCTGGTGAAGTAGTTGGCTTAACCTCTACTCATCTTTCGTTCCAAACTTGGTTCACCGGACTTCTCGAGATTCCACGAGAACAAATTGATTCGGTCTTTTTTGGAGTCACTCCCCAGCGAAATATCTTCAGGGGACCCAGTGGAATCGAAGGATGGTCTCAGGAAAATAACGAGCACTGGCGCTATGAGGATGGCGCCTTAACCTCTCGCGACAAAGGATTCATCGGGCGGGACCTCAAGCTTCCTGAGAACTTTATCTTTGGCGCTGACATTAGCTGGGAGTCATCTCCCAGTATCCGCATTCATCTTTGTACTGATGAATCGAAACCTCAGAGTGACGGAACAAGTAATTCGTATCTCCTGAACCTGAATTCTGGAGGACTTCAAGTCAGGCGCGTTATGCCTGCCGGCGCCAACGGACCAAAGTTTAAAACCCTTATCACCTCCACCCGACCTCCGGGAAATAAGGGCTCCAACACCTGTCAACTCGAACTTCGCGTGGATCGGGTCACAAAGATCCTCCAACTCTATCTTAATGGCGAAAAATTAGGACAAGGAATTGACCCGACCGATTCTCCAGAAGGATCTGCCATCCTTTTCGAAAGCATGAGTTCGGGAAGTTCTGATAATAGCGTTAGCGATATCATCGTTAACGAGTGGGATACCACAACTCAATTGCTTCGACGCGAGCCACGTGCCGAAGATGAACTCGACACCTTATCGGTAGACGATGGTGATCGTTTCAGCGGAAGAATTCTCTCTTACAACCCGGAAGATCCAACCAAGCCATTCATCGTCCAAACATCTTTGAGCCCCAACCCAATCTCAATTCCACTCGAAAATTGCGCTGTGATGTATTTCACTAAAGGAACAGACGTTCCCAAATCAGAAGGACAATATCATCTCGCTCTGCGAACTGGCGGCAAACTCAGTCTCTCTGGGATTCAATTGGGGCCTGACAAGCTCAAAGCCAATCACCCGTGGCTCGGAGAACTCGAAATCAATCGCAGCGTCATGTTAGCGATCAGCAAAAGCAAATAAACACAGAAGAATGAAACCCCTTACCATCGTGAAAAAACTTCTCTTTGCTCCCACACTATTGCTCATTAGCGGAATACCCTCGTTAGGCGAAGACGACAGACCCACAAAGGAAAAACCTTCCGTCCTCACTTTCTCGGACAAGAGCAGAATCAGCGGTTTCCCAAAATCGGTCGAAGCGGAAAAAAAGCAACTCATCTTCGACTCATCTTCTCTAGAAGGCCTAAGCATCCTTAACACCAAAAAGCTCCTTGAGATGACACTCAATGGAACGCCTAAAAAAATTGAAGCTGATCATTACGCCCTCGCAACCATCAAAGGTCACTTCCGCGATTCTCACCGAGACACAATTCGGGGGCGCCTGACCAACTTAGATGATAAGACAATAACGCTTGAAACTTGGTATGCCGGCAACCTGACTCTTCAGCGCTCCCTCGTTCACTCGCTCGACATTTTCAATCAATCACCATCGTTCTATAACGGACCGGATGGCCCTGAGGGGTGGGTTTCAGCAGGAGGAAATATCGAAAAATACTGGACCTTCAAAAACCGGACTATGATTTCAAAAGCTCGCAGCGGAATTGCTCGTGAGGTCACAATTCCCGATAAAGCCAAAATCAGCTTCACAGCCAATTGGAAATCGTCTCCATACTTCAGGATCCTGTTCTTTTCGGATGATGGCAGCGACGACTACCCCGGAACCGGATACTCGCTCAATGTCCAGCGAACCTACATGAGTGTTTACCGCAATGCCCCTAATGACCGTAATAACGACATCATAAGTGAGTCCATCCGGAACATGCTCGAAGCTGAGACTGCGGAATTTACAATCTACCTCGATCGCAGCAAAGATGGAACCAACGCAGTCCACATTGATGGCAAAGAGATCGGAACATGGACTGGAGTCGACGACACCAAATTCAAGGGTAATTGGATCCACTTCGTCCCACAAAACACCAGCCCCATAAAGTTCAGCCAGATCTCAGTATCCCAGTGGGACGGGATTCTTCCTGCGAAACCAGAAAATGCAGAGGAAGAAGACACTGGAGAAAAGTTAGAGGGCCAAGAAATCCGTCTCGCAAATGGTGATGTCGTCATTGGCACGGTCAAATCAATCGACGAAGGCAATGTCTCCCTTTCGACCTCTTTTGGAGATGTTGGAGTCCCAATCAAGCTCATGAGAAGCGTCGCCCTTTCTGAAAAAATTGACGAGGTTAGAATGGAAACAAATGACATCCGGTGCTGGTTTCATGAAGGAGGATACATCACTGTAAAACTCAAGTCACTCGACGAGAAAACACTCAAGGGCTATTCACAAGTTTGGGGAGATGCGGAGTTCGATATCAACGCTTTTTCTAGAATTGAGTTCAATATCTGGCGTCCTGAACTTGATACCGCTCGCTACGGGTCTTCAACGAACTGGTAGTTGCTGCGCGAATCTAGCTTATTTTGATTGTCGGCTCTTTGCTTCCACGAGGATCTCAAGATAAACAGATTCCCAACCTTCAGCGAGAGCATGATCGAGAGATTTACCAATCTCTTTTTCATGGCAGATTTCTGCTGAATCAGGCGCTTGCCCTGAGCGACAATTAAATCCCCAATAATCGTGATCCTCCGGCAGCAATTTATTACGCTCACGCTTGAGGTATTTTTTCACCTCGCCCTTGATCTGATCGACTAACCTAGCCGGTTTATGCCGCTCAGACACCAATGGAAATACCTTTTTCATCTGGGATCTTGTGATGGCTCGCTCCTAAAATGTCTAGCGCTCAGATACAAGATTCTACCGTCTTCATTGCATCACATTGTATATCATCTAGACTCCTTCCATGCGAAGGACCGTTTTTCTAGCCCTAATCATCAACACCCTAACGGCAAGAGAAGACACCCTCTCTTACCCTGACTCCAAGCCTAGCAAGAAGGTTGATACCCTGCACGGCATTAAGGTTCCTGATCCCTATCGCTGGCTTGAGGATCTAAATTCGGACCAAACCTCCGCATGGGTGAAGGCTCAGAGCAGCCTTACCGACTCCTACCTAGACGCCATTTCCAGGCCGCCAAGCTCTCGAAAACCACCTCACCAAACTCTGGAATGTTGAGCGCCTTGGTGTCCCCTCTTTCGAGGGAGGCTCCTACTTCTTCAGCAAAAATGACGGCCTTCAAAATCAGTCGGTTTTGTATTCAAGCAAGTCTCTCGACTTGGAACCAACGGTATTACTAGATCCGAATAAGCTCTCTAAAGATGGTACAGTCGCGCTCAATTCCTACGAAGTTTCTCCGGATGGCAAATATCTCGCTTATTCTACCTCGGCATCGGGGTCGGATTGGGTTGAGTGGAAGATTCGGGAAATCTCGTCTCGGAAAGACCTCTCCGATCACCTCAAATGGTCAAAATTCTCGGGTGTATCCTGGGCCAAGAATAGCAAAGGATTTTATTACGGTCGATTCCCTACACCAAAGGACGGCGAGGAAATGATGGCCCAAAACATTCATAAAAAAATCTACTTCCATGAGATCGGCAAACCGCAGAGCGAAGACCTCCTTGTCTACGAAAGATCCAATCAACCAAAACAAGGCCTTTACGCTTGGGTCACTGAAGACGGTAAATATCTCTTAATTCAAGTAAGCCAAGGCACTGACACCAAAAACGGCCTCTTTTACAAAGACCTTAGTAATTCCACATCAAAGGTCATCGAACTTCTTTCCAGTTTCGATGCATCCTACGATTTTATTACAAACCTCGGTTCAAAATTCATTATTCGGACTGATCTAAACGCCCCGAAACAAAAGGTCATTTCTATCGATGTTAACGAACCTCTCTCAGTTCGATGGGAAACAATCATCCCGGAGAGCACTGAAACCCTTCGGTCTGTTTCTCACATAGGTGGCCTTTTCATCGCAAACTACCTCAAGGATGCACGAACCGAAATTCGACGCTTCAAAACAGACGGTAACTCTCTTCCACCTGTCAAACTACCAGGTCTAGGAACCGCCTCAGGATTTGAAGGGAAATCGGATCAAAACGAAACCTTTTATTACTTCACTTCCTTCACTAGTCCCGGAGCGGTTTACCGCTACGACGTCACAAGGAACGCTTCCACTCTTTTGAAAGCACCTAAAACTCAATTTGATCGAGATCATTATGAATCGCGTCAAATCTTCGCAACATCCAGAGACGGCACAAAAATCCCAATGTTTATCGTTTCTAAGAAGAATCTAAAGCTAGACGGGAATAACCCCACTCTTCTTTATGCCTATGGTGGCTTTAATATCTCACTTCGGCCTTCCTATTCTCCCGCCACGATCGCCTGGTTGGATCTTGGTGGCATCTATGT
This sequence comes from uncultured Verrucomicrobiales bacterium, assembly GCA_949373085.1. GTDB lineage: Bacteria > Verrucomicrobiota > Verrucomicrobiia > Verrucomicrobiales > Akkermansiaceae > SW10. The sequence continues at coordinate 42,625 of CASICJ010000055.1, forward strand.
CATGGCGAATCTTCGTGGTGGTGGTGAATACGGCGAGGAATGGCATGAAGCTGGAATGAAACTTAAAAAACAGAATGTCTTCGACGATTTCATTGCCTGTGCGGAACACCTCATTTCAAACAAATTCACCTCTTCAAAAAAACTATCAATCGCAGGAGGTTCGAATGGAGGCTTGCTAGTCGGGGCCTGCATGGTGCAGAGACCTGAACTCTACGGAGCCTGCCTTCCGGCAGTGGGCGTAATGGATATGTTACGCTTCCACAAATTCACGATTGGCTGGGCCTGGCAAGCCGAGTATGGCAAGCCGGAGGACCCCGAGGATTTTAAAAATCTCCTCACATATTCACCCTATCACAACCTGAAGCCTAACAATTACCCCGCAACCATGGTGATAACATCCGACCACGACGACCGAGTAGTCCCATCGCATTCCTACAAATTTGCGGCAGCGCTTCAATCCGCGCAAAACGGTTTCGCCCCCACTTTAATCCGCATTGAAAGCAAGGCCGGTCACGGGGCGGGAACTCCAACTTCCAAGCGAATCGAAGCAATCGTTGATAAATACGCTTTTCTTGCCAAAGCCTTAGGGTTTGAGATCAAACTCTAGCAAAGAGTTTTGAGCTCAGAAAATTTTAATGTCCTATTGCATTTCACTCCCAATCTTCCTTGAAAAGAATCTCTTCAAAGAGGTCAATTTTCCCTTTCGCATATCGGCGGAGTTTTTCTACGCGAAATTTTTTCCAAGCTCGATCTCGTTTTTCAATGAGAAGCACATCCATAATTGCGATCCGATGGTCTTCAAAAATACCAGGG
>CASICJ010000056.1 GCA_949373085.1 uncultured Verrucomicrobiales bacterium
CCCAGCCACCACCCTCGGGTTTGTCTCCGGGGTTTTGGAAATTGGCGAGTTGAACCCAGTAAAAGGAAAGGTCTTCGTTATCGAAGGCCGAGCGCCATCCTTTCACGAGGCCCTCCTTGAGGTGGTCGTAGCGGAGTCCATCACCGGCATTGGATTCACCCTGATACCAGATTGCACCACGTGCGCTGAGTGGCGTAAGTGCATGAACCATTCCGTTGTAGATTTGCACAGCGCCGCCTTTAGGATTTGCTTTCTTACCCTCGGCGCGAGCCTTGGCAACGGCATCAAGATTCTCGACATAGTCCTTCAGGTTGGGAACTGATTTGAAACCGGCTGGTGGAGTCCATGGTTCGATGCGAGTGCCGCCCCAGTTTGTCCCAACAAGGCCAATAGGAACGTTAAGTTCCTTTTGGAGTTCGCGCCCAAAGTAGTAGCCAACTGCGCTGAAGCCAGGAATGGTCGCCGGCGAGCAGATCTGCCACTGACCCCGGGGATCTTTTTCAGGCTCCGGTTTTGCCACGTGCCCAGGGACATTAAAGAGGCGGATTTTCGGGTGATTTGCTGCTGCAATTTCTTCCTTAGGATTGAGAGAGCGGTTAACCGCCCACTCCATGTTAGATTGTCCTGAGCAGATCCAGACTTCTCCGAGAAGGACGTCTTTAATTTCGACTATATTCTTACCTTTAATAGTCATGGTATGGGGCTTGTTGTCTGCCGTGAGAGATGGGAGATCAACCCGCCAAGAGCCTTCGTTCGTTGCGGTTGTTTCCAAGGTTTTACCGCCGAGAGACACACTAACACGTTCCCCGGGATCGGCGGTTCCCCAGACACGGATCGGCGCTTTTTGCTGTAAAACCATATGGTCGCCAAAGACCTTTGAAACGCTGACATCCGCTGAGGATGGAAATATGGCCGCTAGGAAGAGAGTTGCTGAGAGATGGTGTCGTATGTTCATAAAAGATTCAGATTAAAGATAGTCGTCCAAACGATGTTCTCTTTCATGGAGTTGTGGAATTTTCTTCTTATCTCTAATTTAGATTGAGTTTCCTCCGAAAGGCTCGCCAAGAGTTCTATCAATCACTAGAACTTTGGGATGAACAATCGTCGCCAATTCATTAGCACGGCCTCTGCAGCTGCACTTGCAGGTCATTTACGGGCCGAAAGTCAACCGGGGCAAAAGCTTAAGGTGGGGGTAATGGGTCTTAGCAGAGGAAAGGCCCATATTAATAATTTTGCGAAGCTGGAAGGTGTTGAGATTGCTTATGTTTGCGACGTCGATCAGGATCGTCTGGCCGCTGGCGCGAAATATACAGCTGACCGCCAGAATGGTAATCTACCCAAAGCAGTTACGGATTTCCGTCGTATCCTTCAGGATAAAGAGGTTGATATTCTATCAATCGCAGCTCCAAATTTCTGGCATGCCCCCGCCACGATTCTGGCATGTGACGCGGGGAAGCATGTTTATGTTGAGAAACCTGGAAGTCATAATCCACGCGAGGCCGAACTCATGGTGGCAGCAGCTCAACGGACGGATCGGAAAGTGCAGATGGGCAATCAAAGACGAAGTGCTCCGGCTTTTCGCGAGGGGATTGAAAAACTCAAGATTGGCGTGATTGGGAAGCTTCGATATGCACGTTGCTGGTATGACAATAAGCGAGAGTCGATTGGAAAGGGGAAGCCTGCGGCAGTTCCAGCGAACCTTGATTACAATCTTTGGCAGGGACCGGTTCCGGTGCAACCCTACAAGGATAATCTGATCCACTACAACTGGCATTGGCACTGGTCTTATGGTGGCGGGGAACTTGCTAATAATGGAGTTCATGCCCTTGATATAGCTCGCTGGGCACTGGGGGTGGATTCACCACATTACACCAGCTGCATTGGCGGGCGTTACCACTTTAATGACGATCAAGAGACTCCCGATACCGCCGATGCAACCTACGACTTTGGCAAGGTTGGGATGAGCTGGCACGGGAGTAGTTGTCTTCAGCGGAAGCACGAGAAGCATTCCTTCGTGAGTGTTTATGGTGATGGCGGGATCATGTCCTTCGACGGCGGTGGCTATCGAATTTATGATAATGCTGGTAAGCTTGTGCATGATAATGTTCCCAAGCTTAATGATGTTCCACACTTCCAGAATTTCATCAATGCGATTCGAAAGGGAGAAGCTCTTAATGCGGAAATTACTGATGCCCAAAAGAGCACGATGCTCTGTCATCTAGGTAATATTTCCTACCGCGAGGGCATTCAAATTAAAGGCGCTGATACTCCCCAGAAATACTGGGAGAGGGAATACTCCGAGGATTGGAAGCCCTCGGGAATCTAATCTGGCCCTCGGGAGTCCTGGGTTTTATCCAACTGTCCAGTTGTAGATTATTTGTGCTGGAACCTAGAATTTTTCTTAATTAGGCGCTAAACTTCTTGTTCTGCCACCATTGGAAAACCACTCCAGCGAGAGCGATCACTGCTCCAAAAAACTCGCGAGTGAGTTCGACGCGCGGGTCGGTTCCAGACATTGATTCGCCAGTCATAGTGAAAGATTGTTTGCCGAAGATGTTTTCCCAGAGACCAGGTCCCGAGAGATACATTTCCGTAAGGCAGGCGATGATGGCGAGAATGAAATACCAGACTGAGATGCGCTTTTTGATTAGAAGGAGAAAAACTAATCCTATGAGGGCATAAAAAAGGAACCAGAGTGCGGAGTCGAGAGTGGGGTTTCCGAAAGAGGGGCTTGAGTAGATTTCTGGATCAATATCGTTTCTTTGAAACCAAGCGAAAACAAAGAATAGGCCGGCCATGATAAGGTTAATGGGGAAGAAGAGGAATTTCATGACAGGCGAATTGCTTATTGAGAGATACTTGGGAGGCGCTAGCGTTCTTTCCATGTCGAGGAAGGTCCTATTTGTGTGCACTGGAAATACCTGTCGGAGCCCAATGGCGGAAGGGGTATTTCGTAAGGCAGCCGAGAAAACGGATATTGAAGTTTCTTCCGCTGGAGTGGCAGCCCAGCCCGGGAGTTCGGCGAGTCACGAAACGATAACTGTTCTTAAAGAGCAGGGAGTTGTGCTGGAGAACTTCCGGAGCCGCATGGTAGAGGACTCAATGCTAAAGGAAGCAGATGCCGTTTTTTGTATGACCGGGGGACATCTTGAAATGTTGGAAATAATGCACCCGGAGTATGAGGAAAAATACCATCTCGCCTGCGATTTTGTGGAGATGGATGGTCAGGTGGGCTTTGATGTTCCTGACCCCATAGGGATGGGGCGGCCGGCTTATGAAATGACCTCGAAGGTCCTTAATGCCGCGATAGGTGGGATTTTGGGCTTTATGGAAAGCCGGGAAGAGGAGGATTGATTAGTCTTTTGGCAAGTGAGCGCTTGCCATTTTGGCAAGTAGGGGTCAGTGAAGGGGTGTCTAATGAGTGCAGATTCTTACCGCATTGCAGTCGGGGCCGATCACGGCGGAGTTGAGTTGAAAAATGCTATCGTGGAGGCTTTGAAAAAAGCAGGCCGCGAGTTCGTCGATTATGGCACTTACGGGACCGATTCGGTTGACTACGCCGACTTTGCTAACGAGGTGGCTCGCGCGGTGAATGAGGAGCGTGTCGACCGTGGAATCCTGGTCTGCACCTCCGGAGCGGGTGTGTGCCTCGCCGCGAATCGGTTCCGTGACGTGCGTGGTGTCAACATTCATAATGCAGAGCAGGCGGAGTTTGCTCGGTCCCACAATGATGCCAATGTGCTCTGCCTTGGTCAGAAAGTAGTGGAAGAGGAAGTCGCATTGAAGATCGTCGAGGTTTTTCTCAAGACAGATTTCCAGGGTGGGCGTCATGAGCGCCGACTTTGTAAAGCGTCTGGATCGCGCCTTGCGATGACGGATCCAGAAGTTTTCGAGGCTATTGTTGGCGAGGAAAAACGCCAGCGTAGCCACATTGAGCTGATCGCTTCTGAGAATTTTGCCAGTCCTGCTGTGATGGAGGCGCAAGGTTCGCTTTTGACTAATAAATACGCGGAGGGTTATCCCGGGCGTCGTTGGTATGGAGGATGCGAAAATGTTGATGTAGTCGAGGAACTTGCGATCGATCGGCTCAAGGAGATTTTTGGCGCCGAGCATGCCAACGTGCAGCCTCATTCCGGGTCCCAAGCCAACACGGCTGTTTACTTTGCAGTGCTGCAACCGGGTGACAAAATTTTGACCATGGATCTTGCGCACGGCGGTCACTTGACGCACGGCCATCCGGCTAATTTTTCGGGTCGGCTCTACGATGTGACCCACTATGGAGTCGCTGCAGAAGATGAGTGCATCGACTACGATGCTCTTGAAGCGCAAGCGCAGGAGGTGCAGCCCAAGTTAATCACTTGTGGAGCGAGTGCATACTCGCGAACGATTGATTTTGAACGGATGGGAAAAATTGCGAAAGCGGTCGGAGCTTATTTGTTCGTTGACATGGCGCACATAGCTGGATTGGTCGCGGCCGGAGTTCATCCCAGCCCGGTTCCGCATGCTGATTTTGTAACTTCTACCACTCACAAGTCTTTACGTGGACCTCGTGGTGGCATCATTTTATGTAAATCGGAGTATGCCAAGAAAATCGACGGCCGCGTTTTTCCGGGGGTTCAAGGTGGACCGCTGATGCATGTTATTGCAGCCAAGGCGGTATGCTTTGGCGAGGTTCTCAAGCCTGGGTTCAAAGAGTATCAGGAGCAAGTTGTTAAGAATGCTCAGGCAATGGCTACGGCTTTAGGAAAGAATGGTTATCGCATCGTTTCTGGAGGCACTGACAATCATGTTTTCATGGTCGATCTCCGTCCGGTGGGCCTTGATGGATCAATCGTCTCTGACACTCTCGACAAGGTGGGTATCACCGTGAATAAGAACTCGATTCCCTTTGATGAAGCTGGGCCAATGAAACCGAGCGGGATTCGAATTGGAACACCTGCGGTGACAACTCGTGGGATGAAAGCAAATGATGTCGAAACAGTGGCCGATTTAATCCATGAAGCCTTAGAAGCTCGCGAAGATGATGCAAAACTCGCTGAGATTCGTGAGAAGGTCTTCGCTTTTAATGCTGCTTTCCCACTGCCTTGGTAGTTTTTTAGAGAATCTATCCTTCTTAAGTTAGGCTTCGTGATTTCGAGGGTCTCGAAAAAAGATACTGTCTGGCGATAAGCGGGAACTAGGTTGGGGCTGGCCAATCAAGGATCACCTCATTTAATGCGGCGTTCGATTTCGATTGAGATCGAGACTTGGCGGAGAAGAGGATTAAAGTCAGTCTTCGCACGTGAGTCTTCTTGCTTATCTTGCTTTTCTTCTACTCCTAGGGGTAGTGGCGCAGTGGTCGGCTTGGCGGATGAAATTGCCGTCAATTTTACTTTTGCTCATTTTGGGGTTTGCGCTTTCGCACTTCACCGGAATGCGGATCGATAATTATCTCAAGGATGAGAGTTCTCTCTTAAGTCTAGTTGGTTTTTTCGTAGCGATTATCCTCTTTGAAGGTGGGCTAACTTTAAAATTCTCCGAGCTCAAAGAGGCTGGCACTCCGGTGTTAAGACTCTGCACCATCGCGGTGGTATTAGCTTTTGGTCTCACTGCAGTGGCAGCACGCTACACTCTGGGATACCACTGGCAAATTTGTGCGCTGTTGGGAGCGATTTTAGTGGTGACTGGGCCGACTGTGGTGGCTCCTTTGCTCCGCTTGATTAGGCCACGTCGTAAGGTGGCTTCGATCGTCAAGTGGGAGGGAATCGTGGTAGATCCCATCGGGGCAGTTTTAGCGGTCTTGGTTTTTATTACGATTCAGGAAGGTGGAGTCGGCCAGGGTTGGGATATTGTGGCTACTGCTCTGGTGAAGACGCTGGTTGTTGGGATGGGGTTGGGTTGGGGGTTGGCAAAGGTGACCGAGGGATTAATGTCGCGGCACTTGATCCCAGATTTTCTGGAGAGCATGTTTTTTCTGGCTTTGGTTGGAGTGGCTTTTGCAGGTTCTAATGCTATTCAACATGAAGCGGGCTTACTGGCGGTGACCGTTTTAGGAGTGGCTTTGGCCAATCAGAAAAAAGTGTCAGTGCGGCATATTCTTGAATTTAAAGAGAACTTGAGAGTTCTCATTATTTCGCTCCTTTTCTTAATGCTTTCCGGGCGGATCGGGATTTCTGAGATTCAAATGGTTTGGCAAAAGGGACTGATGTTCCTCCTCGTCTTGATTTTGGTGGTGCGCCCGGCTTCCGTCTTTTTGGCGAATCTTGGATCGGCGCGTACGACGTTTCGGGAACAACTTTTTTTGGCTCTATTGGCTCCGCGGGGAATCGTGGCGGCAGCCGTAACGTCAGTTTTCGCTCTTCAAATTACGGGGGCGGCGAAAATAAATCCCGAGAACGAAACTTATGTCGCTTTGGCCGGGGAGGCTGGTGAATTGGTTCCCCTAGTCTTTATTGTGATCTTGGGAACGGTCACTTTTTATGGGCTGTTAGCGGCTCCTTTGGCGCGCCGGCTTGGGTTGTCCGATGCTAATCCTACGGGTGTGCTTTTTGCTGGAGCCGAGCCTTGGATTCGGGTTGTGGCGAAGGGTTTGGTCGAGAAAGGGCACCATTGCCTTTTGTTAGACACACGCTTCGAGAAAGTATCGGCTGCGAGGCTTGATGGCTTACAGGCAGTGCGAGCTAATATTCTCTCGGAGTATGCTGAGGAGGAAATCGATTTCGCGGGGCTTGGGCACTTGGTGGCGGCCACTCCCAATAATGAGGTGAACTCGCTGGCGGCGCGCGAATTTCAGCACCGATTTGGCAGGGCTAACGTTTGGCAGATCACGCCGTCGGATGTCGATTTTCATCACCAAAAAGCGGTCGCTAATCACATGCGTGGGCGGTTTTGTTTTCTTGGGGGGCCGAGATTTTCCGATTTGAGTTCTTTTGTGGGAAAGGGAGCCGAGATGAAGTCGACCTTACTGACGGATGTTTTCACGATGGAAGATTTCAAGACGGCGCACGGCGACAATGCTATTATTCTTTTTACCGAAACCGAAGATGGAAAGTTGAACCCGGTCTTATCGGAGGACGAGAAAATTGAAGGGTCAATCACGATCCATTCACTCGTAATTGAACAGGATGATCCTGAGACTAAGGCCTTGAAAAAGAAAGAAGTGTCTGAGGGGAAATCTGAATCATGAATTCGGGTTACGAGGGTTTTGAAGCTTCATGGCACGATTTTTTTTGGGATGCCGAGGAAGCGCCCAGCGAATTGCCTTTGATAAAGAAATTCCTAGAGGCTAGAAAGGGGAGTTTTCTGTATATCGGCTCCGGGTCGGGGCGCTTGCTTGGCCCTTTAGTCGCGGCGGGGCACGATGTGCTGGGACTTGAATGCTCGCCCGAAATGGCGAAGCTCTCACGAGAGAATTTTCCTGATGCGAAGGTTCTTGAAGAAGAGTGGCAAAAACATGAAGGCGAGTATTCTGTCATCGTGATCCCGGCTTTCACGTTCCAGCTTTTTTCAGACCCACAAAAACAGCTCACGCGGTTGAGTGAACAAGCAGATTCTCTTTATCTGACTTTGTTTTTCCCCTGGGCAGAGATCGCAGGAGATTTGCCGCAGAACGAGTGGTATTTTGATCGTGATGTTGTTTTGCCAACTGGTGGAACTGGTGAATTAGAGACACAGCATAAGATCAAAGAGGAGGTTGGAAGTTTGGTGCGGAAACATCGGTACACTATGAAGAATGCTTCGGGGAATGTTGTTAGGAGGGAAGAGACTGTTCAGAGATTACGATTTTTCACCGATGCGGCATTGAAAAATCTTCTCAAAAAATCAGGTTGGAATATTGAAAATGAGATTAAAAATTTGGGCGAGGGCGACAACGATGAACTTGTTTATGTCACGACACTACATCTTATCGCGGTGTCGAATTGAGTTTTGAGCTTAATGTGATTTGTGACTTACTTTCTAAGGACATCGTTCAAATAATTTGTTAAAGGTCTCTCATGCAGTTTAAGAAATTCTTTGGGTTATTAATCGGTCTTCTCGTGGGGTGTGCGGGAGGCTATCTCTTTTCAAAGAGTCAGCGGCCCGATCCAGGTTCGATCCAAGATCGGTTAGAGCTTGCTGAGCAGGAGGCGGCTAAGCGCGGTAGGGAAGCAAAGACATTGAAAGCTTATGTTGAACGTGCGGAAGGGTCAGGGTCTGCCAAATTTCGGCGGTTGGCCCGTGATCTCAAGGATGGGAAGGAAGTTAGCTTTGATGATATTTTGGGAAGTGCGAAACCCTGGATGCGTCAGGTCGCTCCGGTGATGGATCGGATTAGGAAAGTGAACGAAGCGAAGTGGGTTGATGCCCGGGTTTCTGAGTGGACCCGCAATTACAATTTAACGGCAGCCCAGAGGAATGAATTGCGCGGGCATTTTAAGAAACGAAGTGAGGAAAATGCTGAGAAGATTAACGAAGTGATTAATAGTGATCAGAGCGGGTTTGTGGAATTCGTCCAAGCTACCGAAAACGATTGGCGCGATTTCGGGGAAACGAATGATTTGATGGAGGGTTTTTTAAAAGGGGAAGAGTTGGGACAGTTTAAAGAAGAGCGCCTTGCAAAGAGGGTTGAGGCGGTGCAGGAGGAGGCGGATCGGAAATTGGGTCGGCTGGATGAGATCGTGACACTGAGTGATGAACAGCAGGCCGAGCTTTTCCGGGTGATGGCGCGGGGTTCCGAAGACTATCGCCCAGAGGTCAATCCCCAAGACTATCGTGGAGCGACTGCTCCCTTGGATCGAATGGCGAGGGATGCTGCGATTAATAGGGCGCTGACTCTGGACCAAAGAAAGGTGCTGGATGAATACCGGGAGAATCAGCTGCAGGAAGTGGCCGAGCAATGGGAGCGTTATCAATTGGCTCCTCCTAAAGATGTTGACCTTTTAGAGGGGGATATTTTTTAAATGAGCGACCCAGCAATCGAGATCAAAGATCTTCGCGTTGATTACGGAGATTTTGTGGCGGTCAATGATATCAGCCTGACCATTCCTTCCGGAGTGATCTACGGGTTGGTGGGGCCGAATGGTGCGGGGAAGACAAGCACTTTTAAGGTCCTTACGACTTTGATGGAGCCAACTTACGGGGAAGTGAACGTGGCGGGGTTTGATATATTTGAATCAGCCGAGGAAGCGCGCCGGGTTATGGCTTATATGCCTGATCTTGCACCGGTGCCGTCTGACTTGAAGCTATGGGAGTTTTTAGATTTTCATGCGGATACTCATCGACTGGGTCGAGCCAGCGACCGCCGTGAGAGGGTTGATGAATGCCTGAAGATCGTGAATTTGTATGAGAAGCGAAGTGCTTGGTGTAAAGAGCTTTCGCGTGGGCAGACGCAGCGTCTGGTTCTTGCCAAGACGCTATTACACCGGCCCAAGGTTCTAATTCTTGATGAGCCGGCTAGTGGGCTTGACCCACTATCGCGTCGTGAGATGCGGATTGCACTACAGGCTTTAGCGGCAGATGGTGCGACGGTGGTCGTAAGTTCGCACATCCTCAGTGAGTTGGCGGAAATGTGCTCGTCGCTATGCGTCATGAACCAAGGTGAGCTACTGGCTAGCGGAACTGCGGAAGAGGTGAGAAGGGCGCTGGGCCGTGCCGAGCGGAATTTAAACGTGGTGACTTCTGGGGACTCGAAAAAAGTAGAAGGATGGCTGGAAGGCCGGACGGGTGTGAGCGAATTAAAGGCCGATGGTTCGCGGGTGGGATTTCAATTTTTGGGAGGCGAGGAAGAACAGGAAAGACTACTGGTAGAGCTTGTGAACGCAGGTTTAAAAATTCGCTCTTTTGAAGAGGAGAGCTCGTCCTTTGAGGAAATTTTAGTGCGAGTTGCGGAGGGGAATCGCGAGGTATGAGAGGCCGAAAAAAATTAAAGCCATTACCGGCGTGGATGATTTGGGCTAATCCGATTTTGAAACGTTACGCGCGAAGTCGGCTGCGTCCGGCCAGTTTTGGGGTGGCGTTGTTAATGACAATTCTAGTGGCTGGTTTTTTCTTTTTTCTTGCGCGGGAAAGCACTGCGAGATCAATCCAGAATCCATTGACGTGGGGCGTATGCCTTTAATTCCGTTATTGATTCTCCAAGGTCTCATTTTGTTTGGTCTAGGGACCGGACAAGCGGCGGCGGGAATAACCACAGAGGCTGATGAAGGGAGTGATTGATTATCAGAGGCTGGCTCCCATGACTCCATTTGCGAAGGTATTGGGCTATTTGTTTGGGCTCCCAATTCGTGAGTGGATTCTTTGCTTGCGACTTTACCTTTCACTGGATATTCGATCTGGAAGGGACAGGTTCCGCTTAATGGAGTCTTGCAGCTTTACGCAGTCTTTTTAATGGCTGCAATTCTTTATCATCTCACTGGGCTCTTAGCGGGATCAGTGATGAGAATCGCGGTGGGCTTTTCTAACTTCAACGGGTCTGGTGATGTTCCTTTATTTGATCATCCCGCCAAGCTGCCAAATTTGGGTTAGTTTATTTAAAATATGTTACAATTTATCCGGTTTTTTAATGAGGTTTTACCCCAGTTTCATCCCACGACCGCTGGTGATGCCGCGGAGGTTTTCAATACGATTTATCCCTCCGGCTAAATTCTTTGGGTTAAATTTTCCGCAGTATGTTTTCCACCTTGATTTCGCAAGGTGTGTTAAGTCTTGCGATGGTGTATGATGCTTTGGCGGCGGTGGCGAAAGGCGGATTGTCATCTTCTCGGAAAGTTTGCAGCGACCGGGCTTTTTGGCTGGCTTCAGATGATGTTATTGGGGAATGCGTTACCCCTGATGAATTCGGGGGATTTGTTCCCCTCACGTGAACTTGATCGACGATTTGGGCGTTTGATCAATCCGGATATCCAGTTTTGGAGCCCGAAGACTTGGGAGGCTACCGTAATGATTGGATTTATGGTTGGTGACTCTTGCTAGTCCTCTGGTGGTTAACTTTCATTATTTCGGCTGTTCAGCATGGTCAAGTCGTCGGTGGCGCGGGCGCGTAAGCTTGGTAATCCAAAGTTGTCTTGCTATCGGATGCCGCAACCTCAGTCCCGTGGGTTTTAACTATGTCGGTGATGGGTGCAGTGGGATGGTTTATCTTTGGCGAGAACTCATCGACTCCCCACTGGTATCCCGAGCTGTCGCTGCTAACAGTGACTCCCGTGGCAATGTTTTC
>CASICJ010000057.1 GCA_949373085.1 uncultured Verrucomicrobiales bacterium
GGCCACTCCAAAAATACTCGCAGAGAACCCTACCTCACCCTTTGGGTTGAAATAGTTACGGTAGGCAATTAAAGCAACCAGATCGGCCTGGCGCAGAGTAACGGGATCATCCTTATCGCCATCTTTAAATTTTACACCCAGCTCAGAAGCGACTGAAGATCTCAGTCGGTCCATTTTATACTCATGATCTTTTAAATAACCTGAAAGACTCAATAACAACTCTTCAACGTCTTTACTGATGTCTTTTGCTTTTGGCGCGGGCCTTTTAGAGATCGCAGTGGTGATGACGGCATTCTGATTAGTTTTGCTTTGAGCAACTCGATTCTCAGCAGAAAGTCTGGCTACATTTAATGTAGAAAACACAGACTCAAGTGTTGCGGTATTTTTTACCGCTGCACTGGCCCTGTCTGCTTTAACTAAATGGGAATTCGCAAGAGCCAAGTAATGCAAACGAGGTTGGATCGCTTTTAACTTAAACTCTGCTTCAGTTTGTATCGAAACAAATTGAGCATCGACAGCCTTTGGATTTGATAAAGCGAGCTCATCTAAACCTTTAAGCTTGGATTCAAGAAGTTCCACTTCTGGTTTCAACTTGTTATGTTCAGCTTGATAGTTATTAGCTATTCTACCAGCAATAGTCACTTCTGCGAAGCCCACAGAACTAAAAACCAAAATAATGACAGCAGCTACACTTGCATTTCTCAATCTCTCTCTTTTCGTTTTCATACTGACTGCTAGGGATTTGGTTTCTGGGTGGACTGCTGGAAACCAGGCCGATCCTCTACAAGCAGGGTAGATCTCACAATAGTCATGAAGACACAGGTCAAAAGTAAGGTGTCACGCTTCGTGAAATCGATTGCTCGCGTCTTTTAAATACTCGCTGATGAATGAATATGTTGCAGCGATTATCTCGAATGTTTGACCATCGATTTAGATCTCCTTCAGCATGGAGGAAACACTTAGGATCTTAAACCTTCGGAAACCTTGAGCGAGAAATCCTAAAACACCTCTGAAGCGCTAGTTATAGATGGTTAGGAAACTCTTCTAAGATCTTTTTGTTGGGTCATTACTTACTCTTGCCTAGTCGAGCCCCGTATTCATTGGTTGGGTCACGATACATCGAGTGAAGATGATTATGAGGATCTCCACCGAGGTCCTGCCCTGCATATTCAATAATGATACTGGGCCCCTGAATTCGGTAGGAAAAATCTTCGCCTTCTTCCACGGGTCCCCACCAGGAAAATGACATTTTATCAACCTCAGAGGTAAGCTCTTCGATACGGTGTTTATGATATGGGTCTGGTAAATCACCAACATAGGCCTGGATAACGTCAAGAAGGGCCTTACGCTGAGTGCCGTTAAAATTTTCACATGAAACGCCGATAGATTTCGGAACAAAGCCATCTTTTCCTGCAGCAGCTATTAAGTTTGCTCGTTTATTTTCAATAAGAGCATTCTTTTTTTGCGCATCGTTCAGACTCTTGAAGAGCTTTAGGCCTAATGGAGCCTCATGTAACATTGGAGTTACTGTATCCTTACCAAGCTGAAACGCACGAGGTTGAGTACCTATGAATGTCGGCGACATACTCATACGGTCGCCATGGAATGCGAGATTGATAGCAATATGATGCCCGTCAAATTGTAACCCCCAAGGCTTATTCGGAGAAGGCTTACCGAAAATTGCGAGCCAGTAGTCTTCCGCGCCGAATCCTGGACGGCGTTTACCGTTATTTAGGAGCCGGTCATCAGCTAGGGGAATATTACGGGCCTTGTTATAGCCTTGTTCACTTAAAACCGTACTCAATAAATTGAGAGCGGCTTTTATTTGTAATTTATTCAAGTCGCCTAATCTTACCCCTCCTTGAGGCCCACGCGGAGGAACATTAGTCCACTTTGCTTTTTCTGAACTATCAAAAGTTAAGGCTGCTTGAGCTCTTAATTCTTTATTTAAAGAAGCCAGAAAAAAATTGGCACTTTTGGCAAAAGATTCAGGTGTTTTCTTTGAGGCAACCTTTGGATTATAATTGGATAGAATCTTACTGGGCAGAGAAGGATAGCTACCATTTTGCTCCGCCGATAAAAATGAAGCGGTAAGTAGGATTGGGAAAAGAATAGATGATTTAATTTTCATAAGAGGTAGAGCGTGCCTTGTTCTTCAGAAATGTAAACTACGGCTAAAAAAATCTTAGATACCAAAAAACTTTGCAGTCGCTTTTAAACTACAGGGGAGGGGGTGAGGTTCAATATCAGGGATGTATGTCGTCCAGTGAGCATGAGGACGACACCCATTCTGGCCTCAAAACCCTTGGACCATCCAGGATCAACGAAATTGTTTGTAGTAGCATACGATCGCCTGATATTCGCTGGAGTGATTAATCATTACCAGACCCACCGGGAATTTGGATAAGCCTGCTCACTCAGAACCCTGCTCCTGCAAGATCGCCCTCAGGGCTCAGTCGCCGATTCCGCAACCCAGGTTTGGATGTAGTTCTGATCGGTCTCGCTGAGCGAACTCAAGGCAATGGTGAAGGATTTCCCGTCTTTGCGTGCAATGGTTACCTTTGTTCCCTTGCTACTAACGATCCGGGCTTCTATTTTTCTGCCAGACTTATTGGTAAAAATTCTCAGCGGTTCTTGAGACGACTCATCACCTTCTTCAACCTCTACGCTGCAACCGTCCAGGAAATCGAAAATCTCAGCCATCAATTTGGGGTTCCGGTAAAACGTCGTTCCATGGTTTCCGCCGGCGATCTCCTTGTAAACGTGTTTGGCATTCGTCTCTTTCATCCTCCGGGCGAAAGGACGGACCATCCCAACAGGAACGGTGCTATCGTTATCACCAGTGACCACCATCATTGGCGCCGTAATTTTCTCAAGGATGTCGTGACTCCCCATATAGGCTGGTGACATTGGAACGAGTGCTGCCCAGGTATCAGAATAGGCCGCTCCCAGATGAATTGTTCCACCCCCGCCCATCGAATGCCCTGCGAGGTAAATACGCGCGGAATTGACATTAAGCTCCTTACGCACGATCCCCAGAACGTTAAGGACATCTTTTTCACTCAACTCCCCGAGGTTTTCCGGATCGCCGGCACGCCCTCCGAGAAGACCTCCGTTTCCCTTACCCCGGCTACCATACCACCCTCTCTCATTGTAACCGAAGGGCGCAACAACGATATAACCCCTTTTCTCTGCCTCCGCGGTGACGCCCTGATAGCGTATCACCTGCTGGGGATTACTCCCAAGCCCGTGTAGCAGGACCAGCAGGGGTGCCGCCTTAGCCTTTTTATAGCCGGAAGGGACATAGAGCGCGTATTCGATATCCTTACCAGCCTCATTGAACGAGTAGCTTCTTTTTTGGATTTCACCCAAATCCCCCTGACCGGGGAGCAACCCTGTAAAACTGGCAAACAACAGCCCACAGACTGCTAGGAAATTGCTTTTGGCAGGAAAGATTTGAAGTCGCATTTGGGAAGAGATGAGCGGGAAATCTAACATAAACATTTAGCTTCTTGAAGCCAAATAACAAACCAATCTAGGTCATACCCATATAAGAGATCAAACAATCTCCCGCCTTGTTCGATAGGGCTTGCGCCAAGTGTCCCTCCGGTGGGGTGTTGTTCTTTAGACCCCTGGGAGGACTATGGAGGCGCATTTGGACCGGACCGAAGAAAAGGTGCCCAAACTTTGAATGTGGATAAGTCGATCAAGTTCGCGGTCGATCGAATAGAGTGTGATGCGACCTGGTCAAAGGGGGATGACGCTGAAGGGAAAAGCTCACTTTGACAAAAACGCCTGCTCAGCCTGAACCGTTACCCAGGCGACTTGTCGCAACCACGCGGCTTCTTTGGCGGTCATGTTACCGGGTTTTTTTGGCAAATATTCGAGTTTGGCCGAACTTTCCCCGAAGATCGTAGAATAGAGGACACATAGCGCAAGGTAAGTTCCCTGTATGCTGGGATGCTCCTTATCTTTGGCATACATGTCCACTTCAGGGCGTTTTTTCATGGCCTTTTCCCAAGCGATACCAACGGGGGCAACTTGAGCGCCAAGCTCGGCACCGATCGTACGGTGGGCTTTGGCGATCTCCTTCAAGCTGATCCAGCCAAGTCGTTTATACGGCCAGGCCATAAAGAACACCGGTCGGGCTTCAGACTTTCGAACTGAAGAATCAAATTTACGTGCAAACTTATAGAACGATTTCACGTCTGTCTCCGGGATATCTTCTTGTAGAACAACAACATCATAATCTCCTTTAGAAATCATAGCTGAGGCCTTAGTTTTGGCCCACATAACTTTCAAGGAAGCCCCTCCGCGCACGACATGTTCGGCCTTGAAATCCATTTTTTCTGGGCGGCATCGAACCAATTGCTCCATATGATGCCACAGCCCCTTGTTCCAATAAGTGAAACTATTGCCTACAAACAGAATTTTCTTCGCAATCGGAACCCCTTTGAGGTTAACCGATGTAGTCTTTTTTTCTGCCGCCAATCCTGGAAAAGTAACGATTAAGGTTATTAGTAAAAAGAAATGGTGCATGCCGTAAATCTAAGAAATGTTGGTTGAAATCCGATCTTTAAATTAACAGAAACTAATGATGAAAACGGATGCTTCGTTATCCTAATCGCAGCGAAGTCGATAGGAAGATTAGACGAATTTATGGGCTCGGATGCCTTACTTTAACCCGTAGAAATTGAGTAGACGATTCAGAAAGGGGAGCGAGTGAACGAACAGTCACGATAAATGTCCCATCGCCTTGATCAGCTCTTGAATGTTCAATAAAGTGGGTGTGGCCCTCCTTCCATTCCGAAAGATCTTCACTCCTTTGCGGTGTATAACTCAGATCAATGGAGGGGATCCTTTGATTGAAGGTAACTGATGGGTAATTTACACCGTTTTGCTCGACGGTCGCATAAGTAATTAATGAAACGTTCTTGGTAGGATCACCCAGCAGGGCATACTCAAGAATATTTGAATATCCGTCGTTATCAGGATCAGCAAGAGGTCCCGAAAATGCAAGGTTAGCCATTTCTTCAGATGAGAAAAATTTGCCGATGTAGTCACCAAATGCAAGAAGGTCAGGCTCTTGGAAACCGGGGCTTCCACCTTTTAGGATACTTGTAGTCCAGCTAGAGGCCCGCGAATGATCAGGAGAGGAAATGGGGTCGAGAAGCACTAAAGAATATCCGCTACCATCAGGACTTTGCGGCCAAGGATCGCTATCGTCATAGGTAAGATCTATAATCGTGGTGTTGAGAGCGTAGGCTAACTTGAGCTTCTCGCCTGTATTGGATAGCGAATTATCGTAGACACCAATCACAGAAGCATTGTCCCCATAACGAGCTCTGAACGCACTTAAGTTTTTAACCAATACGACTGCCCCCTTTGGAGGAATGATGCTGGATGCTGACGAAGAAAAATCAAATCGTATTCCAGTCACAAAATCAAGAGCACCTAGGTCAACGCTAAGATTATCTGAGATGTTGGTAATCTCTAAATATTCAAAATCGTTTTTGTTAGAGGAAATACTTAATTCACTCCCCATCGGTTCAGGCGGGTTATACATAATTTCGCTTATTACGAGATTATCTCTCCAAGGAGCGATATTAGGGACTCCCGTGATAAACTCAATCGGATCCGACCAGTGACTTTTACGCCCAGTATCATCTTCGTGCTGGGCGCGAACACGATAAGTTACAACTGGTTCAGCGATTTCTGCATCAAAAAGATAGTCCGCTACGAATGTTTCAAAATCGGGGGAGCTAGCTACGGTCTCGATTTCGTAGGTGCGCGGAGTGTTTTCGATATAACCTGGAAGTCCTGGAGCGAGAATTTTTGCTATCCGCCAACGCATTTTCCCAAATGAATTACTCCCATTGGGGTCACTAAAGCTAGAGCTCGTAAACGAAAGTTCGTCGATTGGATAGTTTTCCGGACCCGTGTAGGTTATGATCGGCTTCTTGGGAATATTGGTATCGCGAGCCTCATATTTCAAATATTCATATCCATAACCTGCGACAATTCCATTTCCGGGTGACCACGAACCACCGGTAAAATTGTCGGTGGTGTAAGACATGATGTGGTCAACCAAACCTTCATGATCTTTCGATGTAAGATTACGGGTGTAGGACCCACCAATACGAGAATCCCGATAGGGTGACGCGTGAAAGTTACCCTTGTGGTTAGACTGGCCAGAGGCGTTCCCAGCGCTTCCCCTCGTCCTTGGGTGATAGTTCCAAAGATGGGCATCGAGGTCAGCCCAGGTCAGCGTTTGTCCACGCGGGTTTATCATTTGGGTGTATTCATCTACAAGCTGACCTATTTGCCCTCCGGTAGACGAACCATCTTCACCAACGAGATCAAGAATCTCTCGAGACCTGTTGCGAAACTCGATCATGAGTTGCGGGTTGTTTAAGATAGAATTTTGCTGCCGGATGACTCCCGCCTGATGCGTTTCGGCGATATACATCATATCAAGATCCCATGGCATAACATGCCATTGGTCTTGGGTAGGTTCATGGTAAAAATAATGATTGTATCCGATCCGTATATCCACGTTGCCAAGGAAACGGTTGAGCGCTCGCATCGAATAGTAGCCAGGCATATACATATTTTCCCGCCACCATTGTTCGCTTTGTCTCCGATTGGAAGCGGAGTAGAAAGCTGACCAATCAGACGAGTTTGCAACCTGAGTATCACCTTGCTCTTTCTTGTCTCCGCTTCCGCCTTCAATCTTATAGATGTTACCATCAGCTAGACCTCGGTCTTTTAAAAATGAACCGTTAGGCGATTCCATCGCAAGGTAAAGACCCCAGACATCGCCTTCAAATTGATTGCGCGAATTGCTCTCGTCCTCGTCGTCGATGACACGGAGTGCAAAGTAATGGGTTCTGGGGCTGGGAATCCCTGCAAGTTCATACATCCGCATGGTGAGCGATTCATCAAGTCCAGCCATACCACGATTAACAGCTGCCCAAGGTGAGGACATTGGCTGCACATTGATACGGGTCCAGGTCGAATCATAAGGTTGTCCCCAGTTATCAAGAGGCCGAAAACGACGAGCCCGATTAAAGTGGATACGCCACTTATTTTTCCCAGCAACGTAAGTTGAAGCCTCGCCTCGGTTTTCAAATTCAATATGGTCGTAGACTCTTTTGTTGTAGACTATGGTCCCCTTCATGTGTCGACCATCAGAGCCGCCGCTATACTGTGAGTTGTTTACGTCTGTGCTATTCGCGATGAGATGGTATGTTGATAGACTTTTAATCATTGAGGCTGGGAAAGTTTTCTGCCCGCTTGTTGGGGTAAATGATCCCGTCCAGGAGGGGGCTCCATCGTAGACAAAATAAGCGAAATTAGGTTGTTGATCATCAGCATAAGGTGCGGTTTCTGCTGTTCCATTGGCATCCTCAAAGTGGATTCGGTATCTAATGAGACGACGGTGAGAGTGAATCGCCTTAGGTAAAACCGCTGTATAAATTGAATCACCGCTTATAGGGTCACCATCATTTCCGTCATCGGACATTTTGACTGAAATCCAGGATGATTCGTAAGCAGCATCCTCAAGTCGAATGTATGATCCTGGATTGACTATCTGATAATCTAGAGCCACTGCCCCCATTCCATCTGGGTCAGTTATTTTGGCTGTAATAGTAACCGATTCATCGGACGTTGGTTGCTGGGGTGAGTGCTCAACCTGACGAATGGCTGGAGGAGCGAGGGTCGATGATGACGTGTTGGGAGATCCGGGGCTCGGAGTTGACCCGCCGCCAAAGGCTTCGTCGGTTGCTTCTAAGGAGACATCAATTGAAAAATCACTACTTGTGGGACTTGCGTTCAGAGCATGAACTGAAATCACGTTAGTTCCGCCCACAAGGTAAGTGTTTGCTCCGCTAATGATAAACTCTTCCCACTCTGCTTCGTGATTTTCTCCACGGCTATCAAAGGATTTTTCTCCATCAGTGACGTGCACCCGTTTGACTTCTTGCCCGTTAATCCAGACGATTGCCCCATCATCGGCATAGACCTTCAGCTTTAAGTTTTGCGGAATTTCTAGTGGGTCGATTGTAAATTCTCGGCGAAGATAGACGGTTGAATAGTTTCTGCGCATATCGTCGAGGACAGTGGTATCATCTCCATCTCCATATCCAAGGGGTGTCTGGCCAGTATTCCACGAAGGATCTTCTGCGAAATCAAGGACGCGCCACTTGTCGGCCGGCGACGACGGTTCGGATGTTCCTTTGCGATATCGCCAATTTGAATCATTCGCTGTGATATAGACCGTGTTTGGCCCTGGCCCGGTGTCGATCGTTGTTCCTGAGGTCCTCCACGATCCACCAAGATTATTGTCTAGGGCGGGATTAATGAGCTCCATCGAACCGCCACCGGCTCGGGCCCCGGTGGGCCAGGGGAAGCCATCATTATAATCGACTTGGTCTTGTAAGATTCCGAAGGCATTGCGCAGATCAATCTCCTCGCCAGTATTACGAAGTCTTCCCTCCCATGGACCTAATGCCGTGATACCAAAAACTGAGTTCAGGGTGCCTGGGTCTTCCCCAATTACTAGGTAACCGTTTGAGGGGATCAATGTTCCCTCGGGAATGGAAAATTCTACGGCATCGCTAATCATCCAACCGGAAATATCGATTGCATTTTCACCCGTATTAAAGAGTTCAATAAACTCTTCGGCGCTCGTTTCGCCATTTGGGTTATAGTGAATTTCGTTGATCACTACTTGAGCCGTGACAGCACCCGAGCAAAGAAAACTTCTGAAAATGGTAATTAGAGATCGGGTCGAAATTTTCATGTTAATTAACAGGCAGAGCCATGATTCTTTAAATAATTGCGTTAGCGATGCCAATTATAAGATCTTTTAAGCTTTTTCGAGATTGGGTGCGAATAAAGCTTCACAATGGATGTTTTTTGATGCAAGAATGTCAAAGGTCGATTTTTACCAAGTCTAAATCGGTAACACTATATTTGTTTTATGAAATTTACAAAAAACGTCTTCAACAAAGTCCAAAGAACGACAATTTTCGCTATGTTGGGCTGTGGGAACTTTACTTGCAGCGCCTATCGACCTCACTGACCCCAGTTTCGAATCAAATTCTGGCGGGGATATGGCAGCCGGAGGGTGGAATAATGATTTATTTCCCGATTGGGAAGGTCTTAATGGACAGAATGCAGGGGAAGCTTTTGAAGAATTTATTGCTGGGTTTGTTTCCGAGGGCACGGATCACGTCGGAATGGCCGCCGGATACTATATTTGGCAAGATACTGGAGTAGCTTTCGAGCCAAACAAAACCTATCAATTAACGGTTGGTATTGGCAATCGCGATGCTGGTTTTTCTCCTGCGGGAAATGTTTCGGTCTACGCGATTCTAAACAGCGCAGAAAACCTTGGTTTTAAATGGTAATTTATTTTCGACTGCTGGTGTATTGCTCGACCCAGCAGTACTCAAATTTGAAACTTTAGATGCTAACTCTGAAGTTCCCACAGGGACTTTTGTGGATGCTGCCCCATTGCAGTTCACGACAACCGATGCAGTTCCTGCGGGGACAATTGTTGTGCTTCTAGGCGACAATAGCGCGAGTGGACGCTCACATTTTGACAATGTCCGGCTTGAGACTGTTATCATTGGAGATAACGATGAGGATGGTCTGCCTACTCAATGGGAGATTGATAATGGCTTAGACGATAGCGACGACGGTTCTGTGAATCCGGCTAATGGCCCGGAGGGGGATCCAGACGATGATGGTCGCACCAATAAAGAAGAATTAGATAGTAAGACTCTTCCGAACAAGGCTGATAGCGATGATGACGGCTTAAATGATGGTCAGGAAGAATCTTCAGGGACTAACCCCCTTAATCCTGATACGGATGGCGATGGTCTTAAAGATGGGACCGAATCAAATACTGGCACTTTTGTTGGAGCGAGTGACACCGGAACTGATCCGCTCGATGCTGATACAGATGGAGATGGTCTCAAAGATGGAGTAGAATCAAATACTGGCACTTTTGTTGGGCCAGCGGATTCCGGGACAAACCCTGTTGACGCTGATACAGATAAAGATGGACGCTCGGATTCAACGGAAATATCCAACGGAAGTAACCCCTTAGTTTTTGAGGAGTTTGATGGAAACCTTGTCGCTATTGGTGATTACAGCTTCGAGAATAATGATCTCAATCCTGGAGGGTGGGGCAATAATTTATCACCTGAGTGGCAAGATCGGGATGGAGAAAATAATGGTGGTTCGTTTGAGGAATATATTGATGGCTTTGCCGCTGAGGGGACAGATCATATCGGTATGGCAACCGGTTACTATATCTGGCAAGATACTGGAGTATCCATTTTGCCAAATACGAACTACCGACTGTCTGTGAGTGTTGGCAATCGGAATGCTGGCTATTCAGTGATTGGTAATGAATCGACCTACGCTATTTTGAGCACCGATGAAAATCTTGGGGTGAATGGCAATTTATTTTCGACTTTTGAAGTTTTGGAAGATGCCTCTTTACTTGCCGCAGGATCATGGGATGCAGGCACCAATGTTCCAGAAGGGACATTTGCGGCTGCGCCTCCATTAGAATTTCAGACGGGAGGAGTAGCTCCAGAAGGGACTCTAGTCGTACTTCTTGGCGACAACAGCCCAAGCGGCCGATCGCACTTCGACAATGTGAGACTTGAAATTGTTGGCCCGACTGACACCACACCTCGTATTGAGAATCTGCATTTGATATTAAAAATGGCTTTATCGATTTTGATGCCGAAAATTTAGTACCTGGCCGCATTTACCACGTTGCTACAGCTGATGACTTGTCTACTTTCGAGGCCATTCAGGATTCTGAGTTC
>CASICJ010000058.1 GCA_949373085.1 uncultured Verrucomicrobiales bacterium
TTAATCTGGAGCGAAAACTATCCACAGGACTTAATTCCAAAATACAATCCCGGTGGTCCCAACGCCCCACCCGTCATCGAGGACAAGTGGCTCTATACGTTCAGCAAACAAGGCCTCGTTTCCTCACGCGATAAAGCTACCGGCAAAGCTCGCTGGACCACCAATATTGCAACTACTGCCAGAGCGCCAATGCCAACTTGGGGCTTCTCCTCCGCTCCCGTCATCGTCGGCGATCGTCTCTTCCTAAACGCTAACAGCTTCGGCATCGCGCTCGATAAAAATACCGGCGAGGTACTTTGGAATTCTCCTCCATTCTCCAGTGGCTATGCCGCCGCCGTTCCCCTTAACTGCCGAGGTCAAGCGGCCGTTGCCATTTTTGGAAATAAAATCATGCACGTTGTTTCGCAAGCTGATGGCAAAGTTCTCTGGAAGGTCGACTGGCCCACCCGCTTAGGCGAAAATTCCGCCGACCCACTCATCATCGGTAATAAGCTCTATCTCTCCTCTTGGTGGGGTGAAGGGGCAGCTCTCTTTGATCCCAATCTAGATTCAAACAAGCCCATTTGGACCAATAAAAAATTCCAGAACCACATCAATCCTCCTGTCCTCCACGAGGGGCACCTTTATGGCTTCGACGGCCCTGTCCATAAAAAGAAAATTAAATCTTTCCTCCGCTGCCTCGATATCAAGACCGGCAAAACAGTCTGGTCCCAACCCAACCTCCGCGGCTCACTCATTCTCTCGAATGGCAAGTTGATCATCCTTACCGGGAATGGCAGTTTGATCGTTGCCAAAGCCAGCCCTGAGGGCTTCGAGGAATTTGCCCGCCACGAAGGCCTTGGCAAACGGACTTGGACACCTCCACTTCTCCACAAAAGCAAGCTATTCATCCGCGACGCCGACGGCACCGCAACCTGTCTCAAGCTTGGAAAAAAATCCTCTTGATTTCCCTAGACGGCAGACCGGATCGTTACCCTCCTTCAGTCGGTAACTACACCGCAACAGACAAATCCCCTTGAATCGCCCGACGTCGGTAGAGAAACTCGAAAAGGTTCCCCTCGTGTGGCTGTTCCCACTGGACACGATTTGTCGGGAACGGACCAATGTTGAGACGCTCGATATCCGGGCTTAACATGAGATCCTGGATCCAATCCTTGTTCTCAGTGAAAGCACTCACCACAAGAGTCTCGCCAATATTAGCCAACATCTCCGACTGGGGCATCTCCACAATACTGGCGTAGGGAAACATGAACTCGGTATTTGCCAACTGATGATCTTTATCATCACACGCAACCAAGGTTGGGCAAAGATAGGTCTGATCGAAAGCCTCTACCCTTCGACCACCGCCACGATGATCTGCGGTTGCATCACGGGCACCTTCTTCCTTAAGAAGGTCATCGATCATTCCGTCTATTCCCTCTGCCAATGAGGTATTTGCAAAGCCACAAAGAAGAGCATCAGAATCATCGCGGGCCAGAGGCTTAATCTCTGCTAATTTGGCAGCCAGAGCCTCCGCAATTTCTTTACAATGGGATGGAACCAAAATCGCTGAAGTATTGATACAGCTTCGTCCTCCATTAGCCGAAATCGAAGTCACAAGCACATCAAGAAACTCCTCCCAGCGGTCAATATAGTCTTCTCCAATCAAAATCTTCGAACGTCCGGTTCCGTGAACCTGAATATTCTTGAACGGAGCATACTTACGAACCGTTACATCTGAACCGAAGGAGATCCCAGCACCACAAGAAGTGAGTAATGTGTCACCGCCCTCGTGGGTCGTTGGATAATAACCAAAGGCCTCTTTTGGGAACCCTGCCTTAATCATTGCCTGCGCGATTCGAAGCGGTGTGAAAGGATCCTCACGCCCCGGTTTCAAAAGAACCGGGATCTTCATTACCAAGGCTGGAAGCCATAGTGAATTCACAGCCGGAGCATTACTCGGAAGAGACACCCCAAGTGAACTTGTGGTCGGGTAGTAATTAACCTCCAAGCCACCAACTGAAGTAATCCCTTTATCGAAAATTTCTAAAGGCATCCCTCGAGTCAGCCCTCCGATGACGATACGAATTTGAGACATCGCTGCATGGATCTTGCTCATGTTCATCTTCACCAAAGTATGGGGAAGACGGGTCAAAGCGGAGAGGGATTCAACGTAATCATCAGGGCCTTGCATCGAATCGCCGCAAGGCAATTCAGCATTTATGAAAAGTTCAGCTGCCTTCTCGCAATAATCCGCAAGTGTCTCAGCTGGAATCGCATCGAGCGCGGCTTTTGATTCATTGATTCTCAAGAGATCACGCCGGATTAATCCCGGGTTCGCAGTATGCGTCGTCAGATTCTCGTTGAGCTTGACTAGGTCGGCAGACTCGTAAGTCTCGCCAAGGCGTAGGATGGGAATTTGCATTGTTCTAAATTTTAGTAAACACCTTCAATCACGGCTTTCGTCCCGCTCTGGAACGGTCGAACATCACCGACGCCATCCCACGGAAATTCATCACATTCGGGACGACGAATCGCTTCATCTCGCTCTAGGAACCTTGGCACAAAAAACTCTTTCGTCATCGTCGTAAGCTCAACCCGCCCATACTCGCCGTAATCAACAACCTTGCTAGAATCCTCTGGCTCAACTACTCGCAAAATCGCTCGAGGCTGTGGCGCATAGTAGGTCAGAGAATACTCGCCCGGTTCCCGCTTTCTGGAGATTGCAAGACCCATCAAAGTATTCCCGTAAGTCGGAGCGTAGTTGATTTTCCCCTCAAGAACCTCTTCTTGAATGAACTTAACATACTGTGGCGTCATTGTCGTTCCTCCGGCAAAAACACCACGAATCCCTGCATCTGCAAGTGACATCCGCAAAGAAAGGCTCTCGAGCAAGCGAGGCGTCGTAAACATGCATTTAATATCGCGGTGGCGGATGATTGTCACAGCCTGATCAATAACATGCTCTTGATAAGCTTTAGCCATCTGCATTTCACCCATCCCGATGAGCCGCTTTACCCAGCGAGGATCGAGATCAATGAAGTAACATGCACCACCACGAATGTTAGCAAGGTGCTCGATCGCCATACGCAAACGGCGTGGGCCGGTCGGCCCTACCATCAACCAGTTGGCACCTTGCGGGAAAAAATCAGGACCATAGTGCTCGGAAAACTCAGTGTAGTCGGTCTTGTAGTCTTCCCAACCGATCCGCTGCTTCGGCATGCCGGTGGTTCCACCCGTCTCAAAGACATTGTAGGGTCGACCCTCGTAGGCTTTTGGAATAAACTTAGCCGGATCCTCTTTTCGCAGGACCTCATCATCAAAATTATCAAAGTGAAGCATATCCGCAAAGGTCTGAACCTTCTCGCGAGGATCCCAGCCAGCATTCTTAGCCCAGTCCAACCAATAGGGACATCCGGTCTCAGGTGAAAAGTGCCAATTGATCAATTCTTTGGTTTGGGAATCAACTTGCGCGCGGGCTTCTTCTACGGTTAGGGAGGAACTCATGGTCAATGACTGAAAAATTTACTTACTGAGAAGTAACCTAACAGTGAAAAGCCGCAAGAAGGAGTTTTTGTAATTAACTCGTTACCTCAAATTCGAAACCGCGGTCATCTTCCACGCCCGTGATCCCAAAAGAGAGGCCGCCATAATCAATCCAACACTCAGACCCCACCAAACTCCCGCCGTTCCAACTCCACAAAAGAAGGCCAAATAAATTCCAAAAGGCACCCCGAGCAACCAGTGCGAAGCAAACATGATAAAGGCCGGTATTTTAACGTCATCCATCCCCCGCAGAACACCAGACGATAAAATCTGGGAATGATCCGACACCTGGAAAATAGCCGCGATCCAAAGCAAGCCTACGATAATTTTCATCGGCTCCACTTCGCTCACAAAACTTGAGGCTAAATCTTCATCAAAAATCAAAAAGACGCCCACAAAAAACAACGAAACCACCAAGCCCATCAGCCAGCCGCTCAAGACAATCGGCCTCATCCGCTCAAATTTCCGGGCTCCCTTCGCCTCACCAATCTGCACCGTTAAGGCCATTGACAGCCCTAAGGGAACCATAAAGGTCGTCGCCACACACATAATAGCAACTTGGTGGGCCGCCAAAGCCGCCGCCCCAAAACTCCCGATCAAAAGGGCCGCCATCACAAAAGCGCTAATCTCGGCCGACACCTGAAGGCTAGCAGGCCAAGCAATTTTCCAAAACGAAACCAACTCCTTACGATCGGGCTTTAAGAACCAACGATGAGGTGTCCAAGCCTTCAGATCAGGGCTGAATCGACACCAGAGCATGACCCCGATCATCGTCGCCAGCCTCGCCAGTAAGGTTGCCAAGCCTGCTCCCTCTAGCTCCATTCTTGGCGCTCCCCAATTTCCGTCAATGAACAACCAGTTCAGAAAAACATTCAAAAAGACTCCCGCTAGAACGATCCAGAACACAGGCCAAGGCTTCGCCATCCCGTCCGAATGATTCCGCACTGCCATCGTGATGATCGCTGGAGTCATCGAAGCACTCACCAAAAGATAAAATCCGGGCAATCGATTCACAACCTCTGGATCCTGGCCCAAAAAAGAAATCAACGGCAGACTCAACCAGCTGACAATAAATGTAGCCACCCCCAGCAACAAACTGAGCAAGAATCCATCTCGTAAAGCAGCCTTCGCCTGCTGTGGATCTTCCGCGCCACGCGCCTGTGAGACCTTCACAGATACCGCAATCGCAATTCCAATCCCCAACATGAGCGGTAGATGTAAAATGGAATGCGCTAGCGTCGAGGCGGCCAGCTCAACTGTCCCAATCTTCCCGATCATATAGGTATCGACCAGACCCATGAGCATTTGGCTGACCTGCCCAGCCATCAAAGGAAGCGCAAGGACTAAGGTCGCCCGCCCCTCGCGAACGATAGAAGTCATAACGCGGTCATATCCCAAGACACCGAAAGCTCAAGATTGAACCGAGGCTTGAGAGCACAACTGCTTTCGGCTTCTCCAAAGCAGCCAAGATAGCCAAAATGGAATCGCCCAATGTGCAGTTCGAACCATCGCCTCGGCAAACCAAGGGTCCATTCCGTTATAAGGAAGAGTCTCATTATAATTAGCCAGAATGCGAGCTAGAGCCGTCGCTCCACCCCAGCAGAACATATAGAAAAGAGCGGCCCCACGAGTCCGCCGGAAGAAAACAAAGGGGACGACCAAAAAATCAAGCCACCCAAAGATCTCCAAAAACCGGAGACTCCCGCCCTCCGAAAGCGATAAAATCTCGGTTGCCATCATCTGGAAGTGCAGGGGGACGCTGTAATAACCAACGGCATAAAGTCCGTGCCCCATGAAAGTCACCGCCGTCGCAATCATAAGTAACCATCCTCACAATAGCCCCGCGTTTTGGCGCATTGGGAGACTTCCGGCCGAGGGAGATTAGCAATGCCAACGGGACAAAGATTTGGAGAACATGCTCCATAGCCATGCCCACCTGCATGTCTTTCGCCACCCAACGGGAGAAACCATCGAGAATCAGGATCAAAGTTGCCGGAATAAGAAACCACCGTAGCCAGCGCAGACGAGAAAATCCCGCAATCCAAGGAATGAGAGACGAAACGATAAGGAAAATCCCCAGTCGTTCGAGCGTTGGAGTAATCCATTGATCCGAGGTTCGAGCAAAATGGCTCCACGTCACATCATAATTTTTGAGAATCGGCGACCACCACTTCTCTTCCCAAATCAGCTCACGAATCGGACTGTCCCAGCGCCACGTTAACCAGCCACGGGCTAGAAAAGTAACACTCACGATAAATTGCAGGATTCCCAGAGAGAACCGATCAAGCCACGTCACCGCTTCCTTCCCCTCTGAATCATCCATTGCCTCGCTTAGTCCGCCGGAATTTTCAGGACCTCATCCCCTCCGTTCGGAGCCCAAAGTTTGAGGCCTTTTGGGTTGCGATAGGGGTTTTTAGGATCCACTTGGCCGACTTGAGCCACGTTTCCCACCTTGACTGTCTTATCAAAGATTGCCCCGGGTGTCACATGAAGCCAATCGAAGCCGTTAAAGGCCGCCGTGCCAACCGTCCAAGAGTAATTAACATCAGCCCTACGAAGCGGGGCTCCCCAGCATCCCTCACCTAGATAAACGGTCGCATTGGGATCGTTTGGCGCCGCCTTGAAATCCTCCCCACCTCCAGTGAAAGGTTTGAGCGGAAGAGTCCTTTTCATAACGTGGGAGTCAGATTCCATAACGAGGTCAAAGCCTGCTTTATAAAAGGTTTCGGCCCACTTATAGGAATTCCGACCAAGCGCCTTTCCGCTTGTGTGGGGACGCATCGGCTTGTGGTAACCAGCCACCAGATGGGTTATCCCTTGGGCATTCTTTTCCAAGTCAGACCTCAGCCAATTCCCCTGGCTCCCATCTGCCGGAATCTCGCTGTTCAAAATATAATAGCGAAAGAGACCACTCCCGATATTGAAAGCTCCATAGGAATCCTTGGACGTCCCAAAATGAGAAGGAATGCTCTCAGGCCTCGACTCGTGATTTCCGCGATGCGGCACGATGGGTAGAAGCTGACCCGAATCACTCATCGTAAGCTGCCAGTCATCAAGCCAGTCGTTCCACCCTTCGGCATTATCGCTACTAATCATGTCACCAGTAAAGGCCACAAAAAGCGGCGAAAGCTTTCGACACATCGTATTGGCAGCCTGACGAATATCTCTAAAGTTTCGCGAGTCTCCTCCGCAAATAAAAGTGAAAGGCTTTGGCAGCTTGGGAGCTGTTCGAAAGTAAAAAAGACGACTCACCCCCGCTCCATCGCCAAGGCACATAAAATACCAACTGTCAGGCTTTAGACTTTCCAAGGTTACCATGCAGTTCCTCATCCCATCGTATTCCACCACACGGTCCACTTCCTTCCGCTCAGTATATTTTGACTTATTGCGGCCCTCATTTTTAAGGCCGTAATAGAGAGTCGCCGGATCTCCCTCCAGTTGATTCCAAACGAAGGTCGCCGTCGTCGTCGGATCTTCAAACCACACCAAGCGATATTTCTCAGTCTTGGACGTGTTGGCATTCACCGAGGCATTCTGTCCGGACAGAGAGGCTATCGCACTGAAGAGCACCGTCAACGCGACCAAAAAAGAGCGATATTTGGCCGGGGGGCATTTCCTTTGAGTCATGCCCCAGTAGAGTTTCGATAATTACGATTTCAACTCTAAAAAACCGCTAGACTCAAATCCTCAAGATTGCTTCCCCTTTTCTTCCCCCCTACTCTCTCTAGCAATGAAAGTCGTTCTCTTCATTATCCTCGCCACCCTTTCGGCAACCGCCACTCCCTTCGAACTCGAGAAGGGATCACGTGTCGTCCTCGTTGGCAACGGCCTCGGCTCCCGCATGATACAATTTAGTTCCTTTGAAACCTTACTCCACCTCCAGCACCCCGAGAAAAACCTCTTCATCCGTAATATGTGCGATGAAGGGAATACTCCAGGCTTCCGCCCTCATTCCGCCCGCTCCAACCCCTGGGCATTCCCAGGCGCCGAAAAATTCCACCCGCCTCTCTCCAAAGCAAAAGACCGCTGGGGCTCCGGCCACACTGGCACTGGCTCTATGCCCACACCAGATGAGTGGCTCACCCAACTCAAGCCAGACATCATCATTGCCTTCTTCGGATACAACGAATCATTCCAAGGCCAAGCCGGACTCGAAAACTTTAAGGCCGAGCTCCGAGCTTGGATCAAGCACACCAAGTCTCAGAACACCATGCTGGTCCCGATCCTGAATAGGCTTGATCATTTTGATCCCATCGCAAATTGCGGGACACGTGAGTCGTAGCGATTTCGTTGATGACAACCTCCCCAATCGCCTTGAACTGAAAAAATAACCCCAAGAGTGATTGTGAGTGTGCGGCTCATATGCAGGGTAAAATGCCTTAAAATCTGCCGTCTGACAGTACGAAAGATCAAAAGCTCGGCGCAGCTTGAAGCTATAAAAGAAGCCCAGCTAGGGCTGCACTCATCAAATTGGCGAGAGTTGCGGCGCAAAACCGCTTTTAAACCAAGATGGGCAATCTCCTTTCTTCTCCCCGGTGCCATCACCCCCAGCCCACCAAGTAAAATAGCAATCGAGGAAAGATTAGCGAACCCACATAGAGCAAAGGTCACGACACCTTGAGTCTTTGGACTGAGGCCCTCCTTTAAATTCTCAAAATTACCAAAGGCAATGAACTCATTCACCACAACCTTCTGGCCGATGAGACTTCCAGCCTGCTGGATTTCACTACCATGTACTCCGATCAGATAAGCGACCGGCGCAAAAATCCATCCAAGTAATTTCTCCAAACTGAATTGAGGATCACCCAAACCAACCACCTACTTCACCAAAAAAGAGATTCACCAGCGCAAATTAACCCCACAAACGCAAGAAGCATCGCCCCTACATTCAAAGCGAGTTTTAAACCACTCGTAGCTCCTAAGGCCGCTGCGTCGATAACATTCCACCGGGCTGATCGTCGCCTTCCGCCAACTCAATCTTACTGTCATTTACCTCCTCCGTCTCCGGCATGATGAGCTTCGCGAAAAGTAAGCCTCCCGGCGCTGCCATGAAGCAGGCCGCAATCAAGTGATCCATCCTCGCTCCCA
>CASICJ010000059.1 GCA_949373085.1 uncultured Verrucomicrobiales bacterium
CGTTGGGCCGAACAGCGATCCCGACATAACGCTCAATCGCAAGGGGGAGAACGAATCCGTCGCAGTAGTCGATGTGTTCGCCGATCAAATTGACCCGCCCGGGAGCTACGGCGACCAAGGTGCTTTCCACTCCAAAGTTGGATGCCAACTCCTTCTTCGCTTTTAAGGCGATTTCGGAGACAGTCATGTTTGATTCAAGCATTTAGTATACTGGCGATTTAGCGGATCGAGGTGATGCGGGCAAGGGAGGGGTAAGAAGAAGCCCCGCACACCAAGTGGCGGGGCTTTTTAAAGGTGCCGATAATACCATTATCGATGGAAAGATACATAGATAATGAGAACGAGGGTGATAAGAACTCCGCTCGCGATGGGGACACCTTTCCAAGGGGTCATATCGATTGGGGTATTTGTTTTCATCGTCCAAGCTTCGCTACGGGGGGCTAACAGGGAAGCGATAAACATTATTCCTATGAGGATTGCAAAAGTTATGCCCATTAGGTGGAAGTTACTAAAGCCTGTGATTTTTTCGAAGCTTTCTCCTTCATTGATTGCTGGGTAGATGATGAGGGTTGAGATGAGGATGACTAGACCAACCACCATGCTGGCAAGAGCTGCTTTCGAAGGAACGTGACGGTTGAGCATGCCCATCACGACAACTGCAAAGATCGGTATAAAGTAGATGGCATTCATCGTCTGGAGATAGCTGAAAAGGCTTCCAGTCTTCGAGAGAAGAGGAGCTCCAAGCATTGCGGCGACTGCGATAACGGTGACGAAGAGCTTAGCTGTTTTGACGGTTTTTTCATCGCTGGCGCCCGGATTGATCTTGTGCTTGTAAAGGCCGATAGAAAAGAGGGCGGAGGTGGAGTTGAGCGCCGCATTAAAGGAACTCAAGATCGCACCAACCATGACGGCAGCGAAGAAACCGGTCAGGTGGGGTGGAAGGACGTCGGCGACAAGTTTTCCGTAGGCGTCGTCATTGTTAACATCCTGTCCGAAGTAGAGGTGGTAGGCTATGATGCCTGGAAGGACTAGGTAAACTGGCCCAAGGAGTTTGAGCCCGGCTGTGAGGAGCACTCCCTTTTGCCCCTCGGCAAGTGAACTGGCTCCGAAAGTTCGTTGGATGATCTGTTGGTTAGTGCACCAGTAGAAGAGGTTGAGAAGCGCGACTCCAGTAAAAAGAGTGGCGAAGGGGACTTCTGAGCCTGACTCTCCAGTGGAGTCTAGGCGTTCGGGATGGACCTCTTTGAGGGTCTGCCAGCCACTGGAAACGCCTCCATCACCACCGAGGTGCCGAAGGGCAAACCAAGCGATCATGAATCCCCCGACGAGGAGGCCAATTCCGTTGATGGTGTCGAGAACAGCGAGAGTACGCAAGCCGCCAAGGCGAGCGTAGATCATACCCGCGATGCCAATTCCGACACACGTGATTTGAAGGATCAGGTAGTCGCTTTCGATCGCAGTCATGGTTTTCAGGTCCATGATATTGATAAGTCCTTTTGCTCCGCTGTAGAGAATGATGGGAATGAGGAGAAGTGCGTAGGCCGCAAGAAAAATGGTGTTTGCCAAGGTTTGTGTTCCCTTGTCGAAGCGTTTTTCAAGGAATTGTGGGACGGTCGTGATCCCAGCGCGAAGGAACTTGGGAAGGAAGAAAACGGCCATTAGAACGAGGGCGATAACAGAGACGACCTCCCAAGCCATTACGCTAAATCCATTTTTAAATGCCGATCCGTTTAGCCCCACCATTTGTTCGGTGGAGAGATTTGTGAGAAGTAGGGAGCCAGCGATAATAGGAAAAGTGAGACTGCGGCCTCCTAAAAAGAAGCCTTCGGAGCTGCTGTTTTCGTCTTTGCGGGTAATACGCCAAGTCAGAATAGCGGCGAAGGCAGTGAAGAGAATGAAGGAGATGACAGTTAACATACCTTAGAAGATTTGTTGTGGTTGAGAGAGGCTGTCGAGCAGCCGAAGAACGGAGGTTATAACTCTTACTAGAACGTTACAATCACCTAATCTAATTCATCACTCCCCTTAAAGGCTTCCAACTATTCTTTGTAGAAAATGAACCAACACCTATTTTTTAAAACAGATCATATTTTGGATCTCAGATTATTTACGAGTAGGCAGAGAGTCTCGTTCTGAGACTAGGTTTTGGTATCAATCGTCCCGGCGGAGTGTTCAGCAAAAAATTCAATTTGTGCCAAGGGGATGAGAATCGAAGCAAAGGTCACCAAAAGTAGTGGGGCCCGATTGATTTTCTGATTATAAATCGTCCGTTTGATATTTTTATAGCGACCGAGTTAACGTAATGTTCTCCGTTCCTAATTCCTGTGACCATCCTTAGAGTTCGGTGATAAGCGAGATGCTAGGCTAGAGAATTACGATCTAGTCTTTGTAGAAGGCGGGCTTGCCCTAGTTGCGTTGAAAAGAGATTTGAAAACAAAATTGCTGAGGCTCCGGGGTGGATAATAAAGGGCAATCAAGATATCTGGTTGGCCTATGCCAAGATGGTATTACTCCTCGTCTTTTTTTGGCAGGGGAATATCGTTTTCCGAGGCCCACCCGCTTGCCGCATCGGGGTCACGTTCCATCCATGCTCCGATCCCAATAGCGAGCGAAATTCCCCGGAGCCCTTCGTCGGTAATCTGGGTAGCCCACGAAAGTGAGGCGGCTGGATCTTCTTCGAAAGCGGCGCGCGCTAATCCTGTAATCGCTCCATCAATGGCAGGGCCCTTTTCTTGTGAATTGAGCCAATTTCCCGCTGACTCAGGGTCTTGGGTGGTCCATTGCCAAAGCACATCTCCAAGAGCCTTCCCGGCTGCGTCTCGAGATTCTGGCTCCGAGGTTTGACTCATCACCCACTCGGCTGCCTCAGCGGGTTCTTGTTGGGACCAGGGACCTGATACTGATTGCAGAAGAGCGCCCCGCTCGCTGGCATCGAGTGCTCCTACGAAAGCAGCAGCGTTTTTACTCTCGCTGCGTGCCCACTGATCAAGGCTGCTTCGAAGGGCTCTTTCGCGGTCTTTTCCGGTGAGAGTCGAGGCCCAAGCAAGTGCTTCGTTGGGAGAAAGACGTGCCCAGCTTTCAGCGATCTCGCCGACAATGTGTTCTCGGCTTCCACCAGGGCTGAGCTCCATCGCGAGGGTGGCTGCTTTCGCTGGGTCGGTAGTGGCGAGGCTTCCCAGAACTCCAGAAAATGCTCCGGCTTTCTGACTATCAGGAAGTTCGCGGGCCCACTGTAGAGCGGCGTCGGGATCACGGCGGACCCATTCCTTGGCAATTGATCCGGCTAAAATTTGGCCCATAAATGGGAGTTTCACCATCGAGTTTTCAGAATCGTTGAGCCAGGAGATAGCGGTTTGAGGGTTCTCAGATGCTACGCCGGAAAGAACGCTAACTGGATCGGCTCCAAATTTTCCAAGGTCGATTCCTTTCAATGATGCGAGAGCTCCTTCCGGGTCATTGATAGCCCATCGGGTTAAAAGGATATGGGTGATCATTTTGGCTTCAGGATCCCAATGAGGTGCCGAGAGCCTAATGTCATCGAGGGCGCCCGGAATTTGTTCGGGGTTAAGGTTTTCGGCAAAATCAAGGAGCGATGCGATACGGGTCGAAGGATCTTTGATCGCGATTAAATCTTCAAATGAACCAGATTTTTCTAACCTGCCGGTTTTATTTTTTTCGCGATCTTTGGGGCTTGATAATTCCCGGGAAGACATTGGAAAGTTGGGTCTCTGGCTCTCAAGACTTTCGATTTCTGACTGTAGTCGTGAGTTTTCAAAGCGCAGGAAAAGGACCGCTGATAAGGTTGCGGCTAGTGCGAGAAATCCGAGGATGGGAAGACGTTTCATTTGATATCTGTTTCAGGTTAGGGGGAGAGATCCGGGATCCTCTTCTCTGAATCTCTTCTCTGAATCGTTGTGAAAAATAAAAAGCGAACAAGGATTTTTGGTGTAAAAAGACCACTTGTTGGACTGTTACTGGGTTCGATAGAAGATGATCTCTAGCTGATTTAGTTCGAAAGGATCTCGTCAGGGGCGCCTGAGAGAATTTGGTGGTAGGGTGAGAGCCCGCGCATGATGCTTTTCCAAAGAGTGAGGTCGTGGGGAAAATTTAAGAGGTTGGGTTTGGGCTCGGTGATGGTCCAAGCATCCTGCGCGATTTCCTCTTCGAGTTGACCCTCTGACCAACCGGAGTATCCGGCAAAGGCTTTGACGAGGGTGTCGGGTTGTCCAAGATAAGTTTTGGCTTCATTCATCGCGATGCGGGTGGCAAAGCCGAATTCGGAATCCCGTTTCCAGAAAGCCGAGAAAGTGAGCTGGTCTCGGGCAACGGGGCCCCCGAGGTGAACGGGGATTTGCCAAAGTTCAAGAAATTCAGGATCGCTGATCAGATCTCCAACCGTTTTTCCAGAGGGATGATTGAGAATTAATCCGAATGCTCCTTCCTCGGGAGTATGTTCGGCAAGAAGGACGACAGCCTTATTGAAGGTGCCATCGCGAAGAGAGGGGTCAGCGAGAAGGAGCTTTTTATCGAGTTTGGGAGGCGCCGGCTGCGTGTTCACCTGAAAAGACTGAATGTTGAAAACGAAAAAGTGAAGACTTCGATGCGTGGATTTGGGAATCAGCCACCTAACTTAGGCAAACTTGTTGTGGTCATTCTGTATTACGGCTTGATCATAAGGCTTAATTTAGGAAGTTTCGCTGCTCATGAATAAAGAAGCACTTTCTAGAGCTGCGGCTGAAGCCCGCGGATTGGCCATCGATGCCGTCCATGCTTGCTCCTCGGGCCACCTTGGTCTTCCTCTTGGCTGCGCTGATTTGGGCGCTGTCCTTTTTGGTGAAGGCCTTCGTTTTAATCCAGCAGCTCCTAAGTGGTTGAACCGCGACCGTTTCATCCTCTCGGCCGGTCACGGGTCGATGTTTATTTATAGCTGGCTTCATCTCGCAGGCTTTAAGGTGTCCGGCCAAGACGTTGCTGATTTCCGTAAGCTCCATTCGATTACTCCGGGCCACCCCGAGTTTGACGAGACCGAAGGTGTCGAGGCTACGACCGGACCTCTGGGCCAGGGTGTGGGGAATGCTGTGGGTTATGCCCTCTCAGGAAAGCGGGCGGCAGCCCGTTACAACACAGCTGAGCACACCATCTTTGATCATCACGTGGTTGCCCTCGCCGGCGATGGATGCCTTCAGGAGGGTGTTGCGCAGGAAGCGATTGCTTTCGCTGGTCATAACCAGTTGGACAATCTCATCCTTATCTATGATTCAAACGACGTCACTCTCGATGCGATGGCGGACAAGACTCAGGGTTGGGATTCCGAGGCTTATTTTAAGTCTCTCAGCTGGAATGCCGTGACCATCGATGGCCATGACATGGATGCTTTCCTGACTGCTTTCACTAAGGCCAAGGCTGGCAGTGGCAAGCCGACCGTGATCATTGCCAAGACCGAGATTGGTCGGGGGATTCCACAGGTAGCCGGAACTGCTGGCGCGCATGGTGAGGGTGGCGCGAATTTTTCTGAGGAAGCCCGCAAGGGACTGGGACTGCCTGAGAAGACTTTCTTCGTTTCCGATGAGACGAAGGCCTACTTCGCACAACAAGCAGAGGCTCAGGCCGATGCTTTTAACGGGTGGCAAGCGATTTACGATTCATGGGCTGCGGCCAATCCTGAGCTTTCCAATGAGCTTGAGGACAGCGTGGCCAAAGTAGTCCCAAGTGATCTCTCTGATCAAATTCCAGCCTTTGGTGATGACTATGCCGATGCAACCCGTGGTTCTGGTGGAGTTGTCATTAATGCTGTTGCCAAGGCTATGCCTTCGGTGATCACTGGTTCGGCCGATCTCTTCGGATCGACCAAGAATCATCTCAAGGAAGAGGGCGATTTTTCTGCTGCTAATCCAACGGGCCGCAATATCTGGTTTGGAATTCGCGAGCACGGAATGGGCGCTATCTGTAACGGTGTTGCTTACGACGGCCTCTTCCGTATTAGCGGAGCGACCTTCTGCG
The DNA here is from genome assembly GCA_949373085.1 of uncultured Verrucomicrobiales bacterium. GTDB lineage: Bacteria > Verrucomicrobiota > Verrucomicrobiia > Verrucomicrobiales > Akkermansiaceae > SW10. The sequence continues at coordinate 6,001 of CASICJ010000059.1, forward strand.
TCTTCGCCGATTACCTCCGCCCCTCGATCCGGCTCGCCGGTCTGGCCAAGCTTCCTGTCACCTACATTCTCACTCACGATTCCGTGGGTGTGGGTGAAGATGGACCGACCCACCAGCCTGTCGAAACCGTCAGTGGCTTGCGGGTCATTCCAAACCTCGACGTGATTCGCCCCGGCGATCAGGAGGAAGTGGCTGGTGCCTACATTTGTGCGATGGAGCGGCTCGATGGACCGACTGCGCTGATCTTCAGCCGCCAAAAAGTCGTTTCTCTCAATGACCTTGCTTCTGTTGAAACCCGCCGCGATGGCGTTGCCAAAGGAGCCTACATCCTGAAGAAGGAAGAAGGCGATCTTGAGTGTATCATTCTCGCGACTGGCTCGGAAGTTGGACACGCAATTGAAGCTGCCAAAGAAATCGGAGCCGGAGCCCGCGTGGTTTCCGCTCCTTGCCTTGAGCGTTTCGACCGTCAGTCAGCAGACTACCAAGCCGAGGTTCTCCCGGCATCCTGTATTAAGCGCGTTGCGATCGAAGCCGGAGTCAGCGGACTCTGGTATAAGTATGTTGGCCTTGAAGGCAAGGTGGTCGGAATCGATCGCTTCGGTATCTCGGCTCCGGGCAACGTGGTGATGGACGAGCTCGGCATCAACGCTGCGGGTATTGTGAAAGCGCTGAGCTAAACTGACCGGCCAAAATTTTGAAGCCCTCGTCGGAGAAATCCGGCGGGGGCTTTTTTAATGGGATGGAGAGTGGTTGGATTCCAGTTTTTTCTTAGACGACATACTTTCGAACGAAAAATCAGTTTTTTGAACCCGCCAGTGTCTGTTTTACGAAGTCCGGTGAGGTCTCCATGAAGATACCACTGTGATTCAGCTGGGATTTTTTTGGGCTGAAACGGGTTTACGATAGCGAATAGAGCTACGATAAAAGTCATTAGGACTAGTTTCTTTATAAAAGGCTTATGAGCTGGAAGAGGATTTGGTTACATCCGGAGGGATAATTTTTCAGGGATAAGATGGTGTTGGTATATGTTAAGGTCTTTGGAAGCGCAGGTTGCTCTTCGCGAAAACTAGCTGATGGTCCGACGTGAATTTTCCGGATACAAGAGATCGGGCTCTGATAAAACTCCATGAATTTGTGCGGCGTGTCGGAGGTTATTCGAGTAATCGAAATCATGTTATTCCCCACCATGAAAATGTTTCCTGTCTATCGGCCGCGATTCGCCATCGACTCCTAACGGAGTGGGAGGTCGCGGAAGCACCCCTGACCCGTTATGCCGCGTCAACAGTCGAAAAATTCACGCAAGAAGTTTATTGGCGGGCCTACTGGAAGGGCTGGTTGTCGCTTAGGCCACAGGTTTGGGATGATTATCTGGAGGGAATCGAGGAGCATTCTGATGCTGATAAAATTCGCCAAGGAAAGGGTCCGGTGGCTGTGATGAATGGATTTGCGCGAGAGTTAATTGAGACAGGTTATTTGCACAATCATTCACGTATGTGGTTTGCTGGCTATTGGGTTCATGTCGCCCGATTGCCTTGGCAATTGGGGGCCAAGTTTTTTCAGGATCACTTGCTGGATTTTGACCCGGCCTCGAACACGCTCTCGTGGCGGTGGGTTGCGGGATTACAAACGCCGGGAAAGACTTATTTGCCAAGGCGTACAAATATCGAAAAATATTTGGCGTCGCCATTACTTGATCCGTATGGACTTGATTTATTAGAGAATCCTACCGCGGTGATGCCCGAAAATGTGGGGCGGCCTGAGGTGACGAGGCCCTTAATGCCGAGGGTTGAGGTTCCTCAGGATGGTAAGGTGTTATGGATTCATGAAGAGGACCTGAATCCGGAAAGTTCGCCGCTGGGAGCTTATCGACCGTCGAAGATTGTGGTGACGGGAGAGTTTTGTGGGAAATCAAAATTACAGAAGGATTGGTTGATAGCGGCCCTTGACGATGTGGCCAGACGTGCGGGAAAGCACTACGATGCTTCCGTGGAGCACGTTGATGATTTGATTGCGTGGGTTAGAGAAAATGGAGAGGCCGAAATCGTTGCGATGCGTCCAGAAGTGGGTCCGCTGCATGATCGGTTAGATTCTTTTAAAAAAGCTGGCTTGAAGTTGAGTTTACTGGTGCGCCCTGAGGATCGTTATTTGAGATCACTTGCGAGGTCTGGTTTCTTTGGGTTCTGGAAGAAATTAAGATTGCGGATGGCATCAGGAGACTTTCCAACGTCTGAGCAGCAAGAGCTGTTTTAGCGAGTTGGGGTCTTAAAACTCACGATCGAGGAGATAGTGGGCGATTTCTTCGAGACGTTCGCCTTTCCGCCCAAATATCGTAAGGGCTTCAAGAGCCTTGCGGGTGAGGCGGGCCGCCTCTTTCTTTGATTTATTGAGTCCAAGGATGGATGGATAGGTGGCTTTATCGACCGCTTCATCTTTTCCCGCGGTTTTTCCGAGCTGCACGGTCGACTGAGTCACGTCGAGGATGTCGTCGATGACTTGAAAGGCAAGGCCGAGGTTGTAACCGAAATCGGTTAGGGCATCGAGTTGCCGTGGCGTGGCGTTCGCAGTCATTCCACCGAGGCGAAGCGAGGTTGTGAGAAGAGCCGCGGTTTTATTTTCGTGGATGCGAACGAGTTGGGCTTTTGAGAGTTCCTTACCTTCGCCTTCGAGATCTAGGACTTGTCCTCCGATGAGTTTACGTGAGCCACCACAGACTGAGAATTCTAGTAAGATATCTTTGAGATCGTAGCGTTTGGTCGGAGGAGTTTCTGCGAGGATGGTGAAGGCTTCGGTGAGGAGGGCATCGCCGATTAGGACGGCCATACCTTCTCCATACACCTTGTGAGAGGTTGGGCGGCCGCGGCGAAGGTCATCGTCGTCCATGCTTGGGAGATCGTCGTGGACGAGCGAGTAGGTGTGCATGATTTCGACTGAGCAGGCGGGTGGGAGGCTGTTTTTCAGCTCACCTCCACAGGCTTCTGCGGCGGCGAGAGTGAGAATAGGTCGGAGGCGCTTGCCGCCGGCGAAGACAGAGTAGCGCATTCCTTGGTGCACGGTTTTGGGGCGAACAGTGACGCGGGGCAGAAATTGGTTGAGGGCGTCGTCAACGAGGACTTGTTGGCCTTTGAGATAAGCTTTGAGATCGGACACGGGGTGGAGCCTAACAGGAAATTCAGACAGGGAAACCGGTTATTGCGGAGAAGCGAAAACCAGGTATCCTTCTCCGGATGAGACTTAAAATGATGTTAGTATCGCTAATTTCTATGCTTTCGCTCAACGCGGAATCGCTGAAGGTGGGCGCCAAGCTTCCGGAACTGAAAGGGAAAAATCAAGATGGTAAGGAAATTGCCATCAAAGCGGCCGATGGCGACCAGTGGATGGTAATTTTTACTTATCCTAAGGCTTTGACCGGGGGATGAACAAGCCAAGCATGTTCGGTGCGGGACGCATTCGAGAAATTGACAGGTAAGAAAGTGACAGTGTTTGGGATGTCGACCGATAAACCTGAAACCCAGAAGAAATTTAAGGACAAGAACAAGCTTCCTTACGATTTGATTTCAGATCCGGGTGGTGAGATCGCTAAGACGTTGGGAATCTCAGTGCGAGGAGGAATGTTCACGGCACGGCGTGCTCTGCTCTTCAAAGGCAGCAAGCTGGTGTGGCGGGACGATAAAGGAGCGACTTCGACGCAGGGAGCAGATGTGCTGAAGGCAATTGCTGCCGTGGAAGGTGAATAACGCCGGCGTTTTCCTTAGGAAGCCGCATTTCACCCCTCTTTTTCTGCTAAACGGCTCTCAAGCGCTTTCTTTAGAAGAGGGCGCTTTTTCGTTGGGATAGCCTTAAGGGAGAGGATAATACCAGCGCTTTGGTCTTCGTTAAAATGAAGTTTTAGAGAGGTAAGGTCATCATCAAAATCGGCATCAACGATTTGCGCCCAGTAAACAAGGTTAAGGTTCTTATGAGGTTTGATGAGTGGGAAAATTTCTATACCGAGGGGGGTGAAGATAATGTAGGCGTGCCGGGCGCAGTAGGTGGAGAGTTTGGCCAGTAAGGCCGAGATGATGAGAAAGGGGAGAGCCATCCACCAGGTAAAGGTGGGGTGTCCCATGAACCAGGTGAGGCCAATAAGGAGGAAAAAGGCAAAAGACACTGCTGCGATGACTATGAATCCTTGTGCTTGCCCGGCCCGGGTAAAGCGGAGTTCCTTGTGAGGTTCGGTAATTTTTTTGGGAGAGGCCATGAGTCAGGATTGATGGCAGGAGGAGTGAAACGCATTCTCTTGGTTGAATTCACCTTCGTGGGGTTCCTTCGTAAACCAGTGTGCTCTTTGTTGCGAGCGGACACAAGTGAAGCCACCACTCTCGAGGTTGGCCTTTTCTTTATGTTTTACGCGGCGCTCGGAGGGCACAATTTTTTCTCAGGTGTATCAGACACGTTAGTGGATTTTAATAGACTGAAGCTTCATACGTCTATCACGTTTCCATCATCAAGTTTAGACTCAGGCCTTTGTTCCTGGGCGTCTTGATTCGGCATCCCAGGAGCGACTACTTTAATTTTCCCTTTCAGTCGTTTTGCGGCATAGCCTGCCACGATTGCACGGAAGGGTGGAACAAGGAGCAAAAAGCCTACGGTATCAGTAAGGAAGCCGGGTGTAAGTAATACTGCACCAGCCAGGAGGATCATGAGTCCATCGATCGCTTCCTTGGCCGGTATATGGCCTGCTGCGGTCGCAGCTTGAAATTTTGCGATCGCACGTCGGCCCTGTGATTTAGTGAGCGATGCCCCAAGAATAGCGGTGACAATTATAATGGCGAGGGTTGGGCCGAGACCTAGTTGGCTACCGATGGTTATGAAGAGGTATAGCTCGGCAGTAGGGACGAGGATGAAGAGGAGGAGAAGTTTTCCAAACACGGTCTGACAGGACAGTAGGCAGGAAGGGTGACAATGCCACTACAAATGCCATTCAAAAATGTTGGCATCTTCCCGGGAAAAAAGTGCCCGACGAGTAGTGCTAGGAATTTGTTGCTGGCGGGAGAGCCTTCTAGCCGATTTTGGAACGGAGCGGAGGGGGTGAAAGGGGGCGGATTGAAGCAGATTCAGAAGTTTCCAACCGCATTCAGTTGTGGTTAAAATAGAGATATTAGACGCATAGGTCTTGGAAAATAAAGTCAAACGAAACCTGACTCTTCCCTTTTAAACGATTTATATGAACCCCATGAAAATCAAGATGAACCACTTCGCCATCGCCTACGGATAGCCGATTAATTTCTGCCGCTCTTCATCCCAAAGGCGCAGACTCAGAGATTTGAGACTCTTGCGTAAAGTGAGTTCTGGCACCTGCTGAAAGAAGCTCTCCGCTTCGTGGCAAGCCCGGAGATGGTAATTTGGAATACGCGAACTGAGGTGGTGAATATGGTGGTAGCCGATATTCCCCGAAAACCAGTTCATTACAGCCGGCAGCTTGTAAAAGGAACTGCCCTGCATCGCGCAATCAGTGTAATTCCACTCCTCGCCCGAACGCCAGTAGGTATCTTCAAACTGGTGCTGCACGTAAAAGAGCCACACTCCAAGGGAGCCGGAAACACCCGTCACCACAGACTGGAGTAGCAAAAAGTTCCAAAACCCAAAAATCACACTCATCGCGATCCCGTAAATCAAAATACTGATATTCATCAAGTATACATCACGGCGATTACGCTTACTGGCTTTCTTGTAGCTGAAACGTTGGTAGACAAAAAACAGAGCCAACGGAATCAAAACAAAGAGCACAATCGGGTTACGGGTAAATCGATAATGCAAACGCACCCAGATCGAAGAGGCTTGATACTCCTTCACCGTCATTGTCCACACATCGCCGATCCCGCGCTGATCTAAATTTCCCGACGAGCCGTGGTGCACTGCGTGCTGCCACTTCCAGTGGTGATACGGCGTGAGCGTCAAGAGACCCGAGATAAATCCGACGGCGTTGTTGGCCCGCTTTGAGGCGAAGTACGAACCATGCCCGCAATCATGAAAAATGATAAAAATCCGGATCAAAAAGAGCCCGGCAAGCACGCCCAAAGCCAGCGTCAGCGGCCAGGAGATCGACATAGTAAAATACATCGCCACCCACAAAGCTGTATACGGCACCCCAGTATTCGTAACCTGCCACAGGCTCTTACCTAAGGACGGAGTTTGATACTTACGTACGATCTGGCGCCAATTTAGCTGGGCATCTTTCACTTCTATGGCAGCAGCTTCTGAGGCTTGATCTAAAATCATAGACAAAAAAAGGAGTAAGTAAGAAGCCCTCCGAGGGCGATCAAAATCGTTCGCCAAGTGTAATTTATTATAGATGACCCGGAATTCAACTATGCGACAGCCAGCGTTTTAAGAAGGCGGACCATATTGGTTTATGCGGGTAGGACTTCAACGCTCACTGGCTGACTGCTAGGATTTTTATTCTTTGAGCTTCCGTGCTGCCGCTTCGCGTAGCTTGTCCTTCTTGCTCTTGCGACGTCCTTTGATACCGCCTGTTCCTGCGGATGCGAGCGGCGCGTGCGGGGTTTCGGTTGGCTTGAAGCCTTCGATCTCTTCTCGAGTGAGACGGCAGGCATTCCGCTTCTCGATGAGACGAAAGTGCGATTCGCTTTCTGCGGTTACGAAACTGACGGCAACACCGTGCTCCCCTGCCCGTCCGGTGCGGCCGATACGGTGAGTGTAATCATCTGCAGAGCGGGGAAGGTCATAGTTTACAACAACGGGTAGCTCTACGATGTCGAGACCGCGTGCGGCGAGGTCGGTTGCGACCATGACCTTGAAATGTGAGTTCTTGAAGTCTTCGAGCGCTTCGCTTCGGGCACCCTGACTGAGATCGCCGTGAAAGGCCCCGGCGCGGATTCCATTGCGGCGCAGCTTCATTACGACGTGATCGGCGGTATACTGTGATGCAACAAAGACGAGAACCCGTTTCCAATCTTCCTCTTCAATCAGATGCCGGAGCAGCGGGGTTCGTTTCTCTGTATCAACCCGGATCACTTGTTGCCTGATGTCAGGTGCGCTTTTCGGTTCCTCCTCGATGCGGACGCGGTTTGGGTCGTATAACGATTTAAGAGCGAGCGCTTCGACCTTCTTTGGAAAGGTCGCGGAGAAAAGCAGATTTTGTCGGCGTGCCGGGAGTAGATCAAAAATGCAGTTCAGCTCTTCGGAGAAGCCGAGATCAAGGAGCCGGTCGGCCTCGTCGAGGACGAGCGAAGAAACCCCGGAAAGTGAAAGGGCATTACGCTTGACGAGATCGAGAAGCCGGCCCGGTGTCGCGACGACAAAATCAGCGCCTCCACGCAGCGCCATCATTTGAGGATTGATCGAGACTCCACCGACCGCACTTACGACCTTGGGTCGCTCGTCAAGATGCGCAGCGCATTCCTGAACCACGGTTCTGATTTGCGCCGCGAGTTCACGTGTCGGAACGAGGATGAGGATATTAAGCGGCCGGTTCCGCTTCAGTTTTTCAGAGGCCGAGGCCCAACGCTGCAGAAGCGGCAGAACAAAGGCCGTTGTCTTTCCCGATCCAGTCTGTGCTGTCGCGAGAAGGTCCCCCCCTGCGAGAATCACTGGTATCGATTCTAACTGCACGCGAGTTGGCTCGGGATAGTGGCTGACTGCGCGAAGAAGCGGTTCGGTCAGCGCAAAGGAAGAAAAGGGCATATGGGAGAATAGTGCGGAATGGGTGATCGGGCGAGTATCACTCCAAGAATCTTACTCCTCCTCCCGCTAAAGGCGGTGGAAGTGATTTGTGCGAACCGGGCGAGTAAAAAGAGGCACGAGATCCTGTGAGTCACCCTTGCCTCCACGAACCAACCCTGTTTACCCTTCGCGAGTATGTCAAAACTCACTATCGTTGCACACATCTTTGCGAAGCCGGACCAGATTGACCTCGTCAAAGCAGAACTTCAGAAGATCATTGCTCCGACCCTCGTGGAAGAAGGCTGTCTCCAGTATGACCTGCATCAGGACAATGAAGAGCCGGAACACTTCATGTTTTACGAAAATTGGGCCTCACGGGACCTATGGCTCGCGCACATGGGTCAGCAGCATCTGAAGGACTACGCGGCCGCGACCGAAGGGGCGGTCGGGCGTTTCGCACTCCATGAAATGACGCATCTGGAGTGAGCGGTCGCATAGGGTTGCCATACCTCTTGTCGTAATTTTGCTGCTAGGAATTTACTTTTGGCGGAAGGGCTTTGAGGCCGGCTTTGGAGCGCAGACGGGGGTTGAATTTTCATCTGTATGGGTTGGGTTCTTCGCAAAGGTGATGGAATCCACCATCACTTTCGTGTGGTTCATCCTGGAATAAAGTTCACTCCGTCGAAGTCAGGAGAAATCTCCCACCTTCCGCCTCATTTGCCCATCAGCAGAGTGGGTAACCAGAGCACCAACTGTGGGAACAGGGCGATCAGCGCCAGAGTTACTACGTTTGCCAATAGGAAGGGCAATGCTGCCCGAAAGATGGTGCCGATCTTGAGACCAGACACAATGGCACACACATTGAGACAATTACCGACAGGTGGCGTGCAAGCGCCAACCGCCAGGCCAGTCACTAGAATCACGCCAAACACGATCGGTGAGATGCCAGCATTTATGATGGCGGGGAGGAACACTGGCGTCAGCAACAAGATCGCTGGGCTAACATCAATAAACGTGCCTGCCAGTAGAATAATACTTATGATTACGAACAACATTGCGAATGGCGCCAAGTCTTTGCCCTCAACCAAGGCAGCCACTGTTTCGGGTACGCGTTCCAAGGCTAGCACCCAGATGAACACCTGTGAAAAGGCGATAATCATCATGATCTTCGCGCTGGTTAGGATTGATGTGCGCACCACCTTGTAAAACTCGCGCCACGTTAGGTGCTTGGTGAGAAAAAAGCCGACGAGAATCGTATATAAGACACCAAGCCCCGCCGATTCTGTCGCCGTTGCGATGCCAAGCACGACGGTGCCCACCACGAACAAGGGCATGACCAAGATGTAAAGGCTGCGCACTAATAATGCCAAAGAGAACGAGCTCGATTCCTTTGGGTAACCGCGCTGATGTGCCAGCCAAAGCGTGAGCATCAACTGAAGCACGCCTACCAGAATGCCAGGAATGATCCCACCGAGGAAAAGCTTGCCCACGGAGACCTGCGCCGTCACGGCAAACAGAATCATCGGGATGCTTGGCGGAATGATCATCCCCATTGTCGATGACGCAACTGTTAGGCCAGCTGCAAAGGGTTTCGGGTAGCCGCGCTTTTCCATTTCTGGAATGAGTACCGAGCCGATGGACGCAGTGTCAGAAGTCGATGACCCGGAGATACCGCCAAACAACATGCTAGAGCCCACATTTACTAATCCAAGTCCACCACGAAAGCGGCCGACAAACATTAGACAGAACTGAATCAAACGCGCGGTGATACCACCTTTGTTCATCACCTGACCCATCAGGATGAAGAGCGGCAAAGCAATCAAGGCATAAGATTCCATACCTGAAAACAAACGCTGCGGAAGCACGTGCATGATGTCCGGCTGCACCAGCACGAAGTAAGTGAAGGTAGACAAGCCTAACGAATAGGCCACCGGCACTCCAATCACCAGGAACACCACCAAACTGAGCAGCAGAATAGTCATGATTGGGCATCGGGTTGCGGGTCCAAGGGCGCAACGGCTTTCAACAGACAGTAGATCCCGGCCAGCCCGCAGCCGAACGGAATGCTGATCTGGGTCACGCTGCGGGTGAGGCCTGTGCTAGGCATCAAGTAATCGCCCGTCACGCCGATCCAGTGTAGGCTGAACCACACCATGACACCATTGATCCATGCCACGAGCAGAAAGCTGATTCTCGCCATCACCTTGCGAATTGCCTCGGGCAATAAATCGGTGGCGAAGGTGAGAGCAATGTGTTCACCACGGCCAGCAGCCAAAGCGCCTCCGAGTGCTGTCGTGTAGACAAAGAGAATGATGACCACTTCGTTCGCCCCAGGAATGGCAGAATTCAGGACATACCGCAGAAAGACTTGGATCACCACCAGGATGAAGATGGCGAGAAACGCGCAGGCGATCACGCCTTCCAAGATTCCTGCCAGGATCTGCTCAATACTTTTCATGGTTCGGATGCGGCTCGGGCTCGTTTGACGTCCTCTTCGCTGAAATCGCCTTTTTCGATGAAGTAATCATAGGCTGGTTGCACAGCTTGCCGAAATGGTTGCAAGGCATCGCCACTCACAATATTGGTCTCCAGCTCGGCGGAAAGTTGATCAATGTATTCCTGCTCTTTGTCCCGATTCAATTGATCACTCAGCGCCATCGTTTCGCGCGCTACCTCATCAAACACTTCTTTCAGTTCCACCGGTAAGGTTTCATACCAATCCAAATTCACCATGAACGGGTCCGGCCCAGTCGCATAATAGGTCAATGTCAGGTATTTGGACACTTCGTGTATCTTGAAGTCCCAAATATTGGCTGGCGCATTGTCCTGACCATCCACTACGCCGGTTTGTAACGCTTGATACACCTCAGTGTAGGGCAGTTCTTGTGGATTCTCCTCAAAGGCTAAGGCCGTCTGTACGTAGACTTCCTGCATCGGCACACGCATCTTTAGCCCTTTCAAATCATCGGGATGTTTCAAGGGGCGCTTGTTGTTGGTATGAGCGCGAAAGCCTTGCGAAATGCCGGTTGCTGGGATGTGAAAGCCGTTCTTGGCCGCTTCGCGATTAATTTCACGGACAAAGCCACTATTGACCAAACGAATAGCCTGATCCCAGTTATTGACCAGAAAAGGCATCATCAGAAGGCCAAATTTCGGGTTGGCATCCGTGAAAAATCCACCACGCGTACTCTGTAAGGCCCCAGTCGCAACAAAGTCCATCAACTCACGCTCATGGCCTAACACACCGCCCAGGTAGAGCTCGACCTGGATTCGGCCCTGGCTGCGCTTTTCCAATTCCGTTTCGAAGAAACGCATCGATTGACTGCGTAGGGAACCCACTGGCTGTTCATGGGCATACCGGAATCGGAATTCTGCAGCAAGCTCCTGCCGACAGCCTGTCGTGGTGATGCCAACTAGCAGCGCCACTATAACCGCAAGCTGCCGCTGAATGCCGCTAACCATAAAGCCGTTTGAACAAACTAACAGACGAGTTGAAGCCATCCTCAAAGTGACCGCCCTCAGGTCGATAAATACTACTGCTAGGAATTTGCTTTTGGCGGAAGGGCTTTGAGGTCCGATTTAGAGTGGAGAGGGGAGAAAGGGGGTTGCGGGGGAAAGAGGGGAGGAGATAGTGGCATGGTTTGGTGGTTGTCGTGGTTTCGGCGGGAAAAGTCCCTGATCGGCTCTTTGTTCTACCAGAACTGGGAGACTCAAGGACAACTTTCATGACTCGCTAACGTAGGTTCCTGCCCCGCGTTGACAAGATCTTACTGGCAGCGGGTTTTCAGGTCACCAGAATCCGCACCCAAATTCTTGTTAGATTGGGAGGAGTTTATTCCCTGCTGTGGGAGAAACGGCGAGGATGAAAAAGCTGTGATGCGGATCCTCTCACTCCCGCCAGATCCAGCGGAGGGCGTTGGGGAGGAGTCGGCCGCCTTCCTGGATGCTGTGACCTCCGTCGGTGGCGACGAATTTGTAATCGTATTTGGCGAAGGCGAGGGCTTTGGCCATTTGTTGGTTGGAGAGCCACCAATTGCCGTGGGCATTATCGAGGTCCTTGCGACCGTCCTGAAGCCAGACGCGTATGGGGCGTTTGTCCTGCTTCCGAATGAGCGCCGGATAAGCGTGACCTCCCCGAATGTTGGTGAAGCTGCCGATGTGGCTGATGACCTTGCGGAATAGATCGGGCCGTTGCCAGGCGACGGTGAAGGCACAGATCCCTCCGGAACTGGCTCCACAGATTACGCGTTGGTCTGGGTTCGTGGTGAGGTTGAATTTTTTGGCCACTTCGGGGAGAAGTTCGCTTTCAAGCATGCGCGCATAAGTATCGTTGAGAGAATCATATTCGATACTGCGGTTGCTGGTTCTTGTCTTTTTCCCGGTCGACCAGTCCTGACGACCTTCAATTTTTTTGTCGAATATCCCGGGGTTAACGAAGATTCCGATGGTGACGGGAATCTCGCCTCGATGGATGAGATTATCGAGTGCGATGGTGGCTCGGCCCTGGCCAGTTTCGTCGACGTAGGCATGGCCGTCTTGAAAGACCATGACAGCAGCGGGTTCAGAGGCTTTGTATTGGCCGGGAATGTAAAGATAGTATTGGCGCAGCGTGCCCTCAAAGATCTTACTGCGGTGCTCGTGCCGCGTGACCTTACCTTCGGGGACACCCTCCTGGCGTTGGGAGTCTTTGGTGAATCCATTTTTGGCAACAAGAGTTGGGCCAGTGAGGAGTGTAAGTGTTAGAATGAAAAATTTCATAGTGCCATGGTTACTTGAAGATGATTTCGGATCTATCGGGTGATGATAGCGTTGCATATTTTCAAAGAACGGCCACTCCCCGCGAAGGGAATGGCCACCAAAGAGAAATAACAGCTGAAATTGAAAGTTAGCTTCGAGGCTCGGGAGTAGGTCCCGCTTTCTTGGCTTCAACCACTTTATAGTTAGTGGTGTGAATGGCGGCTTTGATTTTCTTTTCGTCAGTCTTGGATGGATCGAAGCTGACTCGGGCATAACCGCTCATATGGCAAACTTTGTCGACGTTGAAAACGCCCTCGGTTTTTGCGAGGATTACAGTCAGGTGGTTGCTGCACGATTGGCAGGCGAGGCCTTTTATTTTGAAGGATGTCTTGTGGCCGGTGACTTTGATGCCGTTATTGGCGACAGCGTTTTCAATATCGCAAACTTTCATTTTATCGGCGTCATACTTGACCATGACAGTTCCGGACTTGGTGCAGGTCGAGCAGTAGTTGATACCAGCCATGGCGCCAAGAGTGATTTTGGCACTCTCTGCGGCGCCCTCTTTTTCAAGGCCGGTGACAGCAAGCCTTACCATAAGACCACAGCGATCGGAGGCACATGTTCCGGCTTGGCATATACTGGCAGGGCAGTTTTCAGCGGTGGGCCTTTCCTGGGCGTTTGTAAATGACCCGAAAGCGAAGAAGGAAGTGAGGGCAATGATATTTTGCATAAGGA
>CASICJ010000060.1 GCA_949373085.1 uncultured Verrucomicrobiales bacterium
CCTCCAGATTAAATAAAATCCACCTCAACCAATCCCCAAAACCCGTCAAATACCGGGCTTCTCTCACCCTATCTTTTGGTTTAAGCAAATTAACTAATGGATTTTTGATGGACACCTCCAGCTGCTTGCTGTTAGACATCGCGACCCGTTATTTATGAATACACAACACACAACCGCCCTAACTCGAGATCTCTCGAATCGAGTGTTAGATTATAATTCTAGACCTCTTACCTCGAGTCTTGCGGTCTTCTCAGCGATGGCGCTCACGGCCTTCGGCCAACAACTCCCTGAGCCTTTACTATACTTTCCTCTCGACGAAGCCAGCGGAGCAACGGCGGCCGTCGACAAAACTGGCAATGGATACGATGGCGTCGTAGTCAACTCCGTTACCTTTGGTGAAGAGGGTGCCCCGGGAGGAGCCAGCCCGTCTGGTGCCGCGCAATTTACCAATGGCATCCTCAACATCCCAACCTTCGATGTTCCTTTACTACTAGGCAACCGTGACGGCGCAGGAGCGGGAGATGCAGTAAGCTATACAATGGCGGCTTGGATCAAGCCTGACGCCGCCTCATTGAGTGGCGACCGGTTTTTTGTCGGACAATCAAGTCAAGGAATCCACAATGGTTTACGCAACAATGGACGTCTTCATCAGGCACACTGGGCCAACGACCACTACGGCGACACTCTTCTAAACGCGACCGACTGGGTGCACGCCACTTTTGTCTATGACGGCGAAGCCGACCTTGGCACGATTTACCTGAACGGCGTAGAAGACGGCGTCCCGACCTCAAAAGCTGGTCCAAACGGATCCGGTAACCTTATCGTTGGTGGCCGACAAGGCAACAATGGTGGCGGTGGCGGTGAGAGTTGGTATAATGGTTTAATTGATGAATTTGCGGTCTGGGATTCGGTCCTTACTCAGGAGCAGATCACAGCTCTTGCTGAAGGAGCCCTCCCATTCTCGACAGCAACCGGCGATGACCTAGACAGTGATGGCATGGACGATGGCTGGGAAACTGCAATCGGTCTCGATCCCGAGGTCGATGACTCCGGAGAGGATCCAGACAACGATGGGCTTACCAACCTTGAGGAGTGGAACAGCGGTGAAAATTCAACCAACCCCTTGAAGAGCGACAGCGATAAAGACGATCTTACTGACGGTGCCGAAAGGAATACCCACGCTACGAACCCGAACAAAGCTGACTCGGATGACGATGGCCTGAACGATGGCGCCGAGATCGCTGCAAATACCCTGCCGCTCAATCCCGATTCCGACGACGACGAGATCCCCGACGGTTACGAGGTCGACAACGAACTCAATCCGCTACTCGCTTCTGACGCGGGTCAGGACGCAGACAATGATGGATCTTTGAATCTAGAAGAATTTAAGCGCGGCACCGATCTCAACGTGCAGGATACGGATGGCGATGGTCTTTTCGACGGAGTCGAGTCAGGAACTGGAACATTTGTGAGCGTTACTGATACGGGTACTGATCCACTCAATGCTGACACCGATAACGATGCTCCTGAAGGACGGCGCCGAACTCACTGCGGGGACAGATCCATCCAATCCTGACACAGACGGCGACACTGTTCCCGATGGCGTTGACGACGATCCATTAGCCAGCGGTGGAGGTTTTGAATTCGGTCTAGTCTCCTACTGGCCGCTCGACTCCGATTTGTTGGATGCGGCCGATGACAACCACGGGACCGAAGACGGGGGCGTGATCCCATTTGAAGCAGGTAAATTTGGTAACGCGATCAGCCTTGATGGGACCCAGAACGTCATCATCACCGGTGGCGATGAGTCTGAGTTCGACTTCACGGGCGGAAGTATGACCGTCTCGGCTTGGTGCACCGCTGCCTCGATTACACACTGGCTGGCAGTGCTTAATCGCCAAGGGTGAGGGTAACGGCTGGCGCATGCACCGCCGCGGTAGCGATGTTCCAGAAGAATTTGCCTGGACAGGCGGCGTCGGAGATACCCCAGCGCACGGCACCGCGATCACGGTCGGAGGAGAACCAGAAACCTGGCACCACGTCGTGGGAGTTACCGAGAGCGTCTCAGGAATCGAGACCCTCTACATTGACGGTGTCGAAGTCGCGACCAAATCAGGGGCAGTTCTTGAAGATCGCGCTAACAGGATGCGCATCGGGGAAAATCCAGACGCACTCGGTCGCGGATGGAATGGCAAAGTCGATGATGTTGCAATCTGGGCACGCGCTTTATCAGCTGATGAGATTTCCGAGATCTGGGCAGCTGGCGAAGGTGCCAGTATCGAGGTATTGCTTGGAGGCGGCACCCAGTTTGCGATTACAGATATCACCTACGATAACAAGGGGACCGACGACCGTTCGGACGATACGATTTCGCTGACTTGGCCGTCGAAAGAAGGCCAAACCTACGGCATCTTCTACTCCGAGGACCTTTTCGATTGGGACACGGATCTCAACGACAACTACCCGGCAGATGAGGGCGATTCGACCACTTACACTTTCCCAGTGTCGCTTATCGGAGATCCCGTCCCCGGGCGCGGGTTCTTCCGGATCCAGAAATAGCTCAAACGAGATAATCATTTAAGCGGAGTTGCCCTCAGGGTGACTCCGCTTTTTAATTTTCGTGAAATTGCGACACTCCCCGATGGCATTTCCACGAAGGTGAATTCCCTCCATTATTTAAGTTAGTAATTGGGGGCAGATAGTTCGCGCTGGTTTTAGCTGGACGAATCAGGCAGCATTAGGGCCGTGTTAAAACATAGTATGAAAGCGTCAATACACCTCCGCATCCTCATCTGGATCCCCGTATTAGCTTTCATGGCATCTGCTCAGAATTTGGATGAGGCTAGGCAAGCGCTCGATCCAGAGCGCCAAAAAGAGATCTGGGATTCCGAGCATGTCACATTTAAAATCGAGAAGCGATTTGGGAAGTGGTTTTTGGATGGCTTGCGTAAACAAGATGCAGGGGTTCTCGCAGCGGCCTTTCACAAGGAATTCTCGGGCACGGTAATCCCCGCCGAGACCTCGTTTAAGAATTTCATTAAAAGCAATGTCGAAGAAGTTCGACGCACCGCTGGAGAGAAACCCGCAAACGCCGAAGATGTGGTTGCCGCCTTGTTGGATCAGCTGCGATTGCTGGATAGGATCGAGGCCCTAAACTTGCGTGTTCTAAGGATCGCTACTGCTGGTGAGGGACAGTGGGAGACACGGCTATTGCTAACGGCATCTGGGAGCAGTGCCGAAGCGAAGTTGGTTGCGCTCGAGTCGGAGCACATCGTCGACTTCCGAACGAAATCAAATTCAAATTTTGACGCTGGTGCCGTAATTTCCTCTTGGAAAGTTCTGTCCGAAACCAAGCGCAGTGCCCCACAAATGCTGATGGAGGAGGTGACCGAAGCCAGCCAGCTGCATCGCTTGCCATTGGCCGACAACTGGAAAATGCCTAAAGAGGAGATCTCCCAACGTTACAGTTTTCAATTCGCAGTGGAAGATTTCGATCGAGATGGATACCTAGATATTGCAATCGCCTCAGTACGCGGACCAACGGCGCTGCTCAAATCGCTAGGGGGGCAGCGCTTTGCCGTCGCGAACAAAGCCTTTGGACTTCCTATGATGGCAACCAAGGCGGAACGAGCGCTGGCCTGTTGGTTGGACTTTGACAACGATGGTTTCCCTGACTTGATTCTCGGCGATCGAATCTATCGAAACATCGAAGGAAAAAGATTCTTAGAGATCACCACTGAATCGGGTCTCAAATTTTCAAGGGCTCCGATGGGCTGTAGCATTGCGGATTACGATGGAGATGGCCTGTGCGACCTCTATGTGCTCTACCAAGGAACTACCGTCGGGGAAGAGCCGCTACCTTGGGTTGGCGATGATATTTCTGGCGCGCCAAATGTGCTGTGGAAAAATCTCGGCGGCGGTCGCTTCAAAAATGTTTCTGTAGAAAGTGAAGCTAGCGCGGGCAAGCGTAATTCCTTCGCTGCGACTTGGCTCTACGCCGACGACGATGCTCTACCCGATCTCTACGTCGCCAATGATTTTGGCACGAACAACCTGCTACGAAACAAGGGCGATGGTAGTTTCGAGGAGATCGCAAAACAGAATGGTGTTGCTGACTTTGCCACTAGCATGGGTGTTGCTAGCGGAGACCTCGATAATGATGGCTCGCCGGAGATCTATGTCGCCAACATGTATTCGAAGATGGGGCGGCGTATCATCGCCCAGGTCTCCGAAGATGATTACGGGCCTGGGGTTCACAAGCAAATCAAGGGCGCTTGCGCTGGCAACCGTCTCTACAAACGCGGGCCAAGAGGCGGGCCTTATACGGAAAAGAGCGAATCCTGGGGCATCAACGATATTGGATGGGCCTACGCGCCCGCGATCGCAGATCTTAATAACGATGGACTACTCGATCTCCACGCGACAACCGGATTTCTAAGCTTTGATCGCAGCAAACCAGACGGATGAACTTGTCTATGGAGGTCTGTCGTGTCGCAGCCTCATAATCGACTCAGCCAGCTTGAAGCAATCGGTGAGATCGATGAAGAAGCAGGCGAGTTCTGGACCAAGAACCCCTTTCAAATGCCAAACGAACGAGAGAACCTAAGTTCTTTCGAGCGCAATCGCACTTTCCTAAGCCTCGATGGTAAATCCTTCATCGATGTTTCGTTCGCCTCAGGTGCTGATATCGACTCCGATTCTCGCAGCGTCGTGGCAGCAGATTTTAACCGAGATGGAGCCACTGACCTACTTGTTGGCTCGGTCGGAGGTGGCTCGTTGCGGCTGTTCCTCAACCGTTTTCCAAAGGCCAATTTCTCCCGCATCCGTCTTGAGGGCTCTGGGAGTAATCGTGCCGGGATTGGCGCACGGCTCACGGCCACTGTGAAAGGACAAAAACTGATCCGAGACTTATTCCCTCAAAACGGTTTTATGGGACAGGGCCCAGCAGAAATTATCCTGGGACTTGGAGACGCAAAGGTGATCGACCGCCTTGAAGTCCGTTGGCCTTCAGGAAAAACACAAATTTACAAAAATCTTGCGGCCAATCGGTATTTCTTGCTCAAAGAAGATCCGAAATAGGAGTGCTCTTCCGCCCGAAAAGAAGACCCGTAGGTATTAAGATCCAGAGACTGACTATTAAAAAAAATCCCTCAGACCTCTCTGCCTAACTATCCAAGGCAAAATCTCTTTCTTCACCTTTCGGCTTCACGAATCGTTCAATTTGGGAGACCGTTTGATTCATGCGTATTGTCATCTTATCAATCATCCTACTTTTACCAATTTCAGGTCAAGATCACTGGCCATCTTTCAGGGGTGCCGAATCTCGCGGAGTTTCTGAAAACCCTGGACTCCCCGACAAATGGTCGGCTACTAAAAACGTTTCTTGGAAAACCGATATCCCTGGTCGTGGCTGGTCATCGCCTATCGTATGGGACAAAAAGGTCTTTTTAACGACTGTTGTAAATCAGGGCGAAAGCGAGAGTCCGAAAAAGGGACTCTATTTTGGTGGGAACCGTCTTAAAATTCCCGAGTCTATCCACCTTTGGAAAGTGGTCTGCCTTGATCTAAAGTCTGGTGAAATCCTGTGGAATAAAGACGTTCACAAAGGGAAGCCCAAATCCTCAATTCACCTCAAGAATTCCTACGCCTCCGAGACCCCGGTCACTGACGGCGAACTCGTCTACTGTTACTTCGGGAGCTTGGGACTCTACGCCATGGACTTCGAAGGTCAGAGTCGTTTGGACCCACAAAGTTCCCAGCTTACCCTACGCGCTACGGTTGGGGAACGGCTTCCTCACCAATCCTTCACAAAGACCGCGTCTATCTCGTCAACGACAATGACGAAAAATCTTATCTTATCGCATTAGACAAAAAAACCGGTAAAGAAATCTGGAAAACTTCTCGCGACGAAAAATCCAACTGGTCCAATCCCTTCATTTGGGAAAACAAGCTACGAACTGAAATCATCGTCCCCGGCTCCGGCCGCACTCGTTCCTACGATCTGGATGGAAAGGAACTTTGGTCTTTCAAGGGAATGTCCAGCATTACGATTGCTACACCTTATGCTCACGATGAGCTACTCTACCTATCCTCCGGATACGTTGGTGACAGCAAGCGCCCACTCTACGCAATCAGGACCTGGCGCTAAGGGTGATATCTCCGTCACTTCAAAGGAAACCTCGAATGATTTCATCGCTTGGAGCAACTGGAAAGCGGCTCCTTATAATCCCTCCACTCTTCTTTATCAGGACCAAGTTTACGTTCTCCTCGACCGCGGCTACCTCTCCGCTTTTGAACCCAAAACTGGAGCTGTGATTTACGGTAAAAAGCGCCTGCCAGGCTCCACCGGGTTCAGCGCATCACCTTGGGCTTATCACGGAAAGATTTTCTGCTTCAACGAAGATGGGGGCACCAATGTCTGCCAAGCTGGCAAAAGCTTTGAGCTTCTTCACACCAACCAACTGGCCGAAGACGACATGGGAATGGCCACCCCGGCGATCGCTGGAAAAAACCTCCTCATCCGCACTTCCGCTCGTATCTATTGCATTCGGAAATAAGTTTTCTCAAGATACGACAACCCAAAAAGAGAGATTCAGCACAAGTGTTTAGATCACTAGAAATATCAATAGATCTGTAATGTTACGATTGGACCCGTATCAATTTGATTCATCAATGCCAGACCAAGAAGTTTCCTCTTCAAGCTTGCTACTATTTCGGACGTTTTATACACCAAAGTTATGTCGAATAATCACGCTAAACATTTTAGGCTTAGCCTATTCTTTGCCCTCCTGAGCCTGCTGGGGCCAAGCGCAAATGCCCAAACAATCGGATTCACCGACGGATTTGAGATCACAAACTGGGAAAGGACTGAGATCCTCGCAACCGACCAAGTCGTTTCGGACGGCTTTACCGACATGTTCCAAAGCGACCTTGCTGGCGCCGCTCAGAGCGCTGAATTCTCGTACGATGTTAGCCTGCCCGGCGGCGGAGTTAGCAACCGCAACGCAGACTTCACGATCACGCTCGCAAACGATGCAGAAATTACTTTTGATTGGGAATTCACCGGGATGCATGCTTGGTGGCAGGCCTTCGCCGAATTTCGAATTATTGTAAACGACGAGGTCATAGAAAGTCCTGTCGATCTTACTACCACCTCAGGAGGTTATTTTTTCAACGGCTTTGACCAACAAGTTAATGTTAAAGCAGGAGATAAATTTGGATTCCGTATCGGTGGTCAAAACTTTGATTCAACCTCGACTCTTAAGGGTACGCTCATCGTAAGCAACTTCCGAGTTGTTCAAGAGGGTGAGAGCGATGCAGACAGGGACGGTCTCCCAGATATCTGGGAAATAAAATATGGTCTGAGCAACAATGATGACGGATCGGTCGACATCAAAAATGGCCCCAACGGTGACCCTGACAATGACGGGCTCAATAATCTTGGAGAGCTCCAATCGGAGACCAACCCAACTTTAGCGGACACCGACTCTGATGGCCTAAGTGACAAGGTCGAGGATGGTGGCGGAACCTTCGTAAGTGCGAGTAAAACCGGAACGAGTCCTATTAATGCTGACTCCGATAATGATGGCCTCCTCGATGGCGTCGAAAACCCTCTCCTTGATTTTGTAGACGCTGATCAGCCTGGAACCAGCCCACATATGGCCGACACCGACGGCGATGGCGTTAATGATGGAATCGAAGTTTCCATTGGTCGAAATCCGACCGAGGTCCAGTCAATAGAAACACGCGACGGGATCGTTGCCAACTTTGACGATGCCGGTGAGACATATGCCGAAGAGGCTCTAGGAGGTGAACCTGTCGGAAGACTCGTCGCAGCTAACGCTGAATCTGATGGAGCCTACTACCAGCTTCTTCAAACCATAAGCAGCCTTGGGAACTACATTTCTTTTGAATCTGATGAGGACTACACAGGTTGGCAAAACTTCTCCTTCACAATGGATTTCCTCGCGAGCGCAGTTGCAGCAGATGGCTGGGGAATCAATTTTCTTTCCACCGCTGACAATGGCGATTCTGGTGTAGTTCAGGGTATTGGAAACGAAGAGGATGGAACGGTGGATAATTCCTTTGGGGTTGGGTTCAAGACCTTCCAAGCAACGGAAGCCTCAGTTACTTGGAATGGAATTGATGCCAGTGGAAGAACACCATTCCCCTTGCCTACTGATGCTTGGGCTTCGCTCGCGATTGATGTAGACCGTGATCTTGAAACCAACACCGCTCTCGTAGATGTCACGATGTATCCCGATCGCAACCGTCAGGGAGAAGCCGAGAACATCTACACTGACTTCGAAATCAAAGACATGGACTTGCAAGATTTTCGAGTTCAGGTGATGGGCCGCACCGGAGCATCGAGTATGAACCTGGCGATCGATAATCTTATTCTCCTTGTTGACGGAGGAGCAGGTGCCAAGCCTCTCGAAATCATCTCGGTCAGCACCGAAGTTGAAGCAGGCGGACAAACACAAGCAGTGACAATTACGTGGAATTCTAAGGAAGGACGCACCTACAGTATTTTAGCAAGTGACGACCTAAGTGAAGGCAATCTAGACTTGTGGGACGAACTGGACGACGGTTTTGCTGCCGCTGCCGGAGAAACAACCACTTCGTTCACTGAACTTGGTGTTCCTATTGAAACCAAAAAGCGTTTCTACGTTGTTCTTATTCCTTAGAAGGATCCAATTAGAAAAATCATCTCTCCCAAACCCACTCTGCTTCATCAGCAAGTGGGTTTTTTGGGCCCTCTCCGATCCGCTCCCTTATTTGTTCGTCCACATCTGTAACTCACAGAATTCTGAGTCTCTGCACCAGGTGGATATGCGTCTCAATGCCGATTCCCCTAAACACATACTCCTTAAGGTGAATATTTCACGACCTTTACAGCATCAGGCTTATCAGAAAAATAACCATAGACGTTAAGGACAATTTCATCATCCCGACCATGCTGCGCACGATACTGCTCAATCACGGCAGTGATATCGATCACAAGTTTATCTGAAACTAGCCCGCGGCAAAAATCTCCATTGCTATTATGCTTCAGCCACAAATTTGCCTGTGTGGGAAACGATTCACCGAAAACGGACGGACTCATGAAGACTTCAAATTCATGCTCTTTGCAACCTCCACCATAATTAACATCAAGCGTAAGCACACAATCGTCTAGCGAAGCTTCTTCGAGAATAAATGGATCAAGCTGAAAACTTTCTGGCTCGTCGTTGCTTATCTTAACCGGAAGCGTAGCTCCACCATTAATTCTGACCCTGTAATATTCAGAGCCAACTTTTCTCCGTTTAAATCTCAATGAAAGGGTATGTCCCTCAGTAAAATCTTGGGAGATCTCCTCCAATTGTTCGATCTTAGTCCATTCACTTAGATTTTCCGACACTTCGACAATCACATCTGGAATAGAAAAGTCAGCCACATAGTCTAACCCATCAAATCTCAGGACCTTTAATACTGGATCAAAAGATCCAAGAAGCACCTGCCCACCGAAGAGCTGCGCTTCAATCGTATATTCGCCGATAATCCTGTAGGTCCCAGCCTGGATATAATCAAACTGAAACCATTCAAAGGTTCCATCGCTATTCCATTGTAATTGATGTCTTGTCGTCCCTGGATTTGGAATCCCCGGCGGCGTATCTGTTGCAAATTCCTTTTTTGAAAGATAACTTTCATCCGTCCAATCGAAAGGAAAGGAGAGACGGACCGATAAATCGATAATCCCCTCGCTTAGCGAGGTCCTGACCACTCGTGTCTCAACCTGACTAGCTCCCGCGACCATCTGATTTAGAGCCACGATGAAAAGGGAGGTAACGAAACTAGATAAGATTTTTGATGAGGCCATCACTTGGGAAAATTTAATAGGGAATGAGTTGGGATGCTAGAGAAGACTGCGGATACCCTAGCCTTAAATTCAGTCAACCTCTATTTCCACCTCATTAGGTCGAACCCACCTTAAGCTCCATATCTGGTTCCCCCAAAAGCTGTTCCAAATATGGACTCGAAATCACTCTAAAAATCCAAGCTGAATCAAAAAGCAAAGTGGGGGAAAGTGAGAATTATCTTTATTAAAAAGAAGGTTTCAGCACACGAGTGGCGAAGTAACATCGTCGAAGTCCAGTGGACTATTTTGAGTATGAAGCGTCAGGAGGTAGCGCTTTTTAGCGTTATAAACCAAGCCTAATTTATAATACTGAAGGGTAATCATCTGCTATATGGTGGTAGGTGTTTATAAATTCATTTCACCTTTCCTCTCTTATTGCCTCGGTTACCACGATACTGTTTGTTTCCTGTAAAACCGACGATACGCATTTGCTTGCTGAAGAAGGAGACCCGATGGCACAATATGAATTGGGTATCATGTATCAAAACGGTGAAGGGGTTCCTCAGAATTACTCCAAAGCTGTGAAATGGTTCCGTAAATCAGCTGAAAAAGGAGACGCGGCCGCTCAACTCAGCTTAGCTCGTATTTATGATAAAGGTCATGGCGTCCAACAGAATGACATCTTGGCCTTTATGTGGTCGAATCTTGCCGCAGGTGGGGGTTTAGAAAGAGCCAAGACGCAAAGAGACATCATTCGTCAGGGTATGAGCAAAGAGCAAATCACCGAAGCTGAGAGACTTTCAAAAGAGTGGCTTAAGACGAGAACTAACGAGCAGTAATAAGACGGCA
Organism: uncultured Verrucomicrobiales bacterium; assembly: GCA_949373085.1. GTDB lineage: Bacteria > Verrucomicrobiota > Verrucomicrobiia > Verrucomicrobiales > Akkermansiaceae > SW10. The sequence continues at coordinate 10,688 of CASICJ010000060.1, forward strand.
AAGATTACTTTCACACGCAAGCCACTTACCTCCAGAATGAGCCCTGCTTTTCAGCAAACAGACTACAACTCAATTACTATCAGATTATGGTCACTCCCATCTCCCTTTTCACTTATCGAAGTCCGGTCAGAATTCCCGCCCCGGATCACTAACATCTCATAAAACAAACCCACTTTTATTAACTTAAAATACAGAATTTTGAACTGAAGTAGAAGAGCCCGCCCCCATCACAGGAGACGGACTTTCACACACATAATAATATCTTCTTATTAACTGCTTCATTCTCAATCTAAGATTGAGCGAGAGATGCAGTCTCACCTATCCATGCACATTTCTAACGACCCTTGTGTCACTCATTATGACGTAACCAGATCGTAATAGTGAAGTATCTTCCTGAAATCGTGTTTCAAGATTCATCATCCAGAGGGCCTAGCAGCCGCCCTATTTACTTTTTCAGATTACCATCACCCAAACTTATGACGATCAAAAGAGATGTGAATAATCTCTGAATAACCCAAAACCACTTACTCATAATTTCTTGTTAATAACTACCTGACTTTCAATTACAAACTATCTGATTACTAGACACTTATCTTTAAATTAACTAAATTACCAGCTACGGCTTCAATTTTTAATTTATAAGAATAAGTCCCAGTTCAGTGATCATGCTAGTCGACTTTATGATTTGCGTTCAGCGACTCCTAAAGCAAAAGCAAAACAAGCGCATAGAAGGCAAAGGCCCACGACTTCTAACTCTAACACAACTCCGTAACGGCAACTCTCGTCCCTCATTAAATCCGCATTCCCGAGCAGACGCTTCTCAAACTTGACGCTAATCCCTAGTCCTCGATAGAAGCGGTGGGTAATCCCTATAAAACGAAACGCGAGACCTAGTTCCCCCTATCTCGCGACCACCATTCAAACAACTTGTCTTACTCAACGCAAATAAGGCTCTTGGAAGTACGAACTAGTAGCTTCCCATCAAAAGGAACGGGGGTAGCGAGAATTTGCTCTCCCATATCATTTTCACCGAGAAGTTCGAAGCTTTCGCCTACGCGAGCAGCGAAAACGATCCCATCCTCGCGACTGGCGTAAAAAACACCACCAGCAATTACGGGAGAGGCGTAGTAAGGAATAAGAGACTTTGGGAGCTTAGCAGTCCAGAACGGCTTGCCTGTCTTAGGATCGAAGCACACCACCTCACCTTTGTGACGAAGTAAATAGATCCTTCCTTCGTACTCGATTGGACTGGTGACGAATACCCCAAAATCGTTGCGCTCCCAAACCCGATGAGTCTGCGTAATCTCGCCCTCCCCACCAAGGCGAACCGCATGAACCTCAGCCTGCTTCCGATCATCTCGACCGACCGGAACGACCGCAATATCACCCGCGACCACGGGCGTTGCAATCGGCGGCCAGAGCTTCTTTCCTTTTGGATTGAAACCACCGCACGACCAGAGCAAAGAACCATTGTCAGCTGCATATGCGGTCAAATGATCTGAACACCATACGAGCAAAGCATCACGGTCTCCGTGCCGAATAGGAATCGGAGTAGTGTAACCATTATCATTCTCAGCAGGAACCTCATAGTTCCGTTCCTGCTTCCAACGAATCTTGCCAGTGGCCTTATCGAACCCAGCAACCCACGAATCCCCGGCATGAAGGCGGGGAATAATAACCAAATCGCCGACGAGCACCGGAGAACTCCCCTGATCCCAATACAGTTCTTGCCGACCAAATTCTTTCGCTAGGTCACGTCTCCAGCGGATCGTTCCATCCATTTCGAGAGCTGCAAAAGTGCCGCTCTTAAAGTAAACGAATACCCCCTTGCCATCAGTGACTGGTGAAGAGTTACTACTGGTGCCAAGCTTCATATGCTTCGCTTTGGTTTCAGCGCCAAACTCAGTCCTCCAAATCTGTTTCCCGTCGAGATCAAACGCCAGCGCGGTATCGATCCCTTCAGCGGGTGCGGTGAGAAAGATGCGGTTTTTCCACACTATCGGCGAAGAAGCTCCCTTTCCAGAAAGCTCAATCTTCCAAGCCACCTCATCAACACTCCATTGAGTAGGGTAATTTTCCCCAGCCCGACTTCCATTGTAAGAAGGCCCCCGCCAAGAAGGCCAATTTTCCGCAACCAGAGAAAACGAAGTGGAAAAAAGCAAGGCGGTAACGACAAAGGCACTGGACTTTCTGGGCGTTAACATGCCCCTCGTTAACATAATCCAAAGCAATGTCATTCCGCTTTGTTTCAAAGGAGGAGAGAAATGCTGCTGCTAGAGGCATTGGCAGGTTTTTTATTCCTCTAGTGTGAGCGAAGTCCCACAACAACCAACCATCTATTTCACATTGACGATCAAGTGTTGTAGCCACAGCACAGTATCCCCGAATTCATGGAATTACCTTTTCACTCCAAGCAAGAAACAAGATTTCGACCTCCTCATTCTTAACAATGAGAATGGAGGAGCCAACTACCTAGCCAGCAATCGGATGACAAGTGTCCCTATCCTTATTTGCGCAAATTTTCCTATTGAAAATTACCATCTATGGACTCTTAACAACCACAAAGAACTGACGATCATTCAAAGGCAGCCCTTCGTTATTGAAATCGATCGGGTAAACAGTAGTGGATTCACCAGCAGCAGCCGGAACTCCATCATTTAATTCTAGCCAATTTGAGAGAGGTTGGGACAGATCGTTTGAAGTATAGATCGAATAGAGATTTCCTTCTTTCGATGTGAATGTGAGATCGACCAAAACATTATCTTCAGTCTGAGAATAATTCACGTCAACTACCTGAAAGAGTTCGGCAGACCCACTACCCGTCAGACTCGCAACACTGGCCCCAGCACCGTCGTTCCATATCGAAGCCACCTCTTCTGGAGTGAGGGGGCGATCCCAAACTGCGACATCGTCAATATTCCCATCCCACCCTCGATTAGCAGCCTGTGGATTACCACCGATTTGCAATGATAAACCAGCACCATTTGCCAATTCCCATGCCCCCTGCGATGCCGCTTCTTCTCCATCGATATACATCGTAATATTTCCGACAGCATCGTGCGTAACTGCCACGTGGTGCCATGACTCATCTTGCTGATCAAGGCTAGCAGGCACATTCCCAGGGCCACCTACGCTATATTTTAAGTTTGTTCCGGAACTTCCGTGTCGGGCAATCCGCCAATTATTTCCTTCACCTTGGCTAATCAAGGTATTCCAACCAGTGTAAAGTGATTCAGTCGTATACCAAACGGATACCGACATACTTCCAGCCTCAAAAGCAAACTCACCCGGATCACCTACATTGATGATCGCCTGATTACCTGCCCCCCCACTGTTTTCCAAATCGACCGCTGAACCAAATTTACCAGCTACGAACGAAGCCTTACCGATACCCGTTTGCTCAAGAACACCATCGTTGGTCTCGTCTAACCCAGCTGTAAGGTCACCATCGAATTCCCAGTATTCGATAAGACCATCAACGAGTTCCGCTTTTGAGAGCCCAGTGCTAAAACAAAAAACCCCCAAAGATAGGAAGGTTGCGAGTGTGCGATTTTTCTTCATTATAAAGGAACAAAAGTTAACTGTGAAAATAGATAGGTAGCGTGACTACCCAAAAACAGCAAAGCAAGGTCAATCGCGAAAACGAACATGCCTCCTTCATCAAAACCATAAGATGCTTTGCGGGACGACACAGAAAGAGGCCGTTCAATTTGAGCGTGTTCACTCGGCCAAAAAACCTGTCGTCTTCGACAACCTACCCTACTTTGGACACGGTAAACCGCACAAAATCTCTCTCAGATTCTTGACCAAGTTTCTTTTACTCTCTATCACTCACGCTGCAATGCGCTTTATTTTACTAGCTTTTGTCGATGTAACCCTCGGATTCTTGATGATCTGTCTTTTGCCTTTTGCTTGGATCCTAAAGGACGGGATCGGTCCTGATAGTGTCTCAACAACCGGCCTAGACGCGGTTTGGAAATGCTTCATGTCGTTTTACGTGGGCCCTGCGATTCTACTATTCGTCTTCTTCGATCAAATCCTCAGGATAGGTGTCCCTACTCACAATCCCAAATCAAAAAGGGGATCGATTATTTTATGGTTTGTTGCAACCGCTCTTTTCTCGCTCTTCTCTCTACTTTTTCTTTTAATTTTTTATAGGTTGTAGGTTTATGGACCGCTAAAAATGGCATTTTGGGAATGCTCCAGACAACCCCGATTTATCGGACCATTGATTCCACATCATAGATTACGACTCAGGAACTGATCATCCCCTCACCCTCATTGTGAACCACTATTCCAGTTTCAAATTACTTTTTAGGAATTTTGGAATCGAGAACTTTGAGTAATTTCCCCAGCCCTTTGAGGGCAAATTTCACTTTGAAGCTTCTGGTTTTCAAGGCCGCGGCTTCAACCGCCACCGCAGCAGACCCGAGACCGTTGGTGCGAGCCTGCTCGAGGATTTTTTCTCGGATATCGGTGGGGATTTGATCGAGAAGTTTTTTTGAGACTCCTTTCATGCCCGCTCCCACACCCCCGAACCATTCCTCCGTAGTTTGTTCCCGATGTTCTGGCCCGCGTTTTTCATCGCTCGGAGAATCAGCTTTTTCTGAAAAGAGAGGGTCCTCTCCGGTGCGTTTTTTCTCGGGCATATTAGCTTTGTTTTTTGGGGTTGAAGCTGGATAATTTCAATCGCAGGCCACTCTACGGGAGTATCGTTGCTAAAACGAGCATAGAGAAGAGCTGAATGTTGCTAGTAACAATATCACGATCCGCTTCTCAATTAAGGAGACTGATGACTTTAGGACTTGTACAAATCGCGACGAGATCAATCTTCCACTCGAGGCCAGCAAATGCTCATTTCTATTTCTTGCTCGCTCTCTCGGCTTCGATTCGATGGAAGGCCTCGACGACCGCAGGCGGCCAGCGGAAGGTGGGAGCCTCAGCGGGATCGAAGCCCCTCAGGTGTGGCTCGTCCAAGCGCTCCGCCACGGGCACGTAAAGCCACTTGTTTTGTCGAAAGGAGTCATCAAGCAGTTTGGCGAAATCAGGCATGTGTGTTCGCATCTGCTCGCGCGTTTGCAGGTGGCAGACGTGTTCTCCCTTAGGTCCGAGAACCTCGAATGAACTCTGCCCACCGCCGGACTTCGGCCTGATGGTCCCGTTGCAGTTGAACCACGCCTGCACACCCTCGGCCCAGAACTCGGCGATGCCGCCCTCGATCGCATACCCACGGAAGCGACCGCTCTTTTCCGACTTGTCGAACAAACCCCGAAGGCGCGCATCGAACTGGTCGTCCAGACCGCCGATGACACTTTGAATCCCGTGGGCGAACTCGTGAATAAAAATGTTTTCCCCTTCCCAGGGATCGCCCTTAAAATTAAGCACATTTTCTTCGCCACAACTGACCGGCCTGCTACCCAGACCGCGGGCCCGATAAGCCCACCACAGCGACATCCCTCGGCAGTCAGGCAGATCGGTCTGCAGTTCGCAATAAGCCATCACAGCTACAAACATCTTTCTCTTCTCACAGAGAGCTCTTATCACGTCAGGCCGATTGGCAAGCAGCTTTTTCGCCAAGTAGCCGACCTCGCGCAGAGCGGGAAGCGAGACCTTCTCCGAACCGGCGACCACCAAGCCATCCGCTACAATATGCTGTTTGTAAAATGGGTCGAGCGTCTTCCTCAAGGCTTCGGCGGTGTAGGGCTGCTTCGCAGAATCAGCTTCCTCCGCAGCACAGGAACACGACCAGGAAAGCCAGCACCCAACGCTTGCCAAAGCAAAGAACGTATTCCGAAAATAGACTGATCTCATACTTAATACATGTTGTTGCAGGCATAAGAAAATCAATCAGAAAATTAGGCCAAGGAAATCCTTGCCGCCACCTATGGCCTTGCATTAGCTAACCGCTAACTTTCAATCATTTAAGCGAATACGTAGACGAGCACCCCCTCTGGCTATTTCCACACGATTGAAAAAATCCTGTCGCAGTTTGGATTCATCCTCCGGCTCAGATTCCAGAGCGATCGCGTCACCTGGAATAAAATTGATGACGGAGCCACTGGAAACACCTTCACCGATTCCTCTCCGCTCGAGGCATTAAAGATTTTCTACCGTATCGTTCGTAATTAAATCTTAGATTAAAAGTCGCCTGCAGAATCTTTAAAAAGAGTAAAAGAAGACAAATCAATACTTCCAAAACACGCTTTACATCTTCACCGGGGGATTTTTTCTGCAATCCTCATCCCGATTCATGTCTTCCCTTTCCGCAATCAAGAATCGTGTTTAGAGGGAATCACGATTCTAAGATAAGAGATTCGGTTCAATTACCTTGGTAGCGAAAAACAAAACGACTGAGGCCCTGAGTCCACTTTAAAGAATCTAAAAAGCATTAATTACTGCTATCTTTCTTGATTATGAGTGTGTGACCTGATCCTCCAGAAATCCCCACCACATTCGTTAATCCGATTGGCACATCACATTGCTTCTGTTCGTTTCGCCCCCAAGCGACAACTGCCCCGTCTTTCTGAACTGCTAGGCTGTTAAAAAATCCAGCAGAAACTCCGATCACATCCGTTAACCCAATTGGAACATCACATTGCTTCTCGTCATTCTCACCCCAAGCGACGACTGAGCCGTCTTTTTTAACGGCTAGGCTATGACGTCCTCCTCCAGAAATCCCCACCACATCCGTTAATCCGGTTGGAACATCACATTGTTTCTGTTCGTTTCGCCCCCAAGCGACAACTGAACCATTTTTCTTGAGTGCTAGGCTATGACGTCCTCCTCCAGAAACTCCCACGACATCTGTGAGATCAACTGGAACATCACATTGTTTCCATTTATTATCACCCCACGCAACGACCGTGCCGTCTTCCTTAAGTGCTAAGCTGTGACCTGATCCTCCAGAAATTCCAACTACATCCGTTAAACCAATTGGAACGTCACATTGTTTATCTTTATTATACCCCCAAGCTACAACTGTCCCATCATTCCTAAGTGCTAGGCTGTGAGAAAAAATCCCAGCTGAAATTCCAACGACATTTTTTAAACCCGTTGGAATATCGCATTGCTTCCATTCGTTGCCTCCCCAAGCGACAACTCTGCCATCTTCCTTAAGTGCTAGGCTGTGACCTGATCCTCCAGAAATCCCCACCACATCCTTTAATCCAGTTGGAATATCACATTGTTGCTCATCGTTCTCACCCCAAGCGAAAACCTCGCTACTACTCCCGTGTAGTAAGGTCCGCAGAGACCAGGACTCACGGATAGATGCAAGTTCCAAAATCCTAGCCTGTCCCGCAGCTTTAGCAGCATCTAATCTAGCTCGTCCCGCAGCTTCGGCAGCATCTACCCTAGCCAGTCCCGCAGCTTCGGTAGCATCTAGCCTAGCCTGTTCCTCAATCATTACCTCCTTGATTGCGCTGTTTGCCTTTTCTTTTGCTTCCCTAATCCATTGAGCAGTCTCTTGATCAACCTCAGCACTCGACAAACTTGGAAGCTCTCTAGATTCACCTCCCGCAGAAGCCAGAAGAGTGAAGAGACTCTCAACACTCTTATACTCAGAATCGTTTGAGATAAGAAGGGGTGAGAGCAAGCCCTCTTTTGGACCCTCAACTGGCAAAACCCATAAATAATTCTCACTCTTTTCGCCAACAGAGCGAGTCGCCTGAGCAATCACCCAAACCTTCGACCTAAACGAAATCTTAAATCGGCCATCAGCATCTGTTTTAACAACCGCAGGGGGAAGTCCAGAAAATAGTAGCTCGGTCGAGAACTCCAGCCCCTCAGACGGAGTAAAACGATTTTGACCTGTAGTTTTTTCTATCGCCAAAGCGGCTTCTTCCCTCAAAGCCTTTAGGACAGGAACTTTCAAATCAGGTTTTTCTAAAGATGTTAATTCTTTAGCCAGCTCTTCCCTAGCATTCCCATTAGCCTTTTCCTGAGCGCCCTTTACCTGAAACACCATTATTTGTTCTAACAATTCACTAGCAATGATCTTGAACTGCTCGTCAGGAACAACATGAATAGAAACTAATCCCATCTTAATATTCTCACGACTTTTCGTGACTACGAATACTTGCCCTTCTACCTGCGACTCTGCCTCTGCCTCTACCTCTACCTCCTCCTTTACCTTTGATTCGTCAGATCCGCATCCACCGAGGAATAATAAGAAAAATATTCCCATGACGATTTTCATGGTGCTCCAATACCCAGAATATGAATCAAAGTATAGAGCTAATCATAACCTTAATAAGAAGTTGCCCCCCATTACTGGGGGCAGACTTTTACACACATGGGAAAAACTACCAACAGATTCATTATCAATCTATTACAATTCCCGAAGGAGATCATAAGATCGATTGGGAGAGACTGCCTGACGCGGCAAGCGTGTTAGAGGCCGGGTTCTTTTCAATTTCTATTGTGAGCAAAAGCCTCCAGACTAAGTTCTGGATCCTGAATCTCTTCTCCCGATTCAATCCTCCCCTTTCCGGCTTCACGGATGCCGCTTAGAGAAAATCATGATTGGTGAGTACACCTTTTCACAATCTCTGCTTCATGAAACTAGTGACTCCTAATCTAACGACAAGATTCTGTAACTGGTCGTTAGCTTTTTTCCCAAATCGTGTAACTATACCATTATGAAATTAACCCCTTACTTTATCTTGGCATTAGCTCTCTTTGGAATTCCTGTATTCGGAGAAAATAAGCTCTGCCCAATTATGGTGGAGGACGAGATTGACGAAGAAGAGGTCGTAGAGTTCGAAGGGAAAAAGGTTTTTCTTTGTTGCGGAGGGTGTGTCAAAAAATGGAACAAGTCACCCAAATATTACATCAAGGCCATGGCGGATATGTTGCCTCAATTCAAAGGAATGGAGAAGCAACTGCAACTCGACAAAGTGGAGCTCATGGCTCAGAAATTTTGTCCAGTCTATGGAGATAGAGTCGTGACCCCAGATTCCCCTTCTGTGGATTTCAATGGCAAAACAATTTTCTTATACAGCACGGGCGCGGCAAGGCGCTGGAAACGTGACCCTGAGGGGTATATCAGAAAGGCGCTTGAGCTGGGAATTCTCCCCCAATTACCTGACAACAAAAAAGTTAAGGGAATGACCAATACAGTCAAACCCACTTCTTCGGTGGAAAAAAAGAAGGCGTAGCCTTTTTCCGCTCAAAGCCTACAACTTGGAAGAAGGGCAAGAGTCGAATTTAGATGTAGTCCGAATCGATCTATCCGATCCCGCTATTTTTAATGGGCCTTAGACAATTAGTTACAGTTGCGTTGATGTATTCAACCGCCCACGGAGAAATATTTGCAGGTGAATGGCCGGGGTTTCGGGGGAACGGCAACAGCAGGAGTGCAGCCAACAACGTAGCCTTAAGATGGACAGATGAGTCTGGGGTTCTTTGGCGAAAAAAGCTTCAAGGATTCGGTCAATCTAGCCCAGTCCTGTGGGAGAATACCGTATACGTAACAAGTGTCGGAGGAAAAAATAAGGAACATTTATATGTAGAGGCATTCGATCGTCTCTCGGGTAAGCGCAGGTGGCTACATCAAGCTAAGGCGAGTGAAACTGTCGAGACTGTCAGTAGGATGATTTCTCAAGGTGCCCCAACTCCAGTGGCTGGACCACTCGGGTTGCATGCTTTTTTTGAATCTGGAGATCTAATCTCCCTTGATCATCGCGGTAACTTAAGGTGGTCAAGAAAGCTCACGAAAGAGTTCGGAAAGTTCAAAGGAGGCCATGGTCTCGGCTCATCTTTAGTTGGAGCAGAAAATAAGTTGTTGCTGCTGATAGATCATGATGGTCCATCGTATCTTTTGTGTTTGTCTCGTGAAGATGGCAAGACATCGTGGAAGATTGATAGAGAACCAAGGGTTTCGTGGACCAGCCCGTTGTATCAAGAGCATGCTGATGGCGCTCGAGTTCTAGTGAGTTCGAATGGCAGGATCGATGCATATCGCTTCAAAGATGGCAAGGCACTGTGGTGGGCAGACGGGATCAAGAAAAACACAGTCGCTTCACCCGCAAGTAATGGGGACTTAGTTGTCCTTGGGTCTTCCAGCCCTCGGCAGACCAAGGCCTTTCGATTGGGGGGGAGTGGGGACGTCGCGAAGACTCATTTAGCTTGGATTGCAGAGTCTGCTACAACTAGCTTTCCATCTCCCGTGATCCACAAAAGGATCGTCTACCTTATTAACCGTGCTGGATCTCTGCAAGCTCATCGGATGGAAGATGGCTCACAATTGTGGAAGACCCGCCTACCGGGAGAGGCTTGGGCGACCCCGATCATTGCTTCAGGTCGTTTATATGCCTTTTGTAAAAACGGAAAAACAGCAATTTTTGATGCCAATGGAGGTAGCCCGACCCCACTTTCTGTGAATACCCTCTCTATTGAAGACGATGATTTAGTTTACGGTGTTGGTCTTGCTAAAGGGAGTTTTGTTTTCCGAACTGGGAGGGAACTCATTGCTATTGCGGCGAGTGAGGACGATCGTAGTCAATAAAGGGACGAGGCCGAAGGGTAACGAAGAGACTCACCTTCTTCAAAAAGTCCTATTCGCACGCGTTTATTGATGGCTGGGATTTTGGTGGAGGCGAATCAAAAGATCTCATGGTGCTCAATGCTGACTAGGGATGACGTTATCAAAACCAACTTTCCAACGCATAACTGTAATCCTGAAGAAGACGGAATAGAAGTATCACTCCGCTGAAAAACTGGCCAGATTCCGATAAAAATAGGCCATGCTTATGCCGAATGTCTCTCCAAATCCCCTGCCCCCCCCCTCCGCTCACGCGGATGTAACAAAAAAGGATCTTTTTTATTGCCAACCTCTTAAAACTTGTAGATTCTTCACGGGATATGAAAATTCTTGCTCCTCTTGGACTTTTAATGCTACTACCGGTTGCACATGCTGCGACAATAAATATAGGCACCGAAGGCTTCGCCGGAGGCGTAAACAATTGGCCCGGTGGTGAAGCTCCGGCAAAAGCAATTGACGGCTTAGGCGGAAAATACCTCAACTTCGGAAAGGAAAATACCGGAATAGTTGTGACACCAGGGGCCGGCGCAGCTCCAACCAGTCTTACCTACTGGGCGGCCAACGATTCCCCTGAACGCGATCCCGCCAGCTTCTGGTTGGGCGGAACCAACGGTGACTCTGTGACCGGTGATTATACTTTCATTGCCGGTGGGCTTCTTGCGCTCCCTGACAGTCGTAATGGTGGTGCCGGTGATGCCCTCCTAGAGAGCAATTCAGCTACGGCTAGCTTTACCAATAGCGCCACCTACACAAACTATTTGGTGGTCTTCCCAGCCTTGAAAAATGGTCCTGGAGCGAATAGCATGCAGGTTGCTGACGTTCAGCTCTTCGACGCAGCCAACAAAGGCATCTTCGCTCCTGGAGATACCATTCTTGGAGTGCAGGTGGAGGGCGCGCTGGTACCTGAGCCATCCACTGGTCTTCTTGCATTGATTGGTCTCGCCGGTCTTTTACGCCGTCGCCGTCGCTAGGATAGCCAAATTTAATTTTCAAAAAGCCCGCCTCACGAGGTGGGCTTTTTTTACACCCTTGGCAGATCGTCTTTTCAAGCAAGATGATCACAAAGTACCGTATGCTAGCGAAATCGTAAATGGCGGCCACATCATTCCGCGTTCAGTGTGCCCGGCATCAGACACCTCTCTCTACAACCTTGAGACGATACAGCTAACGTTTAACCAGAAGAAAAGTGCGAAGATCGGAAAGAGAGAAAACCGACTTAGCAGACGATGGAAGGCCGATAGTTTACTCTGCGATGAGGGACTTGAGGCTGTGCACAATTAAAGCCCGCCCCCCATTACAGGAGACGGACTTTCACACATTCGATAATATATCATTATCAACTGATTCATTCTCAATCTATTACAATTTCCAAAGGAGATTATAAGACCGATTGGGAGAGACAGAGCCACTTGATCATACGTGCTAGAGCCTGGATTTGTGTCACTGATAACCAGAAATCAGATAAAATATTCCTACCCTTCTTCATTCTTAACGCATCCGCGAACGAGGCCCACAACCGATTCGCCCCTCCCCTTCCAGGATTCAGGGATCCTGCTTGGGGGACATCATGGATTGGTGGGTTCAGCTTTACACAATCCCAGATTCATGGAGCTAGTGCTTCCTAATCTAACGACAAGATTCCGTAACTGGTCGTCAGCGTTCAAGATCAAAGTAGTTAGAAAGATAAGCAGTCACAATTTGAAGCTTGTGATTTCATAACCGAAAGCCGCCCCTCGTATTTATTTTCGAGGGGCGGTTTTTTGATCGAGTAACATCCTTGGCTAATAAGGATCATGAATTCTGATCGGTAGCACCAAACTAAAGGGTAAGTCTTCTCTGGCGGTGTTAAATGTGTATTTCAAGAGCCGTCCTCTCTCAAGAGAGGGCGGCTTTTTTTAAAACCAAACAGATCTGCCTCCTAAATCTCAATTGATTAAATGAGAGAGGCCGACTCACCCCCGCCCCTTTCCGGATTAAGGGATCCTGCTTGGGGGGGGATTGGAGATCGGGTGGACATTTAACTTTATAGCATTTTACAACCTTTTTCACTTAACGGAGGAACAATCAGACAGTGATGAATGCTTCCCCCCCGATTCTCAATACAAACCCTTCTACTCACGAAGCTCATATTGCGAACCCAGTGGATCTCTGCTGCTGCACCGCCACAATCAAAAGCCGATCTTATTGCCTCCGCTTCTCACGTTATGACAGAAATCGTTATGGCAAGATATCAACGAACAGAGCAAAAAGAGAATTACGATTACACCTACAGTATTCTCGAGATCGCTATTGAAAATTTCCTAAAAGGTTCAGAGATTGAACCAAAAGATCGGATATTTGTTCGTTGCTGGAAACGAAGTTGGTCTAGCAAAGGGGTGGCGGATCCTGGCATTCATAGTCAAGAACGTATTCCATTGAGAAAAAATGCCGTCGAAGTGTGTTGGGAGGTAATAAAGACAAATGAAGAACCTGCCGACGTCGAGATGGCACTTATGAACATAATGCATCATGAGTGGAAGCTTGGTGAAAAGGGATAGCGAAAGAATACAAGCTGGCAACCCGGTGGTTTACCTTTGGCCACTGACCAGAAGTCTGGTAGTTGTGGGGTGTTAAACCAACCCCTTTCTCCCCCGTGTATTCCGCCCAACCCGGGTTCCCCCAACCCTTCCGCCAAAAGCAAATTCCTAGCAGTTCTTGGCGGGTGGGCCTTGAAGCCCCCTTTGGACAGGAGCCGAGTGAAGCGGCTCGAGGCTCTGTCCCCAGAGGTCGCAGGGTGGGGTCGCCCATTTCGGTGCAGTCTGCCTGAGGCTTACTTGAGCTCTGCAGAGGTCTTTCCGCCATGTTCTCGAAGAAAGGCAGCAATTTTAGGTCGGCTCGCCTCGACCTGATCCACATCGACTTCGATTTTTAAAAGGCCAGCGATCAACTTGAGAATTCCACCAATTTCGTCATTCCATGGCGCCGCGACCGAATTGAGGCTCGTTTCACCGGTGCCATTGATGGCATTGATTTTGATCTTGTTGCTGACCAGGAGTTCGACCACCGGGAGGTGACCGAGGAAGGCGGCGGAATGCAAGGCGGTGGCGCCGTCCCGGTTTGTGGCGTTGATGTCCGCCCCGGCCGAAAGGAGCAACTCGACGGCTTCGAGTTGACCGGTTAAGGCGGCCCAGGACAATGGTGTCATCCCATTGGGATCTGGCTGGTTTGCGTCCGCTCCGTCTGCAGCCAACTGAGATTTGAGGGCGTCGAGATTTCCCACCTTTACCGACTCCCAAATGTTCCTTGGGGCGGGGGGGGGAAGGTCGCCACCCGAGGCGGCTCCCATCTTGCGCAAGAAAGCCGCGACCTTGGGTCGAGCGACCTGGATTCTTTCCACATCAAACTTCGTTTGGAGAAGGCCGCCGACGAATTGGATGATCCCCTTGAGCTCTTCACTCCATGGGGCGGCGGCGACGTCGAGGGGCGTTTCACCTTCATCGTTGCGCGCGTTGAGATCGGCTTTGTTTTTGATCAGGACCTGGATGACCTCGAGTTGGCCAAGAAAGGCCGCGGAATGCATCGCGGTTTGGTTCTTCTTATCCCTTGCATCGATGTCTGCACCCTTCTGGAGGAGAAACTTCACAGCCTCCGCTTTCCCAGTCAGAGCGGCCAAGGCCAGGGGAACGGACCCTAAGGAATCCTGAGCGTCGACATCCACCCCCTTGGCGAGTTGGGCCTTGATGCCTTCAAGGTCGCCATTCTTGGCCGAGTTCCAAATCGAGTCTGATTTCAGGCCACTGGCGAGGGAGGATGGGATGAGCGGAGGATGATCGGGCACTTTGGTCCACTCGGGCATGTCACTCGAGATCTCAGCGAGGAGATCAGCGCTGCGAGCTCGAATGAAATTCCGAAGTTCTTCGAGTTTTTTCGGAAAATTGGATTGGATGGTGGCTAGGTGGGGCAGGAGGAGTTTTTCGATGCGATCGACCTCGGCCAGGAGGGCGTCCTCCTTCCACAACTCTTCGAGTAATCCATGGAGAGTTCTGGCATAGCGCTCCCGCCCCGATTTTGATTGGTAAAGCTTGTGCGCGATCATGCCCTTGCTCTTAACGGAGATTGGGGCCTTAGGATCGTAATCGAGCTCACTGAATTTATCAAAGAGAGCATCCGCCCCCCAAGGCAAGAAGTGAAACTTGCCATCCTGGGGATTGAAGTAGGTGAAGAAGTTGTTGTAATTTCCTGAATAGCCGTCCCAAAAACCAAGGAGACCTTCGACCGCCCAGAAAGTGAAGAAGGAGTCTAGATCAACCAGTTCACCGATGATCTTTTCGGGATCCTTGTCCACCTCCTCACTCTCAAGGATGGAGATGAGTTTTCTGATCATGGCGCGGCCACGTTTGTCTTTCCCAAATTTTCTCTCAAAGCTGCCCGCCCAGCCTTCCCGGAAATCGACCACCGTGCCTTCGTAGAGAGTGCCGTTGTCATTTCCAAATTCCCTTTTGATAAGGGTCTTGCGGATGGTCTCAACATGAGAATAAACCCCCAGGTTGACTCCGTTTACGGAAACTTTGGCAAAGGCACAACGTGGCGCGGGTGCACCCGCAGCATTGAAGAAGGCGTATCCCATATACTGATTCACCAAGGTGGAGTCTTGTTTGTTGTTGTTGAAAGTGAGGTTGGTCAGGCCCTCGATCCCGGCCTCCTTGTCGAGGTGATTCAATTTGATCTTGAGCGACGGACGGGTGGTGCTCTGGGAGCCGATGAATCCCTTTTTGCGGAGCCCAACCTGGGGGAACCTGTGTCCGTCGATCGTGACACTGGCTTCAACATAGGTATAGGGCCCGGCGATGGGGGCCTCCTTTCGTTTCTCGCTCAGGGCTTCAAACAAATTACGGGTTTGATTCCGGATCGTCTCCCAGTCCGCTTCAGCAACGGTAATCTGCACATCGATCACCCGGGCGGTGGGGAAGACCAGGTCGAGGGTAAGGTCCTCACCGCTTGAGGGTGTTTCGACCTCTTCCTCTTCTACCGGTATTGGACCAGCATCCTGACTGCCCTCAGCGGTATCAGTTGATTTCTTATCCCCCCCGCAGCCGATGAGCGCAAAGGCACCAAACAATAATACGAGCTCCTTCATAACCCCTCGATCCTAGTTCCTGAATCGTGGCATACAATTACAAAGCATAAACCTAACTATAGCCCTCGCAGATAACCCCAATTCACCCCTCCCCTTTCATGATTCGGGGATGCTGCTTAGGGGATCGGTGGTTGGCAACCATCGCTTTATGGTCGCTCATTGGGAACTGCTCACTTGCTTGAAAAACTTCCAGATCTCTTCGACCGAACTAATTCCAGCCCCATTATTTTGGTGAGGGAAGCGGTGCCCGAATTTCTTTATCTTGTAGTGCCAGACTTGGTTGCCATTCACGCCATCTTTGTAGTAGTGGGCGGTGGTTCTATCTGAGATCTTTACGACTTCTTCGGTCTGGGTCTGGTTGAGTATCTTCCAGAATCCCATGATGACATCTTGGTTGGGCGCGCCGCCCCAGCCGCCCCTTGGAGACATACTGCCATCGTAGGGAACGATTTCATCGTTGAGGCCGGAAATTTGTAAGATGGGCACGGGCTTGATCTGATCCCGGTGTTTCCAGGTGAAACCACTCATGGTGCCGATGACTGAGGCGGCCGCTTTGAATACCTCTGGTTTCTCTGCCACCAAGGTGTAACTCATGAAACCACCATTTGAGATACCGCAAGCGAAGGTCTTCTTGGGGTCTAGCTTGTATGTTGACTGCAGATGAACGGCAAGTGCTGAAAGAAAACCGATGTCGTCGACCTTGCTGATTTTAAGGCGAGCGTTCCAATGCGGGATTCCCTTTCGATCTTTTTCCCCCTGAGGGTAGCAGACCGCAAATCCGTTAGTGTCGGCTACGCGATTCATACCAAGCTCCATGTAGCCCCGCGCATCACCCCGATACCCATGGAGAAAGAAGACTAGGGGTGCGTTGTCTGGAAGATCCTTGGGACGGTAGATGAGGTAGCGTCGATCGACCTCCCCATGATTGAATTTAAGGAAATCACTGGGAACTTCTGTTCTCTCCTCTTCAGCCGCAGCCTGTTTGCCGGACAAGCGCTGCGCAAACAGCCATTTTAACAAATCGGGCTCAGGATCGCAGCGTTCTCCAGTCATGAGCGTGTTGCCATTATCCGCGCCCGGAATCATCTTTCCAGCAATCCCGTGTCCGTCGCCCTTGAAGGTGGTGAGCTTCATGTTGCCGCCCAATTCCTTCAGTTCATTAAAGAGTTTCAGATTACGATCGTAAGGACAGACCTTGTCCTGATCGCCATGAAAGGCCCAGATTGGAACATCTTTCATTTTGGAAGGATCGATGAACTCTTCCGTTCGCTTCAATCCGGTTCCAGCGGAGGGAGCGATCGCAGCAAAATATTTCGGAGCGAGTTGTATGAGGATATTAGATCCATGACCTCCCATAGAATGGCCCATCATGTATATACGATCTTTGTCGACTGCTGGTAGCTCGGCGATAACCGCCTGGATCATTCTCAGATGAGTTTCATCCCAGAGCCCGGTGGATTGAGGTGCTAAGACATAGCAGGGATAATCTTTGCGGATCTGCTCCCCTGCGAGTTGCTGATTCCATTGCTTTAATTGTTTACGATTGTCAGTGCCCCTCCCACCAGCACCATGAAGGGAGACGATCACGGGGTAGCGCTGGTTGTCGTCGAATCCCACGGGACTCATGAGGCGGTAAGACAAGCCGTTACGAATCTTGGCCTCGTATACGTTTACCCATTCGCTAGCCACTTGAGCAAGGGCAGCGTGGGGCACCACGGCGGAAAGCGTAACGAGCAAGAGAGCACGTATAATGAAAGTCATGAGGGACGATGGCATCGAAGAGATGAGATGAACAGTTGAATGATTTGTTTCGCCCTTTCCTTAAAAGGGAATCTTCTCCTTGGGATTGTATGATATCCTTGCCGTTGAGAGATTCATGATTCCCGTATCTCTAATCGTGGTTCGTTGTTAGGGAAACGGGGTTCAGCTCTGCTTGACCCTTCTCGACAAATGATCTCATCGCGATAGGCTTCGTGGCAGGCCATCAAATCGAGTATTTCATCTTTGCTAAATCGGTCCAACCCCCTTTCTCCCCCATCCGATTCACCCCTCCCCTTTCCTGATTCGGGGGATAGCTGCTTAGGGGATCGTTGGTTCACAAATCTATGTGACACAAAGCTGATCTCTAGCACGCATGAAGGGGTAGGCCGTGTTTCCGTCTTAGCGTTATAAATCCGGTCAGGATTATAATTGTTAGAAAAGAATCAGGTTAGTAATTTATCGCAAATATGAAAATCAAGATAGATGAATAAAGCAAGTTTCATTGACTCAATCAATATGGCGAAAGCTAAGAGGCTTATGTCTGCAGAAATTGACTCTCTACTTGCTCATTTTAAAGAGTCATCGATCCCTTTTGATTTAGAATTGACTTCATTTTCCAAAACCTTCGGCTCTCAGGAGGATTCTTTGTATGACGGTGGGTATAGCGTTATCTGTAGCGTCAAGAATACAAACATAGAGATGCAGGTTCTCTTCGGAACTGCCAACAATGAAATGATTGAGTCCCTTAACAAAGGTGACACTTTAACTGAGGAACTAAAGTTCGTGTCCTATGATTCACTCTATCAAAGACCCATCATGGGGCAGGTCTTTTCTGCCTCAAGCTTGAACGAAAAAGCTGTAAAAAAAGATCAAGAAATCAATGAGCTAACGACATCCATTACGTCTGATCTAGGAGCGAATTCGGAGCAGAGTGTTTCGGAAGGTCAGCTCTTTCTTCATAGATGTCAAATCATCTGCGCGCTCCGACGAAGAATAGAGATTATTGATCAAGAAACTGTTTCTCTTACACCAAAATCTATAGGGAATCCTAACGCGAAGCCCGCAGAGGCGAGCACTTCTCCTCGGACGATAGGTAAACCAAAATTAGACACATTATGGTGCCCAAAATGCAAGGGGCATACTGAAGTTTCGTATGAGGTTGTGAAGATCCGTCCTGACTCTAACTTGCCGACCGTTGATACTAAGTGTTCCTCCTGTGGGGCAGAAATGGACAGTTTTTATACCTACATTGTCAAGGACTGGGCAAACGGCATATTCGCCGTCATCATCTTAGGTGTTGGTAACCACCTTTACGCCTCAGGGGAAACCACAGATGCTTTACTCGCCTGGGCACTCTTGGTCGGTTCCTTGTCCCTTTGGATCTGGATCTACCAACGAAAACTCAAATTTGGCTTTTGGGCAAAACGTCATGGAACGTCAGTTCATGCAATGCGAGCCGCCGAAGATGCTGAAAAAAATCAGAAGCCAGGACGAGATCTAGCCCTCCTCGGGGCCTCGATATTTACGTTCAGCGCAATATGGCTTAACAGTCAGCATGAAACTCTTATTGCATACTTGAAGAACTCCAAACCGGTCGATTTTTTTGCTGCAATCAACCTTGGAATAATGGGTTTAGGAATAGGTGCCAAATGGACATGCAATGGACTCCAAAGAATCCTCTATCGTTTGTATTTGAAGAGCAAAAGGCTTAACCCATCGATGGGTCCTTGCTATGACTCTTTTAAGAAGGGTCGTTCGAAGCGGTGATGGCCCGATATGCGGTTCCCATGATTTATCGTAAAACCGAGACGAAGGGTTAGGGTGATACGCTCGCAGCCAGACCAGTAAAGCTAATCACTGAGAAGCCTTAGGGAGTTTCTTTGAACCTGATTCGTGTATCTTTTATCCCTGTTCCAGCAAGAAGGGTTCACGGATACATGGGCGCGGGCTTCCGTTAACTCAGATTTCAGCGAAGCACTGCAAACGGCTTCGGGGATTTGGATTCAGAGATCCAGCGAAGGCGATTCACCCCTCCCCTTTCCTGATTCGGGGATGCTGCTTAGGGGCTGAGTAAATCCCGATTTTTTGTTAGAGAAACGGGATACAGTTTACCTGAGGTAAGAACTTCATACACTTTGCTTTTAAATAGCGGGAGGGAATCGAGTAACTCCAACTCACTAAGCACTAAAACCTAAGAGTGAATTAACCCCCAAGTATCAGAAGCCTCGCTTTCTAATCCCTCTCATAGAGCTTGATTGTTTAGGGCGGTTTTTGCATGAACTATAACGACATGAAAACACCGATCATTTTTAGCGTATTATTTTTTATTCTCACTGCGATATCATCCTTTGGACAGGGGGGAGGTTTTTGGATCGAAGAGAACGTCGATCCAGAAACTGGTTTACGAACTGGAAAAATTGAAACTGACTTTGGAGAAACTTTTGAGATGAAACCTAATGCGGATCTCAGGAGGGCGGATTTACAAAGTTTTGATCTAAGAAATGTAAATCTCGAAGGTGCTAATCTAACTAATGCTGATTTGTCTGGAGCTGATATTCAGGGTGCAAACCTTGAAGGCGCAAACTTCAAAGAGGCTAGACTAGACGAAATAAGATCTGGAAAATTAAAGGGGACTCCCTCAGCTCTTCCTGATGGCTACAAGATTATAAATGGATATATTGTTGGTAGAGGAGTCAATCTCTATGGCGCCGATCTTCAGGGAGCAGATCTTGGAGGAATGGACTTAAGTTTCGTATATTTCGATACTACAAATCTCGAGGGTGCTAATCTTACAGGAACTAAACTTGATAGAGTTTATTGGAGCGATGTTAAAGTCACCCCTAACACCCTCCCTGAAGGTTACTCTATCATTAAAGGTAATCTTGTTGGTCCTAATACCGATCTTAAAAGAACAGATCTCGAGGGCGCCAATCTGGATGGCTTGAATTTAGATGGAGCAGATCTCTCATTAGCCAACCTGAAAAATGCTTCTCTCATAAATACGTCTCTTAAAAACACCAAACTTTGGGAGACTGATTTTTCTGGAGCAAACCTAGAGGGCGCTAGTCTAAGAGGGAGCAGTCTTCATAAAGGAAGTGAATTTTGGGCCACCAGGGACACGGCTGTTGGAGGTCA
>CASICJ010000061.1 GCA_949373085.1 uncultured Verrucomicrobiales bacterium
AATTCTCAACTGAGAGTCACCGATGATGTGTCATTCAATTCTTCTTTTACCCTAGAGTTTTTCATGAAACTTGAGGGTGAACCAGGCAACTGGCACGCGTTTGCCCGCCGTCAAGAAGCAGGTGAACAGCGCTGGCAAATCGACTTTGATCATGGCAATATGGGAAGCTATGGAAGGGGGCGGGCGCGTTGGGACACTCCAGACGGAGACAATGTGAACTTTGTTACAGGTGAACAAGGCTGGACCAACATGCCAGGCGATAGGAGATTATTGGTTGATACAGATTCCGGAGATGGTTTGCCCGCGAGTTACGATGATGCAGTGGATTGGTCTCTTGATGGTGATGGGATCAACGATAATCCAATCTGGCGTCATGTGGCTATTTCCTTTGACGAAGAGACCCAAGAGATTAGCTATTACTTGGATTATCAACTTTCGCAGTCACAGCTTCTGACAGATAGCGACGCAAGCGGTTATGTCCACCCGGCGGCCCCCATTGATTTTGGAAAACTTACCAATGCTGATTACGGTCTCTTTCTCGATGAGGTTCGCTTTACTGGTGAGGTTCTTTCTCCACTTCAGTTCCTGCAGGTTGTTGATTCTCCTGTCGCTCCAGCTGCCGAACTCGCTATTACTTCCGTTGTGTATGAGCCTTCAGCTCCCAGCGCGACAGTCACTTGGAATTCTAAGCCCGGCTATCGCTACAGCCTTGATTATTCCACCGATCTAAGTAACTGGCTCGAAATTCTCGAAGAAGAGATTGCCGAGGATATTACTTTTTCATACACCGACACAGATCTTGAAGGAGGTCAGGGTCGACTCTTTTATCGCGTCCGCGAATACAAATGATTCCTTAATACCCAAAGCCCATGAACAAAATAATATTTCTTCCTTTGACACTCGCTTTAAGTGCCTCTCTTCCGGCAGGAACAACTGCATATTGGCGCCTTGAAGAAGGTGTGGTGGGGAACGGTATCGATGCCGCCCTAGATAGTTCTGGAAATGGACTGAACCAAAACGGTAAAGGTGGGAGTCCAACCTATTCTTCGAATGTGCCTGGAGCCTTCATCTACGATCCTGTTACCTCTTCCACTGTTGCAAATACTCTTTCAATGAGTTCGCTGGCGGCAAATTCGAGAATTCATACAGCTAATAGTGATGCTCTAAATACCTCATTCACCTTTGAAATGTTTATTCAGATCAAAGGGGAGCCACAAGCCTACCATAACTATGCCAACCGGATTGGCGCTAACACTGACAAGTGGCAAATTGACTTTGATCATGGCGCAAAGGGAAGCTTTGGGCGGCCCCGCGTCCGCATGGATACTCCAGAAGGAGACAACACGAATTATACAACTGGTCAGGCAGGTTGGAACAATCTTCCCAGTGATCGGCGAATTTGGGTTGATAGTGCGGAGGCCTACGATGGTGCGAGTCCACCTGTCTATGGTGATGCCGCTGATTGGTCATCTGTGGGGGATGGGATTAACGACAACTTGGCTTGGCGTCACCTTGCAATGACTTTTAACCAAGATAGTCAGGAGGTAAGTTTGTATCTAGACTATGAACTTGCTGCGACCCGGACTTTAGTTGACTCCGATGATAGTGGATATGTCCATCCAGATGCGGGGATTCGATTCGGTAAAACTGGTGGCGGAGAATACGAAATGTATGTTGACGAAGGTCGGTATTCCGACAATGTGCTGACTCCGAATCAGTTTCTTCGTGCTGTGAATGTTCCCGAGCCTTCGACTACGGCTCTCTGGTTCCTCGGGGGGGCATTGCTTTTGCGCCGTCGGCGATAAAGGCACAGTTCTCTCCCAAAGTAGATAAATTAGGTCAACAAGCTTGACCAATTTCAGTGCCGCATTTTTGCGGCATTTTTCGTGACTGCTAAGGTGAGAGGGGCGATAGCATTCAGAAAAATGCTATCGATCGTGGCAAAATGGAAGCCATCTTCGCTCCGTTCTAAAAGTATAAACTGATGTAGGAAGAGAGGAGGGAGCTTGAGAATTTTACTTATCCTTTCTTCCCGATCATTAGTTGATCAATCAAGGAGGAGGTATCTTCGATACTTTGATCACTGCCTTCTCGGGTGGCCCAGCCTGAGAAACCGACTTCCTTTAGCGCGGCGCGAACTTTATCCCAGTCGACATCTCCTTCGCCGAGTCGACAAAATCCGTTCTTTTTGCCCCAGTCCTTGATGTCGAGCTTCACGGTGCGGTGACCGAGAGTGCGAATCCATTCTTCGGCGGGAGCGAACTTCTGCATGTTACCGATATCAAAGTAGGCACCCACCCACGGATTATCAAATGCATCGAGGTAGTCGCGAAACTTGTCGGGTGCTTCGCAGAATCCATTCCATACGGTTTCGATCAAAACGCGGACTCCAAGACGGCTTGCGAGGGGGAGGACCTTACGCACTTCTGCGATAGAGCGGTGCCAGACATGGTCGTGAGTTTCATCTGCTCCGTTGACCTTGCCGGGCACCAAAAGGACGGACGATCCACCGAGGCGGTGAGTGTCTTGGATATTCTGCTTCATCATCGCAAGACCCTTGGCACGAGTGTCCGGGTTCGGACTGCTCAGTCGGGTTCCCCAGTGCCAGCCGCAAACCATTCCATGAAACATTACGCCAGTCTCTTGCGAGGCTTTCGCATAGTCGGCGGCCTGTTTGGCGTTCCCGCTTTCCACGCCATCAAATCCGAGCTTTTTGAGACGATTGAAAAATTCGAGAGGGGATTCGTTGCTTTTTTTTCCACCTTTTACCGCCTTAAAAATCTGTCCTTCGAGAGACGCTGTTGTGGGTTCAGTGTCCTTGCCGGTGACACGTGATCCAGTGAGAGCAGCAGCAGTTGCGAAACTGGTGGTGGTAAGAAATTGGCGGCGGGAGTGGGAGGGAGTCATATGGAATTAAATTACGGGATCGAAACTTCGATAATGTTAATCAGCACAGCCTCTTTTTGGGAAGGTCAAATGCCCATTACTCAAAGTAACTGGGTAAGCGATATCCAAATGGGAAACAATGGTCTGTAGTTTGGTTCTTTTCCCTCTTTTGAATAAGCGGGCATAAATCATGGAGCAGCACAAGGTGGCCCGGAAGTTCAACCGCATTGAAATGACCCGACCGGAAAGACGAGCAGACAAAAGAGAAGAAGTTTTCGCGCGCGGCTTAAAAAATCACCTCAAGATCAGGAAGTTCTTTCTTTAAGGCAGCAGCTCCTTTTTTGGTGACTTGAGACTGCCATAGATAGATTTTCCTAAGTTTTGATAAGTCCTTAAGCTTCATCAAACCTGAATCGGTGACTTGAGTTCCCCATAAGTTTAACCATTCCAATCCCTCTAGATCACCGATTGTCTCAAGCGTCTTATCCCCAATTTGGGTTTGGCTAAGATCGAGTTTCTTTAGCCTCGTCATTTTTGGAAGTTCGGTTTTGAGAGCATTATCAGTAACCGAGGTGGCACCAAGCTTTAAGCTGGAGAGGGCGCCACTCACCGGCGCAATTTTCAAAAACATTTCATCAGTCAGCTTTTCCCTGAGACTTACTGCTGTGAATTCTAGATCGGATGAATCCTGTGACACAAAATTCAAAGATGTTTTGAAAGTCATCTCTTGCTTTAGAGTTGCAAGCGTGGATTGGAGGGCGTCACGTTTTGCCAGCTTTTGGAGCTGGGCCGTTTTTTGAGCAGCCTCCATTTCTTTTCTTTCCTCGGGGCTCGCCAACATTGCCGCTGCCGCCAAGATTTCTTCCGAAGCGCCCATTTGAGCCAAAGTTTGATCCTTTAAAATTTTGCCTTCGGGAAGTTTGTCCACCCACCATGTCATCAACTTGATTTCATGGGACTCCATTTGGGTTTTCTTTGGTGGAGGCATGTGCATGTCATCATCTTTAGGTAAGGCAATGACCTCTATCATGTAACTGTCCTTAGAATTCCCCGGAACTAGGGTGCGAAACTCTTCACCATCTTGGCTGTCGCCTCCAATCAACATATTTTCGAAGGTGTCCATCCATAACCCACCTTTGTCTTTGTTTTTGGCTTCAGAGTGACAGGAATGGCACTTTTCTTCCATGATCGGCACTATGACCTCAGCAAAAGCCAATCGATCTTTAGGGGCCTTCGCTCCCTTGGATTCTAGAATCAGAACAAAGCAGAGCAGAATATAACAATATTTCATAGAAACTGAAATCTACATTCCTCCGTATTCTTGTCAGGAATAAAGATACAGAAAATCCAAAGTTGAATCAAACTTCCGTAAGGTTCAAATAATCGCGAATCACTCTGACTCGTAACTTATTGATCCATAGAGAAATAACCGTAAAGAAACGTTTAGCGGATCACTTCCCCCGATTTTCCTGGTTCGCCCGATGATGTGGGGAGTCCTTAGGGAGGATGGCAAGGGTCGCAGAGTTCGACGGAATACCGTTTGCCAGCCGGGTTTTCACGGACGCGAACTGTGGACTATCGATGAGGTTCTCATACTCATGCGGGTCATTTTTGAGATCATAGAGTTCCTCGAAACCATTACCGTAGCGGATGAATCGGTAGCGCTCATCGGAGACCCCGTGTGAGGGTTTTTTTTCATTCCCAAATTGGAAGGAGCAAAGGGCTAGGCGGTCACGTTTAGCGCCCGGATTTTTGAGCTGTGAGACTAGGGATAGTCCATCGCACTGGCTGGGAATGGGAAGGTCTGCCAGCTCGCAAAGAGTGGGATAAACATCGGTGAGGGTTGCTGGCTGCCTTGTTTTTTCACCGTCCTTGCTCACACCTGGAGCGTGGATGAAGAGGGGGACCCGCGAGGTCTGATCCCATAACGCAAACTTTTCCCAGTTGGCCTTTTCACCAATATGGAAGCCGTGATCGCTCCAGAGAACTATAATGGTGTTGTTCTTCATGCCGGGTGTTCGATCGAGGGCGTCTAGAATTCGCCCCAGCTGATGGTCTACGTAGGAGATACTGGCGAGGTATCCTTGCATCAGCTTTTTCCATTGCTGATTTTCGATCACCCATTTGTGCCAGTGGGTTCGACCGTGGTTATGAGCGTCGCTGAGATCATCTTCGCGGTAAGGAGGCAGTTTGATTTCCTTGAGTGGGTATTTGTCAAACCACTTGCGGGGAACTTCCCAGGGGATATGGGGGCGGAAAAGCCCTACGGCGAGGAAGAGAGGTTTTTCACGCTCTTGCTTCATTTGTTCGATGGCCCAGTCGACAACCATATGGTCACCGGTTTGTTCGTCAGTCTGTTCGAGGGGCGCGGCGCCGAAGAGCTGCGAGCTACCACCTAGTGGGCGCCCTTTGCTAAGGCCGGCCTGTTTGTCGGATATTAGATCTGGTCTGGTCCAGTCTGGAGCAATCGGATTATTCGGGTCCCCACGATATTCGTCCCAGGCTTCTGGATCGTTCTGAGAATCGTGCGGGGTCCACTGAAGGGTATGGAAGATTTTACCACCTCCTGCTGCGTGGTAGCCGTGATCACGGAAGTGCTGTGAAAGAACGACCGCATCTTCAAGTAATCTAGATTCATGGCGCCAGCGGGGTCCTCGTGCGCCGAACATATTGCGATAGATGCCGGATCGTGTGGGATGAACGCCAGTCATGACTGCTACTCTTGATGCATGACAGACGGGAGCGGCACAATGGGCGTTCGCGAAGGTAACCGACCTTTTCGCAAGACGCTCAAAGTGAGGGGTTTGGATCCCCGGGTGATTATCGAGTGGCGAAATGTAGTCATTCAAGTCGTCAATCGCGATGAAGAGGACATGAGGTTTTCCGACTACAGGGAATCCGACGAGCAAGAGGAGGGTGATGATTGGAAAGAGCGAGCGCATGGCGACAGGAGAGAGAGGAAGCTCTAGGCTATTTTTCTTTTTTCGGGTCATACCTTGGAATGGGCCAGGGCTGCACCCCGACTCGATCCGCCCAAGATTGCCAGGCGGCCACCATGGATTTGAGCTTATCGGGCATTTTCTTAGCGAGGTCGTTAAGCTCCGTGCGATCTGCTTCCATATCATAGAGCTCCCACTTGCGGGGCTGGTTTCTGCGATACATCGATACAATTTTCCACTTACCGTCACGGAGTCCAAGATTACCATGGTGCTCAAAGCCGATAGGGCTCTCTCGGGGGAGGGTGTTTCCAGAAAGAGTCGGAATCAGGCTCACGCCCTCCATGGGCTGGATCTCATTATCATTATAATTTTTAGGGTAGGTTGCTCCTGCGACCTCAACGAAGGTGGGCATCAGATCGATGAGATGGGAGACATCATGGATGATTTTTCCATTTTGATCGGAGTCAATTCCTTGAGGCCAACTGACAATGAGAGGAGTGCCGATCCCTCCCTCATATGGGTCGTGCTTATAACCCCTAAACGGGGTGTTGGAAGTATTGGCCCAGCCTGGGCCGTATGCCACAAAAGTGTCATCTCCGCCAGGCATAGTCTCGGGTCCAGTGCGGACAAATTTTCCGTCGCGCGTCTGCATGGGAGGCCAAATTTTAGTTTGTAGCCCGTCCTTGCCAAGAGGCTTGAATTTAAATTGGTCCTTTTTTTGCGAGTTGTTTGCCCGACCGTAGCCTTCCGCACAGCCTCCATTGTCCTGTAGGTAAATCACTAGAGTATTCTCAAAGAGTTTTTGTTTCTTGAGCTCGTTGACAATCCTTCCGATACCACGATCCATAATTTCGGTCATGGCGGCATAGACCTCCATGCAACGAATGTCCCATGCCTTATGCTCGAAGCCTTTCCAGTCGAGTCCTTTGGACATCGCCCACTTCTTATCGATGACACCCATCTCAATCGCCTTCTTATATCGGGCCTGGCGAATTGAGGGATATCCCTCGTCGTAAAATCCCCGATATTTTGCGACATCGGCTTCTGGGGCGTGCATAGGCCAGTGGGCGCTGGTGTGAGAGACGTAGAGAAAAAACGGTTTATCCGATGCTTTATTGTCGCCACAGTGATCGCTTATAAAGCTGATCGCATTGTCATTGATGGCATCAGTGTAATAGAAAGATTCTGCTTGATAGCTGGGGTCATTTTCGGGAGTGATATAGGTATTGCCTCGGCAGAGGGTGGCGGGATCATAGAAACTACCTGCTCCCGTAATAGTGCCATAAAAGCGGTCAAAGCCACGTTGTATCGGCCATGCTGATCGATCTCCATTCGGGTTCTTGTGTCGGGTTAGATGCCATTTGCCGGACATATAGTTTTTGTAACCAGATCCTTTGAGGGCTTCGGCAAGCGTCACACAGCGTTTGTTAATGGATCCACGGTAACCAGGCCAGCCCCGGTCACCTTCCATCAGTCCCATGCCTGTTTGGTGGGAGTAGAGTCCGGAGATCAGGGCGGCGCGAGTAGGACAGCACCGTGAGGTATTGTAGAACTGGGTGTAGCGCAGGCCGTTCCGGGCAAGCTTGTCGAGCACGGGTGTTCTAATCTCACTTCCGTAGCAACCGATGTCTGAGTAGCCCATGTCGTCTGCCATAATGAGGACGATATTGGGTTTTTTTGGAGCGGCGCCTAGAGCCCAGAATCCAAAAGTAAAAAGGAAAAGGATTGTTTTCATAATTATGGTCGTGTGGTGGCAATTAAAAGGGGTGGGACGATCTTTCGTAGGATGCTGCCACAGGTGGTGAAGGAGAGAAACAAGAGAACTAAATTATTGAGATATTTGTTCCTTTATGAATGTAGCCACTTTGGCGGCAAGTAGATCACGGCCAGCTTCGTTGTAATGCACATCATTCTCTCCCAGTTGATACCTCTCCCGTTCGTTTTCAATTAAGGCATAGAGATCGTTTACTACGACTCCGTGCTTCTTCATCACTCTCAGTGCAGCCTGATTGAATTGCTTAGCTCTTGCCTTTGAAATTTTAATTCCCGCATTTTTTTCAGTTCCAGCACAAGGCGGAGTGGTCATAGCAAAGACTAGCTTAGCTCCTGATTTCTTAAGATTTTGAACGATCTTATCAAGGCTTTTGGAGTAGGATCCAGGAGTTGCTTTAGGGTTTTGCGACCATCCATACCAATCCCATAATCCAAAATTAAAATGAATCAGATCCCATTTTTCGTTGCCGATCCATTCATTGATTTTTTGATCTCCAAAAGCGGACCACTTACAATTAGTTTTAGGCCGGTGGACATTGGCTCTCCCATCCAGTATTTTTCTTACTTGGGGAGTATACCCGATCGAAATTGAGTCTCCTATAATTAAAACTCGTGGCAGTCCTGGCTTGTCGACGGGATTATCAAAAGGTTTAGAGAAAGGATCGGGGGCTGCGTGAAGAACTCCTGCGGCAGCGAAAAGAAGTAGATAAAAAAAAGTTATTCTTTTTTCCATACCCCAACCTAGGAAGAAGGATGCTGTCCGACTAGGAATTTTCTATTGTCAGGGCGTTTCGGGATGTTTGAGATACAGGGATGTCGATTGATCGCCGAAGTTTTTTGAACCATTCTGCCCTTGTTACTGCCGCCACGAGTTTACCTGCCCGTTGGTGCCGCGCAAAAGACCTACCTGTGGACCGTAAACTTAAGATGCGATTTGCGGTGGCTTCAGACCTACATTATGGCCAGGTTAATACTCCATTTGAGCAAATGGCAGAAAAGATGGTAGGCTGGATGAACAAGGAGAAGCAGGGAAAGGGACTCGATTTACTCTTCATCAATGGAGATCTAACTCACGACCAGACCCAAATGCTTTTAGAGTTACGTGACAAGCATTTGTCCAAGCTTGAGATGCCTTATTATTGCACGAAGGGAAATCATGACTATTTAGATCCTGAAGAAAAATCTCCGACTGAGTCGTGGAAAAAGATTTGGGGTTATGATGCTAACCATACAGTGACACACAAAGATTTTGCTTTCGTTTTGGCTGACACTTCAGCTCCGGCCAAAAGTAATGTTTATCGTGCTGCCAGCCGAGAATGGCTCAAGGCCGAGTTTAAAAAATATGCGAAAGCGCCGGCTATCTTCTCGTTGATTCATATCCAGCAACGTAAGCACAAGGTATACGGATGGCCACGACATGGCGTAAATGATGTTAATCAAGCTGAGGAGGGAGAGGCTGTGATGAGCCTGCTAGAAACCACTCCCAACGTCCGCGGGGTCTTTCATGGTCACAATCATGACCAAACTAATATGTGGATTTCGGGCGACCGCCGTTACTTTTTTGATAGTCACGTCGGAGGGAGTTGGGGGGCTGCGAAGGGTTACCGTATCGTGGAAATTGACGAGTTAAATCGGATGGTGACCTATCAGGTCAATGCTGAGTCGGGTGAGGAGCTTAACCGTAACGATTTGCCTTAATTTCTGAGGAAGCGGAAGTTGATCTAGGGCGTCCCAGCTTTGATTGAGTCACCTATGATGGTTGACTAAAACCAAATCTAAATCTTTCAGCTGAGATCATTAAAGATCCCAGTCTATCGAACGGTTTTCTACGACCCAGTTACCTTGCAGAAAACGACCGCGCTTGCTGCGAGAAGAATGATAGTAACTAGTATGATCCGACCGGAACGTTTCTTAGCTACATTATAAATGACTCAAAACATGGAAGACTCTTTATTCAACTTTGAATGAACGCAAGTAATTGGTCGTGGAAATCCGACTAGTCAGATGAAACTACTAATTATGAACGACTTATGTGGAGAAATGTGAGTGTAGAGCGAGGATGCCCAATAAAGGGTAGGCAGGAGCGAAGAAATTAATTTTCAGTAGAGTGCACTTAGGTAGATTGCCGCCGACGCCTACAAATGTTATCAATAAGTTAGAAGGTTGGTCTTTATCTAGTCGCAAGCGCTCTATCATTACCTCTACCTTACTCGCGTTTACAATAAGTTATGCTACGGCTGACCTTGGTTCGCAGCAAATCATCTCATCGAATGCAACCGAGGGCATAGATGCATTCCCGGCCGATATGGACGGTGATGGTGATATTGACGTGCTAGCCGCCAAGCCAGGTTCACCCTTTGGAGGGGGCAGCGTCGTCATTTATCGTAATAATGGAAATGGTAGTTTTACGGAGCAGGTATCCCCCTCGAGGCTGGGAAAAAATTTCTGCGCTTCTCATTGAAGAAGGAATGAAGGCTTTGATCCTCACCCGCGAGGGTGGGGATTCCCTCTCACCATTTGAGGGGGTAGCTCGCCAACTTCTTGTCGAGGCGTCGTAATCATTGGAACTTGCTTGGATCTTCCTGAGCATCTAAGCAGAAACGATGATTCGTGTTCTGCTCTTCTCTCTTCTGTTTGTAAAGATAGCTAACGCTGAGACGGTTGGCCCTTGTCTCGGCAGTTTAGGCCCAACTGAGGCGTTTTTTCTCTATCGGCCTGGAGAAATCGAAGTTGATCTGGAGCTTTCGGTTCTAAATCAGAAGGGCGAGATCGTCTCCACCGCTAAAGCCACTGCTTTAAAGGCTGATGATTTTGTTGCAAAATTCCATATCGAAGGGCTTCTCAGTGCGACTCGATACCGCTACCAGATTTCAAATCAAACCTCCTCCGATATTATCGCTGGGGGGGATGATCTTACCTTTAAAACTGCAGATAGTTCCCGTGGTGATCGTGTGAGTGCAGCGCTGATTTCTTGTGTCTCAGCTAAAGATACGGCCCCTGTCTGGGTTGAGATCGGGAAGTTAAAGCCAGATCTCCTCTACCTTGGTGGTGACACCCCTTATATCGATACTACTAACCTCGCAGAAGTGCGGGAAAAGCACCGTGCCCTACTTAACGAACCACCCCTCGCAAGAATCATCCGAAATACTCCAACTGTCGGTATGTGGGACGACCACGACTTTGGGCTTAACAACGGCAACGGAAAAAATTTTGAGGAAGGGAAAGCGGCGACCCGTAAAGGATTTGTAGAATACCGAGCACACCGTCAGTATGGAAATGGAGCTGCTGGAGTTTACCATAAGACTGACCTTGGTGTGATCGAGTTCTTTCACCTCGACCCGCGCTGGTTCTCTCAATTAGCACCTTCTCCGGTTGATCCCCAGCAAACCTCATGCTTCGGGAACGAGCAATGGCAATGGCTTCTTAAATCACTCAAGGAGTCAAAAGCTCTATTTAAAGTTCTCTCGATCGGCGGAATCTGGCAGGACAAAAAGAATTCCGAGACAGATGATATGTTTACCTATTGGTATGAGCGTGATGCCCTTCTGGATTTTGTGAAGCACGAGCGCATCAGTGGAGTTGTTCTCCACGGAGGAGATATTCACGTCTCACGCTATCTCGTTCATCCACGTCGAGTCGGGTATGATCTACATGATTTCATTATGTCGCCGGGCCACAACCGCATTATACCTTCTCTCAATGTTTATCACCCCTCTCTTGAATGGTCTCTCGTAGAAGGTCAGCAGTTTCTCTTTCTGGAAGCTGACCCTGCTCCGAATGATCCAACCTTAACTGTGACTTACCGGCAGCCCGGGGGAAAAGTGAACAAGAAAATCATCCTCAAGCTTTCCGAGCTTACTCCTTTTGGAAAAGACGAAACTCTGCGAGCTCACTGGTCTTTCGATCAGGATTTTTCAAATTCTTCAGTTCTTGGGAAACGCCTTGATGGAAGGCCTCAGAATGGCGCTAAGATTTCCGAGGGAGCACTCCAGCTCGAGCGAGCAAGGAGACAATTTGTCAATATTCCCCGGAGTTTCCTCGATGATAATTCGGCCGGTCATTCGGTTTCTTGTTGGATCCACCCCAATAAGCTTCCCGCATCTGGAAGTAAGGATCGCCACTTCATTTTTGAAACGACTGCCGAGGGTAAGCCAGCTTCAAAAGCGGCCTACCACCTTTCTCTTGAACTTAGCCCAGCAACTGAGAGTGAAAATATTGCGATTCGGCTCCACACCCAAACACTCAGTCCAGGCGGTCCACAGAAGGCTCCAGTCGCCAAAGCACAGGGGGCATTTCAGTCGAGTCACCTGAGATCAGAGATCGAAGGAAAATGGTCACACCTCGTCGTTTGCTTTGATTCGAAACACCTAAAGGTATTCCTGAATGGTCAAATTATTACAACACACACACTTGAGTATCCCGGGCCTGCCGCTGAGCACGGTGGTCTTGTCATTGGTGGACACCGGGCAGGGATAGGACGCAATTTTGAGGGGAAGATCGATGAGCTTACTATTTGGCAGGACGTTCTTAATGCCGTTAAAGTGAGGAAGCTTTATCAACAAGGCTTTTAGTTTTGAGTAGACTCACTCCTCGGAGTCTGTTTCTGCGGAGAGAGGGAAGGAAGAGGTGCTCGCTTGGTGAGTGAGCTTTTAAGAGAGTATTAAAAATATGCTCGGATTTGATTCTAGTAATCAGTGCCAGCACGGTAATAAAAAAGAGGAGCCGTTAGGCTCCTCTCTTAAAATTTGTGTTAATTACTAATTAGATAACGAAGGGTCTAGAAACCGAGTGTGAGAGATGTTCCCACGACAGTTTCGTCATCAGTAATAGCGGTGTCGCTTGAGATGTGAGTAACACCAATCGATGCACTAACATCATCACCAAGATCCATCTTCAAGGTTCCAGAGACTGAAACGAAATCGACGTCTGCAACAGTTCCGCCGAGGGGATCTTTGTTCCAGTTTCCATAGCTAACAGCAAGAGTGCCAGTTACATTCTCGGCAACTTCAGTGGATTTACTTGCGGTGATCTCATAGTAAGTGTCACCGGTGTAGTTATCAGATTCGTTAAAGTAAGCCGTAGCGCTCAAATCAATTCCGCTAAGGCTTGTTTTAGCTCCGACGAAGATCTCGAGGCGATCAGAGGGAAGGAGGTTGTAAGAGGTGGCAATAACACCTGCATTTACGCTGAGGCAATCACTGAGTCCTGTTGAAGCACCAGCGTGAATTCTGGTCTCGTCGAGGCTTGCCCCGGCTGCACCACCAAGGATGGTAGCGTCTGAACTTGATCCGTGGAACAAACCAACCTTCCAGTCGAGATCACCCGCGTTGCCTGAGGCACTGAGACTGAGGTGTGCTTGGTCATCACCAAAATCAACACCACGATAGACGTACTGATTATTATATCCGACAGAGATACTACTCTCAACTTCAGCGCTGGCAAAACCAACCAAAGAAGATGAAAGTCCGACAATTGATAGCGTTCTTTTGAAGCTCATAACATTTGTGGTATGATTCAAATTCATTCTGCTGTCAAACTAAATTCATCAATTATTATAAACATTCCAGCTTCATCAATTATTCTGCCCTCTTAGTGAGTTGGATGGATGCTTTAGTTTGCCGAAACAATTGAGAGGCATTTTGAATCTTTATTGTCGGTGATGATCTCAATTTCCTTTTTAGGGGAAGATAGGGTGAATATGTCGTTTTCCCCAGTATTTAGGGGGCTGGGGGGATTTTTCGAGAAGACAACCTCAAATATATCAGCCCGCGAGATTATTTTCTGTTGACCTAAAGGACAAAATGGGCAGTCTAAGCGAGCTACAAAGGTCTGTAGCCTATTTTTATGAAAGCTTCTATCCTCCTTAGTGCCCTTCTTGCTGGCACAGCCTCATCGGCAACTGTGAACATCAATACTCTCGCTGATTTGGGAGCTCCTTCCGAGACTGTGAATACAATCGGGCAATATGCGACCTACTCGGGCCGGACTGTTGATGGAGTTGCGGCAGTTCAAACAAAAGACGCGACCTTTGCAGTCTCAATTGACTTCGAAGCAGGTGCTAGCACAGCTAATGGGGTCATCTGGGAAAGCGGTGGAGCAACAATTGGATCGACCTTGAGTTACAACCAAGCTGCCAAGACCTTGAGCGTGCATCATTCAACGGATTCTGGAAATGCGTTGGGAGTGGTAACTCATCAACTTACAGATGCGCAAGTTGCAGGGGGAGACTTGGAAGTTATATGGGCATACGATGCCAGCGAAATCGACTTTGAGCTCTTTGTTGATGGAGTCAGTAGTGGAACCACTGTCGATACGACTGCAGTTGCCAGAACTCAGAATAACTGGAGTGGAGGAAATGCGGCTGGGCTGGGTATATTCGGAGGAAACTTTGCTGCGGGGAATGGTGATAATACGAACCTCGCAGCGATTGCTAATCTTGGAAATACCGGAACAATTAACTTGGGCCCTGGACTTCGTTTTTGGGCAGACACAGCCGCGGTAATCCCGGAGCCTTCGAGCATCGCCCTCCTTGGCTTAGCTTCCTTGTTCGCAATGAGGCGCCAACGCCGCTAGCGCGATTCCAAGTTTTTCCTACAAACCTCACCGCTTCCAGCCGTGAGGTTTTCTTTTGGGTGGAACGAAGAGGATCTTTATGAAACCAAAAATTGAATGCCTTAAGGTAAAACCGATCAATGGAATCTTCGCGAATGTTGCCATTAACGATTCTCGTGTTAGATTTTCCGAGCTAGATTCAGAGTCCATCGTTTCCAATAGAAATACCGTCGCCTAACTCCATCACGCTTCCATCCTCTTCACCTCACTCCTGACTTAATCTTGTCTTAATGAAAATCAAATTTCCTATTTTGCTCGCCATCGGAGGGGCCCTCCTCCTCACGGTTCTCTTTTCCTGTAGCGGCCCTCTGGGCCGCGGTGGATATGAGTCCGCGCCCTATAAAACAATTTCAAGTGACGGAGCCTTTGAGATTCGAGAATACCCTGAAATCGTTGTTGCAACTGCCACCATGAAAAACGGCAACAACAATCAAAATTCCGGCTTCATGAGCTTATTCCGATACATTTCTGGGAAAAACGAAGCCGAACAAAAAATCGCCATGACAACGCCGGTTTTCTCAAGGACAGGTGGTGATCTTCAAGAGATGAGTTTTGTGCTGCCCGAGAAGGTTGCGAAAGATGGAGCGCCGAAAGCGAATAATAACAATATCGCCCTTAATAAACGACAAGCAGGACGCTTCGCGGTCTATCGCTACAGTGGCCGCTGGACCGAAGACCGGGACAAGAAAGCACGTCAAACATTGGCCAAATGGATTAAAAAACAGAACTTTACCCTAACGTCGGTGATGGAGAAGGCTAGCTATGATCCCCCTTTCACTCCTCCCTTTATGCGACGCAATGAGATCTTGGTTCGTATCGATTAATAGTTCTCTGCAGTGCGAAGAACTATTAACTTGTGCTCGTAAGACCTTTATCTGAAGCCCTCCGAGAGATGGGCATACCAAGTTTCATCGGAAAAGGGGTCTTGGGCCTAGTTCAGATGGAGGGCTACACCGGAGAACGGTGCAAGCTTCAGGCGCAGGGTGCGGCCGTCAATCGTCCCTGAAAGTAGGGCGTCAGGGCTAGATTCCACGAGAAGCTCAAAGTCCGAAACCGCTAGATTGTCTAGTGACACGATACGAGGTTTGTTTGAAAAATTGAAAGCGATCAGTGATCGGTGGGATTCCAAGACGCGAAGGTAAGACAAAGTAAGCTTCTCGTCGTTCGCGTGAACAAATTGAGCGGTTCCTCGAGTCCATTCGAGACGTCCCTTACGCAGTGCAATGAGTTTTTTTTGGTAGTTGAACTGTTCTTTATTCGGAGTGACCGCAATCGCCTTACGCTGTGATCCATCTGGCGCGAAGACTTGTGGCTGGTGGTCAATGTTTTCCCAAAGTAGGGGCTTTCGGCAGTCGGGATCGTCTGCTCCCCACATACCAAGTTCATCACCGTTCCAAATATGTGGTGCACTGAGGTAGGTGAATTGGTGTAACAACATCATGCGTATTTGACTGGTGGTGGTCTTGTCTGGAGGGCCGAGCTTAAGCTCCTGATTCCCGCGTGCTCCCATCTTGAATTTGTATTTTTGTTTATTTAAAAAAGAAGTGCTTAATCGTGGGCTATCGTGGCTCGCGACCAGATTCATTAAGCTCTGTGATTGGGCAGGGCTATATCCCGTGTAAACGTTCTTGATTTTAGCGATGAATTCGCTGGGTTTGATCCCACCTCCTGCGTTGGCAAACAATTGGCGTGCTGGCTTATACCACTGATAATGCATCACCGAATCAAAGGTGTCTCCCTGAAGAAATGGCCGTGGATCCATTAAGGTGTCTGGCCATTTGGTCCACCACGCTTCACCGAGTAGCAAGGCGTCAGGATTAATCCTGCGAACAAATTTCCGGTAGTCTCGCCAGAAGCCAAGAGGGACATGTGCGGCGACATCGAGACGGAAGCCATCAACACCGTCTTTTGGGTCTCCATCATCGTTTGGGTCCATCCATCTTCGAGTGACGTTGAAGATGTGCGCTTTCACTTCAGGGTGAAGGTCACCCTCGAATACATGTCCTCTTCGCTTACCTGAAACATTTACTTTTTTGAGTTCGGGTAGCGTTTTGACCCCGAGCCATCCTTCGAATTGGAATTCGTTTTTGGGAGTTTTTGGATCGTCGAATGAGATAATGTCGTACCATTCGCGAAATCTACTTTTAGTCTGATTTTTAACGACATCTTTCCACGCCCAAAAGGTGTTGCCGGTGTGGTTCCAGGAGACATCGATAATCACGCGCATTTTGCGACGATGAATTTCGTTGATGGTTCTTAGAAACAAGCGATCAGCAGAAGTCCATGACCAAGTTGCCGGGTTGAGAGGGTCTTCATTATTTATGATCGTATGATCTCCGATAGGGTCTGGCCCAAAATTTCGGTCAATGTGTCGGTAGTTTCGAGCGTCATATTTATGCAGCGAAGGAGCATCGTTCAGTGGGTTGAAGTAGATTGCGGTGATGCCAAGTCCTTGGAGGTAGTCGAGTTTTTTTAAGACTCCTTCAAGGTCCCCTCCGTAGCGACGAGCCGCGACGATTTTATGAAAATCTCCATCTGTTTTTTTGGCCCAGTTTTCCTGCTCATACCAATCTTGCCCCCAAGGAGTGATCTTCCAACCCGCCGGAACAAATCCTGGATATGATCCTTCCATATCGATTGGGCGGGGGTCATTTTTAGAGTCACCATTCTCAAATCGTTCGACAAAAATTTGATACCAAATTGCATCTCGAGACCATTCAGGCGGTTGATCGAAAGGAGCGCCATAGCTTGGCGACAAAAGGAAAAGAATACTACCGAAGCTTGCTCGGCTTAATCGAGAGATGATGGGCATGAAGAACGGGAATACGGTTACGTTTTACAAATGAGTTAGCGCTTCTGGGCGAATTGCTTCCGAATCCATGCGAGCTGTTCGAAATAATGTTTTCCGGGTAGTCCGTGGCCCGCAAATGGATAAACACGATAATCTTTTGGGGCTGTGATTTGATTGTAGGCTGCAAAGTTTGTGGGCGCGGGAGTAACCGGATCTTGAAGTCCCACTCCCATGAAGACGGGGCACTTGATTTGGCCAGCGAGATTTTTAGGATCAAAGTAGCGGAGAACATTACGAGCCGTGGAGCGATCTATTAAATTCTGTTTAAATCCATTTCGAAAGATGCTCCCAGGCCATTCCGTCGTGTCAAAAGCTCGAAAGGAATCAATGACGAATGGAATATCTGGAGCACAAAGTATGATCCTGGAATCAAGGGCGGCAGTGGCGAGAGAAAGCATGCCACCCTGGCTGCCACCAGTGATCCCCAATCGCTGAGCGTCGACTTCAGAGCGAGATTCCATGAAGTCAAGCCCGCGGAGGCAATCCATGAAAGCGCCACGGTAGAAATATTCTTGAGCCTTATCGGCGCCCGCTACTAGGAATTCTACATCTTTGCCAGAAATGTCGTCCTGACTATTGCCGTGGCCACGAATATTTAGGGAAAGGACGACCATATCGTTAATCAAAGTGATGGGTTGCATGTTACTTCTATAGCCCGGTACTCTGAGCAGTGCTGGATGGGGGCCATCTTTCTTGGGGACTTGAAGCCATCCTCGGATGAGAATGTCTCCGAGACTACGCATCTCTACGAGGTGGCAGTTCACCTCAGAGGTAGAGTGCTTGGGGCTTGGACTCATTTTAAACTCTGGTTTTACCATTGCGAGTTCTGCCTTCGCATCGCTCCAGAAATTTTCCATATCCTCTGGTGTGTCGGGGAGCCGTTCAGCTTCCTCTGGAGCAAAGCCAATCAACATGGTTTGAGATGCTATTTCGCCAATCTTTCCTTTACTAAAGGAACAGGTGACGTGGTAGAAACCAGGAGCGGGAGGTGAAAATTGGTGACCTACGGGAGTATCATGATTCGCTTTAAGAGATAGCTCAGTTTTTTTGGTGCTCAAAGCTGGCCCGCGATTTTCGATTCGCCAGGTTTCATCATGCACCTGCCAGGAGACTGTGCCGGTTAAAGTTTCAAGGCTTTCGTTTTTGATGATAGCAGTCAATTTTGCGGATTTGCTGTTTGGATAAATACCGTCACCGCGTCCTAGCCCTATTTTAACCTTTGTAAAGTGATGCCAATCTGGTGCCGAGAGGGTGTACGGTCCTTTGTGCAGGCCGCCATTTCCATCGCTATCAAATACTTTTACGGCAATGACGTTGTCATTATCCCAACGGATAAGATTCAGCGGGATTGTATACTTTCGTTCTTGTGTCCAGGTGTTGCCTGGGTTTCTCGGATCGCCAGTCGCTCCGACTTTGACACCATTAAAAAAAGTAGTATCGACATCGTCAATCTTACCAAGATTTAGGAGTAATTTCTGATGTTTTTTAGCGAGTGCTTTTTCATCCAAAGTGCTGGGGATCGTCAGCTTCAGACGATACCAGGCATAACCGTCGTATTTTGGAAGGCCTCCCTTCTCCCACGGCTGTCCGACTGTGATAGACTTCCAAGCTGAATCGTCAAAATTGGGTTGAGACCATGCCGGATCATCACCTTTTTGAATACGCCATCCTTCCTTAATTGGCATTCCGCTGATCTCTTGTGCAAGTAGCCCAAAGAGGATCCATGCGAAAATATTTTTGGTGTTCATTAGAAAAGTCGTGAAGACTCTTAGGCTTTTTTTGGGGTATCTCAAGGGAGAAAAAATGCGCTATTTCACGCGTGATTCTGTTCAATATCCCATGAGACCTAAGGGGGTTATCGGTGCTTTTTTGTCAAAATTGGGTTTCGTATCTGTAATCTCGTAAATATTATGAAAAGGATAAATTTCCCAAAAGACAGGTTGCTCTGGCCTCTGTGATTTTGTTACACCAACAGGGTGAAAATGTTTTGTTCATCTGTTCTTTCCGGAATTCGTCTGGGAATCGCCACTCTAAGTGCTATTTTCACTGGAGCTGCTTCATCAGAAACCGTGAGTGTGGGTTCTCTAGCTGATCTGGGGGCTCCTTCCGAGACTGTTAATACGACCGGGCAATATGCGACCTACTCGGCCCGGACTGTTGATGGAGTAGCGGCAGTTCATACAAAGGATGCTACCTTTGCAATCTCGATTGATTTCAACGCAGGCGATAGTGCTGCTAATAGTATAATCTGGGAGACTGGAGGGGCCACAATTGGAGTGAGTGTTTCCTATAATCAAGCTGCAGCCACTGTGAGCGTGCATCATTCAACGGATTCTGGAAATGCGTTGGGAGTGGTAACTCATCAACTTACAGATGCGCAAGTTTCAGGGGGAGACCTCGAAGTTGTGTGGGCATACGATGCCAGCGAAATCGAATGGGAGCTCTTTGTTGATGGATTCAGTAGTGGAACCACTGTCGATACGACTGCAGTTGCCAGAACTCAGAATAACTGGAGTGGAGGAAATGCGGCTGGGCTGGGTATATTCGGAGGAAACTTTGCTGCGGGGAATGGTGATAATACGAACCTCGCAGCGATTGCTAATCTTGGAGACACCGCAACGATTAATTTAGCCGCTGGACTTCGTTTTTGGGCAGGAACAGATTTAAACTTCCTTGCTAAGGATTCTGTTGTCATCCCAGAGGGGATTGCGGGACCACTTGAGAGCGGTCAGAATCGTGGATTCAGAGTTGTGACAGCACAGGCGCCCTTGTTTTCTGAAATTTCAAATTCTTTCGCACGTGCGAGCCAACAGCTTAATGGCACTCTTATCTCTGAGGAGCAGCTTGTGGCCGACGAAGCAAAAAAAGGAGAAAACGCTGACGGTAGCTTTGATGTGGATGTTATCAATTTTCTCGAGGCTTTCGATGGTGACGGTTTTCCTTTTATTACCAATTTTGAAGATGACGCCAATTTTCCCGGCATCCCCGGAACAGGCGATCATTACTCCCTTTTTACCACTGAGATCTCTGGGTTTGTAGAATTATCAGCGGGCACTCATACCTTTAATGCTCAGGTTTTTGTGGATCGGGTTGATGCGGCACCGAGTAACGACAATGGGCTGGTTGTCTTAACTGGAACCAACCCGCGTGATTTTTTTGCGACAGAATTAGCGACTTTTGTCCGTCCTGACGACGCGCCCCCCTTTCAATCGACCCCTTGGGATTTTCAGTTTAATATTACAGCCCCAGTTGATGGAATATATCCGATTCGCCTTGTTTATTGGACGCAAAGTGGAAATTCAGGTTTGGAGTTTTCGCAGCAGAACCAGTTGGTGAATTCCGACGGCTCCACTGTTGTTTTTCGTGAAAGTACCGCTCCCCGTCACAGTCATGCCTACATTGCGGAGGTGTCTCCGGTGCCGGGTGTTGCTGACATCTCACCAGAGGAGCCGATTACGATTCTTCTCCGCGACGATAAAACAACGGTGAATACACAATCGGTAAAATTGAGCTTTAATGGAGTAGATATCACTGGGCAAGCGACGGTAAGTAGTGGAAATGGTCGCACGACTATTAATTATCAGCCACCCCCAGCACGTCAGAGTGATCGCAATGAACTCGTGCTGGAATACATGGATTCTTCTGGGGAAAGTTTTACCCGCAAATGGTCTTTTGCGAATTCGCTGGGAGAGAAGCCACCAATGGTCACTGGACAATGGGATTTCTCGAATGGACTAAGTGCTACGATCGGTTCTGATCTAATCTTCAATGACGATGTCTCGGAATCTGAGACATTATTTGGAACTACAACAAGTTTTAAAATTGCTGATATTGGAGGTGAGTCGGCGGAGGTCATGTATGTGCCATTTGGAAGTCGTGTAGGGTATAAATTGCTTCACGGCATTGCTCCGAATGGCGGTGGGCGATATGTGAACCGTTACACTCTTTTAATGGATGTCATGAGAGTTGGAGGAGGAGGGGCTTCAGCAATCATTCAAGCGTCTCCGACAAAAAACCCAGGTGATGCGACATTCTTCTGGCAAGGAGGTAATATGGGCCAAGGTGGCGGAGGTTATAATGGCGATGGGACATTTACTCCTGATGAGTGGCACCGAATCGGATTCGCGGTTGATCTTGCCGACGAAAAAGTCATCACAAAGTGGGTTGATGGTGTTTTGCAAGATGAGTGGAGACCTCAAAATAAGGATCATGTTCGTCGTGCTATGGAGCCTGAAACTATTCTATTTTACGACGTTGATGAGCGAAGCGAATGGTATGTAAACTCGATTCAAATCCTTGATGGAAAACTATCGGATGAGGAGATGGAAGCTCTCGGCGGACCGAGCGCGGAAGGCTTTGAAGCCCCTGGTGCCAAAGGTTTACAAATTAATGATATTGTCCTCAAAGAAGATGGAAACGTCACTATTAAGTGGTTTTCTCGTGCAAACCGGAGCTATCGGATTGAGGCAAGTTCTAACCTCGTTGACTGGTTGGAGCTCACCGACGGCCATCCTTCTCAGGGAGATCTGACAGAGTTCACTGAGCTGGGAGATGATATCAAGGGCGCTGTGACTCGCTACTATCGCGTCACCGAGGAATAATAAAAGATTCAGAGAGTTGTTCGTGCAGAATCCATCTCTTGGATTCTGCCTTCACTCTGGAGTGCGCTTTACCTTGCATTGCTTTTCGAATCGGTGCCAAGAATCATCAAAGTTGAGTCCTTGAAATTCTTTCATTACTAGTCCAAGGTCGCAATAGTTAATCCCATAGCGTCGTTTGAAGCGTTTCATTGTTTCAGGAGAGAAATGAATCCCCTGATCGGTTAGCCATTTTTCGATCTGCCCCTGATCGCTGTCTGTTTTCACGATCACTTGCGGATAGAACAGAGGCCGTATTAGTCTATGGAAAAATGTTGGAACATGACTGGCGATCAGGACGTTTTGGTTTTTTCTGGTGCCTGAAAAGAACACTAGTTTAAGCAGCTTCCTCACAGTACGAATTTCGTCAATTACGAGAAAATCGATATTGGGATATTGGTCTTGCAGCCATTGAATTGAAGTACTCTTCCCAGAACCACTCAGGCCACAAAAAACGACCCACTTCGACCCGTTATAATTCAGTTCGCACAGACGATGCGCGTCATGAAATTGCTTTGTGCTAAGTTTTCCTTTTGGGAGGCAGAGTTCCAATCGGTCTAATTTCCGGCTTGGGAATGTTTTGTTCGCGCTCAAGAAAATCCTGAAATTTTAGTTTGTGAACTTTTCCGATTAGCTCTTGGTTTACAGCGAAATTTGTTCACCCAAAAGTTTTCCTGCATTTCTTAAAACAGGAAGAATATTTTGGAGCATATGTGCATTAGAGATACGGGATGCGCTAACCCCTACATTCATTGCGGCAATGACTGAACCTTGCTGATTTATGACTGGCACGGAAAGAGAGCGAAGGCCCACTTCAAGTTCTTGGTCGACAAGTGCGTAGCCATCTTTGGCAACCTGATTGATTGCCTTTGTGAGTTCTGAGATTGTTGTGATGGTGTTCGCTGTCAGTGGGCGATATTTCTCCTTACTAAGGTGATTTTGAAGCTCTTCTGGAGAAAGATGAGCGAGTAGAGCTCTTCCGAGTGAGGTGCAAAAAGCTGGAAGTCGACTGCCGATATTGAGCGAGACATTCATGATTCTGCGAGATGTTGATCGAGCAATATAAATGACTTCTGACCCATCTAAAATTGCGAGAGAGCATGATTCACCGGTCTCGAGGTGGACTTGCTCAAGAAAAGGTTGCGCAATTTGAGGTAATGCTTTGGCTCCATAGTAAGATTGGCCTAGTG
The DNA here is from genome assembly GCA_949373085.1 of uncultured Verrucomicrobiales bacterium. GTDB lineage: Bacteria > Verrucomicrobiota > Verrucomicrobiia > Verrucomicrobiales > Akkermansiaceae > SW10. The sequence continues at coordinate 22,889 of CASICJ010000061.1, forward strand.
AGAGAACCTTTGGGAGTAAGCGGAAGCCGAGAGACCTGGATTCGACATATCCTAATTCTTCGAGGGTGTAGAGACATCGGCGGACAACTGCTCGTGAAAGATTAGTCTGTTTACTGATCGCCGGCATTTTTAGCTCGGAGTCTGATTGCGATAAAGTCCTCATTACTTCTAGGCCTCTAGCTAAAGAGGTCATGAAATCAGGATCTCCTGAGCGAAATAAATCTTTTTTGGCTGCGTCCATTTTCGTAATGTGCGATAGTCGCACATTAAAAGCTAAAGATTCAAACAAATTTCCTTTATATTTTCGAATAATTTTCGATTATTAGGTCCCTTTGGGATTATCCGTTCGGCTATCGAACAATTATGGCGCCTAAAATTACCGATCTGAAATCAGCGATTCAGTCCTTTATTGAACCAGGAATGCAGGTGGCCATAGAAGGGTTTACTCATTTGATTCCTTTTGCTGCGGCACAAGAGATCATTCGCCAAGGCATGACAGGTCTGACTCTGATCCGTCTCACTCCTGATGTGATTTATGATCAGATGATCGGAATGGGTTGCGCGAACAAACTCATTTTTTCTTGGGGTGGTAATCCGGGCGTGGGCTCGTTGCATCGATTGCGTGATGCCGTCGAAAATGGTTGGCCAAATTCCCTTGAGCTCGATGAGCGCAGCCATGCCGCGATGTGTGTGGCATACACAGCTGGAGCTTCTGGGCTGCCCTTCGGGGCTCTGCGAGGGTTTGTGGGTTCTGATCTCCCAGGGCACAATCCGAGTATTCGATTTTTAGATTGTCCTTTTACGAAGGATAAACTTGCAGTGACCTCTGCGATTCAGCCCGATGTCGCAATTATTCATGCCCAACAAGCGGATCGTCAAGGTAACGTCATGCTATGGGGTATCGTTGGTGTGCAGAAAGATATCGCACTAGCAGCCAAACGAGTCGTGGTGACGGTGGAAGAGGTGGTTGATGAGTTTGCAGTTAAGTCAAACGTGACGGTGTTACCATCTTGGACTGTCGATGCAATTTGCGAAGTTCCGGGTGGAGCGTCTCCATCATACGCGCATGATTATTATCAGCGCGATAACGCCGCTTATACGGAGTGGAACGAAATATCACGTTCTAGAGAAAAGTTTCTTGAGTGGATGGAATACCACGTTTTGGAGACAAAATCGTTTGGCGAATTTAGAGAACGTATCGTCTCATGAAAGAAGCAAGCTCTCAGGAAATTATGACAGTCACGGCAGCGCGCTTGCTCCGTGATGGTACGGTATGCTTTGTTGGTATTGGAATACCATCGATGGCTGCCAACCTGGCTAGGCTGACTCATGCCCCCAATGTAGTCCTAATCTACGAATCAGGGACAATTGGAGCGAAGCCTAGTGTTCTCCCACTTTCTATCGGAGATGGAGAGCTTGCCGAAACTGCTGATACTGTGGTGAGCACCCCTGAAATTTTCACTCATTGGTTACAAAGTGGTAGAGTGGAAGTAGGGTTTCTAGGCGCAGCGCAGGTAGATAAATTTGCAAATCTCAATTCCACGGTGATTGGCTCATACGATTCCCCAAAGGTCCGGCTACCTGGTGCTGGCGGGGCTCCTGAAATTGCGGCACTTGCAAAAGAGACATTAATCATTATCGAACATGACAAACGGAAGCTGGTTGATCGCGTAGATTTCGTGACTTCGGCAGGTTACTTTCGAGGCGGCAATGAACGATCGGATGCTGGGCTTTCTGGAGGGCCTTCCGCTGTCATTACGGATTTGGTGGTCTTAGAACCGGATTCAGTGAGTAAAGAATTGGTTGTCACTAAGATCCACGCTGGTGTGACAAAAGAACAAGTGCGCGATTCAACTGGCTGGGAAATACGTTTCGCCAATAATCTTAGCCAAACAGAATCTCCCTCCGAAGAAGAACTTGTGACATTACGCGACTTGATTAGAAGAACTAAAGAGGCGAGGAGGAAGCTCTCATGAGTGAAGCATGGATCTGTGATTCATTAAGAACGCCGATAGGTTCATATGGGGGGAAGCTTGCCTCAGTCCGCCCAGATGATCTCTGCGTGCCACTAATCCACGCTTTGAGAGAGCGATATATTCAGATTGATTGGAATGAATTAGATGAAGTGGTATTAGGTTGTGCCAATCAAGCTGGGGAAGATAATCGGAATATTGCTCGGATGGTGACTTTAATCAGCGGTCTTTCCGAATCTGTTGCAGCTCTGACGGTTAACCGGCTTTGTGCTTCAGGTGCTGATGCTGTGGCTAATGTGGCTCGATCGATTCAATGTGGCGAAGCTGAACTTTGTCTGGCTGGAGGAGTTGAGTCGATGTCTCGGGCGCCCTTCGTCATGCCGAAGGCAGAGTATTCTTTTGAACGAAAAGCCGAATTGGTCGACAGCACACTTGGGTGGCGTTTTCCTCACCCTGAAATGGAGGCGCGATTTGGTATCGATTCGATGCCTCAAACTGGAGAGAATGTTGCTGAACAGTTTGTAATTAGTCGGGAGGACCAAGATAAGTTTGCCTATCGTAGCCAGCTTCGAGCAGAACGTGCCCAGAAGGCTGGAATTTTTGCGGAAGAGATTGTTGAGATTTTGGTTTCACAACGCCGCCAAGAACCTCTCTTGGTAAGTCAGGATGAACAGCCGAGGGCTCAAACAAGTCTTGAAGGATTAGCAAAGTTAAAGCCCTTCGTGAGATTTGATGGCACGATCACGGCAGGCAACGCATGTGGTATCAATGATGGCGCTTGTGTTCTCTTGATTGCTTCTGATCAATCGGTCAATCGATATGGCCTTCAACCATTAGCGCGAATCGTTGGGTCGGCGGTCACTGGAGTAAAACCTAATATCATGGGGATTGGGCCAGCTCCTGCGACTCGACGCCTGTTAGATCGGACTGGGGTCAAACTCTCCGAAGTCGATTTCATTGAGTTGAACGAGGCTTTCGCCTCGCAGTGTCTAGCAGTTTTACGTGAACTGGGAATCCCCGATGATGCTGACTACGTGAATCCCAATGGGGGGGCGATTGCGTTAGGGCACCCTTTGGGAATGAGTGGAGCCCGCTTGGTCGCTACTGCTGCAAGGCATTTAAAGCGAACTGGCGGAAGATATGCATTGTGTACGATGTGCGTTGGCGTAGGTCAGGGGTTTGCTATTTTAATTGAAAGGCCATGAATAAATCATTTCAAGGAATTGCCTTGGTAACAGGATCCGCAACTGGAGTGGGACGCTCTTGTGCTTTGCGCTTTGCGGCCTTGGGTTATGATATCGCAGTAACCTATCCTGATTTTGATAAAGCGGAGGCGCAAGAGACTGTGAGATTAATTGAAGACCAGGGGCGTAAAGCAATCTTAGTGGAATGTGATGTCAGCCAAGACTCACAAGTGGTCGAGTTACTAGCGAAGGTAGCGTCACGATTTGGTCAGCTTGATTTAGTGATTAATTGTGCGGGCATGACTCACTTCGTGGAGCCGGCTGATTTGGATTCAATGTCAGAAGAGAAATGGGATGAGATTTTAGCAGTGAATACAAAAGGGCCCTTTTTTGTGATCAGGGCAGCAGTGCCCCTCTTAAGAAAGAGTGATCACGCTGCCGTAGTGAATGTTTCATCGGTTGCAGGCATCTCTGGATTCGGCTCGTCACTTGCATACTGCGCAAGTAAGGGGGCCCTCAATACCATGACAAAATCTCTTGCACGTGCCTTAGCTCCTGAGATTCGGGTGAATGCCGTTTGCCCGGGGCCAATTGATAGTCGCTGGTTACGCCAGAATTTAAGTGACGAAGAAATGGAAAGGCGAGTGGCCTCCTTTCCAATCCCTCGCCTTTCCACGCCAGATGACATTACGGATGCTATCGTCTACCTAGCAACGGGCAACGCAATGGTGACAGGGCAATTACAAGTGGTAGATGGCGGAAGAACAATGTGACTTTAGTTATGAGGACGACTTGGAACAGCTTTGCAAACAGCCGATTAATATTCGGAGCAGGGTCATTGGATCTCTTGGGTCAAGTTGTTGATCAGTTTCAGGCTAAACGAGTGATGATTTTGTCGGATCCTATTCTCGAGTCTCTTGGGGTTTTGAAACGCGCGGCGAAATTGATTAAAGGTGAAACGCATGTTTTTGCTGATGGGGAGGCGGAGCCTTCAACTGATATGGTGAGGCAATGCATGAAGCTACATCAAGATTTCAAACCTGATGTTGTGGTCGCAATTGGAGGGGGCAGCAATATGGATTTGGCAAAGATGACCTGTGCCGCAGTGAGCTCTGGTAAAGACCCTGAATCTTTATTTGGGTTCGATCAGATCCCAGGGCCTATTGGACCTCTCGTCTGCATTCCAACCACAGCGGGAACCGGCAGTGAATCTTCAGCATCCGCGGTAGTTTTGAATAGCTTTGACGGAATGAAGGCAGCAGCCCTAAGCGCTCGTTTGCGGCCTGAAGTTGCAATTATTGATCCTGAGCTCAGCTTAACTTGCCCAGCTAAACTCACTGCAGAGAGCGGTATCGATGCTCTGACGCACGCGATTGAAGCATATCTTGCCATAGAGTTTTATCGCCTAAAAGAATCTGAATTAGGGCCGCGGCCTTATGAGGGGAATCATCCACTGGGGGATCTGTATGCTGAAAAGGCTATTCGGCTGGTGGGGCAGCACCTCATTACGGCGACGAAAAACCCCCAGAATATTGAGGCCCGTGCCGGTATGGCTTTGGCTGCCAACTTAGGTGGATTAGCATTTTCAAATTGTGGAGTGACTTTGGCTCACGCTCTCGAATATCCGATCGGGGGTCGGTATCAATGCTCGCACGGAATTGGTAATGGGATCGTTTTGCCTGAGGTGATGCGCCACATGCTACCGGTCCGAGAATCTCGTATCGCTGAGATTGGTAAATTTCTGGGGGTTACAGATTCTGCTGATGAAGCTATCAACGAAGTGATTCGATTGAGAAAGGAGTGCGGCTTGCCAGATTGTCTAAGTGCGGTGGGCGCTGAGCGAGAAGATCTTCCAGAATTGGCTGCTACTGCCTTCTCTTTGAAGCGCTTGATGGAGCTATCACCTACTGAAGTTTCAGAGTCTGATTTGTTGAATATTTTGAAGGAAAGCTTTTAACTATGAAAACTTATTCAGTCATTTTCACCTTATTTATAGCTCTCTTGGGGATTGTGGTCGCGATCTTACTGCAATCAGCTCCCGATTCAGTGAGTGGTAACTCACATCCAAGTTTTCCATCGATGAGTCAAGGAGGGGACGCAAGTCGACACGATGGGATTTGGGTTCTGGGTTGGTTGTTCGGAGCACTTCAAATTATTTTATTTGTGGTTTGTATCTGGGTGAGCCTCTGTGGAGTGAAGACTCACCGATGGGTGGTGATCCTCTGTGGAGTGGGTTATTTATTTATTTTCACCATGCTCATGATCACTTATCGCCAGGGCGTTGCAGGAGCTCCTTTTGTTCTAGGGTTCCCGCTGCCGACTACCTTATTGCTGTTCGGGATGTGGCCGATGGCTGTCGTGTTTTCTATCTTATACGTCGTCAAATTTCGTAGTTGGGTCTATTCGCCACAGGATCAAGAGGTTTTTGAGAATTTGAAGGCAGAAATGAATTCGAAGGGAGGAGATCATGACGCCTAATCAGATCACGCTGGCATTTGTTTTTGGATACATGGCTCTATGTATCGCTATTGGTCTGTGGGCTTGGAAACGCACCACTAATACTCATGACTTCTTCATGGCGAGTCGGAACCTTGGAGTCGTTGTCACCGGAATCGCCTTATTCTCAAGCATTATGAGTGGTTTTGGTTTCGTTGGGGGGCCTGGTCTAGTTTATCGGATGGGGATGAGTTCGTTTTGGATTCTCGTTACCACTCCGATTGGTTGGGCAATTGCATTTTTTTTAGTGGCGAAGCGAATTCGGATTCTTGCAGAACTTCGCAATGCTATTTCGCTGCCTGATGTTGCGGCAGCACGCTATAGTTCTGAGAAAGTTAGAGGGTTAGTTGCGCTTGCAATTCTTTGTGGAGTAGTTGCTTACCTCGCAACCCAGATTAAAGCAATGGCTTTTGTGATCCAGGAGATTTTCGCTCGTAACGAGATGTGGGGTCATGATTCGGTGATGTTTTGTGTGGCTATTTCAAGTGCGGTTTTGGTCTTCTACTGTGTGACAGGGGGCATTATAGCTTCGGTTTATACCGATCTATTTCAGGGGATCATTATGATGCTTGTGGCTGTTCTGATTTTTTTCACTGCAATAGGTCAAATTGATGGAGGTATTGGGGGAATGACACATTTGATTTTAGCTGACAATGCGGAGTCCGCTGGTCCATGGGGGACTCTGGGTATGATTGGTTGTCTTTCTTGGCTGTTAATTTTCACCCTTGGAGTTGTTGGCCAACCTCATGTGGTGACCAAGATGATGATGAGTCGGCGGGTTGAGGATGCCCGGTTGATACTTCCGATCACCCTAGGGGGCTACACTTTGACGGCTTTGCTATGGATTAGTATAGGACTTCTGATGCGAGCCCTCGTTATTAGTGGCGATCATGCTGAACTGAGCCGCGCAGATGACGCTGCAGCTCAGTTCCTTCAGCACTATGCTCATCCAGTTCTTGCTGGCTTGGTCTTTGCGGGGTTGTTCGCCGCAATCATGTCTACCGCTGATGGTTTCCTTAACATCGGAGCGGCTGCTTTGGTCCATGACCTTCCGAAGGCTTTGGGTTTTTCGGCACCTAGGGATGAGCTGTTTTGGGCGCGGATTGCTACAGTGGGACTGGCTTTACTAGCCGCGATTTTTGCGCTTACTTCACCAAGTCAGCTGGTGGGTCAGTTGGGTGCATTTGGATGGGGGGTATTTGCTTCAGCTCTAGTCCCTGTGATCGGATTGGGCCTTAACTGGAGAGGAGCAACCAAGAAAGCGGCAGCAGCAGCGATCATCGCAAGCTTACTGATTAATGGTGGCTTCGTAATATATCAATTAATGGGCTTTAAAATTGCCTATGGAATCGCTGGAG
>CASICJ010000062.1 GCA_949373085.1 uncultured Verrucomicrobiales bacterium
GTATAACAAGCTCTCTTTGCTTATGTGGGGGCATGCAGCCAAAGGTGCCGAGGAGTGGGCAACCTCGATTCGCATGTATAAGAAGTTTCTCGAGGAACGTGACCCAACTCGTGATCGTTATGAAAAGGGAGTCTATTTCATCAACATGGCTATTAACCACTATAAGTTGAACAAGATTTCTGAGGGCAATAAGTATCTCGAGACCGCGATTCAGAATAAAGTAACTTTCCCAACCCCAAACAAGGGCATTATGGCGGCTTTCAACACGATGGTTGCTTCGGTAATTGAGAAAAAAGATGAGGCGGCACTTCTCGACTTCCTTTCAAAAAATCGTGCTCATATCAAACTGGAGCCATTTGAAGCACACGAGTTTTCTTCCCTCTTTATGAAGCTAGCTCAGGACGCTCGCTCGGCTGAGATGATCCGCTCAACCTTCGAGCTCTACTCTCTTGTTCCCAGCACAGTCGCTGCTATCGATGATATCAAGGGGCGTCTTGCAATGCTTTCAAGCTATGATCGCACCATTCGCGATGGCTCGATGATTGTGAAAAAAGGGGATCTCGACGAAGATTTTTCCGAGCTTGAGACGGCTGACACGAGCGGCAAGGTGAATGAGGTATACGCCTATCTCAATACTGCTGTTCTTCACGAGGAAGATGGGAATGTTCGAGGCGCCTTCGCGGTTTATGAACAAATGGAGCTCTATTTTCCGAATGCCAAAGTGATGCGTGATGGTAAGGTGGGTGAGGGTCGTGAAAATAACCTTTATAACCTTGTGCGAACCTCGGCTTTGATTGGTGAGGTTCTCACAACTGAGCACTACGGCTCAATTTTTCTCAGGGCCTTCCCTAAAAGTAAGTATGTCAATGAAGTGCGCCGGATGATGCTCACTAGCCTCTTTTTTAACGGAGAGTATGAGAAGTGTATCGAAGTGGCTGAAGTGATGCTGCCCAAATTAACCAAGCCATCCAAGCAGCATGATGTCTGCCTCTTTGTGCTCGGTGGAAGTAAGCACTATCTTGGCGAGTTTGTTGAAGCCCAAGACTACCTGAATGAATACATGTCCACCTATGGCAAGAATAAGAAAGAGGGAGACAAGCTTCGTATCATGGCTACTTCTTACTTCCAGGCCGCTAACTACTCACGTCTTCAGGAATGGACCAAATCTGCTGAACTTCTCGATAAATTCTTCGAAAACTATCCTGACCCTAAGAGTAACGTTTACTATCCATTTGCCCTTTTCGATCGTGCGAACTGCTACTATGCGGAAAGTGAATACGAACCAGCCCTTGAGAAGGTGACTCGGGTTGAGACTCAGTTCCCCGGAGTTTCTGTGATGGAGCAGAATCTTGCTCTAAAGGGTAATATTCTCGAAGGCCTGAAAAAGCCCGAAGAAGCCGAAAAGTACTATCTCATGGCTCTTGACCTGGCCGAGCAGAAGAAGAACGATCTCGTTGCAGGAGAGTGTCTCTTCTACCTCACCTCAGTCATCGGTAAGGCCAAGATTGGTAAAGCGGAAAATCCACGCGTTGCCGAAGCTGTTCCATATTATAATAAGTTCTGGGAAGAGTATGGAAACGAATCACCCTTCAAAGCCAAGGTCGCGGTCGCCGGAATCCCGGGGATGCGTAAGGTAGGAAAGATCGACGAAGCTCTTAAGCGTCTTCAGACGGTCATTTCTGGTATTGCGAAGGAACCTGGCACACCTGGGCTCGAGGAGTCTATTGGTTCTTATACCGAGGAATATCTTGAAGAAAAGACTCCCAAGCAGCTTAAAGATCACTACTACTCGTTCCCTGGAATTGATTCCCGTGATATGGCGACTCGGGCGCTTCTGCGTATTGCGATTATCGGGGTGTTTGAGGAAGTCATAGAGTCTTCAGATCCCGAAAAGGAGGAGGCTCAGATTCGTGATGGAGGAGCGATGATCGAAACTCTCTTCCAGGAGCTCCAAAGAGACTTCAAGCCGAAAGATCTTTCTAACTTTATTCTCGTCAGGGTCGGCGACTTTATTCGTAAGACGACCCAACCGCAAACTGCTGAAGTCTATTACAAGGAAGCGCTCAGTCGTTCCGATCAATCTCATATGTTCGCGGCGATTTTTGGGGTCGCTGACGTTTATTCAAAGGGCACCTCGACTCAGAAGGGGGAGGCCATCAAGCTCCTGAAGCGGGTTATTGATGATTCTGATGACAGTGGGGAGAAGGAGGAAGCTCTCTATCTTACCGCTAGTATTCACGCTGATAATAGCGCCTACGATGCTGCGATTGCTACTGCCAAGGAGTATCTTGAAACTGATGGGTTCCGCCGATACGCGGTCCCTTGCCGAATGTTACTCGCGTTTTCTCATGACAAGGCTAAACGTGTTGATGATGCCTTGACCGCTTACCAGCAGGTATGGATATCCAGTATGGGAACTATTAGATTTTCTGCCCCTGCCATGAAGCGCTGGATGGAGATTCTTTGGGAGCGGGGAGAAATAACCAAAGGTAAGAGTGATCGCCAGTATTCTTATGAGGGTGGTTATAAGTATCTCAAGATGACTTCGCAGGCCGTCAAGAAAGCTACTAAGAAAGAGAAAGAGATGTGGGATGAGGTGGATGATTTGACTAAGGACTATGAAGCGCGTGGTGACACCACCAAAGTGGTGGAAAAAGAGGACGAGTAATTTAATCTAGTAAAATTGAATGGATCAAAAGATATGAAAAAAATTCTTACTGCAGCCTTCTTTCTCGCCGCCAGTGTCGCTCCTTTGTTCGGAGCAACAGAGGCCCGGATTCTAATTGTTACCGAGGAGGATACCTTCACAGGGTGGATGATGGATGCTACTAAATCAAAGTTCCTCTGGCGTGAAACCCAGGAGACTCTCGTGAAGCGAGAGCAGAGTCTCCTGAGCTGTACGGTTTATTTCCTACAAGCGCCTGAATTTACCGAAGCTCTTGAGCTCTATAAGAGCCGGAACTACAGGGATGCAGCACCCAAGTTTGCTGCCTGTGCTGAGGAATATGATAAGCTGATCGAGGTGAAAGGTAATCCTACAACTATGGCTTCTTTTTACGAAATGGAATGCTATCGCCGGCTTGAAGACCTTGAAAAACTCTCAGAGCTTGCAGCGAAATTTGAGCCTGAAAACCTCCTCTATAAGTTCCAGAAAAAGCAGTATGAAATATATGGTGTCTTTTGGGATGCCGTCCGCACGAAAAGCTGGGGTCGTCTTGACGCGATTTGCCGCGATGAAAAATGGCGTGGGGCAAAGTTGCCTGGTAACTTGCGGGGACAGATTTCCTATTGTCACGGATTAGCGCTCGAGGGCGGTGGCCAACCCATAAAGGCTCTGAATGCTTACAATAATGCTTTCGTGGCTGATTTCGCTGCCTCCGAGGAGATTACTCGGAAGTCTGCGCTGAATTGCCTCCGCATCATTCTCAATCACGAAGATGTTAAGACTGCTATGGACCTGTATTCGACCGAGGATTACAGCGATGAGTCAAACGGCGCGGCACTTATCAAGGAAGCGACTGGTCTCCTTAAGCTTTGGGATAAGGTTCTTGGTTCTGGCGAAAATGTCCCTTCTAAATACAAAACGTTCCTTAAGTATCCTCCCAAGAATAGATGAGGTGACTACTTAATTTTTAAAAAAACGGCGGATCCAAAAATGGTCCGCCGTTTTTTGTGGGATCGGATTGGTAAAGTAAAAATGCGGTGAGAGCAATCTTTCGATCTCAAAGCTGAAGGGGTGCTAATTTCGATTCGGAATAAACGAATTCTTTTCCTTCGTAATTACGAAGCACGGTTCGCTCCTCGTCAGACTCTACGATATATTCTGGATTGATAGGGATTTTCCCTCCGCCTCCCGGAGCATCGATGACATATTGGGGGATGGCGTATCCGGAAGTGTGCCCGCGCAAGCCTTCAATAATTTCGATTCCTTTGGAGATGCTGGTGCGTAGATGTGCTGTTCCTTGTATTAAGTCGCCCTGATAAAGATAATAGGGTCGAACCCGACACATTAGAAGTTTCTGAACGAGCTCTTTCTGAATTTCAACCGAGTCATTCACTTTGTCGAGAAGGACGGATTGATTACCCATCATCACGCCTGCGTCCGCTAGACGACCAAGCGCTTCGTGTACTTCAGTCGTGAGTTCCTTTGGGTGGTTGGTGTGGATTGAGATGAAGAGGGGGTGAAACTTTCGAAGTGTCGCGCAGAGCTCTGGGGTGATACGCTGTGGCAGAAAGATTGGGATGCGTGAACCGATACGAATAAATTGGATATGGGGAATTGCGTGGAGTTTTGTAAGGAGCTTGTCGAGCTTTGCATCCGAGAATAGGAGGGGGTCACCGCCGGAAAGGAGGACATCACGCACTTGGGGAGTCCTTTTTAGATAGTCGATGGCCATATCCCACTGGGTTTCCAGTCTTTGATCGGAAACTCCGGAAACTACGCGTGATCGAGTGCAATAGCGGCAATAAGAGGCGCAGCGATCGGTCACGAGAAATAAGACGCGGTCTGGATAGCGATGGACTAGCCCAGGAACCGGCATGTGGGAGTCTTCGCCACAGGGATCAGCCATCTCGGATGGGTCAGTGTGAGTTTCTTCGATGCGGGGAATGACTTGACGTCGAATTGGACAATCCGGGTCGGTCGGGTGAATAAGGTTGAAATAGTGCGGTGTAATCGCAGTGGCAAGTTTGGTGCCGGTGAGGAGTATTCCTGCACGCTCTTCCTCGCAGAGGCTGAGATGTTTTTCGATATCTGAGAGTGATGAAACACGATTTCTCAGCTGCCATTTGGCTGAATTCCAGTCTTCGTGGGAAATGTCTTCATTTGCCCAATATCCGGGCGCGGAGGGTGTGAAGGAGATGTTGCTCACGTTGGTTGTAGTCTAGATAAAGATAGAGAGATGTCAAAGGAGCCGTTTCGTAGGATTTTGACAAATTGACTCGGGGCCTACGCAACTTTTACGAGCGATACTGGCCCCCGAGATTCCTATCAGACGTGATCGGTATACTCCGTCTGTTAAGCCTCGTCCTTATTTTCTCGGTCTTCAGAGATTTTCGAAAGCGGTATTCCAAGCATTAGAGCCCAAATTTCTTGAGCATAGGCTCGATCGCTTTCGCCCAAATTTCGTAACCCCTCTGTCTTGGGTGGAGGGCGTCTGGCATGACTTCCTTGGTGAGGATGCCCTCGGCGGTAAGGAACTTATCTGATATGTCTAGGTAGTGAATCCTCTCTCCGTTGTGGAGTTTTGAGATAAGCTTATTGATTTCAATGTTGTTTTTCCGCTTGGCATCATCGGGTTTCACCCCGCGAGGGAAGACACCGAGGAGAAGGATTTTTGCCTGCGGGCAACGGGCCCGCAGTGTGGAAACGATTCGCTCAACGCCATCACGAACTTCAGTTGGATCTTGCATGATGTGCCCAGTGTTATTGGTGCCAATCATGACAACAGCCGCTTTTGCTTTTTTCTGGTTTCGGAGATTCCCATTATCCAGACGCCAGATCACGTGTTCTGTGCGATCTCCTGAGATTCCGAGGTTGAGAGCCTTGCGATTGGCGTAGTATTTTTCCCAGGTCCCTTTACCCGAACCTTCCCAGCCTTGAGTGATTGAGTCACCGATAAAGAGAAGGTCGTGTGGCTTCTTGGCGTTTTCATTCATCGACTGGTGACGTTTCATCCACCATTCATCCCCGCGCGGCTCGCCGATAATAGCGGAGTGGACGCGATATTTTTTACGAGCAGAATCAAGTTCTTGCTTCATTTCGTTGAAGACGACGGCATAGGCAGGATCGTTGTGAACCGATTTCATTTCCTGTGGATCCTTCTTCATGTCGAAAAGTTGGTATTCTTTGGTTTTGGGGACCCAGAAGATCTTGTGATCTGCAGTTCGGACTCCGTCGTGGGCGGCTACGTTATGAGTGCGCTCGCCGGAATAACGGTAGTAAATGGAATCCCGCCATCCTTTAGGCTTTTCACCAGCGGCTTTAAAAATGGGAACAAGTGATTTTCCCTGCATGCTTTCTGGTATTTTTGCACCAGCGAGTTCCAGGAAGGTGGGGCCATAGTCAATATTTTGGATAATGGCATTGGATACAGAGCCTGGCTTGATTTTTCCGGGCCAGCGAACAACAAAGGGCATCATAAGCGATTCTTCAAACATCCAGCGTTTGTCGTACCAGCCATGCTCACCAAGATAGAAACCTTGGTCTGACGAATAGATCACGATGGTGTTTTCAGCGAGCCCAGAATCGTCGAGGTGCTTTAGGATTTTAGCGATCCCTTCGTCCATGGACTGAATGACAGCGAGGTAGTCCTTTATGTAGCGCTGGTATTTCCAGCTTGTGATCGCTTTTTGATCGAGCTTCCCAGCCCTCATATCTTTGATGAATTGCTCGTTTTCGTCTTCGTAAGCAGAGATGAAAGTTTTCTTATCTTGATCCGAAAGCCGATTAAATTGTCCGTTGCCAGGGCCGCCGGTGAAGTGGCTTGGGAACAGATTCTTACCCTGCATCTTCATGTCATTTCCCCAAGACATATGGTCCTGGATTCCCATCGCGTGTTCCTTGAGGACGGAAGAACGGTTTTCGTAGTTATCAAAAAGAGTCTCGGGCTCTGGCATGGTCACATCATCAAACATGTTAATGTGACGGAACGCGGGTGCCCAGTTGCGGTGGGGAGCCTTGTATTGGACCATCGCCATGAATGGTTTTTTTGAGTCAGCGGCTTGCTTGAGCCAGGTGAGGCCTTTTTTGGTTACGAGGTCATTGCAATGGCCTTGGAAACGCTTTCGCGTATTATCCATCTGAATGAAGTCAGGGTTGTAGTAAGCTCCCTGCCCGGGCAGGATTTCCCAGTAGTCGAAGCCGATAGGGTTGGAGTGGAGATGCCACTTGCCGATCATTGCGGTGGTGTAACCGGCCTCGCGGAGAAGATCAGGGAAAGTGGTTTGGAGGCCGTCAAAGTAGGAAGAATTGTTATCGATGAAGCCGTTTAGGTGGCTGTGTTTTCCTGTGAGAATGGAGGCCCGCGAAGGGCCGCAGATGGCATTGGTGCAGTAGGACCGGTCAAAGCGCATCCCTTCTCTAGCGATACGGTCTATGCCTTTGGTTGGAGCAATTTCGTCGAAGAGCCCGCCCGGATAGGATGAAATTGCATTTGGGGCGTGATCGTCCGAGAAAATGAAAAGGATGTTAGGACGATCGGCTCCTGAGAGAGCGAGCGTGAGCCCGGCAGTAAAAGTGAGAAGGTGTTTCATAGAAAATTAGACGCTTTGATACGGGTGGAACTGTTAAGATCTTAAAATTAAGATTCCCGAATTCAAGGTTCGAGCCTATTTTATGGCACATCTAATGTTTTTCGAAGCACATAGAGAGACGATGCGTGCGTCTTGGGCAGCTATTCTAGAGGCGATCAAAGTCTCAGATGGGATGCCTGTCTCAGATTTATCCAGGGAGCTCAAAATGAGCTATATGGGAGTGAAGCAGCATTGCTTGAAGCTAACAGAGCTAGGCTATTTGGAAGAATGGCGGATTCCGCGAGCGAAAAAAGAAGTGGGACGCCCTGAAAAGCTCTATCGGTTGACTCCGAAATGTAATGTTCTTTTCCCGGAAGCTGGAGTTGGCCTGACGCTGGCGATTTTGGAGGGAGTGAAACAGCTTTATGGTGATTCGGCGCCCGAAAAACTTTTATTCCATCACTTTCAGGTCCTGAGGGAGCAATGGCAACCTAAGGTTAGGGCTGGGAAATCGATGGTCGAAAAAGCAACCCGGTTGGCTGATGTTCGTGATAAATCGGGTTGGTTTAGCAAGTGCCACTACGATGCGGAGAACGGATTTCGAATTGAGGAATTTCATAATCCGCTGAAGAAAATTTATGAGGAGTATCCCAACGCAGTGCGAATGGAGGTCCAAATAATGGAGCAGTTGCTCGGAACAAAAATTGCGCGGACTGAGGTTTCAATTGGTAAGGGTCGCAAAAGAGTGGTTTATGAAATTGCGACCCTTGGAATTCGTCAGGAAGGCTTGAAAAAATTGGGTTCTCCGGTCCGCAAGGATAATGATGGAGCCCAGGGGAGTCTTTTTTAAGTTGGCACCAACACAGCAGCCTAAGAAGCGGAGAAGTGTGAGTCGAAATATTAGGCCGCGTAATCTTGAATCAGAAACGACAAAAATCCCAAGGAGGTGTTTGTTGAGCTCTTTCCGATCAGCAGAGTTTGGTGGGGGATTCGATTGAAGGAACTAATTCAGCGAAGCGTGAATCTGCTGAAGAGTCATTACTGCATAGCTGGTGACGAGAACAGGGTCGTTTTCCATCCAACGGCTGGCTTCTGTATTAATCCATGAACCGTCCTCGCGCTGGCCGTTGATTACGGTAGCAGCGAGGTCAGAACGCCAGTCAATTTTCAGCCCGTCTTTACCCTCCAGGGTTGGCTTATTAGCCGCCACGAGGCTTTTAGCCATGGCATGGTAGTAGTAATAGAGGCCTTGTCCGCCCAGGCCTGGATTCTCTTTGAGAGTGTAGTTATCCGAAAGCCAGTTGATTACGGCTTTAACCCGCTGATCGCTTTCGTCTAGGTCCGAGTATACGAGCGAAAGGAGTCCGGAGTATGACATAGAACCGTAGCCGCGCAGGGCCACGCGTCCAGTCTTGCTGTCGACCGCTTCACCAGCTTTTGAGTTTCCAGGGTAGTAAACAAAGCTCCCATCGTTACCGGTTTTCTCCCCTTTGTTGGTAGCTTGAAGATTCTGGCATCGGGAGACAAACTCGAGGGCTGCTTCCCAGTCGAGTTCCATGGCCTTTTTGTCGCCGGAGTCGGTGGCAAGGGCGCGAGTGGTATAGAGAGCCTCAAGAGCTCGGTGAGTGTTTGAGAGGTCTGAGTGGGCACGCGAGCCGCCGTAGCCTATTCCACCGTCAAATTTGGTGTCATTTTCACCTTTTACTCCCCAATCGGTCTGGTGATTAATCAGGAAATTGCGGGCCCTAATAATTTGATCCTTATATTTTTCGGGTCCTGCAATCCAGAGAGCCATAATGGACGCAGAGGTCGAGTAGGTGGCCATTCCTCGACCGTAAATCCCGCCGTCCTCTTTTTGTTGGGACAAAAGCCATTCGAGCCCTTTTTTAACAGGCGCAGGAACGGAGCTCTTCGGGTCGAATGAAGGATCCAGAAGGAGGCACTTGATCGCAAATCCAGTAAAGGCTGGGAGGTCGGGATCACCCCAGTAGCCTTCTTCATTTTGCTGACCAATAATGAACTTGTTCCCTTTCTTGATGACTTCTTGGGTTTCAAGTTTGATCGAGAGATGAGCGCCTTTGAGTGGAACCTTGTCTTGTGCGATCAGGCTGAGGCTGGAGATAGCGATAATAGAGGAAATGAGGAGCTTCTTCATTTTTGTGGAGTATGAGGTTTAACGACGATGGTGACAACTGTCCCTTCTTCTGGAGTGATCTTTTCGTTAGGTATCCAAACGTCACCTAAAAGACGATCTTTGCCAAAAAAGTTTACGATCGCTTGTTCATTTGTGTAGATCCCGAAGATAATCCCGCCAATTTCAGCCTTAAATCGTCCTTCATGCATGTAGGATCCAGTTGAGAGCCAAGGGCCTTTCTCCATCACGCTTAAGGTGGCTTCCTTAGTCTCGAATTCCTGGTTGGGCTTTGGAGTTAGCGCCTTCTTGGGCCAGTTGATATGGTGAACGAGCTCGTTGGCAGGAACCCTTTTTTTCTTTGTTCCTTCACCCCATTCCACGAAAATTTCGACAAGGGATGCGGCATGTGTTTCTGGCGAAACAGCCGGGAACTTTCCGGTTGGCTTCCAAGTGTCTTCATCAAAAATTTCGAAGAGTTCCTTTGATGCTTTGATGCCGAGAAGCTTCATCGCAATATTTATGTTTGTCGGCGAAGCATCGGTCAGAATAAGGGTTTCGTGGACCTTATTGCTCTTGGTGGTAGCCAAAAAGTATTCGATGAGGCCTTTTGTCATGTTGATCCCACCTTTAAAGGTGAGTTCACGCTTCTTTTGATGAAGGTGGATTTTTCCAATCTTTACTTCTTCATTGTTTAGACGCTCGATTTTTGGTGTTTCGACGCGTTTTAGCTTTGCCGGGGAAATCTCTTGGGCAATCGCATTCCAGAAGAGGGCTAAAGTGGCGGTGATGAGCAGTTTGATCATGGCTACGGGAGTGGGACGGTTGTGAATTGATTTGCTTAGGGAATTCTAATCCGAACTTAAATCTGCTGACTCATCAGGGCGTTTCCTGGCCGCATCGGGATCGTTTTGTGGTTGATGAAGTGATCTCGCAAAATCCCGCCACATCAAGCGAGTGATTTGGCGGGAAAGATAATTTCCTCTCCTCTTAAGGTCTTCAGAAGCTGGGGGGTAGCCTAGGTCGATAAGGTGACTACGAACTGCTTTAAAGACCGCTAATGATATTTCTTCGAGATGCTCCTCATCGTTTCTTGTAAGTCGAAGAGTAATGACTGCCGAAGAAGTTGTGTTATCGCCGGAGGCTGAGAGCCATAAGGCAATAGGATTGTTAGTGGGGGCATCGGGATTCTCGCTACTGTTGATTGTTGGGATGACATTGAGCTGGTCACCTGAGGATTCACGAATCCGGATCGCAACCTCTTGAAGAACTTCTTGCAAGTGATCAGACGGCTTGTGGGCGGTTCCAAGGTGGAGTTTGAGAATAATTTCGTTGCTGGGATCGATATTCCAATTTGGTAGATTCTTATTAAGAGCAGCGATTCCTCGTGCCGCCTCGGCTCGGGAGTTGGGGTCAGTCTTACTTGTATCGATGACTCTTTCGAATGCCAAGAGGGCGCGTTGGAATTCACCTCGTGCTCGGAGTGCAGATGAAAGCTCAAAAAGACGGTCGGGCGATTCTCCTCGGGCGAAGTCCCAGTAGGCGGCTAGTCCTGGGCTAGAGACTAAATCACCCAATTCGAATTCGGTAATTTCTTTTATCTTGGGCGGCGTAATTGTATCCGGGTCTTTAGGTTGCTGGATAATACTGTTGATCTGCTGCTGATCTTTGATTTCCGGTTGTAGCACTACAGATAGGTCGATAAAATCCGAAGTGTCTTCGGTTTCTGCGATTTCCACACCTGAGGGGGTCAGGAAATCCATGTTCTTAGTACGCAGATACCACGTGAGTAGGGTGGTCCCAATCACTGCAAGAACGACAAATGCCCAGTGGATTCGCACAGGTTCTAAGAGTGGGAGACGAGAGAGCGCAGGTGAAGCGCAAAAAAACCGCAGCGAGAAAACTCTAGCTGCGGCTCAAGAGATTTAGCTGGATTCGTGTAATCAGTCTGCTGATTTTACCTGAATGGCGCGTTTCCCGACACGATGACGAAGATAATGAAGCTTTGCACGGCGAACCTTGCCGCGTGAGATGACTTCAACCCTTTCGATCCTTGGGCTGTGGACGCAATAGACACGCTCAACACCTGTCCCGTATGAAATCTTCCGGACGGTGAAAGCAGAGTTGAGGCCGCTTCCAGACTTGGCCAAGACAATGCCTTGGAACATCTGGATTCGTTCTTTGCCACCCTCGACCACGCGATTGTGAACCTTAACGGTATCACCGACATTGAAGTCGGTAACGTCTGACTTCATTTGCTCTTTCTCGATCTTGCTGATGATATCCATGGTCGTAAAGTGGGTTGGCGGGGCGCAGGACCTACGGGAAGCCCGCGACGAATGCAAATCTTTTTTGAGGAATACAGCTAATCCGACGAAAAATGGCCGTGATTGTTGTTCCTACGTAATATTAGGGTTTTAGCACCCTGAACTCAGGGTGTTTCCGGTTGATCTATGCGCCGGTTGCTGGGGACGTGGGGAGTAGGCGAATCGGATGAAAACCCTAAAATCCCACCTAAAATGAGACATAGAAGAGGAGAACTTATTGAAGTTCGCGAAATAGCATTTGGTGCCGAAAGTTCAACAGTTAGGTGTCAATCAAAGCTCTTCTATCAATTCCTCGGCCACATAGGTCCAGATTTCTCCTAAGGTCGGGTGGTAGGAGGGGATTTCAAGGAATTCGGCGACGGTTAGATTTTGGTGGAGGGCGACCATCATGGTGTGTGCGTAGTCGATGACGTGTGGTCCAACTCCGGCTGCACCAAGGATTTTTCCAGTTTTGCGATCAGCAGTGATCGAAACAAGGCCATTCTTCTCTCCAACAATTTCGCCTTTTCCTTGATCATCGTAACGATAGGTGGCTGTGACAGGCTCAAATCCCCTTTTACCTGCCTCATTTTGGTTCCAACCAAGCTCGACTAATTCGGGATCGGTAAAGATTCCGAAGATATTGAGTCGTTCATCCCAGGTTGCGGTTTGCTTAGCACTTTTTAAATAAGCGGCGATATTTTCACCAGCGGCCTCACCCTGTATGACCGCAAGGTGAACGACCGCCAAAGGGCTCGAAACATCGCCCACCCCAAAAATGTGAGGCTTTGACGTTTGGCAATAGTCGTTAATCTCAAGCCGTATTAGATCATCGGAGAATCCGGCGGCGTTAAGATTGAGAGGAGCGAGATTAGGCTTTCGACCCGATGCCATGATTAATTGGTCACAATTGATCTGGGTTTCTTCTCCGACCGTGAGGGTAAAGCCAGAATCATCGTGGCTGACTTTGTTTAATGGTTTTTCGAAAACGATGTCTATCCCGAGATCTTGACAGCGTTTTTCCATTGCTTCTGAAAGAGCCGGAGTTACTCCAGAAATAAGGGGACGGCTACGGGAAATAATGGTGACCTTGGATCCGAGACCCTCGAAGAGAAACGCAGACTCCATGCCCACCGCGCCCGTTCCCACTACGACTACCGATTCGGGAAGGCGTGGGAGATCGACGATATCGTCACTGGTCCAATAGGGAGAATCAGAAAGACCCGGTATTTTGGGAATACTTTCGACCGAGCCCGTGGCAACGACGAAAGCCTTTCCCTTTAAAGTTCCATGTCCTTCAACTTCAATTTCGTGAGGTGAGGTGAACTTGGCATAGCCACGAATAAGATCAAAGTTACTGTTTTCGAGTCCTTTGATACGGTAGTGTTGGAAATCATCAATTAACCGTGATTTTCGATTGCGAAGGGCATCGATGTCGACTGATGGTTCTTGAGCTCCAATCGCAAACTCACCCGCTTCCCGAATGGCCCGCATGCGGCTGGAGGTTTCGAGGAGCGCCTTGGTTGGCATGCATCCCCGCAAAATGCAAAGGCCGCCAAGTTCCGTGGCTCCATCAATGATGGCGCCCTTGAGACCAAGCCCCGAAGCTTTCTTGGCAGCGGCATAGCCCCCGCTTCCTCCGCCAATCACGATGACATCGTATTCTTCCGACATATCTAAAAACCTTGTCGGGCGCCTTCTAAAAGACAAGCCATCCTTCGTGACTTTTAAGGACATGGCATTTACTTCGAGATCAGCATGAATAGTTAGGGCCGAAGTAAGGCATTATGATGCTCTCATTCGAGGCCAGAAACCCTTCCCAGTTGTTCTAAGGAAAATTGGGTTTCGTCATCCAAAATAGTGATGAGATTCATCATGCTGCGGTGTGGAAAACGCTTGTCTTGGAACCCGTGATTTTTTTCTCTGGAACTTGGGGCCCTCAACACTGTTGACACAAAGGGTTTGGTTGCTAGAGTGCGCAACTTTCCGACCGGATTGATCCGCAATCCTCTTGGGAAACTTGCCGTTTAATTCTCAAAATAAAAACACCATGGCTACCAAAAAAAAGGCCGCTAAAAAGGCCTCAAAAAAGACAACCGCCAAGAAAGTAAAACACGTCTATTACTTCGGCGCAGGAAAGTGCGACGGAGATGGATCGATGAAAGCTCTCCTCGGAGGAAAAGGTGCAAACCTCGCTGAAATGAGCAGCATCGGAGTCCCCGTTCCTGCTGGTTTCACGATCACGACGGAAGTTTGCACTTATTATAACAAAAACGCTAAGACGTATCCCAAGGCTCTTGATGCCGAGATCGAGGAGAACATCACCAAGGTGGAAAAAGCCATGGGTAAAAAGTTCGGTGATCTCAATAACCCACTTCTTCTTTCCGTTCGTTCTGGTGCTCGCGAGTCGATGCCAGGAATGATGGACACCATCCTTAACTTGGGGATCAACGACGAAGTTGTTGAAGCCCTCGCCAAGAAGACTGGCAATCCCAAGTTCGCCTGGGACTCCTACCGTCGTTTCCTCCAGATGTATGGAGGTGTTGTGATGGAAGTGGAAGCCCACGCAGGTGAGCACCACGATCCTTACGAAGTCATTCTCGATAAAGCCAAGGCCAAGGCCAAGGTGAAGGACGACTCTGGATTGAAGGAAAAAGATCTCCGCGAAGTAGTTGCTGCTTTCAAAGCACTTATTAAAGAGCGCTCCGGTAAGAATTTTCCTGAAGATCCTCGTGAGCAGCTCAAAGGAGCCGTGAGTGCCGTCTTCAACTCATGGCAGAACGACCGCGCGACAGTTTACCGCCAGAAGTATGGGATCCCCGCTGCTTGGGGAACCGCTGTCAACGTGCAGGCCATGGTCTTCGGTAACACTGGTAAGACCTCCGGAACCGGAGTGGCTTTCACCCGTGATCCGGCTACCGGCGAAAACGTATTCTACGGTGAGTATCTCATCGACGCACAGGGAGAGGATGTTGTGGCTGGGGTTCGCACACCGAAGCCCATCGCCAAGATGGCCAAGGACCTTCCCAAGTCTCACAAAGAACTTCTCGTGATTCGTAAGAAGCTTGAGAAGCACTTCCGCGATGTGCAGGATGTCGAGTTCACCATCGAAGAGGGGAAACTCTGGATGCTGCAGACCCGTAATGGGAAGCGCACTGGTTTCGCCGCTGTGAATATTGCTCTCGATATGGTAAAAGAGCGTCTCATCAAAAAGGAAGAAGCGATCCTTCGCATTCCTGCTGATGACCTGGGTCACCTCCTCGCTCCGATCTTCGACGCCAAGGCTGAAAAGGCTGCCAAGAAAGTTGGTAGCGGACTTCCTGCCGGTCCTGGTGCTGCTTCCGGAAAGATTTACTTCAGTTGGGAAGACTCGGTTAAAGCTGCTGAAAAAGGAGAGAAAGTCATCCTCGTTCGTCAGGCAACTTCTCCGGAAGACCTTCGCGGTATGATCGCTGCTGATGGAATTCTCACCACTGAAGGTGGTGCTTCCTCACACGCTGCTCTCGTTGCCCGCCAGATGGGTAAAGTTTGCGTTTGTGGTGCTCACGGAATGAGCATCGACTACTCCAAGAAGACTCTCTCCGGAAACGGCGTGACTCTGAAAGAAGGCGATGAGCTTTCTCTCAACGGATTCGTTGGCAACGTCTACAAAGGTGGCATCAAGTCTTCTCCTTCCCAGGTCATCCAGGGACTGATCGAGAACAAGGCTGCCGCCAAGAAGTCTGCGACTTACAAGAAGTTCATGGAACTCATGAGCTGGACCGATAAGCTTCGCAAGTTGGGTGTCCGCACCAACTCCGATACTCCGGAGCAGGTTCAGCAGGCTATCAAGTTCGGTGCTGAAGGCATCGGCCTGACCCGCGCCGAGCACATGTTCTTCGAAGGCAATCGCATCGACTCAGTTCGTGAGATGATCCTTGCTGATGACGACGAAGGTCGCGCCAAGGCCCTCAAGAAGATCAAGGTCTTTATGAAGAAAGACTTCATCGGTATCTTCAAGTCACTCGAAGGCCGCCCCGCGACGATTCGTCTTCTGGACCCACCACTTCACGAGTTCATCGGCACCATGGATGCCGCTCAGAAGAAGGATCTCTCCAAGAAGATCGGTATGAGCGCTCCTGCCATCACCAAGCGTATTCATGCTCTTCACGAAGAGAACCCAATGCTTGGTCACCGTGGTTGCCGTCTCGGCATCAGCTACCCGGCTGTTACCGCAATGCAGGTCGAGGCCATCCTCGAAGCTGCTGCAGAAGTTCAAGCCAAAGGCACCAAGGTTCTCCCTGAGATCATGGTCCCACTCGTTGCTTATGCACGTGAGCTTGAGCTCCAGAAGAATGTCATCGACGAAACTGCCGCTGCAGTTCGTAAGAAGCTCGGTCTTTCCAAGTCCAAGTTGAAGTACACCGTCGGAACCATGATCGAGATTCCTCGCGCTGCCATCACCGCTGCTGAAGTGGCCAAGCACGCTGAGTTCTTCTCCTTCGGAACCAACGACCTCACGCAGACCGGACTCGGATTGTCTCGTGACGACTCCTCCAGCTTCCTTTCAACCTACCAGGATGCGGAAGTACTCAACAACAACCCATTCGCTGGTCTTGACCAGGAAGGTGTGGGCCAACTCGTTGAAATGGGTGTCAAAGGCGGGCGTAAGACCGTTAAGAACCTCAAGATCGGTATCTGTGGCGAGCACGGCGGAGATCCTGATTCCGTGAAGTTCTTCCACCGCACGGGACTCAACTACGTGTCCTGTTCGCCATTCCGTATCCCTGTGGCCCGCCTTGCCCTCGCGCAAGCCGCCCTCGAAGAAAGAGGAATGGCCCGTGGTGAAGTGAGCTAAACGCTGACGAACCTGAAAATTTCAAAGCCCCGTTCGTGAAAACGAGCGGGGCTTTTTTTGTAAAACTTGAGTTCTCTTTAATTGGGTCCCAAGGACTCTTAAACGATAATTTTTCAGTTCCAGATTCCTAGGCAAAGAGGAAAAAATCCGTTAGATCAAGTGGCGCTGATCGGCTACGGCGCTTGTCAGAATCTGATTTGTTCAAATCCATCGAATTGAGAATTTGGGATAGTAGACATGATTTTTGGAGGCTTTCTATTTGATCGGTGAATTCGCTTTCACTTCTTCGAGAAACTCCCAACGGTTGATGAGTCCGTCTGCCACTTTCTTGGCGGCCTCCAGCTCTGCCATGACGACCGGGATTCGTTCGAAGTCAGTTTGGACTTCGGGTGAAGAAAGTTTCTCTTGCAGAGTAGTGACCGCCTCGTCGGCCTCCATCACCTTTTCCTCTAGGGTTTCGAGTTCTTTGGCTTCGGCCATGGTGAGTTTTCTCGATTTTCCTTTTTTCTCGGAGGCTCGTTTTTTAGCTGCACGGTTAGCAGCGGTGGCTTGTGCTCGCGCGGCATTTTCACGTGCTTGTCGTTTTTCAAGATAGTAGGAGAAATTCCCGGGAGTGACTTTTACGCCGTCGTCTTCGAAGGCCACGATTTGATCACAAATACGGTCGAGGAAGTAGCGATCGTGCGAGACGACAAGAATGGTGCCTGGGAAGGCCGCGAGGGCTTCTTCGAGCATCCGGAGCGATTGTAAGTCGAGATCGTTAGTGGGCTCGTCAAGAACGATGAGGTTTCCTCCGGTCTTGAGGACCTTGGCGAGCATGAGGCGGGCGCGTTCACCTCCAGAGAGAAGATCGACGCGTTCGTTGATCCGTTCGTCGGAGAAAAGGAAGCGGCGGAGGTAGGCGCGGGCGCCAAGAATTTCTTCGCCAAATTCAATTTTTTCATTTCCGTCCGAGATTTCATCGAGAAGTGAACCGGTGCCATCGAGCTGCATCCGGGACTGGTCGATGTAGTTGATTTTCACCTGCTTGCCGAGGATGGCCTTTCCGGAGGTCGGCTCAAGTTGTTGGAGACAGATTTTCAGGAGGGTTGATTTACCAACGCCGTTTTTACCCACGATGCCGGTGCATTGGCTTTCTTCGAGAGAGAGGTTCATGCTACGGAATAGGGTGCGATCTCCTAAGGTGATAGAGACGTCTTCAAGATCAACGATGGTATTGCCGAGTCTTGGCGGAGGAGGGATGAGGAGATCAATTTCACCTTCGCGAACGGGAGCATCCTGATCTTTGACTTCGTAGAATGCATCAAGGCGGGAGCGGGATTTGGTGGTGCGGGCTTTGACGCCTGCTTTAACCCATTTAAGTTCGTCCTTAAGGAATTTTTGGCGCTTCTTTTCGGTGTTCTCGGCGATTTCCTGTCGAGCTGCCTTGGACTCGAGAAAGGCGGTGTAGTTTCCGGGATGGGAGTAAGCTTTGCCGTCCGAGATCTCAATGATGCGAGTGGCAATGACGTTGAGGAAGTATCGGTCGTGGGTGACGAAGATCACGGCGCCGGTGTAGGTTTTGAGAAAGTCTTCCAACCAACGGATTGATTCGGAATCGAGGTGGTTGGTGGGTTCGTCAAGGAGCAGAAGATCGGGTTGTGAAGCAAGGGCACTGCATAGGGCGACGCGCCGTTTTTCACCACCGGAAAGGGGTCCTGTTTCGGATTCGAGCGGCGGAGTAAAAAGGGCATTTGAAAGTGCTTTAATCCGAGCGTCGAGATTCCAGCCGTCGGTGTGTTCTATCAGAGTGAGGAGGTCGGCGAGTTCGGATTCACTACCGTCGCCATTCTCATAGCGGGTAACGGCTGTGGCGACGTCGGCAGCACCGGCGGCGATGTTGTCGTAAACCGAGAGGGCGGGGTCGAGCTCGAACTCTTGGGGGAGGTAGCCGATACGGAGGCCGCGGCGGGCCGAGGTTTCTCCGGAGTCAGCTTGGTTTTCATTGGCGAGGATTTTGAGAAGAGAAGTTTTCCCGCATCCATTGCGTCCGACGAGGCCGACTTTCTCACCAGCAGAAATTGCGACCGTGACGCCATCGAGGAGGGTTTGGTGGCCGTAAGCGAGGCGGAGTTCGTTTGCGGAAAAGAGGGTCATTGGCAACTCGGAAGGGGTAAGCGGGCCTTCCGTGAATGTCGAGCACCGGAGAAGAGTTTCCGGGGCAAATTGAGATCCGGGGTAGTTATTGTTCTTAGTTTGTCCGGGATCAGATGATTTTGCTCTGGTGATCTGTTCAGCTTAAACTGACGAACATCTCCTATCGTTCTTGGAGCTGGCTTCTTTTTAGCGCTGTCTAGAGAATCTAGTTCAAATTCTGTTGCCGGTATCCTCCAAGCGATCTGAAGTAGAAGAAGATGATGAGGTAACAAAGTAGCATGAAGATGGGGAGCGCGGCGACCTGGTGGAAAGCGGCCTTTTTGTGGGGATACTTTGTTGAAGTAATGATTTTCTGATCCTCTTCGCTGAGGGCATTGACACGGTCGGCATCGATCGATGTCACTTCGCCAATCATGGGGACCATTTTTGGTTCGCCGGCCACTTGTTCGTAGATCTCGGGATGATTCTTGGAAAGGTCAGCGCTTATTCCCTTGTCTTGTAGTCCACCCATGATGGGTGCGCCGAGAAGCCCCATGCCAAGAACTCCAACGGCGGAGACACCGTTCAAGGTAAGGGCTCCGCCCTTGGGGAATTGTTCCGAGACAAGTCCAAGCGTGGTGGACCAAAGGAAGGTTTTTCCAAGGGCGTAGATTGTTGCCGCAACAATAATCATGAAGGCCGAGGCTTTGGAGAGAAACAAGAGCCCAGCGATGGCGATGACTGCGCTGACGACTAGGAGGCCAATGGGAGAAAATTTGTGCACGATCGGTCCGGCATAGAAACGCAGGATGGTCATGATGGTGGAGACATAAATAAAGATCCATCCGGCCTGGGCTGCGGTAAAGTCGGCTCCGAGGAGGTCCGGCATCCAGCTATCGGTTCCTAATTCAGTGGTAGCCAATGGCCCCATTGTGATAAGAATAAGAATGAACATCCAGTTGCCTAGGCTTTTGGTGTAAATACCTGCGATGGTTGCAGCGATGATGGCGAGTGCGATCGGGAGCCAAAGTGATACCGCAAACCCAGGATTCATGCTGCCAATTATTTGAACGACACCGAGAACCATGAGCCAGGTAATAATAAAAAAACCGATGGCTCCAACTTGCGCAAGCATGTCACGGTAGGAGACTTTTGCGGCAACTCGCTCGTTGACTGGAAACTTGCATGGCAAGATTAGGAAGGCGTAGACCGCGACTGGGATGAAACATATCGCGTATTTCACGTGCCAGCCGGCGTCGCCAAGAGCAATCGAGGTGAGTGCTCCCAGAGCAAGTCCAGCCGGCCAACCAGCATGAAGAATATTGAGCCATTTAGATTTTTCATTTTTAAATGCAGTGGCAACGACGGGGTTGATGAATGCTTCAACCATGCCGTTGGCAATCGCTAGGAGAAAGATGCTCCAGTAAAGGGCGGTGGCATCTTTTGCGATCAGGGTAAGAATTAGAGATGCGATGTGACAAGCCATCGCGATATAAGCAGTAGTTTTGTAACCAATCTTATCAATAATGAGACTAAAAACGATAATGCTGATAGCGAATGGCCATAAGCCAACGCCTAGGATTCGCCCTTTGTCAGCCTCTGTCAGGCTGAAGTCATTTCCCCAGTCGCCAATGATGCTTGCACGAAGGCCAAAGACAAAAGAGGTGGCGACGAGGGCTACGAAACAGGCCCAAAAGAGCTTTAAGTTTCCTTCTTCATTTTGCTCGGTTTTCATGATTTGAATATTTGGTGGTGGTTGCTTTGTTGACAGTGATGAAACTTGGTTAAGCTGCAAGCTAGTGTGGAAAATGGATTAACAAATTACAGGCTAATAAGTTTGGATACGGAGTTACGATCGCCCGACATGGTTTCAAGACTGAGCAGGTTTGGCAACTCAGATTGTTGGCCAGAGCACTTATTTAAGGTTCTGATTACCGGGGGGCTCAGTGCTGAAGGTAAGTTTCTTGGGAATGGTAGGGATTTAGGTTCGTCTCATTATGGTCGGCGCATCGCTGGCTATGGTCCGAAGTCCATCTTTCTCACGACCGGCGATTTTAAGAGAAAGGATAGTAAGGCGCTTTGGGGGCTAAAATTTCCACCTTTTCCATTTTCCTCACTGACCAGAAGACGAAGCGCAAAATCAAACTCACTGATCTTGAAGCACGCAATTTCTTTAAACGAATTGAAATGGTTTCAGAGGCCAAGGAAAATTAGAGAGAACGATGAGGCCTTTGTTTTAGTCCGTAGTCGGTGCTGGGGTCAAAACCCGAGGGAACACGATCTCTGACCAGATGGGTTTGTGATCAGACAAGGGATTTTCCAATTCGATGATACCTCCATCTTTTGCCTCTCCTTCAGTTGAGGTGTTGTATAAAATGTGATCGATTACCCCGAGATCCTTTTTAGGATCCTGGGCGTTGTAAGTAAATGCCTTCGAGACATTAATCTTCAGATCATTCCATGTTGCTCTGAAGCCTGCCCCTTCGATTGTGTTCATGGCGGGATCACCGAGGTTGTTGTTAAAATCCCCGACGACGATAACTCTCTCTGTAGCCTCCTTTGGAAGGACCTTGGTCGCAAGGCTATGTGCATGACCATCTCTTGCGCCTGATTTGCAAATATGGAGCGAGTAAAATGCGAAGGAAATCCCATCAATCTTCGTCACAGCTCGGACTGCCGAAGCGGGATTCCAGCCTTTGCCCAGAAGCTCATATTCTTCAGTGCCTTCCAGTGGCGTCCTACTGAGGATCGTTTTGTATTTATCCTTATGGTTTGCCGATGAGATCTTGCCCACAAAGCAATGTGGCATTCCCAGCACCTTGCCAACGCGAGCCGTCCAATCACCATCTGGAGCTTCGTCAAAACCGATGATGTCCAGCTTGTATGGCTTGAACATCTCACCAATCTGTTCCGGAGTCGTGCTCTTGCCGAACTCGACATTGTAGGACGCTACACGAACCGAAACGGCTTTATCAGGCGTAGGAGCGGCATGGCAGAGGGTCGCTCGATACATGCATAAAAAAACGAGGAGTAATGATGCAAAGGTTCTCATTCTAACTTTTTCTTATCTTTTAAGCTGACCTGCCACCGATCTTGGTGCTGCTTGTGTTTGTGGTTGATGCAGTGCAACGCTAGGTCAGCCGATGTTTCAGTGAGTTTCATATCGACCCAGCCCTGGGCATGGCCTTTTCCAAAATAGTAGCTGACTGCCGGCTGGTTGATGAGATGGAGATGGCCCCGCTGATTATGCTGCCACTCATGCGTATGGCCGTAGAAGTAAGCCCTAGCATGTTTTCGTTTGGCGAGAAGTTTCAAGAGAGATTCCCCATCACGCATGCCTTTGATCGGACGAACGCCTCGGTTAGGATAGGGGTTGAAGTGACCGAAAATCAAGGCGGGCTTATCCCTTCGTTCGTCGAGTTCTTTGGCGAGCCAATTCAACTGTTCGTCTCCCAGGATTCCCTTTTTTCCTGAGTCCAACAGGACGAGGTTCGCGTGCGGTAGTTCGATCACATCCGCCTGAATACCCATCTGTTCTTTCTTTAGGAAGGGGAGTGATTTCCACAGCTTCTCACGGCTGTCGTGGTTGCCAATCGTCACGTGGATCGTGATTCCTGCCGTACGAATCGGCTCGACCAATCTGAGGAACTCTTTGTATTCCTCCTCTGTTCCTCTGCTGTGAGCACAGTCGCCATTGACAATTAGGTGAGCTGGTCGGGGAGGGAGCGCGACGATATTCTTAGCCGTCTCGGCAAGACAGTCCGCCATATTCACCGACTCGTGCTCGCCTTCCTTGACGGGTGAGCCAGGCCATTTCGTCCCGGGGTAGACCAAATCTGGATCGGCACTGATGTGCGTATCTGCAAGCAAAGCCACTCGGTTCTGGTCCAATAGATTATTTGCACTATCCGCTGCAGCCAATTCGTAAGATGTCATCGCCGCACCTCCCAGAGCGAGCGAGCGCTTTACGAATTGACGACGAGTAATAGGCGGAAGAGTGATGGGCATTTTAAATCTCCTTGGATCGTCCTAGTTTACTTTGCTCAGTCCTAAGTTGCCAATGCCATTTTCTGGCGACCCTCTTGAAACGTTCGCAGGTCTATTTCACTAGTTTAATCTGGCTCCACGACGCAGCCTCGAAGGCCCAGTCACTGGCTCGGTTTTCCAGTTCAATCTTGATCGTTTCTCCCGCGTGCTTCGTTAGGTCGAATTGGAACTCTTGCCAGGATGACTCTTCGATGGATTTCCGTAGGACTTCCACACCATCGATCCTGACGAGCAGGGTCCAGTTTCCTTTCGGATGATTGTTAACCGCGAAGGTGAGGGCGGTCTTCTTTCCAGCGGGCACATCAATGCTACGAGATAGAACGCATGGAATCTCCCTGCTTAGCGGGTGAGTCAACAGAACGTTTTTGCGCCCGCCCCATGCCTTTCGCAGGCCCGGCTTCATCCCTAGTCCGCCCCAGTTTTTGATTGTCCAACCCGGCGCAAATTTTTTGACATCTGCAGGCAAGTTGTTGTTGGGTTTGTTAACCGGTTTGGCAACTCGCGCCCCCGGTGCGGGTTTGGAAGTTGCCGTTTTTGGATAGGGCATCTTGGCGTCGACTTCCTTTCGCCAGTCATGGAACATCTTCTTCAGCTTTTGAGCGATCTCTGGTTTTGATTTTGCGAGGTCTTTACGTTCGCCGATATCATTCTCCAGATCAAAGAGCTGAACGGTTCCGTTTTCGTAGTATTCGATCAATTTGTATCGCCCGGAACGAATCGCGCCATTTGGACTTTGGTATCCATGATTGCTGTAGTGCGGGAAGTGCCAGTAGATCGGTCCGCGTTCGTAGGGTTTCGCTTTCAAGGCGGGCACAAAGCTGCGGCCGTCTTGATGTTGGTCCGGTAATGCGGGAAGGCCCAACATTTCGAGCAGGGTGGGATAGAAGTCCGTTCCGGTCACAACGGCTTGCGAAGTGGTATTGGCTTGGGTTTTGCCAGGCCAGTGAACAACCAAGGGGACCCGAATGCCACCCTCGTAGTTCCATCCTTTGGCCCCACGCAGCGGAAGATTGGAAGAGGCAAAACGGCGATCCAGTGATCCTCACGAGATCCATTGATGCCGCGATACTGATTCGAGGCCGACATGCCCCCATTGTCGCCTGTGAAGACAATGATGGTGTTCTCTTCCAGTCCGAGTTTCTTCAGCTTCGCGCGAATACGCGCCAGGCTTTCGTCCGTTGCTTCAAGCATGCCGGCAAACTCGACATTGTCTTGCTTCTGCTTCACCCACCAGACACGAGCGTCTTGGTGCGCCTTTAACTCGTCGTTTTTTGCCAACGCCTTGAGTTCTTCTTCCGTGAGTGCCGGTCCGTCCGGATTGGTTTCGAGAATGAAATCTGGCCCCTTTTGTTCCGGCATCGCCGCAAGCTTCTTACGATACTTTTCCACCAGGTCAGGGCGCCCCTGAATCGGGTCGTGAACTGCGAAGTGTTCGAGATGGACAAAGAAGGGCTGGTCCTGATTTCGCTCAATGAAATCCAACGCCGCATCGGTCAGCTTATCGGTGTAGTAGTCACCTTCTTTTGCTGGCAGCTTCTTATTGTAAGCGCCGCCAAAAGGATAGTGATAGGAACGCACCCATCCCGTGATCTCCTCGTCGAAACCATAGGTCTTC
Source organism: uncultured Verrucomicrobiales bacterium (assembly GCA_949373085.1). Taxonomy (GTDB): domain Bacteria; phylum Verrucomicrobiota; class Verrucomicrobiia; order Verrucomicrobiales; family Akkermansiaceae; genus SW10. Next base: position 24,285 of record CASICJ010000062.1, read on the forward strand.
GGATTCACGCTCACGTGTGCTTTGCCGTAGTTTGCGGTGGCGTAGCCGTGGCGCTTGAGTGTCTCGGCCAGGGTGACTTCTTCGCTCAGGCAAGGCGGTCAGTTTTTCCCCGTGATGCAGCGGCTCGTAGTCGCGCTCGGGACGCCCTCCAAGCCACTCCGTTAAATTGGTTCGGGCTGGATATTTTCCTGTTAAAATACTGGCCCGGCTGGGTGAGCAAACATGGCAAGTGGCATAGGCATTAGTGAACCGCATGCCTTCTTTTGCCAATTGGTCGATCGCGGGAGTTTCATGGAACTGGCTCCCGTAGCAACCGACATCGCGCTGACCAAGATCGTCGACGAGGAAGAAAATGATGTTGGGCCTGCCTTTGCCCGGAAGGTCTAAACTCGAAATGCCAAATGCAAAAAGGAAGACGAGAAGATGGGGTAGGGAAAAGAGGATTTGATTCACTGATTAGGGATGTTTGATTTTGGAATTGGAGTTTTTTGGGGCGGTTTTTAAAACAATGGCTTGCTCATCTTGGCGTTTCGTTTTTCCCAAATCTTAACCAGCTCTGCCAAACGCTCAGGCTCAGTTGCAGCGAGGTCATTTGTTTCGGAGAGGTCCTTCGAGAGATCGTAGAGTTCCCATTTGGCTTTGCCCGCTCCGAGTCGTTTGCCCATGCGAACCAGCTTCCAATCGCCGTGACGTAGGGCGGCCTTTCCTCCCTGACGCCAGAAGAGAGTCTTGTGAGGAACGCCGTCATTTTTGCCGGTAACAAAGGGAATCAGATCGACGCCTTCGACTTGTTTTGGTGCGGTAACTCCGGTGCTGTTGGCGGTTGCGGTCGCGAAAATATCGAAAGAGCTGACTGGCTTTTCGTAGACTTGGCCAGCGGGAATTTCGCCTTTCCATTGCATCATGAAAGGCACTCGAATCGCCCCTTCATACATCTGACCTTTCGACCCGCGTAGAGGAAGATTTGAGGATGTGAGTTCTCTCGTCGGGCCGCCATTGTCGCTCAGGAAAAAGACGATGGTGTTTTCTTCGAGCTCGGATTTCCGGAGCTGCTCCATCACACGGCCAACGCTGTCGTCCATGTTTGCCAGCATCGCTGCGAAGATACGGCGGTGGATGTCTTTGATGTGGGCAAACTTTTCCATGTAGGCATCAGCGCCTTGAAGCGGGCTGTGAACCGCGTTGTAGGCGAGGTAGAGAAAGAATGGTTTGTCGTCGTGGCGATCGATGAAGTCGGCGGCTTCGCGAGTGAGTGCGTCGGTCAGGTATTCGGTTTCAATGACTGGCTGCCCACCTCGGATGATTGGATTATTTGCATCATAGTCTGGTTCGTCGCTCGGCCAGGTATGATAGTGCAGATTCTTTTTTCCGATCCAGCGTCCATCCATTCCACCCGGAAGCGTTTTACGGCGCAGCAAAGTGGTAACGCCTTTGTAGGGAGGGGGGACGAAGTAGTGACCTTCATGAGTGAAGCCAAAAAATTCATCAAAGCCGTGACGATGGGGATGATACTGAGCGGTTCCGCCCTGATGCCATTTTCCGATAAGGCCGGTGGTGTAGCCTCCGCCGTGTAGCGCCTCGGCGATCGTGATTTCCTTCGGCGGCAAACCAAAGTTAGGCTCTTCATTGAGAGGTCCGGTGGGATTGAATTCGTAGCCGAAGAGAGTTGGCGTGCGTCCGGTGAGTAGACCAGCGCGGGACGGGCTGCAGTTCGGGCCAGCCACATAACCCGAAGTAAAACGAACCCCATTTTTCGCGATTGAGTCGATGTGAGGTGTCGGAATTTGCGGATTTCCCTGACAGCTTAATTCGCCGTAGCCGAGGTCGTCGGCGAAGAAGACGATGACGTTGGGTTGTTTTGCTAGAGCGAGGCTGGGGAAGAGGGCGATAAAAAGGAGAATGCGATTCACTTACTTTGGATGTTTGATGTTGGGGGTGGATCGACGGCCCATCCTTTGGTGTAACTGACGCCGTAGTAGGGGTAGTGATCCCAGTTGACGGGGCCGCCGGTGACGCGTGGGTCTTTAGTTTTTTTGAGGTGATCAAAGAGTTTCTTGCGCAGAGTGGCTTGGGATTTGGCGAGGGGAAGAGAACCCGCGAGGTTGTTCATCTGATCTTCTTTCGCTAATTGGTCGATCGCCGGAGTTTCATGGAACTGGCTTCCCCAACAACCGACATCGCGATGACCAAGATCGTCGACAAGAAAGACGATGATATTGGGCCGCTGCGCGGAAAATCCCAAGTTCGCAATGCTGAAGCCTAGAAGGACGAGGGTGAGATTGTAGAGAGGGCGGATCATAAGAGTTAGTTTTTGAGGAAGGTTTCGCTGGTAATGATAGACTGGATGAGATCTTGGAGGCCTTTTTTTGGCTGAGCCATTTCCTCGCAGATGAAGTCAATGGTTGGGCGGTCGTTGCTGTTGAGTTCTCGGCCGAGGGCGTAGGTAAGGAGTTTTTTAGTGAGGCAGCGTGTGAAGGGTTTTTCTTGAGTAGCGAGGAGTTGGCGAAAGTTGGAGGCGTTGTCGAAGGTTTCACCGTTGTCGAGTTTTCCGGAAGCATCGACGGGGAGTTTATCGGGGTATCGGTCGCGCCAAGCGCCGATGGCGTCATAGTTTTCAAGCGCGAAACCGGCGGGGTCGATTTTGTCATGGCACTGGGCGCAACTGGGGTCGGCGCGATGTTTGATAAGTTGTTGGCGGAGAGTGATAGCACCGCGGACATCGGGTTCAATTTCGGGGACGTCGTCAGGTGGGGGAGGTGGTGTGTAGTCGAGAAGCTTGTTCATGACGTAGATTCCACGGATTACAGGTGAAGTGTCGACGCCATTGGCGGAGGCGGTGAGGAAAGAACCGTGGCCGAGGATGCCGCCGCGGGTGGAATTGGGGAGAGTGACTTTTCGGAAATG
>CASICJ010000063.1 GCA_949373085.1 uncultured Verrucomicrobiales bacterium
AGCGAAACTCAACCATCTCAAAAATCTCCTCCACCATCGAATCTGGAGTCTCGATTATTTCGCGATACATATCCACTACATGCAGGGTCCCATCAGGCGCATTCACCAAATTCGCAGGCCTAAACCAATTATCCTTCGACCGTAAAAACTCGCTCTTGAGCTCTGTCCGCTCGCTCGTAAAAGTCATTCCCTGTGGAGCCAAACTTCGCCGATGAATCAGATTTCCCTGAACGTCACCAACAAACAAGTTCCCCCGAAACTCTTTCGGATAAACCGCTCCCCGATAGATCTGTAATCCTGAGCAGCCACTGAAAACGTCGTGAGATACCGAAGGGGCCGGATAGCTCCGTTTCTCCGCAAGCCGAAGCTTTGTTCGGGCCAATCGCCAATCCTCAATTCGGCTCGCCCGATAAATCGTAGGATCTTTCCACAAATCGACCTTGGCTGAAGGAACCGGAAAAAAAGGATTCCTCTTAGAACTTTCCGAGGAAAGGACCACATTTACGACCGGTTTAGAATTCTGGCTCAGAAACCGATTTCCCCAGTCATCTATGGCATTACCAAACTGCTCGGAGCCCGGAATCGCCTCAAACTTACGAGTCTTCGGATGAAATCGGAAATCCCTCCCCCTGACCGAAACAGTTTTTTCCTCAGGTCTCAGGAGACTTTTGATTTCACCACCACTATTCGATCCCGCTCCGTATATCCAATGATCCAGACCCCAAATCAAATTGTTCGCGGTTCCTTCGTCATTTCGAAAGCCGAACCCCGTGAAAACCTTCTCCCGATGATCAGCCCGTCCATCTTCGTTAGTATCTTTTAAATACCAAAGATCTGGTGCCGCAACGACATAGATACCACCATCCCAGCAACAAATCCCGGTTGGCCATTCCAGCCCTTCCGCGAAAATTTCACTTATCTCGTAATGCCCGTCGCCGTTCTCGTCTTTGAGCAAACGAATGCAGCCATCCGGTCCATCACTCTTACCATGGTGGGACGGAAACTTGAGATACTCTGCCACATACATTAGCCCGTTTTCATCGTAACTCAATACGATGGGCTCGTGTATCTGTGGCTCGCTAGCGACCAATTGCATTTCAAAATCAGGAAGAGTTTGGAAACCTGCCATAGCCTCTTTGGGAGACTTCGGACCTGCCTGTCCCTGCTTTTTCCCAGGCTTCACTGACAGCAACTTTTTCATCGCTACGGTAAGAATTTTTTCCGACCCTGGTCCCACGGCACTGGCTGATGGACTCGTCTCATACCCACCTTCCTTGTAACCAATCTCGGTTCCGATGTAGCCCGTCCCATATTCACCATACGCTGCCATCGCGACCTGAAGGTCAGGACGCATTGCCTTTGCCTTGAGTTGATACTCCACAAATAACTCGCCCGGCATATGCAGAACCCGGGAATCCCCAACGGACAGACATGAGACATCAATTTGGTTTCCAGCCTTATGACGAAGCATGAAAGCCGCCTGATCCACGTTTGCAAAATACCCACGTCCTGGCTCATTTTTAAGGGCCTCCATCACTTTTTCTTCATCCTTAAGGTGATTGGCCAGAGGGAGCCGCACTTTCTCAACCTTAAAGCGAATTCCATCCGGACCAACCTCCCACTTCTTGGTCGCATTCCAGGCCTTAAGCATCGCCTCGGCCATCCGATTTGCCAGAATCATACGGTTCTCCTTATTCCCATCGTTGTATTTTCCAGCCCCGAGATTTCCACCTGCTCCGTTGAAGTGAAGATGCAAGGCCTCGGGCACCCCCTGCCCACGCATGAACCTCGCAATACCCGGAAAGTCCGGACTCGGCGCCCCCGTGAGATAATAACTTTGAGGATGACAAGCGTAGTAACTTAGCACTGCTACGGGCTTTTTTTGACTCCAAAACGAAAGCAACGAAACATCTGGATCAATCGTGCCTTCCGGCTCCGCTCGCAGCGCCGGGTCACGCGTCGTCGTGTAACGAACCGCTCTCACTTTCCCATCAGGCCCCAAAATTCGACGATTCGAGGCCACCTTTTCCACTGCAGCCTCACCCCACCCGTAGTGAGTCACTTTCTGCGCCTTAGGAAGTGACTCACGAACAGCCGCTGCAGCCCGCCCAATCACCTCTCTATGAAAATCTCCCTTCGTCCGTTCATATCCCTTAAGTCCAAATTTCCTTACTAACTTTTCCGCTGTAAAATCACACCCCGGCGCATCGTGTTGATGAAGTGCGTGAAGAGCCACTCGGTCACGTGTCGTGCCCGCAGCCTTTGCCAGGGCGTCCCGAAATTGATCATAGCCTTCGTTGGCAACTCCGATCCAATCGATCGCGCACATCACAATTGGTTTACCCGCCCCTAAAATAACGACACCCCGGCATCGTAACGAAAGCTCCGGATTCTTTTCAACCATGGTATAGGCCATTGCTGAGCCCACCGGCGGTGTGACATCAAGATCGAAAGTCGCTACACGCAGCGCCGTCTCTTTTTCTTTCCCTGCCCCGGCGGCAAAGAAAACAGCGATCAAGACAATTGAGAGCACCAAGGGGATTTTCACAAAGAGACAAGATCATACAGAAGGCTCCCTGCCAAGATCGCAGCAAGACGAAGTCGTGACAATAATCCACAATATTGTCTAAACTCTTTCTAGCACCCTGTAGACTCCAAAAAAGAACACTTGAAAATTATGCGCGATCATTGAAAAGCATAGAATCTCCCATCCTCTCTGCCTAAAAACCAGTCCAATAATTCTCTCTACCTCCCCCATGAAACCCTGTATTTTTTTCGTAATTCTCATCCTCTCTTCGTCTGCACAAGACACGTGGCCCCGTTTCCGAGGCGAAAACGGCACCGGAGTTTCATCCGCCAAGATTCCGACCGAGCTCGGAGAAAACACCCTTTTGTGGTCAGCCAAGCTCTCTGGCCCGGGCTCCAGTTCCCCCGTCATTTGGAGAGACAAACTTTTTATCACCAGTGAGAACCGCGACACAAAAACCGTCGCTTTGCTCTGCCTCGATGCTAGGTCTGGAAAAGCCCTCTGGAGCAAACCTCTAGCCGTTGGAGACTACCATCTTCACCGATTCAATAACACGGCGGCTGCCAGCCCCGCAGTGAATGACAGCACCGTCGTCATCAGTTGGTTCAACGGAACCGACAACAAAGCCATGCTCACTGCCTTTGACCATTCCGGAGCCATGCTCTGGGATTATGAAATCGGCAAAGTTAAAACCCAACACGGCTTCAGCCTTCAACCAGTTATTCACCAAGAACAAGTTGTCCTCGCCCATGTTCATATGGACGACGGATTCATCGCTTCCATTTCAGCAAAGTCGGGTAAAGTGACTTGGAAAACACGACTTCAAGGAAGCGGTGAAAAAACCAGCTACATTACTCCCTTGGTTTACAAAACCTCAGCCGGGCTCGAAGTGGTCTTCGCGAGCCAAGCACATGGCGTGGTCGCTCTCGACTTCACTTCCGGCAAGAAAAACTGGTCGCTTCCCGGAACCATGAAACAGAGAACGATTGTCTCCCCCATCAATGTTCTCGCTGGATCAAACAGTAAAGAAGCCCTCATCGCCGTTGGCTGTAAAAATGGAGTCTATTTTGCCGTCCGCCCACCCTCAAAAAAAGGAGGAGCCGCTGAAATCGCATGGCATATGAAAGGAAAAACCCCTTACGTTCCAACTCCCGTTTCAAATGGTAAAACGGTATTCGCTTTGTCCGACGGAGGAGTGCTGACCGCGCTTGAAGCCAAATCGGGTGAAGTCGTATGGACCCAGAAAATACAGGCTAATTTTTATGCCTCGCCCATCATTGCCGATGGTAAGCTCATTGCCCTTTCGCGCGAAGGCCAATTGATCACCGCCGATGTTTCCGATGGCTACGATGAATTGTCACGTTGCAGCCTCTCTCCTGGCCCTGAATCCGAGTGGAGCGACGCCACCCCGGCAATCGCGAATGGAAAAATCTACTTACGCCTCGGATCTCGTATTGATTGCCACGGGGGGAAATAAGGTGGATGCCTATTGACCCGAAGGCTTTTCGGGTCCTTCTTGCACTGTCACCATGAAAAGCTTTCTTCTTTCCCTATTCCTTATCACCACTCTTGCGGGGCAGGTGCTGCAGGACATTTCGCTAGGAGAGCGGGGGAAGTTTGAGGTCAGCTCCGATCCTTCTCGCTCCCACTACTTTCGCCTGCTCCGTTCACGGGACTTGAACACATGGCAAACCGTCGACCTCAAATCGTCTGAAACCGAATTCGTCGTTCTTAGTGACTCTGTCCTACCCCGACCCAACGGGTTCTACAAACTTGAGCGAATTTCCAACAAGTTACCTTTGGACTCCGATGGCGACGGGCGCAGTGATATCGCTGAGCTCGCGCTCGGGCATGGTCTCAATCCAGCCGAACCTATTTCAAACCGAGACGGCAACATCTTTCTCGCCACCGAGGAAAGCTATAACTCTCTCTCCAAGCGCGATAATTTTCCCGGGGCTCAAAACGTAAGGGAAGTTAAATTCCTGATTACCAACATTCGCACCAATCCCGAACTCTACTTTTTTAATATCAATCGAAATCAACACCACTACGACTTCGCCATCAACGTTCTTAATTTCCCCAGGAACTATGACGAGTTCTTGCGCAACACCTACATTAGTGCCGTAAATCGCCGAAATCTCGCCGGGTCCCTCGTTTCGCACGATAACTACATCGCACCCGATGGCTCTAAAGGAATTTACACCCTCGAATTCTGGCCTACCGATCCCATTGCCTTCGAATGGATCGAACTAGCTTACGAAATAATCGCGAAGAATTCTCCCTTCATCTCACGCCTCGCTTACCACGCTCCCAGCGAAACCCAGCGCCAACTCCAAAAGGCGAACCAAACACGCTACGACGCCTCTTCGATTCATACGATTGAGACCGACGATCTCTTTTCCAGCACCACCTACCAGCCCATGAATCGACAAGAAGCGTTTGGACGCCTTGTTGCCTCAACGGGAACGGAAACCCTTTCCGCCCGCGACATTGTTATCTTCAAGAATCTTCCCAATGACCTTACCTATATCTCGGGTATTATAACTGAAGTCCCCCAAACACCGCTCTCGCACGTCAATCTCAAGGCCCAACAAAACGACACTCCAAACTCTTACATAGAAGACGCCGCCAACCACCCCGAAATCGCGCCTCTCATTGGCCAAAATATCTACTACCGAGTTTCCGCGGAAGGGTTTGAAATCCGTGCGGCAAACCAAGATGAAGTCGAGGACTACTTTGAGTCGATCCGACCTACAAAGTCCTCCTCTCCACCCCGGGACCTAAGCGAAACCAAAATCACAGCACTCTCTAGAGTCGCTTTCTCCGAGAGCGATTCATTTGGGGGGAAAGCCGCCAACGTTGCCGAATTACGACGACTTTTCCCCAATAACGCACCCGATGGCTTTGCCATTCCCTTCCATTTTTACCACGAATTCATGATTCATAATCGCTTCTACCCGGAGGTGGCAGCGATGATCTCTAATGCGGACTTCCAAAGTAACCCTGCGCTTCGGGAATCACTTTTAGCCAACTTCCGTGATCGAATTAAAAATAAAAGCACTATGCCCCAATGGATGTATCTGGAACTGACTGAACTTCAAAACAACCTTCCCGCTGATATCACCCCGCGCTTGCGCTCCAGCGCCAACGCCGAGGATACCACCAGCTTCAATGGCGCTGGTCTTTACGACTCATTCACCCATAAAGACAACGAGGGCCATATCAGCAAAAGCGTCAAACAGGTCTGGGCCAGCCTTTGGAACTACCGAGCTTACGAGGAACGCGAATTTTATCGCATCAATCATCTCTCTTCCGCCATGGGCATCCTCGTTCACCCCAATCAGAAAAACGAGCAAGCCAACGGCGTCGCCGTCGCGAAAAACATCTTCGACCCAAACTGGGAAGGTTACTACTTTAACGCTCAGGCCCGAGAAAATCTTGTTACCAACCCCGAAGACAACTCCACTCCAGAAGAACTCCTCGCCGCCAAGCTTTTCGGAAACTCCCAATTCGAGATTCAGTATATTCGTTACTCCAACCAGGTTCCCGAAGGTGAAACTGTCCTCACCCGGCGTCAGGTTCTTGACCTTGTAGAGGATTTAAAAGTCGTCAATGCCCGCTTCAAAACGCTCTACAACCAACGGTCCAACAGAGATTTCGCAATGGAGATCGAATTCAAAATTACTGAGTCAGGTAAGATTTCTATCAAACAGGCCCGTCCCTACGTCAACTAATTAAGCCGCACCTTCTTTGCGCAGGAACACAAGATTGGACTCGTCAGAATCTTGCTTGGAATAGCGATAACCGGCAGTTTTGAATTTCTGTAAGTCTTTTGGACTGGTGACCTCGTTACGTATAATATGGTTCGCCATCATCCCTCGCGCCTTCTTAGCAAAAAATGAGATGATTTTAAACTTCCCGTTCTTTTCGTCTTTAAAGACCGGCGTGATAAGTTCTCCATTAAGATCCTTCTTTTTAACTGCTGAAAAATATTCGTTCGAGGCAAGATTGACCACAAAGTCAGATCCCGATTTTTTTAAATCGGAATTCAAGGATTCCGTCAGTGAACCACCCCAAAACTCATAGAGATTTTTCCCTTTCTTGTTGGTGAACTTTGTTCCCATTTCCAGACGGTAGGGCTGCATCAAATCCAACGGTCGCAACACGCCATATAGCCCGGAAAGAATTCGAATCCGCTTCTGCGCCAAATCAAAATCCACCTTATCCCACTGACCCAGGTCCATTCCCTGGTAAACATCACCAGTGAAAGCGAGAATTGCAGGGCGGGAGTTTTCTTTGGTAAATTCATTCTCCCAGGTCAGGAAACGATCATAATTTAATTGCGCTAACTTAGTACTGATCGACATCAAGTTACCCACATCCCCTACCGAAAGTTTCCGCAATTGCGAAATCAGTTCGGCGGAATCATCAATGAAACGCGGCTTAGTGGAACGTTTGCTCAAAAGCGGCGACTCATAATCCAACGACTTAGCGGGTGACAGAAGAACGATCATTTAAAAAGATTCTGCCCTCAGCGCGAAAAATTGCAACCCGTCACAAATTAAGAAAACAGTTGGACCGACCGAACCACTTTCTCGCACCCTCACTCCCACAACCTCAATTTTTTGACCCTGAATTTTAGCTCGTTCTAATAAGAGCGATCTAAGTGCACGTAGCCGCCATCAGGATAAACAATCTGCCCTGTGGTATGGCCAGATTTCCTGGAAGCCAAAAAAACGACCGTATTTGCAATTTCCTCCACGCTCGTCATTCTATGGCCCAAAGGGATTCGCTCGCAAACTTCCGTCAAAAAGCCCTCGGGATCTTCTTTCCCCTGCGCCCAAGCTTCATACATTGATGTCAGCACTTCGGCGGGAGCTACCGCATTCACCCGGATTCCAAATTCCGCAAGATCAAGAGCCCATTCACGCGTCAAAGCATTCATCGCTCCTTTTGAAGCTGCATAGCCCGAAGTTTCTCCTTGTCCCGTTTCAGGAACCTTTGATGAAACGTTCACAATGAACCCCTTCGTCTCGATCAAAGCATCGAGGGCGAAGTGAGTGAGGGCATAAACATGCACAAGGTTCTTTCGTAACGAATTCTCAAACTCATCCACTCCACTTCTCAGAGAAATCCGATCATTAACTCCTGCGTTATGAACCACTCCGTCAATCCGGCCATATGTCTCCATGACTTTCAACACCGCCTTTTCACAAGCCCCCTCCGAAGTGAGCTCGGCTTCAATCATAAGACCTCTTCCCAATTTTTCAATGAGAGCGCCACCATCTTCGAGCGACCGACCTACGATCACCGGAATTGCTTCTTCGCTAGCGAAACCCTCGACACAGGCCGCTCCAATCCCCCTAGAACCACCCGTTATTACGACTACCTTCCCTTTCAGCTCTAAATCCATCGCACTTAATACTAATCCGTTTTAAATTCAAAGTGAACTCCACACTTTTCTTTCGGTCGGCTACTCCAAATCCCCCCACCCGGAAAGGTATGATCCCTCAGAAATTCCTCCCGGAATTCTAAGCCCCATCCAGGAGCCTCAGGAGCAAGGTAGTGCCCATCTTTCATCCTTACCGGTTGCTCTACTGCATCTTGAAGAAAATCAATATACTCTACCAATTGCGTCTTGGAATGGCCGCTCACCGCAATTTGATCCCACATCCCATAATGCTGAATCATATTGCAAAGCGCGATCCCTCCCCCATGCGGACAAACCGGCACACCAAACTTTGCCGCCATCAAAATGATCGCCATCACATCATTCACCCCAGACACCCTTACGGCATCAATTTGACAATACCCAACCGCTCCACTTTTAAGAAGCTGCTTAAAAATCACCGGAGAAGCCGCATGCTCACCACAAGCAAACTGAAACGACTCTTCTTTGAAGCGCTCTGAAAGCTCAACATATCCGAGAACATCATCCCGTGCGATGGGTTCCTCCACCCACTTCAAGCCAAACGGCACGTAGTTCGCGACATGTTCCTTGGCCTCTCCCACTCCCCAGAATTGATTGGCATCCACCATCAGCGACTGATCACTTCCAATCGCTTCCCTCATGAACTTAATCCGCGCCACGTCCTCTGACGAATTTAATCCTACCTTCACTTTGAAGGCGTCAAATCCTTCCTCCTGAAGCTTACGCACTGTTGATAAAATAGCATCATCACTCAGCCCAAGCCATCCAGCGGTGCAGTATGCTTTCGGCCCCAGCTCACCCATCGCCTCCTCACGATCCGTCTTTTTTTCACCTGTCCTCTCCAAAATCTTTAACGCCTCTTCTGGAGTCAAAGCGTCTTTCAGATTTCTCCAATCGATACAATCGACTACAAACTTCGGCTTGAGGTCTACGAGTAATTTCCACAGTGGTTTTTTCTCGGCCTTAGCCCATAAATCCCACATTGCGTTAATGATAGCCCCGCACGCCATTCGAAAAACGCCATCATGCAACCATCGCAATTGGTGGTGATCATTCAACCTTCGGTAAAGCTTGACCGGGGCTTCGCAGAACTCTTCTAAAGTAGAGCCGATGACCAAGGTCGTGAGGTCTTCTATGCCATAGCCAATCCAGTCAGTCCCCGCCCCGACTGTAAAAACCACCGACACACCCCGCAACCCACCATCAGTCTCCAAATGCAGAACAGCTGATGAGTAATCCGGCGCCTTATGAAAAGGATCAGAACCCAACATGTTGTCCGAAGTCGGAACCCGGACATCAAGGACTTTTGCAGAAGTGATCTTCATGTCTCTAGTGCTCCTTAACAGCCACTTGCTTCTGCATTCCCAAGCCGTCTATTCCAAGCTCAACCACATCGCCCTCTTTTAAATACACCGGAGGATCAAACCCCAAACCAACTCCAGCTGGGGTTCCAGTCGAGATGACATCGCCCGGCAAAAGGGTCATGAAGCGACTCAGATAACTGACTACTTGCTGGATATTGAAAATAAAATCAGAGGTACAGCCATCCTGTAGCTGCTCACCATTTAGATTTAACCAAAGCCGCAGATTATTCGGATTCAAAACCTCATCACTCGTCGCCAAATAAGGCCCAAACGGCGCATAGGTATCAGCTGATTTTCCTTTCACCCACTGTCCCCCTTTCTCTAACTGCCACTCGCGCTCGGAGTAGTCATTATGAACTCCATAACCAGCGACATAATTCAAAGCCTCATCCTCGGTCACATACTTTGCTCGCTTTCCAATTACCACCGCCAGCTCCACTTCCCAATCCGTTTTATTTGAATCGCGAGGGATCATGATCTCATCATTCGGACCAGCCCAAGCCGTCGTAGCCTTAAAAAACACAATCGGTTCACTCGGAGCCTCCATCCCAGCCTCCTCGGCGTGCGAAGCATAATTCAATCCAATACAAACAATCTTTGACGGCCGGGCCACTGCCGGAGCAAGAGTCACACCTCCAGCATCCACTTGAGGCAACGATTCTCCCCGCTCTTGCAAAAACTTCTCAAGCCTTTTCAAACCATCGTTTTCAAAAAACGCTTCACCCCAGTCCTCGCCAAAGTCAGCGCAATTTAGGATCTCATCTTCGGAAACAAAAACACCAGGCACGATCGCGCCATTCTCGTAAAATCGGGTCAATTTCATAAGTCTATAATTTTCTATCTTAACAGAGTTGCGCCACCATCGATATCATATGCGGAACCCGTGATAAAGGCGGCTTTATCCGAACACAAGAATGCGGCCAACTCTGCCACCTCCGAGGGTTTTCCCATCCGGCCGATCGGTTGATACTCTGAGAGCTTTTGGAACATTCCGGCCCTCTCCTCTTCGGGATAATTTTTCTCGAGGTAACCATCAACAAATGGAGTATGAATTCGTGCCGGACAAATGCAGTTTGCACGAATTCCTTCCGATAAATAATCTCTAGCGACCGATAGTGTCATTGACACCGCCGCCCCCTTCGACATCGAGTAAGCAAAACGCTCCTGAATTCCCACTTTCGCCGCCATCGAGGCCATATTCACAATCGCTCCTCCCCCGCCTTCAATCATTTTCGGAATCGCAAAGTGAATGCAGTGATAAATCCCTTTCACATTAACTCCATAAATCCGGTCCATTTCTTCAGGGGTCGTATCAGCTACTTTGCCGATCGAAGCGATACCGGCGCAGTTGACCAAAGCATCAATTCCTAAGATCCCAGCGAAAACTTCCTTAACCGATTCGGTCGAAGAAACATCACATGCCAAGCACTCAGCACTCCCTCCAACTTTCTTGATTAAATCAACCGTCTCAAGTCCGGCACACTGATCAAGATCGAGAATCACAACATGATTGCCATCTTCCGCCAACCGCTGACAAATCGCCCTCCCAATTCCTGACCCACCTCCGGTAACAATTACATTTTTCATAAAGTCTAAAATTTTTGAGCAGCGAAAAAATGCTCAGCATTAAAATCTAATTCCTGACTAGTAATTGCCAGATCTACAGGACCGAGGCAAGCACCCAAGCCGAAATGACCTGTTAGCCACTTGTCCCATGAATTCTCTAGCCAACAATCTCACTATTTTCTTTCAGGACGAGATTATGATACGATCTATCCCGATTGGATATAGAGACCCTTGAGATTGAGAAATTGTATGACAAACCTAACCCTAAAGAAGCGTAGGTAGCTCCCACAATTTATGAAGAAGTTCTGGCTCTCTCTCCTCTCCATCATTATTCCAGTCTCAGCGCTCACGTTTGAAGATAACGACACGGTCGTTCTCCTCGGAAACACCATGATCGAGCGGGCCCAAAAATATGGTCATCTCGAAAC
>CASICJ010000064.1 GCA_949373085.1 uncultured Verrucomicrobiales bacterium
AGAGACCATCGGGCGGTAAGTCCGACACAAAGGAAATATCTAGTCCTAGCAGATCGCGCATTGTATTCTGATATTCGGCTCGATTCAGACGGCGTATTACCACGCGACCACCTTTACTTTTTCGTAAGTCGGCTGCTGATTTGATTTCCGAATTCAGCCAGCTTAGAACAGTCCGTCGTTCATCAGCGCTCAATGCTGGTTCTTCCTCCGGAGGCATTTCTCCTAAGTTGATTGCCGAGCGAACGTCATGCCAGTGTCTTGCGGCTTTGCGGTCATTAATGAGGTCGGTAGAAATCGTGTCCAATCGAAGTTTGCCCTTTTGCTTTTTAGGCCCATGGCAAGCGTAACAGTGCTTTTGAAAAATCGGTTGAATCTCCGTGATGTAATTAGCTTTTGAAGCGAACAATGGGCCAACAAGCAGGAGTAGCGTCAATACTGCGAACAGGCCTACTGGAGATTGATGTCTCCGTTGATTATGGATTAAAATTTTCAAGGTCGCTTATTTTAATGGCAGTAAGAGATGAGCTGGTGCTCGGAATCTTCTTGTGGGGGAAAAAGAGGTATGAACCCTTCAACGAGCCCTGTTTTTATAGTTCATCATTGTGTCGGTTGTTCCGACAAGACCCTCATCGTTTGTGATGCCCTCAAAAACAATTGGCATGAGCGGTGCTGGATCTTCGTTTAAGACCCATCCCAACCCACGCATCAGGAGGAGACGGTAAATTGGATCGTAATAAGTGTAGGTGAAATGACCGGTAGTGGTTCCAAAAACTCGGCCTTTCCCTAGTTCATAAGTCCAGAAAGCGTCACTACGAACACCATCGCTTTTAAGAACCTCAGCAAACGATTTAGATTCAGCGTTGCGATCTAATGCTCCAATCACCTTCACATTTTCGCCCTTTAATAGATTCCAATAGGACTCGTCATTCAAAAGAACCGATTTAGGAAGGCCTGTAAAAGCTGGGTGGTTGGTATCTAAGAAAAGAGGATAATCATGTCCAAATTTGCTCCACTTGGATTCTCTATTTCCTTTCCAAGAACAACCAATACATTCAGCCAGCCTTTCGGCCTTATCGATTGGCCGCATGATACACGATTCATGGATTGACACGACGCCACCCCCACGGCTGATAAAATTCCTTAACATCTTGAATTGTTCATCCCTCAAATCTGGGAGATGAAGGTATTGAATAAGGACGTCAGCCGCATCAAATTGCTCTTGAGTTGGAAATTCAAATACTTCCTCGACTGTAATATGAGAAATAGATTTCAGCATTGGGACGAACAATTCTTTGACCCGAATGTAGTCATGCTCGCCGCCACCGTGATCCTCGGGGCCAGATAGCCAAAGAATCCTTACTTCTTTGCTAAGTTTGGCGTCATCAAACTTTCCAGTGAGTTCTAAAAGGCGTGATTTTTGCACGAGTTGATTTGGTTTTGGGCCTGTTTGCTTTTCGCGCTTATCAGAGGCCCCAAGCCATGCCATTGCTGGGAAGAGAGCAAAGAAGAGCACGAGGTTTTTAAAATTCATTTTTTTGTTTAGTTTGGACTGCGCTAGCATCTAGCGCAATCGCGCAATTGGACATCATCTCATAGGTCGCACCCTATTGAAATCCTTGGGCGTATAGAATTACGGTAATCACCACTGCTTAATTTCAAGCGACGGAGTGATTTGAGGTAAGAGTTTTCAAAGTTACTCCAACAAGGCGTATCACTTCACGAATAAGGCATGCTTCAACCATTGGGTCTCTCATTCGAAATATTACCTCAGAAATCAATCAAGAGAGGAAAGGTGTGATTCTTTCTGGTTTTCAATAGGTCGTCAGAGGGTTGGCTTTGTCATACGGGCTTCGTAGGCGTTCATGGTATTCGAGCTGAACTTCGGCTTGCCAAAGCCGTGGTTGTTACTAAGTGCGTCGCCAATGATATCAGTCGCTCTTAGTCGCGTTCCTGTCGGTTTGGTCGACATAATTATTTCGGCCTTACTCAGTAAGTTCACGCTAGTGTGTGGCGGGACATAACGCTCCGGCACCCAAAAACTCTCCCTTACGATCTCCGTATGTTCCCGACATCCTTTTTCACAATCACGTGAACAACGAGAGATTTCGCGTTCTCTAAATTCCCAATATCCGGGAATGGTGTATGCGGGGAAGTGGCTTTCCTCTGTCCATTGTTTCGTTCCTTCGTCATCCAACCAGAAGGTATTTTTCCCGCGGGTCAAGGCAATTTCCGCAGCGCGGACATGGACAAAATAACTCGCGAAATTTGAGCCAGGGCGGTTGAACGTCTCAAAAGCGACTCGAACTCGATTTTTGTTGATGGTGTTTTCAGTGTATCCTCCCCAGGAGGACGAGTCCCCTTTCCACGGCTGACTTGGTCTTTGGGTAAGTGGTTGATAATACTGCCGAGCTGGCGAGCAGCTTGGAAAGAAAACAGCAATACCGAGAAGTGCGATGAGGTATAAAAGGCGCTGCATATTATTTTGACTGGCGTTGGATCTGTTTGATTCAATCAAAATGATTGGTTCGCCAAAGGTTTGCCTTCATTCGCTTTGCCAAGGCCAATGGCTGGAATCACAGTATGGCGGGCTCAGCGTCACTATTTTGGATCCTTCCGGCGACACCATCCAAATTCTGAAATCCATTCAACTTATGAATACGCTCGCCTCCGGGTGTGATTCGTAGAGAATGGAAAAGCCGGTGATGAGACGTTTTCTGACTACGACGCTATCGATATTTGTGAGCTATTTGCTGCCTATTTTTGCTGCCGAGCGCGGCGACGAGAATTGGTGGTCACTCCAGCCAGTTGACCGGCCAGATGTCCCTGAGGTTTTTGATACGAGTTGGGCTCGTAATCCGATTGATGATTTTGTCTTGGCAAAACTCGAGCTTGAGGGGTTAAAGCCTAGTCCTGAGGCTGATAAGCAAACTCTTACCCGGCGACTGTATTTTGATCTCGTTGGACTTCCGCCGGATCTTGGTGTCGAAGGGGATGTTGATGCCTTACTTGCTTCGCCACGCTATGGCGAGCGCTGGGCGCGGCACTGGCTAGACGTTGCACGTTTTGGAGAGAGCCAAGGTTTCGAGTACGATCAGTTGCGCGAAAACGCGTGGCCTTATCGCGACTGGGTGATCAATGCCTTCAACGAAGACATGCCCTATGATCGCTTCGTGCGTCTGCAGATTGCAGGAGATGTCTTAGAGCCCAATAATCCAGATGCGATTACCGCAACCGGGTTTTTGGTATGCGGAGCATTTGATGGGCTAAAACCGAACGGAGAAAAACAGCGTAAAATCATGCGTCAGGACGAGATGGAAGACCTGGTTGGCACGGTTGCGCAGAGCTTTCTTGGGCTCACCGTGCATTGCGCACGTTGTCATGATCATAAGTTCGATCCCATCACGCAGAAGGAGTATTATCAAATGGCTTCTGCCTTGGCTGGAGTCACCCGAGGTGATCGGGAGGTCCCCGCTGGTGGCGATCCAGAAGCGTTACAAAATTTACTTGATGCGGTCACCGCAGAATTAGCGGAGTCCGAGCAGCGTATCACACAGAAGATTCTCGCTTCTGATAAAAGAATCGTCTCGGCGGTCAATCGGGTGAGGCCAATTTCTCGTTGGACCTTTTGACACGGACCTCCGGGACGAAATTGGATCCGCACACGGCGAAGCTAGAGGAGGAGCGCGCGTAATCGGCGGAGTCTTGCATCTCGACGGTAAAGATGACTACGTCATTACAGCGCGCATGCCGCGAGAGTTGGGTGCAAAGACACTCGAGGCCTGGGTGAAGTTAGATAATCTTGATCAGCGCGGAGGTTCAGCGATCTCGGTTCAAAACGTCGATGGAGGGCAGTTCGACGCGATCGTATTCGGCGAGCGTGAACCACGACGCTGGATGTCGGGGAGCAATAGTTATACTCGCTCCAAAAGCTTTGGTGGGCGTGAGGAAATTGATGCTAAAAGTGGCTTTGTGCATATTGCGATGACCTATGCAGAAGACGGGGCTATCACAGCCTATCGGAACGGCAAGTTGTATGGGAAGACCTACCGCACGGGGAGATCGAAGTATCTTGCCAAGAATCACCAGGTGCTCTTCGGTCTGCGTCACGGGAATAGCGCGGGTGCTGGGCGCATGTTGGCGGGTCAAGTTGATAGGGCGCAGTTATATGATCGCGTTCTATCAGCCGAGGAGATTGCAATCTCGGCGAATGTTCGTTATGTCACTAAAGCGGAGTTGGTAGCTGCCTTGACTCCGATGCAGCGCAAGACTCGTAATGAGCAAAAAGCCGAGATCTCTCGCCTTAAGGGCGCGCTGTCTAAGATTCAGAAAAAGAAAGTCTACGCTGTGCGCCCGGTCAGGTTCGCCGGTGACGAAACTCTTAGAAAGGGGTAATCCCTTTGATCCTCGCGAAGAGGTTTCGGCTGGTGCTGTTGCAGCAGTCAAAGCAACACTGCCGGCGGACTTCGGTCTAGCCCCGAATGCAAGTGAAGCCGAGCGCCGGAAGAAACTCGCCGCCTGGATTTCACAACCGGACAATCCGATGTTCGCTCGCGTGATGATGAACCGGCTTTGGCATTATCACTTTGGGCAGGGCTTAGTGAAGACACCCAACGATCTTGGTTTTAGTGGTGGTGAAGCCTCGCATCTAGAATTGCTCGATTGGCTCGCGGCCGAGTTTCGGTCGCAAAAATGGAGCTTGAAAGCAATGCACCGACTGATTGTCAATTCTGCAACTTACCGGCAGTCCTCGCGGCCGAATCTCGATGCTTCAAAAATTGATACGGGTAACGTTTTATTATGGCGGTCTTCCCCGCGGCGGCTCGAAGCCGAGGTGATCCGCGACTCGATTCTAAGGGTGGCGGGCCAACTGAATACCGCAATGGGAGGTCCCGGATTTCGTGATTTCAAGATGTACCGGCACAAGGGTTCATGGGTCTACGATCCGATTGATCCAGAGGGTTCTGAATTTAATCGCCGTAGTATCTATCGCACTTGGGCGCGCGGCAACGTCCATCCTTTGTTGTCTCCTCTTGATTGCCCCGATCCCTCGACCACGACTCCGACGCGCAGTATCACCACTACGCCGCTAGGGGCACTCTCACTCATGAATACTTCTTTCGTTTTGCGCATGTCGGATCGCCTTGCCGAGCGGCTGCAACTTGAGGCAGGTGATGATGCGAAGGCCCAGATTGCCTTCGGATTTCGTCTCGCCTACGGCCGCGAGCCGAGAGCAGTGGAGATCGGGCCATGCCACGACTTCGTCGCCAAGAGCGGCCTTGCCGCTTTTTGCCGGGTGCTCTTTAACGCTAACGAATTCCTCTACGTAAATTGATCGAACTATGACTGGCAAACCACTATCACGACGCGAATTCTTTGAGTGGACAAAGGGCGGGCTCGGTGGGGCTGCAGTTTCCTCGCTGATGGTAGGGGAGGGTGTTGCGGCACCTCCCGTTGAGCCTCAATACGTGCCAAAGGCGAAACGAGTGATTCATCTTTGTTTGTGCGGTGGGGTGAGCCAAGTCGATACTTTTGATTATAAGCCGAAGCTTGCTGAAATGCATGGCAAGTCGCTTTCAGCCGATGAGCGCCCCGATGTATTTTTTGGTAAAGTGGGATTGCTGCGCAAAAATGATTGGGAGTTTAAGCAACGCGGCAAAAGCGGACTTTGGATCTCCGATCTCTTCCCACATCTTGCGACGGTTGCCGACGAACTGACGGTCATCAATTCCATGGTCGCGCAGTCTTCCAGCCATACTCCTGCGACCTTCCAGGAAAGTAGTGGATTCCGTCTCAACGGTTTTCCGGTGATGGGGTCGTGGGTGAGCTATGGACTTGGGAACATGACTGATAATTTGCCGACTTATGTTGTCCTGCCGGACGCTCGTGGAATGCCAGCTGGTTCGACGAGTAATTGGACTAATGGTTTTTTACCCGCCGTCCACCAGGGTGTGCCTTTCCGGACGAGCGGCGAGGGGAATGCTATCAGCAATCTGTTCCCAGCTAGGCCGATTACGGCGGAAGTTGAAATCAATAGCCGTGCACTTTTAGACAAGATGAATAGCCTGCATATGGAAGAAAGGGGCTTCGAGGATGTCTTCGCAGCGCGGGTGTCAAGTTACGAGCTGGCGGCCAAGATGCAGCTTGCTGTGCCAGAGGTCACCGATATCAGCAAAGAGAGTGAAGCAACTCGCGAGAGCTATGGATTGAATGTCAAGGAGACAAAGGATTTTGGGCGCAGTTGTTTGTTGGCGCGGAGGATGCTCGAACAGGGCGTACGCCATGTGCAGCTCTTCTCCGGCGGTTCATTCGGGTCGCCACGCATCAATTGGGATGGGCATGAAGACATGAAGCGTAACCATGGCCGTGAGGCCTTGCGGATTGACCAGCCGGTCGCAGCACTCCTCAAAGATCTTCGCCAGCGCGGAATGCTCGATGACACGCTCGTGTTGTTTACCTCGGAGTTTGGCCGCACGCCATTTACTCAATCAGGAGCCGACCAAGTGGGCACTGGGCGTGATCACAACCAGGTTGGCTTCAGCTGCTGGATGGCTGGCGCTGGTTTGAAACATGGAATCACATATGGAGCGACGGATGACGTGGGCTACAAGTCTGTGGTTGATCCCGTGCCTTGGTATGACTTTCATGCCACAGTGCTACATTTACTGGGTATTAATCATGAGGAACTCACCTATTATCATAATGGGATTCAACGCCGGTTGACCGATGTTCATGGTAAATTGATTGATGGAATCTTGGCATAGAATAGTGGTTGGTTACTGCCAAGAATGTTACTCTAATCCAAGATTCTTCAGGAGATCTTTCAGACCTTTAATAGGCATTTTTCGGCTGTTCGATATTCACCTCAGCGATGCGGAAGTTCTATCTCTTGCCAAACTTGGTGCGCAGGAAAGTGACGAGACTTGCCATTTCCGCTGGCGTGATCTGTTCGTGTAGATTTGCGGGCATAAGGGAGACTTCCGATGTAGTCATTGTCTTGATGTCTTTCCTCAGTATGATGTCGGTCTTACCGTCAGGGCGTTTGAGGGTAAGGCTGGTGGCTGATTCGTTGGCTAGAACGCCAGCGTGAGAACCACCGGTAGAAGTTGTGACGATGTATAGCTTGTATTCGGGATCGATTTTTCCGTTTGGATCAAGGATGTCCATGAGGATTCCTTCATCAGGTTTGCCTGAGATACTAGCGAGAGAAGGTCCAATTTCGTTGCCTTCATTGTCGAGCTTGTGGCACATAAGGCAATTTTTTGCGTAGATACTTTTTCCATTTGAACCGTCTCTGTTGACGGTGAGAGCCTTCTGATAGCGGGCGATGCGTTTTGGCAGATCAGCGTCACTGCTGAAAGCCGCCAAGAGTTTTTTTGTTCGATGAGCATGGTCGCTTTGGATGAGCTTTTCGCGCTGGATAGCAGAGAGGTCGCCAATCTGAATGGCCCTTTTTTCCAAGGCGTTGAGGAGCACTGGGAGGCGGTTTTCTTGGGAAAGAAGAGTTTCTAGCACGGCTGTGCGGGACTTTGGAGTAAGGCTTGGCCAGACCTTGATCAACTCTTGCGCGACACGAATATCGTGAGATTTTCCGAGGGCGATAATAGAAGCTTGCTGCAGAGAGGGAGGCTGTTTTGGATCAAGGAGCTTGATCGCGACGGGAGCAAGGGTTTCATAGGGAGCGATCGAGAGCATTTCGATCGCGGAGACACGTTGATTGAGTGGAGTTTGACTATCGAGTGCTTGTTTTTTTGCTGAGTTTAGAAATTTACTAACATACGTGGAAGAATCGATGGGGAGCCTTGCCGCAAATCCAGATGCGAGCTTTCGAACTTCCGCATTGGTGCTGGTCATCATCATAGCGAGCTGGTTTGCGATCTTTTCCCAGCCGTTTGTTGGCTCTGGCCATGGTCTATCGCCTTGAGAGGCGCCGGTGATAAGACCTTGAAGAAAAGGAATGCCGGTTTCAGGATTCAAGTGATTGAGATGCAAGAGCTGGTTCATGACCGCATTCGAGTCTCTCCTGCCGGCCATCGTGGTTCCGAGAGCCGGGGTTCCTTTCCATTGTGATAGCCACGATCCGTTCTGGCCATTAGCAGAGCTGAGGATTGCTGATTCCATCCAGCGATCGCTCCCATGTCGGTGAGCCAAGGATGCAAGCCGGGTGGCGGATGCTTCATTCTGAAGCGTTCCTAGGGTGAGTGCGATCTGAAGTCGAACGCTGGGATCGGGGTCAAGGGTATCGACCATGGAGAATACATGCGTTCTAACCTTTTTGTCTTTTTCCAGAAGGGGTTCGGCCATGCGTAAGGCGTGAATACGAACTCCAAAGTGTTTATGTCTAAGTCCTGTCAAAACGTGTGAAGACTTTAGAGCTCCGATATGGGCTAAGGTATTCAGTGCGCGAATTGCGCCGCGCCAATTTCCATCTAGGCGTTTCGCAAGCCCCTCCGCAGGATTCTTGTCTGCTCTTTCGATTAGCAGGCGTTGTGCTGTTTCTCTTCTCCAGGGATTATTGCTCCCGATTTCTTGAGCTAATTCAATTCCGCTGAGCTTGGAAAAATTTGGAGATTTTTGGACTTTGGTATTTTTTGGGACAAGTCGCCAGATCCGACCGTGTGCTCTACCTCGGTCGAGGCCATATTGTTGCTGGAGAAATCGCGGAATTGCAGAGTAATCCTCGATAATTTCGCGATACATATCAACAATGTAGAGCGCGCCGTCAGGGCCGGTGCGAAGGTTCACGGGGCGGAACCATTGATCGGTCGAGGCCAAGAATTCTGACTCCATTTCTTCTGGGGCGCGGGTTGCTTTGTAGCCTGCGCCGTCGCGGTTCAGAACGGCGCGGTGGATGATGTTAAGGGATGGTTCGCAGTAGAAAAGATTGCCGCGATACCGCGCAGGGAAAAGCGTTCCTCCATAGTAAGTGGTGCTACACCCTCCGGAGAAGTAGTTGCTGTTCGTTTCGCGGTCACCGTAGAATTTCACCCACGCTGGATCACTGCGGCGCCTTACACGCCACGGGTGTGGTTCGCTAATGCGGAAGCCACGATTATAATTCGAAGCGTTGTGTGTGTCGTTGGGTGACGGGACATGAGGATTTCGGGCAAGGTAGCGATGGGGCAGAGGAAGGGCGTAGCGGACCGAGGTTCCGCCGGATGAAGGGAACCGGTCGCCAACGTCGTTCATTGTCAGGCCAAAGGTGTGCACGCTACCGTTTACTCGTTCGATTGCGCTGCCGTCGGCCCGAATGCGGAAATCTGAGTTCCCTACTTCAAAGGGCGTATTGAGCCTTGGCCCCGTAATTGTTCCTCCACCGCTGCCGCTGCCGATGTAGATCCAGCCGTCGAGTCCCCAGATCGGATTGTTGATACCACGTTCGATCGTGTTGGTGGCAAAGCCGGTGAAAAGGGTCTCCCGGACCTCGGGTTCTCCATCGCCATCGCGATCAGCGAAGAACATGATATGTGGCGCACATGTCACGATGATTCCTCCATTCGCGGGCACAATGCCATAGCATGGTGGTAGGTCGTCAGCCCACACGGTGGCTTTGTCCATGAGGCCATCGCCATCTGTATCAGTAAGTAATTTTACCGTTCCGGTCTGCCGTCTTGCTGCCGCTTCTGCGATAGGTCCTTCCTGGAACTCCCAGCGCACGCGCCGTACAGTTTTATCGAGTTTCCCCGTCTTGTTCAGTTCTTCGGTATCAATATGACCTTCAATATTGTAGCCGTGCAATTCGCAGACGAAGACGCGTCCGTGCTCGTCCCACGCGATACATGAAGGTTCCTCGACAATTGGTTCGCTGGCGACGAGCTCGATACGAAATCCCTCCGGTAAACGGATCTGTTTTGCGCTTTCTTTTGGGGAAAGTGGCTGGGGAGCATCGGCGGATTTTTTGATCTCGCTCCAGCAGGGTGCTAGGAAAAACCCGGAGGTGATCGTGAAGATAATGAGGTGGATTCTCATAGCGTGTTTCGTAGGTATTTGTCTCGCTCTAATGTGGCAAGCAACATCGGAGACACTGAAGGAGGCGCCACCGGAGAAATTGGCTCGCTCCGGCATGCCGATAACAATAGGATTGGAAGTGAACGTTAATACACAGAATTTTCAGTGAAAGGATATCTTAGTTTTTGTCTTATATTTTTGGTTTTTGTTTCGCGTGGACTTTGCCAAGAGCCAGGTCTCATCACTTTAGAAAACGTTTCCTCAGCAAAAAGAATCGTAGCAGACGAACCACTGCGAAAAAGGTTTTCAGCCGAACAAGCGGCCCGATATCTCGACAACACGTCACTCGCATGGCAAAAGCGCCGTAATTGTGTCACTTGCCATACTAATATGGCTTATCTCATGGCTCGACCCGCCCTAAGCGAGGTATTGAAAGACTCTGGGGAAGTTCGGGGATTTTTTGAAAGCTATTTCATGGAGAGGTGGGGAAAAGGAGAAATCCCTCCAAAGCACGCATACAATCCGGTAGTCGTAGGGTCTGCCCTTGCTTTTAATGACGTCCAGACCTCAGGGAAGTTATCGGCCATAACTCGGCAAACGTTGGACATGATGTGGAAGACGCAACGGAGTGATGGTGGGTGGGACTGGGCTAAATGCGGATGGGCTCCAATGGAGATTGATGACCACTTTGGGGTGACACTGGCCGCCCTGGCTGTCGGAATCGCCCCGGGAAACTATGTGGAAAGCGAGGCTGCCAAAAAAGGAATGGAAAAGATACGCCAGTTCCTGAAAGACAATCGGGCGCACTCTCTCCATCATCGTATGATGCTCGCCTGGGCATCTATACGAGTCGATGGCTTAATGGAGGACTCGAAGCGTAAGGAGGTCCTCGAGGAAATGCTATCGAAGCAGCTCCATGGCGGAGGGTGGGCTACGCCGGCATTTTTGGTTGATTGGAAAGATTATGAGCGCATGGATAAAAAGCCTCACGATCCCAATACCCCGGATGCTTATGGGACTGGCCTCGCGATTATCGTTGCTCGCGAAATGGGAATCCCTGCCGAAGATGATCGTATTCAAAAGGGAATAAGATGGCTGAAGAACAATCAACGTCAAAGCGGGAGTTGGTTTACACGTTCTCCCGCAGAAGACAGTAAGCATTACATCACAAATACTGGCACTGCATTTGCAGTCCTAGCCCTCCAGTCTTGTGGCGAATTTGAAGGCTGGCCTTTTGGGGAATGACTGATTGATATGATTGCCTAACGAGCGACTAAGAGGGCATCGGCTATTTCCGAAATGGGATGGTTCCCCTCGTGAATTAGAATGGCATATCGAAGGCGAAGTTTTGCCCCCTTTTAATGACGGTTTTTTGATGAGGCTCCCGCCGCTCCTTGGATCACTTTACGAAGGGGTTTGAAACAAGGGTGCCATAATCTCGGCTGTACGAAACTGCTAAGGTGGATGCTTGAGATGGTCCTATTTGCCTATGGGGGTGGTCTCTCCGAGTAGCTCCGAAACTATCGGTTCCATTGCTTTTGCCCATGCTGCGTAGCCCTTCTGGTTGGGATGCGCGCCGTCGGGAATGAGATCGCTTTTCATTCTGCGGCCGTCGAGGAAAGTCGCGCCGATATCTCGGTAGTGTATCATTTCATCTTCATCGCCAATATTAGAGATGAGTTTATTGACCTTCATGTTCTTTTGCCTAGCGGTATCATCATCGTTGCCACCACGCGGGAAAATCCCTAGCACTAAGATTTTCGTCTTCGGTAACTTGTACCTTAGTTTCGCTACGATCAGCTGGATGTCATGAGCCGTAACTTCAGGCGGGCTACTACTGTGGTTGTTAGTGCCAATCATTAGGACGGCGAGCTTGGGCGAGATGCCGTCGATGTTCCCATTCTCCAATCTCCACAACACATGCTCGGTGCGATCGCCGCTAATCGCTAGATTCACGGCATTGCGTTTTGCGTAATATTGATCCCAGATTTTTTTGCCACCAGCCTCGCCTTCCTTGTCCCACCAATGGGTAATCGAATCGCCGATCATCAGTAGGTCAACATTGCCCTTTTTTACACGCGCGTTAAAAGCGCGGTGTCTTTCGAGCCAAGGAGTTTTGTGCCAGCGTGGCTCGGGGCGAGCGGCGATGAGGTTGTCTTTGCTATCGGGGGGAGGTGTTCGCCAAGTTGGAATACTAACGTGGTCGTAAGTCACGGTAGTAGTGACTTTGTCGAGTTGTGAACAAGCAGGGAGACCTACATAAAAAGTTTGTGCCATGGGAATCTCGACAGAGCCAAGATCTTTCCAGTTGTAACCATCTGCAGACATGTAGCCAGTGAAGCGGTTACGGAAGCGAATCAGGCGTAACCAGTAAGGCGTGCTCAAACGGTTTTTTTTGATGATATGCTTTTCGCCGAGATGTCGCGCCTTGTGGATGGCTGTTTCACCGCCCTTTTTTGACCGGGTGACCAGCGCGCCACTCCAGTGCGGCATGAGTAATACCGATATGTGGCGCGAATCAGCATCGAGGTTCTCACGCATCATTACGCCGGGTTTCGTCCACTGCGAACTCATCGGTCTGATGACGCGCGCGGTGATCGTTCCGTCGCCAGTCATTGGCGCGTAGGCGAAATGGAAGGAGTCATCTGTGCCGCCGACATCATGACCTTCGCCCTCCATGGTGAAGGTTTGGCCATTAAACTCGCTATAGCCGGGGAGTCCGACTTTGCCGACATCCATGCTCATAAAAGTACCCGGCAAACCTGAACTCGCTGCGAGCTTTGCGGAGCTCGCACTTGTGCCGGTTTCATTCGAGGCAGTAATTGTATAAAAGTAGAGCGTTCCAGAGTTTGCGTTTGTGTCGTGGTAGCCGGGGGAGGAAATCTGGGTGGCAACTTTTTGGTAAGGTCCGCTGGAGTCTGTTGAACGATACACCGTATAACTTTGGGCATCGACACAGCTGTCCGGTTCTACTGACCCCACCCAAGTAATGCGAATTCCTTCGCGAGTAGTGCGAGCGATGAGACCCGCTGGCACGCCGGGTGGTTTAGTCGTCTTGGCTGTTTCGAATGGTGGTCTCCAGTGAGTGAGCGTGCCGAGTCCGATGTGATCTCCACTGTGGCCCTCCGGTCGTTTCTTTGTGACGACTTGAGCGGAGTAAGGCGCCTCGATCCTCCGGCGTTTTACGTAGTGGTTGAACGGGCGCTCGAAGATCGGGTAAAAGTTACCGCGACTGGCGGGGGATATTTTGGTGTAAGGATTATTACGTCCGCCGATTCCATACTTCCCAGTGCGATCAAGGTAGGGCTGGTAATCAACATCCTCACCAAGCCCATACTTTGCGCAATATTCAAAACCCGCAAGAATACGATTGTCTCTCCAGCCATAGAGGTCAACGCCTTGGTTCCACGCGACCTCGGCTGCGCAAGCTAATAAGCCTAGTCCCAGCTGTGCATAGTGCTGGGCACGCGAGGATTCTTGACATTGGCCACTCGGGGAGACGATCGTATGAGAAATGCTTCCGTTGCCTGCTCCAGCAATCGCGTATCGGACCGTCGCCTCAAACAATTGACGATTATTACAGAAAATGGCGATTGCCATCTTTGTTTGTAATGCGGCGGTTTCCCAGTTGCCATTAGCGAAGTGGGCGTAGTGCTTGATTGTGGGATGCCAAACGTCCATGAGCCATTTCTCGCAGTGTTTGGCATCTTCTTCGGACCAGCCAGAGTTCGTGTGGCGGAGGAGTTCGGCAGCGTTGACAAACTTAAAGCCCTGCAGTCCCGCTGCTAGGACGCCATCGATCCCGGTCACTTTTTTAAGTGAGCCGGCCCAGGAGTTAATGATCTCAATCGCTTTGTCGGCATGGGCCTGCTCGCCCGTGATAGTCCACATCAAAGCATTCTGGTAAGCGGCCTCCGCATCGCTTTTGGCTTCGCTCATACGAATGGTTGGAGCTCTTCCGATTTCAGGAAAAGGTCCTAGTCTACGGTAGCTAGCCTGCGACCGCGGGCTGGCTGACAGCACTTTGAAGCCCTCAAAAATTGGAGTTCTCTTCTTTGCCACCGCAACCTTCATACGATCCAGATCAGCTCGGGAGTGAAGAAGGCCCGGGTGGATAAATGCTTTGTCAGCAGAAGCCTTGCTGATGATCGAGGCGAACAGCAATAGCGTATAAAGGAGACGTGTAGAGGTCGCGCTCATAGTTGGGCATCCTAAAGGTCCAAAGCTTGATTTAAAACGTAGAAATTTGCAGTGGAAAGGCCGAGTGCTTATCTGTCTTCGGACGCGAAGAAGTCTTTTATCGCAGAGGTGAGTTGGGTCATGGCAGTGACAGCTTCATCAAAGGGTTCAGAGGTATGCAGAAATCCGTGCAACATAGCGGGGTGAGCTTGTTCGGTGACTGGAACCCCTGCGTTACGTAACCGCTCAGCATAAGCTTGGCCTTCGTCGTAGAGCACATCGTAACCAGCGCTCAGCAAATAGGTAGGAGGAAGTCCGCTAAAGGAGAGCGCCTGTAACGGACTGGCGAGCGGATGTTCCCGCTCCTCGACCTTAGGGACATATTGATCCCAGAACCAAGCCATAAGATCCTTGGTCAGTCCGTAACCATCAGCGTATTTACTGTAACTGTCGGTCTCTGTGTTGGCGTCGGTGATTGGATAAATTAACCATTGAGAATGGATCGGCAGAGCTTCTTCGTTGCGGGCTTTGAGAGATACTGCAGCAGCAAGATTGCCTCCCGCGCTGTCTCCAGCTACGGCGATACGAGACCGATCGATTTGCAGTGTTGAGGCGTGATCCGAGACGTATCGCGTTGCATTATAGCAATCATTGATAGCGGCGGGGAATACGTGATCAGGAGCCGGGCGGTATTCGACAGAAACGACGGTTACACTCGCTTGGGCGGAGATACGGCGGCACAAGGTATCATGCGTTTCAATATTCCCCAGCACCCAGCCTCCACCGTGGAAATACATTACACACGGTTGTGGACCTTGACCGGCTGCGCGGTAGAGGCGCAGTTTGGGGCCACTTGGCACCTCGATATCTTGTTGCGAAGCAGCTTCCGGCCCGTTGCCAAAAAAATCGGAGAGATTTGCGAAGATCTCTCGGCCTTCGTCGGCCGGGAGGTCTTCATATTTTGGTGAATTCAGTTCCGCGACAGCGGCAAGAAAAGCACTCGCTTGGGGATCTAATCTCATGGCGGGGAGCATTTTCGTCAGACCGGATCGGACAGAGAGAAAGGGTCTTATCCTCTACCCCGTTTTAATCATGTTGATTTCCCCGACCTTCTCTTGCGCAAGTTCTAGCGCAGGATGAGGTTTGTCTTCGAGCATGAGCTGGTCAATTTGAAGCCATTTGTTTGGTGTCATATATACCAATTTCCCATTACATTCGTATGGTGTATTTAATTTGAAGTTACGGGATGTCGTTGGTTCATCAATCGCTTGGCATTCGTAAACTGAGTAATGATTGCGGTTAAGAACGATGTATGACTTATAGGGCTTCACTAAGTGTCTATTCACTAACAGCTGAGCGTCTTGTCTGAAATCGAGTTCAAAATCTTTTTCATGTGGGACATAGTTGTAGGTGTATTGGCTTTTGTCTTGGGGGGTCCGAGGAATGGTATCGGTCTCAATATCATCAAGCAGCTGCTTGATCATAGGCTCATCATTTTTCCAGATTCGATCATAGAGCGTATCGACCGTGTCACCATCTTCTACCGGCACATACGACTTATAGGCAATCTCACCGGTATCCAATCCAGAGTCCATGAAGTGAACGGCCATGCCTGATTTCTCATCACCATACCAGATTGTCCAGAAGCCTGGATGTCTGCCACAATGGCGGGGCAGGAGGGATGTGTGGAAGTTTACAACGCCCATAGGCGGGATGTTGAGAAATTCGTCGGGTAAGAAGAATTGATATCCAATGACAACAATGATATCGGGCGCCCATTTACGCACTTGATCCATAATGCCATCATCTTTGGGCTTACCACAAATAATCGGAATGTCTTGTTCTTCAGCGATCACATGGATGGGTTTGCTGGAGCTACCTCCTGATGTCGTCGTCGTGATCCCTTCGGTAGGTGATTCCAAGATACCGACAACGTGGGCATCATTATTGATAAAATATTCCATGTGAATCGAAGTGAGCTCCCACGTGCGTGTACCAATGATGACAATGCGTTTATTTCTCATGAACTATTAGGAATTTTTTACTGGAAAGGGGTGGGGAGTCGCCGTTGGGCAGACCGGATGAGGGACAAGGCCTACCGAGGTCCGAGGCAAAATAAGATAAAGAGAGAGCGGATCAAGCCTTTAGAGGCGTCCGCAATTCTGAGAATTGATGGGATGGAAAAAGCTTAGGGAAGTTCCTTGAGGCGGACGTTTCGATACCAGATCCGTTTTGCTTCGTCTTGGAAGCTAATATATCCTTCATTCGGACGATCTTTCATCGCGGATTGGCTCAAGTCGAGATCCTGAATAAGGTCCCCGTTGAGGATGACCTTAAGTTGACTGCCGTCTAATGTAATGGTGTAGCGATTCCATTCTCCGGCTGGCTTCACTGCCATTTTTTTGGGAGCAGATGTTCGGATCACTCCTCCACAATCGTGGTGCCCAAATTTCTTTTTTCCGTGGGTGTCGAGAATCTGAACTTCAAAGCCGTTATTGACGTGATTTTTCAGATCGCCAATTCGCATGAAGACCCCGGAGTTCCCTTTTTTTTTGAACTTGAATTCGAGATCGAGAACAAAGTTTTTGTATTTACGTTTTGTCGTAAGGTAATCGAGATAGCGTTGCCACCCGCTTTCACCGGGCCGAGGTTTCAAGGTGATGACATTGTCTTTCTCGATAACCCAGTTTCCATTGGTTTGCCATCCGGTGAGATCTTTCCCATTAAACAGTTCCACGAAGCCACCTTCTTCGGTCAGTTCAGTGATTTGAATGTCTTTATATTCGACGTGCATATTTTGGCCCCCATGGAGCTGAAGTCCAAAGCGGCCCTTAAGCCGGCCTTTATCCTTGGTCAGTTTAGCCGAAAGGACGTTGTTAATTTTGACTCTGATATCGCGGCCAATCGCGCGGAGCTCAAGGCTAGTCCATTCCCCGGGCTTGTAGTCTCGTTTTTTCACAGCTTCGAGGTCAGGTTTTTGCACCCAAGCTCGTCCGCCTGTCTCGTATAAGCCTCCGGTTTCCTGAGATGTGTCGATTTCTACTTGGAAGCCGTTGACGCTCACGTTGCTTTTGACCCGCTCTGAACGGAAATAAAACCCACTGTCTCCCGATAAAACCCGAAATTTGGCGGTTACCACGAAATCAGAGTATTGCTTATCGGACAAAAGCATTCCGTGGCGTTTTTCACTTTTGGGGCTCCGGCCTACGATCGCTCCATTTTCAACAGACCAAGCGCCTCCTGGTAGCGCAGTCCAGCCTTGCAGGGACTTTCCGTCGAAAAGAGGAGTCGGGTTAAGATCTTTGTCTTCCTCGGCAAAGGTGAAATTTGTCAAGATGAGACCGGCTATAAGCCACTGGTTTAAGACTTTCATAAAGTTGCTTACTCCTGCTGAGAGAGTATTTCTGTCAACGGGGTTAATCCTTTTTAAGGTTGAATGGCTGAGCGCATCATCTTGGTGAATCAGAAAAGTGAAAAAGATGGGGGAGCAGGCGTTCATGAGACCAGCGTTTCCGCGTAGATTTTGATCCAATTGAGTCTCCTATCTTAAGTCTAATTTTCGATGGTGCCTTTTAGTAGGAATCGTATGATGGGTGAATGATACGTTCGATTAAGTCACTGGAAGGGAACATGGAAATCAGGCTTTTTGTCGTCCTCTTCTCTCTCGTCTCGTTTCTAAATGGCGCCGAGCCAGCCGATACGAACTACGTCGAGGGAAAAGTGCCTGAATACCGGCTCCCTAAATTAATAAAGTCCGACCTTAGGGGGGCTAAACTCGTAAGGAACTGGTATAAAGAACGACGTCCTGAGATTCAAACTCTTCTTGAGAGTCACATCTATGGGAAAACGCCCTCTACAGATCTTGGGCCTTTCCAAACTCGGATTATTGATACTGATCCACAAGCACTTAGTGGAAATGCCACCCGAAAGCAGATTTCGATTATCATTGATGACGCGCGCCAGTTGTCGATTGATCTCCTTGTCTACCTCCCTAACCAAGCAGACGAACCAGTGCCCTGTTTTATGGGTCTCAATTTTTACGGTAATCAGACCGTCCACGCTGACCCAAAGATCCGAATTAATCCTCGATGGATGGCTGGGAAGTCTCAAATTGGAATTAAGAATAATCGAGCGACCGAAGCTACTCGAGGTGTCTACCACGAACGTTGGCAAATTGAACGACTCATAAAGAGGGGCTATGCTGTTGCTACCGCTTATTGTGGAGATATTGATCCAGATAATTATCAACACGATTTCACTGATGGCATTCACCCGCTCTTTTACCGCGATAATCAATCCAAACCTGATCCGGGGGAATGGGGCACTATTGGAGCCTGGGCATGGGGTCTCTCGCGGATGCTTGACTACATCATTGAATCCGAATCGGCTATCAATGAAAAACAGGTTGCGGTCATTGGGCATTCGCGTCTTGGGAAAACTGCCCTTTGGGCAGGGGCTCAGGATCAGCGCTTCGGCCTTGTGATTAGCAATAACTCAGGATGTGGTGGTGCTGCGCTCTATCGCCGTGAGTTTGGTGAGCGGATTCACCACATGATCAAGCCCGTTGGCTATTGGTTCTGTGATAATCACGCAGAGTTCGCTCATCGAGAACAAGACCTCCCAGTCGATCAGCATATGCTGCTAGCGCTCGTAGCTCCCCGTCCTCTCTACGTCGCGAGCGCCACTCAGGATCAATGGGCTGACCCCAAAGGAGAATTTCTCGCTGCGCTCGCTGCTTCTCCGATCTATGAACTTTTGGGAAAGACCGGTTTGCCAAGCCCGCAAATGCCCGAACCCAACACCGCAGTTCAAGGCACGATCGGCTATCATCTCCGGAACGGGGCACATGCAGTTACGGCGTATGATTGGGAACAATACTTGCGCTTTGCTGATCGGCATTTTAAGCGCTAAGCTTCTAATTTAGAGGTGCTGAAATTTGCTTTTGGCCTCAAGGGGGTTTATACATAACTTTGCCCAATAATTAATGAAGCCAGTGCGATTGATCTGTATCGGAATGCCTGTTCTATTGGTTTTTCTGGTGTGGGTGAGTCGGCGGCCTGTGGAGTCCCAATATGGGGAGGTGAAGGCAGTGCCGCAGGTTCACAAGGGAGGACTTCCTGAAAAAATTGATGTTGTCCGGGAAGCGCCGGAAGAATTTCAGGAGTGGTTGGGAGGGTATCGTAAGTCTGGTGTGCGGATGGATTTGGATGAAGGCTTGATTCTTGCCCGAGAGCGAAGGGTGACGATGAAACGCTTAATTGTGACCAATCCGAAAGAGGCTCTAAGGAGAGCGGTCCTAGATGAGGATCGAGTGGGGCTTCCAGAGGAAATTAGTGAGTTGCTAGAGGTTTCGGTTTCTGATGCAGGAGAGTTTGAGCGTGTGGTGAGTTGTTACACTGGTGGGTTCGCTCGGCCGGCAGGTCTACCGGAAGAGGTGTGCTTTGTGACAGTGAGTGAAAAGCGCTATCGAGCGTTTACTTATGGCCGCCGGGCTGAATTGTTGACTAAGGACCGGATCTCGATACATGGGATTTCTATCGATGATGTGATGGCAGTTTCGCCTGACCCGGTTTTACGGGAGGGATTGCTGGCCGAGTCGTTTGGTGTGCGAAAGCAGTTTGCCAGTGAGGAGGAGCTTGATTCTTATATCGCAATGACGGTGGCGGACGAGGATGCTCTAGGCCCA
The DNA here is from genome assembly GCA_949373085.1 of uncultured Verrucomicrobiales bacterium. GTDB lineage: Bacteria > Verrucomicrobiota > Verrucomicrobiia > Verrucomicrobiales > Akkermansiaceae > SW10. The sequence goes on from CASICJ010000064.1 coordinate 19,811, forward strand.
GCACAGGTCCGGGAGAGTGAATCTTTGATAGCTGAGAGCACTTGGACAGAGGGAGCCAAGAGGATTCTTTATTTACGGGTTCGCTTTGCGGATCAGGACCCCGCGTATGAACCGGTTTCTCTAGCAAAAGCACAGAGTGATCAGGACGACGTTGCTGAGCATTACCGCATTGCGTCGTATAGGAAACTGAATGTCATTACGGTTTTTCCAGACGTGATTACTTTGACAGAAAACAAGTCGGGGTATGTCGGGCAGGGACTGGGGAAGATGATGGACGAGGCTCGCGATACTGCGATTATTCTTGGGGATTCAAAAGGGCTGGACTGGGACTATCGGAATTATGATTTCTACACCATTATCTCGGATGGCGGGATTGGTAGTTATGCCGGAATAGCGCAGGTGGGTGGGCGGAAAAGTCACCATCAGAAGGGCTACACTTCCTTGCGGACATCGGGTCACGAATTTGGGCATAACTTGGGATTGTCGCATGCTTACTATAATTATACGAGCGATCTGAGCCCGCGTGGATCGACTCCGAGCAATGGTGCTGGCCGGATAGAGTATGGACATCGATTTAGTTTGATGAGCGCGCAGAACGGAAGTGACATGAATAACCCGGTTTTGCCCCATTTCACGGCGCACGAAAAGTGGCGGCTGGACTGGGTCACTGGCAACGACATTGCTGATATTACCACGGGTGATCAGTCGGGGACGTATCGACTTTATCAAAACGATGATCAAGACGTCACGGGACTTCGGGCGATTCGGATTCCGTCGGGAGGATTGTATCCGAAATATTGGTTGAGCTATCGTACGGCTTGGCGCCAGCCGAATCGAAATTCTGATAATGATTTTTTATTGAATGGGATCCTATTTAACTGGTCAGGTAGCGGTGGAGGCACAAGCACCTTGTTGGACATGACGCCCTACTCCGATGAAGGGTCGAAAGGAAGTGGTTCGACGACTCGAGATAATAGCGATAAGTGGGATGCTCCTCTTTTGATAGGGCGGACTTACACCGATTCGGAAAGTAATGTTAGCGTCACCCCGATCTCACGTGGTGGAACGGCGCCTAATGAGTATATTGATGTGCACGTCCACTTAGCGACGGGAAACGAAGTGTCTCTCTTGACCGAAAATGACGCTTGCACCGCCACGGTCCCCAATTCCCTGACTGCAACGGGAACGGACTGGACGGCACTGAACTTTGATGACAGTGCATGGCCTTTGTCAGGACTGTTGGGAGTGGGCTACGATACTAATTCAAACTACCTCCCTTATTTGGGGGTGGATGTAAGAACGCCGATGAGAAACAACAGCGAGTCCTGTTATATTCGAGTTCCGTTTACCATTAATGGAGGACTAAATCTTGCTGATATTTCCTCGCTGAAACTCAGGATGCGATATGACGATGGCTTCGTGGCTTATCTGAATGGCGTTAAAATCGCTGAGGATAATGCTCCGGGATCTCCAGGATGGGATTCTGGTGCAACTAGTAACCGCAGGGACAGTTTGGCGGAAGATTATCGAGAATTCATTGTTGATTTGGGGTTGGCTAGTCTTGTGCCGGGAGAGAATGTTCTCGCGATTCATGGTTTAAACAATGGCTCGGGAAGTTCGGACTTTTTGATTCAGCCAAAGTTGTCTGCGGTTTTTGAAGGAGGAACGAATCGTCCCCCGACGGTTTCTCTTAAAGCAAATACTTTGGCGGTGCCGGTGGGTCAGAATGTCGTTTTCACGACGAGTGCAACCGACCCGGATGGTGACACGCTGGCGTATGCGTGGGATTATGATATTGGAAATGAATTTGCACTGGAGGGTATGAATCAGGCGGATGCGGTTCGTCGATGGACCAGCGAGGGATGGTATACGGTGACGGTGACATGCTCGGATCGTAAAGGCGGTATCTCTAGAGATCGGGTCTTGGTTAAAGTGGGAAACCCATCCAGCAATGGGATGGTGAGTGGCCGTGTTTTGCAAGGCGGCTTGGCAGTAGGGGGAGCGCGGGTCTTCGTGGAAGGTTCGGATCAACAGTCAATCACGATGGAGGACGGAACGTATCTTTTGGCGGGTCTTTCGACTGCGTCGCAAATAATAATTAAGGTGACGCAGGATGGAGAGGTCTTTCAATCAGCGATGGCAATGCCTGTCACACCTAGTCCGACTCTTGAAGGGGTAGATTTTTGGGGTCACCTGTCAGTGGTTCCTCGAGCGCCTGCGCAAGTATTGACGGTGACGCCTGATTTTGCTTCGGCTGACATTGCGACCTCGGTGCAGTTTACGGCACAAGTTTGGGACAATACTCAAACTGAGAATTTTTTCGTGCCATTGGGCGATACTTGGAGCTATCTTGATACCGGAGTCAATCCAGGAACAGGTTGGGTAGATGGGAGTTTTGATGACTCGGCTTGGGCGTCTGGCGTGGCGGAGTTGGGTTATGGTGATAGCCAGGCGACGGTGGTCAGTTATGGTTCAGATGCGGGGGACAAGCATATTACGACTTGGTTTCGCCGAAGGTTTTCGGCGACGGATGTGAGCGAAGTGTCACGATTGAAGTTATCGGTGAAGCGAGATGATGGCGTGCGGGTCTTCTTGAATGGCTCTGAGATTGCTCGTGATAATTTAACTTTGGGGACCGTGAGTTCCGAGACTGAAGCGTGGAATGATATCTCATCGACCTACGAGGGAATTCTGATTCAGTTTGCAGTTGACCCGGAATTGTTGGTGGAGGGGGAGAATGTTATTGCGGCGGAGGTTCATCAAGAAGACGCCACGAGTAGTGATTTGAGTTTCGATCTCGAATTGAGTGGGTCGCGTAATCTTGTTGAAGCGACTCCAACTTGGTCTGTGGCTCCAGCAGGTGCCGATGTTTCTCTCACCGGAGAGTTTAGCGCCAGCCTTCCTGGAAATTATACGGTGACGGCAGTTTTCGATGGGGTGGAGGCTACGGCGTTGATTTCGGTTGCTTCGGATAATGCAGTCTCCATTGCAGCTCTTGACAGTTTTCTCTGGGAGAATGGCACTGCGACTTCCAATGTTAAAGTTACGCGGGTTGGCTCGATAGAAGAGGCTCTTGAGGTCTTTTTGGCAGTGAGCGGTGATGCAAGCGGCGGGATCGACTTCTCAGGAGTTCCCGAGAGTGTGATCATACCAGCAGGACAGGCGAGTATGGATTTTGAGGTTTCGATGATTGATGATTCGATACGGGAAGGACGCGAGGCAATTTTTGTAATACCGGTCGCTACGGACTTGTTTGCTTTGGGATCGGAAGGAGTCGCTTCGATCACGATCATTGACGATGAATTAGCGGCAATTGAAGTTCCTGATGCAGGTCTTGATGTGACAGTGGCCGTCAATACGAAGACAAATTTAGCTGGGCTAATTCAATCGCGGCAACAATTTGTGGTATCGGGAGATTATTGGAAGTTTGATGATCAGGGCTTTGCACCGACGATTGGCTGGAAAGGTTTGCCGTATCTTGACAAAGATTGGCAAGTCGGATTAGCGAAGTTTGGTTATGGTGACAATAATGAGACAACTACGGTTAGTTATGGCGGAATAGATAATCAAAAACAGATCACAACTTATTTTCGCCGGAGATTTTATCTCAGTGATCCGTCTGATTATTCCGCACTGACCACAAGTCTCTTGGTTGATGATGGGGCAGTGATTTATCTGAATGGGAATGAAGTAGAGCGCATTAATATTGATCCTGGAATAGTCACCTATTCTACCCCAGCAAAGGATGCGGTTGGAGGTGAAGACGAAAAAACTTTTTTCGATTGGCCGCTCGATCCGGTGGATCTCGTGGCTGGAGAAAATGTCATCGCAGTGGAAGTTCATCAAAGGTCGCAAACGAGTTCGGACCTAGGATTTGATCTGGCTTTGGATGGAACGCTTGCGAGTGAATTACCTTTGGGTCGTGTGAAGTGGGCGAGGAAATCTGGCCCAGGCACAGTAACTTTTGGAGATGATGAAAGTCTGAGCTCTTCGGTGCTTTTTGACCAGGTGGGGACTCATGTCTTGAGCCTTGAAACAGAAAGTGGCGAGGCCGATGAAGTCATCGTTTTTGTGGAAGCGAGTCAGGGTTATGCTCAGTGGGTTACAGCTTATTCTCTCATTGATGAGGCAGTGCTGGCAGATCCGGATTTTGATGGAGTGTGTAACCTCATGGAATATGCCACCGGAGGTAATCCTGAGGAAGGAGGAGATGCCGCTATTTCGACACTCGTTGAAGATTCGATCACACCGGGAGACCTTCTGTTCACCTACCGCCGTTTGCGCGGTATTAATCCAGGAGATGCCTCAGGAGACACCGGGAATGGTTATTCGATTTATGGGCTCAATTATACGGTGCAAGCATCCAATAACCTGACCCCTTGGACTTCGGCGGCTACTTCCTTGGCGATGCAAGTGGAAGGAGCGCCGGTCGATAATGGAGATGGAACAGAATCGGTAATGATTCGTCTCACGCCACCTTCTACTTCAAATTCTGATTGGTTTGTCCGATTACGGATAGAACAGGAGTAAAATCGGACATTAGATTCCAAGGCTAAATCTGGATTGGCGGGACTAATTAGGTTTTTGATTCCTGCTTTTTGGGTTGGCGCGCATCTTCGATCCACTTCAGCGAGATAAGGAAGGCGCCGAGTTGCTTGAGCGTCTTTCTCATCGCGTTGTCGTTCCCACCCCTGGCGTTAAAAAATCCGTGTTTTGCACCTTCGTATGACATGAGCTCGCAGCGGACCCCAGCGGCTTTCAACCTCTGAGTGAATATCACGGCGGTGGCGTAGGGGACCGTCGGGTCAGCGGTGCCATGGAAGACGATAGTGGGGGGATCATCTTTGCTGGTATGATGAGCCGGAGAAAGATTTTTTGGATTGGTTCCCATTCTGACTTTGAGTTGTTTGATACGCTCTTTGGAAAATACTTGTTTTTCGTCGAGGGGCGCGAGGACGCAAGCTGGATTGAAGAGGAAGAGGGCATTTGGTCTAGAACTCAGAGTTTCTTTTTTTGGTGGGGCGATGCAGCCAAGGCAGGCGGCAATATGTCCTCCTGCTGACCCTCCACCAGCGGCGAGACGGTCAGGTGCGATGCCGAGTTTAGTAGCGTTTTTCCTGACCCAGATCATAGCATCTCGAGCATCAGCGACACAGTCCTTGGCTGTGGTCCCATGGCGGGACTTCACTCGATAGTCAGCAGTCATAGCGACGAGGCCTTTTGAGGCAAGGTGCTTGCATTGGGGGACGAATTGTTCTGGGCTCCCGCTGTTCCACCCGCCGCCAAAAAAGAAGATGACGGCAGGGCGTTTGTCTTCTGCCTTCCAACCTTTTGGTTTAAAAGTATAGAGGTGAAGTTTTGTGTCGCCGATAGTTTTATAGAGATCCTTTTGAGCTGTGGGAATATCAGGCGGATAATTACGCTGGGCTATAAGAGGAAAAGTGAGTGCGAAAACGGCCAAGAATATTTTCATTTTCTAAGTCAATAGTGTGACGGGTGGTGCCCCAAGGAATAATTTCACGATGGAGAATTTAGAAAATAAACTAGCGAAATATATTTTGCGCAAACAGGTGGTAGTTATTTTCAGAAGGGGTTGAGGCTTATGCTAAATAAGATCGGGAATAGCGCTAAATTCTCGTTTGAACTTGAAGGGCGTTCTATTTTGAAGAACCGTTGCGGCATGAGGCTGCTTATGAGACGACAGGCGTTGGAGCATGGCCATTATTGTGAACGCTGGGATTATGGAAAGAAAGTCTGCAGCGTAGAGCTGAATGACCAAGAAGTAGCGGTATCAGGGAATGCAGAAAGGCCTCTAGCTTAGTTAATCTATGAAGGTCCTACTTTTGGTTAAAAACTTTGATCTTGGTGGGA
>CASICJ010000065.1 GCA_949373085.1 uncultured Verrucomicrobiales bacterium
GCAATCAAAACCCGCTTTGCATCTACGCAGGCGGGTTGTTCTCTGAATCCCCTGCCCCGATTCCTCTAAAGCGGTTCGGGGATCAGTGAGAGTTGGTTCGGTGAGAAGGCTGCGGGGGAAACGGAGGCGGTAGTAGTAGTTCTCCAGGGAAGGTGCTTTTTCTCCGAGTTGAGGGTTATAACCTTAATAACTAAAAAATATTCTATTCTAAAAACTACTACTACTACCGACTACCACATACTCAATCTGCCTCCCCTCGCAGTCCCCGCAGAAGAGGCCGATCAATTTTTTTCTCAGCACCCTATTATATACAGACCAACCCACCCAAAAAACCGCACCCCCACCGGTGGCGTATCTCCCCTTCCCACCACTCCCTTTTCAGAGATCCAGTGATCAGGTCACCATTTCTGGACCACTTTGAATGTTAGGCTCAGGCCTTGGATGGTTCATGGCAAATTGATTAGGACTCTGGAAGCCTAATTTGCTGTGTGGATGCACTCGATTGTAAAGAAGGCGCCATTCTTCAATGACGATTTGAGCCTCCAGGACGCTCAAAAAATCTTCCTGGTTCAGGCATTCATCTCGCAATCGATTGTGAAAACTCTCCACATGACCATTTTGCCAGGGGCTTCCTGGATCAATATAGAGCGACCTAATTCCCAGATCCTTAAACCAACTTTGAACCTCTTTCGCGATGAACTCGGATCCATTATCACTCCGGATGCATTGGGGCACACCACGCTCACTCATTACTTCACTTAATGCATTGAGGATATCACCACTTCGGAGCCTTCGTTGCGCTCGGATGGTCAGACATTGACGGGTATATTCATCGATGAGGGTCAAGAGCTTCAAAGGAACTCCATTCTCAGTGCGGGTGTGCACAAAATCCCAGCTCCAGACCTCATTCACAGAGCCTGCTTTGGTTGGGAGTGCTGTTGAAGTTCCTCCTCGTCTTCTACGAGGCTTCTTGCCTTTGATTCCCAGCCCTTCCAGTCTCCTGACTTGCTGAACGAGCTTTCGGCCAACCTTCCATCCTTCACGCATCAACAGCGCTCTGATTCGACGATATCCATAGCGGGGATACTTCCGACTCAAAGCGATGATGCGCTCAATCAGTTTCTTTTTCCCATCGCCTCCACGCTCACGGTAGTGCCAGCTCGAACGTGACAAACTCAGGTAACGGCACGCACGACGCACCGAGCAAAGACCTGACTCAACAACCGAGGACACTAACCGCTTCTTGGCGGAGACGCTTACCACTTTTTTTTCAAGCTCTCTTCCAACACACGGTTTTTGAGCATCTCGTCGGCGAGCATCTTTTTGAGTTCCCCATTTTCGTTCACGAGTTCCTTGAAGCGTTTGGCGTCAGCCATCTCCATGCGACCATATTTTCGTCTCCATCGATAGAAGGTCTGCACGCAGATATTCTCTTCACGGCAGACCTCTTCGACGGTCTGACCACCGTCGGCCTTGCGGATGATTCGGATGATTTCCTCTGTCTTATGTCTCTTCTTTTTCATGTCTTAGTTTAGGTTCTACGAACCCAAACCTAACATCTCAAATGGTCCAGTTTTTGGAGGTCAGATCAATTGGTTTTGGGAACTTTTGATTAGTAACCTGGCTTAAGACGTTTTCTTTCTCTCAACTGCCCCCCCTGAGTTCTAAGGCATGGAAACCTTGATCCGGTAGAAAGAAGCATCGACTGGAGCGGAGTCGTCGGTGAGTAAGACAGTTCCTTCGGCGGCCAGGGGTCCCTGGGAGCTAACGGAGGTCCATTTTCCGTCCAGCTCAGTGTTGCGTTGGAGGACGTAGATCCGACCTGATTTACCGGCACATTCTGCGGAAAACGTGGTTCCGGTCTTCATTACTGTGGTAAATTTCAGGAAGTCGATCGAATTGTTCGGATCGGTTCCCGCGGTGTATTCGTTGATGTTGGTCACTCCGTCCTTATCCGGATCGGCAACGTCGGCGGCGAGACCGCTGTCCAAGATAGTTCCAAAATTTTCTTGGCGCCAGGTTTCCAGTGAGCTTGTCAGCTGGTCCTCTTCGTAAGTAAATGTGACGGTGGTGAGTTGGCCCCCGGTCACCTCCACTTCTTGCATCTCAGGGGCTTGGAATCCATCGACCGGGTTGAACACGAGGTTGTATTTACCTGCAGACAGACCGCTTTTTAGTGAGCCCCCCTGTCGCCAAGTGGATTCTGGAACAAGTTGCCACCCCGCTCCCATCGCGGTTGCACTCGCAGGCTTAATCACTACCCGGAGCGCTCCAGGGTCGGTGGCGTTGATGTTTCCTGCAACGCTTGTATGGGTGATACCACCCCCGGTGTTGTTTTCACCACCATTGCCGCTGGCCTCTGCCCGGAGGAATAGGTCTACGACGTCGCTGTCGATCGCCCTGACAACGGCCTGACCTGAGCCGCCGAGATAAATCGCGGCGGGATAAAAGGCCCCGTTGGAATGACGTGCGAACAGGGGGCCACCAGAGATTCCCCCTACTCCATAAACCGCCGAGGTAATCCAAGTCTCACCGAAGGCCGGGGTCAAGGCATCGCTAAAAACCGGGGTAGCGTGCACTTTGCCAAGGTCGCCCTCCGGGATGCCGTCAACCGGGTAGCCAGCCAGCATCTTCTCCACAGAAGAACTCAGGAACTCGTTCTCGTCCTTGGCCTCACTTGCTAAAAATCCACCGACGCCTCCACGACCAGCCTCTTCCTGGAAATACAGGACGGCGTAGTCCAGATCCTGGGACTCCGGCGTCCCTTCTCCCGGTTGCACTCCTTGTTCCTGTCGGGCATCCGCATAACCTGCAGCCAAGTAAAAACCCCGGGGAGTTTGTGGCATCGGTTCATGCTCAGAGGAGTGGCGCTGGAAAAGCCATTGCAGATCCGAAATGAAACTCAGAGATCCATCATCAAAAACCACGTGGCCAGCCGTGGCGACAACCCGACGTTTCACCACAAAGCCCGTACTGGATCCCACCGGGCTCCGGATCTGGCCGAGATAAGCAAGCGGCAGATCCTCATTATTGGAGACGTCCGTAAAGGAGACCGCCCCCGCCCCCTTGCCGGTTGGATTATTGGCATAAACATAAGTCATGGTTAGCGCGCCTGGAACGCCATCTTCGACTCTCACGGAGGTTGTTGGTGGGGTGACCCGATCTGCCACCGGCTTGCTTTCCACCAAGTAAGTGCCCGGCGTCAGTCCGCTGATCTCTAGCTGGCGGTCCCGCCAAACGGTTTCCCCTGAGAAGCGCCACTGTGCCCCCGCCAGATTATCGGGCTTAAGAGACACCGTCAGAGTGCCCGTACCGCTGGCAGGTGTTCGAAAATAGGTAGCTTCCAACACTTGCTTCGAGTTACCGCTAGTAAGGCTGACGGTTTCGGTCGGGGGTGAGATGAACCCCGGGACCGGCCGAAACTCAAGTAGACGGTCTCCACTGGCCAGGTTCGCAACGATTTCTTCGGACACGCGCCACTGTCGCTCTCCGGCAAAGCGCCACCCTCCCATTTCAGGTGGATCAATGTTCACCGTAACTTCACCTGTCGCCGAAGTCGGCGGATCGGGGAAGGTTTGATCTAGGCCGGATAGCAGGCTCAGTGAAAACGTTCCTGTTTCGCTCAGCCCCGTGCCACCCGAACCAACCGCTCGGATCCGGTAATGATACGTCGTGCCTTGAGCCAATCCAGTCAGAGTGGCCTGAACTTCGATTGAGCCCTCCCCCGACACCACAGCAGGTGTCGCTGGCACCTTAATAGCGTCAGCTGATGTTTTATCTTCAGGCCAATACTCGAAATCAACGGTAGCATCCGCCCCCCTGGCATCCACGCTCCCAACAACTTGTGCCCGGGTCGTCGAGAGTGCGCTTGCACCACCCAGCACCGACACCGGTTCGGTCAAGGTCCGGAAACTCCCCTGTCCACTCACTGCTGTCCCGCCAATGCTAAAGGCCACGAGGCGGTAATAATATGTTTGCCCCGCATCTAGACCCGCAATTTGCGCACTAACCTCCGTCTCCACGCTGCCCGTAACCATTTCTGGCTCTGCCATGACAAAGCTCGAGAAGCTATTTCCGTCAAGGCCATACTGAAAGATCACGTCGGCATCGAAGTTACGGGCATTGACAAGGCCATTGAGACGCGCAGTCCCCGGGGTAATCTCGCTAGCCGGGACAATCGCGACAATTGGTTTGGCAAGGGTCGAAAAGCTCTGCACGGGACTAACCGTTTCAACGGCACTGCTCGTTATTATGCGGAACCGGTAGTAGTAAGTGGTGCCCATGGTAAGGCCGCTCACGGTCCTGCCGACCTCTATCCCTTGATAACCGGCAAGGGTCAGCGGGATAGCAACCGTATTCGAAAAAGCGACACCATCGGTGCCGTATTCGATCAGGACCTCCTCAACAACTGCTCCCCGTGGGTTGACAATGGATTTCAGGACTGCGCTTGTGCTGGTGAGACCCTCCAAGGGCTGCGGTGGTGCTAAAAGATAGGCTGTGGGAACTCCGCGATACACCAGGCGAAATATTGCACCACTCGTACCAAAAGCCGTTTGAGTACCGTAAAGATCCCCATCGGGGCCCACCACGAGGGGGGCTTCCGGGGATCCATCATTCCTAAATTCGTGAAACGTGGTCACGACCCCCTCAGGAGTCATCGTGAAGACCGTCCCCTTGCCGTCTGCTCCGCCGGAGGCTGTCGTTCCATAGAAGTCTCCGTCACTACCCTCCACCAAGGGGACTGTGGGCTCCCACCCATTATCGTCGGTCTCCCACGCACCAAAATCAAAGAGGGTCGTTAACACTCCCTCGGGCGTGATCTTGAAGATCGTCCCTTTGTCATCAGCGCCGCCGGAGGCTGTCGTTCCATAGAAGTCCCCGTCGCCGCCCTGCATCAAGGCGGCCTGGGGATCCCTGCCAGCCTCGTCGGTCTGGCTTTCACCAAAATCAAAGAGGGTCGTTAACACTCCCCCGGGCGTCATCTTGAAGACCGTACCGTCGTCGTCTATGCCACCTGAAGGAGTCGTTCCGTAAAAATTCCCGTCACTATCCTGCACCATGGCGGCGGTGCCGGCGCTTCCAAGATTGTCGCCCTCGATACCAGTAAACTGAACAAGCGTCGTTAACACGCCCGCAGGCGTCATCCTAAAAACTGTGCCATGGTTGGTCGCGCCGCCTTCAGCAGTTGTTCCGTAGAAGTTACCGTCGCTGCCCTGCACCAAAGCGGCTGTGGGAGAGTAACCATAATCTTCATTCTCGCTTCTACCGAACTCAACCAGCGTCGTTAACACTCCCTCGGGTGTGATCTTGAAAACTGTGCCACCGTCGTCCGCACCGCCGAATTCAGTTGTTCCGTAGAAGTTACCGTCGCTGCCCTGAACTAAGGCGGCCTGAGGAGAACGTCCCAGATTGGGCTCTACTAATCCGGTAAACTCAACCAGCCTCGTTGCTACGCCCGCAGGCGTAATCTTAAAGACTGTGCCGGAGTCAGTCGCGCCATCGAATTCAGTTGTTCCATAGAAGTTTCCATCATTGCCGAGGACCAACGCGGCTGCAGGACTGCCACCCACACCGCCACCCCCCCGGGCGGCAAAGTCAATCAGTGTAGTCAACACTCCCTCAGGCGTCACTTTAAAGACCGTTCCCACATCATTACCATTAAAACCACCTCTACTAGTCATTCCATAAAAATCTCCACCACTGCTCAGAACCAAGGCGCTATCGGGAAAAGCCCCCACGTCGGTATCCCCGGTTCCACTAAACTCGACCAGGGTCGTTAACACTCCCTCAGCTGTCATCCTAAAGATCGTGCCTTGGTTGTGCGCGCCGCCAAAAGGAGTTGTTCCATAAAAGTTCCCGTCACTACCCAGCACCAAGGCGGCGCTATTGGGGCCCTCGACTCCAGTAAACTGCACAAGCGTCGTCAACTCCCCGCCAGGTGTGATCTTGAAAGCCGTCCCATAGCCGATCCCACCAAGATAAGTTGTTCCATAAAAGTCACCGTCGTTGCCCTGCACCAAGGCGGCGTAGGAACGGCTACCGTTGTCATTTCTGCCGAATTCAAAAAGAGTCGTTAACACTCCCTCAGCTGTCATCCTGAAGATCGTGCCTTGGTTGTCTGCACCGCCAAAAGGAGTTGTTCCGTAAAAGTTCCCGTCACTACCCTGCACCAAAGCAGCTTCGGGCGAACTACCCAGATTGGGACCCTCGGTGCCCGTAAAATTTAGCAGAGTCGTTAACACGCCCGCAGGCGTCATTCTGAAGATCGTGCCATGGTTGAGGATCGTGCCATCAACCTCGTCGCGGCCACTGGTCGCTCCGTAAAAGTCTCCGTCGCTACCCTGAACCAAGGTGGCTAGGAGGTTCTCACCTTTGGCAAATTCAACCAAGGTAGTAAACACTCCCTCAGTTGTAACCTTGAAGATCGTAGCTGGAATATCGCCAAATCTTCCAGTCGTCCCATAAAATTCTCCATCACGGAACTGTACTAAGGTAACTCCACCTTGGGCCCCTCCTTTATTGGGACCCGTTTTGCCCGAGAATTCAGCCAGCGTCGTGATCATCCTGTCAGGCGTCATCCTGAAGAGCGTGCCGTTGTCAGTTGCACCGCCGATAGAAGTCGCGCCGTAGAAATCGCCGTCGACACCCTGCACCAAACAGCCCAAGGGCAAACTGCCCGCTGAAGCTTCAAAGGTATACATCTTCTGGAATACAGGGTGGATGGACAGTTCCAGCAAAAACGGGCCTCGTTTAGTCGAATAACCACTCACCCGAACCCGGTAGCTTGCTCCTTCTTCAGCTGCCAATATCACTACAGCATCTCCTTCACCGTCCAGTGGATCACTCTCGTCAAGGACAGTCAGTGCTCTCGCTTCTTCGCCAGTAAAAATAGCGAGTTGAGCATCCCAATCAGCCGTCAATCGAATGCTAAAAGTCCCGGTTGCAGGAGCTCTCCATAAAAACCATACGGATCCGCCTGCCTCGAATCCAGCGGTGGTTACCGGTTCACCGGGTTCCATAGTAGCGCCATAATTGCTTCCGGATAATTCTCCCTCCACCTCCGTCCCCTCAATCACCTGTGGATTGGCAAGGTTGTCGTTTGCAGGGGGAGGAACCTTTGACCAATCCAGCACAAACGGGCCGCTCTCACCTTGAAAACCCGTGACCCGCACCTGGTAGTTTGCACCTTCGTTGACCCACACCATCACGAAATCGCCACCAAGGGAATCCGTATCGTTTTCACTATGGAGAGTCAGGCCCGCCAAATCTTCGCCACTAAAAATTCCAAGTTGGGAATCAAAGCCAGCCGTCAATTCAAACCTGAAAACTCCGGTTTCGGGAGCTTCCCATGAAAACCATACGGACCCGCCTGCTTCAAATTTGTCGGTTTCTGTCGGTTCACCGTCTTCGAGAGTAGCATTCACATTGCTTCCCGATACGTTACCTGAGACTTCGGCAATCATCTGTGGATTAGCAAAGTTGTTATTTGTAGGCTCCTGCCCATAGAGCGGATTCCCAAGGCAGAGAATCAGAATGAGCAGAAGATTTTGTCCTCTGAATCTCATCTTAAATTTTTCTGAATATACGTCTCACCCATCGATTCATTTAGTCCATTTTCTTTGATGACCACCTATTTTTAACAAAGTATTCAAAAGTCCGATAGAATTGAAATCACAAAATAGATAGCGAGGAGTAAATAATCTTTATCAACTACTCAATCATCTAACCAGAAATAAGCTAACAAAAAGAGGAAGGTCAGCGTGACGAGTTTGAAGAATTTTAAGTCGAGGCAATGACTAAAGTTTTCCCTTGTTGGGAATAGCGGAAATCGCTAACAGGTTCTTTAATATGCGAAGGAGTTACCCATTGCTCTGTTTCCGTTCAATTCTGATGGGCCGTTTATTTGCCTCATTATTGGTTTGCGAGATCTCTTTGGGGATTGCAACTGCGCAGGATGCGAGAGTGCTTGCCGTCGAAAATATCGTACAGTCTTCGACGGGGGGAGGGTGGAAACCCGCGGGGACAGGCCAGTCGCTGGCAGTCGGTGACAGGATTAGGACGAGACAGCGAAGCCGTGCGACGCTGAAACTTACCGACCTTTACACAATGCGGTTGAAGCAGTTCACGACGGTTCAGTTGACCCGCGGGCTTTTTGAAGACGATAAGTCGAAGCTAGATCTGAAAGGCGGCGCGGCGTTTTATTTTTAGCCGGGAGAAAGATGGCGAGATCGATATCTCGACTCCGGCCGCAAACGGCGCAATGCGGGGAACGCAACTTTATGTCCAGGTTTCGGAAAACGGGTTATCGAAATTTCAGGTGCTAGAAGGCCAGGTCATATTGAAAAACCCGCAGGGAGACCTTGTCTTGGACGCCGGAGAAGCGGGCGAAGCGTTGCCGGGGCAGGCTCCAAAGAAAACCGCTGCGATCATAGCATCCAACCTACTCCAGTGGGCGCTTCATTATCCGGCGATTCTTGATCCTTCCGAGCTTGAAATGAGCCAAGACGACCGCCTCGCGACAACGGATTCATTGCGGGCCTATGCTACTGGGGATCTACTCGGAGCGCTCGAGAAATATCCAGGAAGTGCCGCTGCCAGTATCGGAGGAAAACTTTACAAAGCTGGGGTATTGTTGGGTGTTGGTCGCGTAGATGAAGCTCGTGCCGGACTCGGCGAAGTGGCTGATGACAATCCTGGCCGGAGAGCCCTCGAAAGGATGATCGCGGCGGTGAAGTTCAACGAAAAAAAGGCGTGGGATCCGAAGTCTCTTGCAACTTCCGGGGAGGCAATGGCTGAGAGCTATTATCTGCAATCGCGCTCGGATCTCAATGGCGCGCGGGAGGCAGCGCGCCTGGCCACACGGATAACTCCTAAAAACGGCTACGCATGGACGCGCTTGGCGGAACTGGAGTTTTCGTTTTCCCGGACCAAAGAGGCCACGGCTGCACTTGAAAGTGCCTTACTCCTCACGCCGAAAAATGCACAGGCACATGCTTTGAAAGGATTCGTTCTGAGTGCGGACAACTTGATTGAGGAAGCACGGCAGTCTTTTGAGGAGGCTGTCCGTCTGGACGGTGCACTGGGGAATGGGTGGTTGCGGCCTAGGACTGACCAAGATCAAACGGGGCGACCTCGCAGGCGGGCGTGGAGATCTTCAGACGGCGGCAACGGTCGAGCCGACGGTCTCGGGATTTCACAGCTATCTAGGGAAAGCCTTCAGCATGGAGGACAAACCGGTCGATGCACGTAAGGATTTGGATCTGGCCAGAAAATTGGATCCCAACGACCCGACCCCGCTTCTCTATTCCGCCCTCGAACTACAACAGCGGAACCGGACTAACCAAGCGATTACGGATCTCGAGAAGTCGATCGAATTGAATGACAATCGCCGGGTGTTCCGCTCGAAGCAATTACTGGACCAGGACAAGGCCGTGCGGAGTGCTAATCTTGCGAAGATCTATCAGAATGCGGGAATGCACAATGTGGCAGTGCGTGAGGCGACCCACGCTGTGGAGAACGATTATACAAATCCCTCGGCCCACCTGTTTTTGGCAAACTCGTTCAACGCCTTGCGGGATCGGAAGCGGATCGAGCTCCGATACGAAACGCCCTGGTTCAATGAACTCCTGCTTTCCAATCTTCTTTCGCCCGTAGGTGGAGGGCAATTGTCCCAGTTCGTTTCCCAGCAGGAATACTCAAAACTGATGGAAGAAGACGGGATCGGCGCAAGTTTTTCGAGCGAATGGCGGAGCACTGAGGAGCTTCGCTCCAATGCATCGGTGTTCGGAACATCGGGGAATGTGAGCTTTGGTATTGATGCCTACTACCGTGACGATCCAGGGGACCGACTGAACTCGGAGGCGAATCTCCAGGAGCTTTACGGTCAGTTAAAGTGGCAGCCGACCCCAGACGACGTTTTTTATTTTCTCGGAAAATGGGCGGACCAACAGAGCGGGGATAATTTCGAGACCTATGACAATCTGCCATTAGCTCCTGGTCTAGACTTTGAAGAATCTCAGGAACCTGGTCTGTTACTTGGCGGCTGGAACCATCGGTGGGCACCTGGCTCCCACACCCTTTTTCTGGCCGGACGATTGAGTGCGGACCAGCGCCTAACCGACCCGTCGGCACAGCAGTTGTTAATCGAGAGGAACAGCGCAGGGCTTCGACCGGGCTTTATCCAACCGAACAGTTTTGGATTCGATCAATTCACCGATCCGGCCTTAAGAAATGCGGATCCGGCTGCTGTATCGCTCGGGACCGACTGGCAGTCGCTGGTGTATTCCGACAATCTTAGACAGGGGATCGGGCCCTACCTAGGGCAGGGAGACGTGGTCGGGGTAAGCTCGGCGCCTTTTGCCTTCGATACGAATCGGTCATTTGAAATCTACACTGCGGAGATCCAGCAAATCCTGCAGTCCGATCAAAACCTGATCGTCGCGGGCGGGCGCCTGCAGACAGGCAAGTTCGAGACGCAGAGTATTCTCTCGTTGGTTCGCCCGAATTTCTCCGGAGGCTTTTCAAGTCCGGCCGCCCTTCAGAGAACCGAGGCCGATTTCCAGCGAATGACCATTTACGGATATGACTACTGGAATGCGACCAGGGATCTGACGCTTATTGGCGGGTTTTCGTGGGACAGGATCGAGCACCCGGACAATTTCCGGAATCCACCTGTAAATGACCTTCAACGAGAGAAAGACCGCCTTTCCGGAAAATTTGGGTTTAGGTATTCTCCATCGCGCCAGTTTAGGATGCGGGGAGTTTACACTGAGGGAATGGGGGGCGTAACTTTCGATGAAAGCGTCCGCTTGGAACCGGTTCAACTGGCTGGATTTAACCAGGCATATCGAACGGTCATTTCGGAATCTTTAGCTGGTTCAGTTGAAAACCCACTCTATCAGATCATGGGTCTTAGCGTTGAGGGTAGTTTTCCGAAACGGACATGGTGGGGTGCGAATGTCAGGGTAATCGAGCAAGACGTGGATCGGACGATTGGCGCCTTTACCGGCTATGATTCCGGGGTTTTCCCCATCACCCCGGCCTTCTTTCCCGATAGTGCATCGCAGACACTCGACTACCGCGAGGTCTCTCTTAATTTTACGCTCAATAAACTAATTGGGAATCAGCTAGCGGTTGGAGCTGGCTACCGGGCCACCCGCTCAGATCTCCGGACTGTGTTCCCAGAACTGATGGCTTCGGGGGAACCCTTCGCAGATCTCAAGGATGCCGCGACCCTGCACGAGATTAGCTTAAACGCTCATTGGAATTCACCAACCGGACTGTTCGCAACGGTTGAAGCGAACTGGTATAAGCAGGATTTGGACGACGACCCGCGGGGGCTCACTCCGGGCAAGGTGCCCCGTGCAGGTGATGACACCTTGCAGATCAACGCTCTAATCGGTTACCGCTTCAACCGCAACCAGTGCGAGATCAGTGCTGGTGTGCTCAATATCGGAGATAAAGATTACCGGTTCAGTCCCCTAAGTCCCTACGGAAACATCGCCCGGGAAAGGACTGCAGTGATCAATTGCCGAATCAATTTTTAGATTTAAGATGTCGAGCCAATCCAATGCCAAGAGAAAGACGAGCCGAGTCGAGCGGAATGTTCGTCTGTCTGCCGCACTTGCCGGGATCGTATTAACCGTAGCAGCAGGGTATTTAGCGCTCAGTCGCATGGGGGGGGCACTTACCTACCTGAGCTATGATCTCCCGTTTCTAGCATATCCTGACAAAACAGCGGATGAGGTAAGAATCGTCTATCTTGACGAGCTTGACGGAGCCTCACTGGACCGCAGCAACCAGGCGGCGCTTCTTAATAAACTGGGAGAAGCCGGAGCCCGCGCAGTGGTTTACGATCTAATATTCGATCTACCGTCAAAAGATCCGGAAGTAGACGAAGCCTTCGCGGCGGCAATGTTACGGTTCCGGGGGGGTGGACGAAAACTGGGATCCTATCAAGGGGTCCCCACGACGCCACGTATTTCTTGCCTGCGGCCGTGAAAGCTACGAACAAGCGGGAGCCATTGTCGAGAGACTGATTCCTCCCAACGATCAATTGATAGGTGCCGCCGATGATTTTGGTCTCGTTGCCCTAGTTACCGGCAAGAATTTCACGGTCCGGGAACTCATCACAGGCACCCCGGACGAACCCTCGTTGACGTGGAAAGCCGCTGCAGCTCTGGGAGGGAAATTGGATGAAGATGATCGCCTTAATCCAAAAAGGTGGCTCAACTATGCTGGACCTCCACGGCGTCCTGGAAAAATCGATCAGGCGCCGGCGATCGTCTCGATTGGAGCATCAGAGGTTATGAGCGGTGTTCCGAGCCTTCTCCGGGATAAAATTGTGGTGGTGGGGGCAAAACCTGGGATCGTTGGAGCCGAGTTGGGTCTTGATCTATTCTACACGCCTTTCCATCGCCTCGATGCAGGGGGCGATCTACCGCCAATGAGCGGAGTAGAAATTCAGGCAAACGGGCTTATCAATCTTTTGCAACAAAACTGGCTTGTTCGCTCCAGCCAGCGGTTCGATACCGTTCTTGTGATTCTCTCAGGAATCTTGGTCGGATTTTTGTTTGCCTGGATGCGCCCCCTGCGTTCGATGATCGCGGCCGTGCTTTGCGTGGGGTTGTTGATTGCCGCCGGGATTACAGTCATGATACAGACCAACGTCTGGTTTCCATGGAGCGTGGTCGCCTTCCTCCAAATTCCGGTGGCTCTTGGATGGGGATCCGGATCGCGCTACTACATCGAGCGTTTTTTCAGGGTCAAACTTGGGAAAGAACAACAGCAATTGAAGGATGCCTTTGAGAAATACCTTTCCCCGCAAGCGCTCGACAAGCTTACCGAAGACGGCTTCCAGATGAAATTTGGAGGCGAGAAGGTGGAGGCTGCAATGATGTTCACTGATCTCGAATCATTCACGAACATGTGCGAGCGGGTGGGCGATCCAGAACGAATTGTAGAAGCGCTGAGTGACTATTTCGAGCGGACGACCGGGCATATTTTTGATCATGATGGGGTTGTGATTAAATTCATCGGCGATGCGATCTTCGCTGCCTGGGGGGCCCCGATTATCGATCCCCTGGCACCGCTTAAGGCGGCACGGGCTGCGTGGCATCTATCCCAAGATGACTCCCTAGTGGTTGAAGGAGTCAATTTGAAAACAAGGATCGGGGTGCATTTCGGCGAAGTTGTTGCTGGAAACATCGGCAGCCGGAAAAGGGTGGACTACACGATGATCGGGGACGCGGTGAACCTTGCAGCACGTCTGGAAGGTCTGAACAAAATGTTCGGGACTCGGATCCTGATCAGCGAAGATGTTGAGAGCCGGCTGAATGGTGAATTCCATACCAGAAAATTGGGAAGTTTCAGGGTCAAGGGGCGGAAGGAACCAACGGCGGTTTTTGAATTAGTTGGGCCGGTTGTAGAGATTGAAAAACCAAAGTGGTCGGAGGTTTATGGAAAGGGAGTTGCCGCCCTGGAAGATGACGATTTCGAGAAAGCTCGCCAGTTTTTCAAGGAGGTGGACGGTATGAGGGGGAGCGGTGGAGACGGACCCTCGAGGTTCTTTCTCCATCTGCTGGAACGAGGTGAGCCGATCCGACAGGGTGTTTACGATATGATGGAAAAATAAGATGGTTGCCTACCTCTCCAGACTAAGGCGTCTATTGGCCTGTGTTTTCATCGGGGTCTTAATCGGCTTCGCGGTTTATCTGTTCAAATTACAGAACAAAAGCGAATCCATTGCGAAGGGAGAAGTGGGAGAAAGTGACTTCCACGAAGCTCGGGTCATCGATTTAAAATGGGATCGAGAGATTCGGGAAATTCCGGACTCGTTAGCTTCGCTGAGGGAAAAACTTTCTGCCAAGCCACGCTCTGAAGCTGTTGCCGAAATCGAGGTGTTTCTACGTAAAGGAAAAGATAGGAAAACCGGTCTAATCCTGAAGTTTGGCAAGGGGGGCAAAATCAAAGGTTGGCCGACCCTGCGGGTCTTTCTTTTGGATCTCCTTCTTGAGCTCGACCCTGAGGCGGCAGCTCGAATTAGTAGGGAGATCCTATCGTCTAAAACATCTGCAGACGAGTGGGCAATTGCTCTTAGGAACGTGGCGAAGGGTGAGCGCATAGGAAGGAACAGGGATTACCTTCGAACAAGAGCTGAAGAGTTGATCACCAATCCCGAGTGGCAAGCGCAACCTTCCGTTGGATACTTGAATGCATTCGATGTTCTAGTCTATACTGAAGCTATTGAGAGTTCGCCCCTGCTTTCTGGATTGATCCAGCAGAAAGACCGTCGCGACCTGGCCCACGCGAGCTTTCTTACATTGGACCGTTTGGTGCAACTCCAGCCGCTTGATATGTTGACGCGATTGAAAGACGACCGTGCACTTCAAGAAAGCAGACCCGAAATGACTGCACAGCAATTTGCCCGAGCCGATCTTCGTGACACATCGCAACAAGCAATTGTAAAATTATGGCTACTTGATCCCTCCCGCACGCAGATACAGCTTCATCATTTTTCCGCTATTTTTCCCAACAACAACCAGTTAATTTCGCACAACTTACTCACTTCCCAAGAACAGGTTTCCGGAGCGGATTTGACTGCCCATGATCGGGACGTCTTGGCAGTCATTCAAGACTGGAAAACGGATCCCGTGTTCGAATCGCGAACCCAGTATCTTGAAGTCATGGCTAAACGTGTTTCCCAATTCGTCGAGAGTGCTGATAGCTCTTCCCGTTGAGGATTCCTGAGAAATCGCTTTTCCCAACCTGAATTCTTGAAACTTCAGGATCCAGAAAGCCCTTGTCCCCACTGTTCCGACCCCAACGATCGCTCCTACCCTCAAAAGCACTCTTCGCGTCCTTCTCATCCAGCCAATATACACCGCACACTCCTTACCTTTCTCCAACTATTATAAAAGCCTACGGCTAACTACAACTCACTAATTTCAAGAACTTTATTGAGCAAAGTTATAACTTTTTTTTTGGTGACTTAGATTTCGACGTTGGTAAAAACGCTGAAAGATAGGGAATAAAAAGTTCCCTATCAGTGATAGCCATCACACTGACAGGTCAGATAGTTTGAGTTTGCAAGATCCCCCTTTTCTGACAACTCTACGAGCGGCACCAACGAAAAAATAATCGATGAGCGAAGAATTACCAGCAGTAGGCTTTCTAGAGAATCTGGAAGATGAGGTCAGAACGCAACTTGTTTCGCAAGGGACCCTTTATACCCTTGCCTCCGGACAGCATATTATCGAGGAGGGAGCCGAACAGGATCACCTTTTTCTCATTCTTGAGGGAATTTTTGACGTATTCACAAAACAAAAAGGAAATCGAACCGCAGTTGCGACCATTACTGCTGGAGGAACCATTGGTGAGATCAACATCTTCAATCCGTCGACTGCAAGCGCCGAGGTCATCTCACGAGGCGAAGGCAAGGTTTGGGCAATTGATCGCTTCGGACTCAATGCATTCGTGGAAGGAAATCCTCAAGCTAGCAATGTCGTTCTCGTAAGCCTGCTGACATTGATGTCTGAGCGACTGCGTGTTGCAAATAGTAAGCTTGCCGACGCTAACCAATGGGGTGATTTACGATAATTGACTTGAATCAAGCTAGCGGGATTAAACTTTTTTTGGCTTTCTTGATTTACCACGCGTTCAAAGATTACGTTTGTAAAACGAACTTCCTCGCCAAAAAAACCGATTCGTCCGATTCAGATTTCGATTTCTTCGCCCTCAACCGCAGGACGAACGCCAGATCGAATCTTGGCTACTTCTTTTGCGATAGCATCCATTTTAGTATCATCATGCGAGGGATCGTGATGAAATAGAAAAGTCTGTTTTACATTTGCGGTTTCAGCCACTTTCACCGCTTCCTGCCAAGTAGAGTGCCCCCATCCTTTGAACTTGGGGTAATTTTCCTGAGTGTAGGCAGAGTCATAGACCATCACGTCGGCATCTTGTGAGAGGGAAACCACATTTTGATCGATATCATCCTCAAAGTGCTCCGTATCCGTACATATGGCAATGGCTTTACCCGCAAACTCGATGCGATATCCGCAAGCGCCATTAGGATGATTTAGTTTCCCAGTTCTGACAACGACACCTTCTTCAAGCTCGAATATTTGGCCACACTTGTAGTCGTCAAAGGTACATGCCTGCTTGATCAGGGAACTAGGCACTGGGAAGATTGGAGCCTTCATCAAGAAGGTGTCGATTAGACTTTGCAAGTCACATGGGGGTTTCAAATGACCCGCATGAAGGCGAATATTGTTCTTCGGGTTGTATAGGGGAGCAAAGAAAGGCAACCCTTGGATGTGATCCATGTGGGTGTGAGTAAGAAAAATGTCGGCATCAAGAAGATTACCTTCCTCCAGCATGATCTTTTGGCCAAGGGCGCGAATACCGGTACCCGCATCAATTATGATGCGGCGGGAACCACAAGTGACCTCAAAGCAAGTAGTATTACCGCCATATTTAATGGTATCCGGTCCTGGACAAGGAATGCTTCCCCTAGTTCCCCAGAACTTGAGACGAAAAGTAGTTTTATCCGGCATAAATCGTTAGAACTTTTGGAAGTCTTGAGTGTTTTTTGCAGGTTGGCAAAAGCTTTCTTGATTCAGTCTTCCAGGGTAATGGGAAGACGCTTTTCTTTTTGCTACAATTAAAAACCTGTGGCACTTGGACACCTGCAACTCTGGTTGGAATACTCCCTACTATTTTGATCCAAGAGTTATTCATAGGCCTACCACTATTACTACTCATTACGCAGTGGGCGCTTCTTTTGCCAAGGAGACCAATGAGTAAGGTTCCCTACCATGCCACAATTACCCTTCTTGCAAATACCGCCATGAATGATTTTGACGACCCATTTTTAAAAACACGAGGAAAATACACTTTCCAAGGCGAGCGCATCCCTATGATTTCATATTACCAAGATATTCGGAATGCAGTAAGCCTGCAGCCCTAATAGTCCCCGACGCATTCCCATCCCTTCTGAAGAGAACGTCCGCACGGCACGCCATTATCCGCTCTAGAAGTCGCGCCCCGCACACGTGCTGTATTGGGTGAAGTCGCAACCTGATCTCTTTTACTGGAAACCACCCCCAAGCGCCAAGTAAAGCGACAAGCGGTTCTCAATACGAGCCCTTCGTGTCTGAATAAGCTTGCGTCTGATATCAAGGGCGCGGCGCTGGGCAACGAGTAAGTTAGTAAGATTAGAAAGCCCTTCTTCATAAAGTCGCTGTGTTTTTTGCTCAGCTGCAGCTGCAGCGGTTGAAGCAGCCTCTAGTGCGATAATCTCGCGGTTGATAAAGCCCTCCCTACTAAGAGCTGTCTCAACTTCCTGAAAGGCCTGAAGGACTGCTTGAGCCCAATCTGCAGCAGCCTCTTCTTGTTGGGCACGTGCTTGTTGTTTCTGAGCCGGTATAGCGCCCCCCAAGAAAATGGGCTGAGAGAGCCCTGCAGCCATCGACCACAAAAGGTTCCGTGAATTGAGTAAGGTAGAGAGTTGGTTACTCGTGGCCCCAGCATTACCGCTTAGGATTAAGCTTGGTAAGTTGAGTTTTTCGGCGGCTTCTCGACGTAAGCGAGCTGCGGCCAGCCTTGCCTGGGCGGCGCGTAGATCGGGACGACGTAGAAGAAGTTCTGAAGGGAGTCCTGCTGGCACGACGGAAACTTGGGGTAAAGTTCTCGGTGCAGCTTGTTTTCCACTTGGGTGACGGCCAAGCAAAACATCAAGGGCTCGCAAATCCTGCGCCTGCTGGCGTTCTGCCCAATGCCGGTCAGCTCGACTTGAGGCCAAGTTTGCGCGAGCGAGGTTTACTTCTACAACTGTAGCAATTCCTCCATCAACCTGGTCTTCTACCGCTCGGAGGGTTTTGAGATAGTTTGAAATGGTTTCATCAGCGAGGTCCAGCAACAGTTGGTTAGTAGCTAGGCTACACCAGTTCCGCACAACGGCTACAGCAAGAGAGAACCGCAGGCCTCGATCAACGTTTACTAGGACTTCCGCATCGAGGCTCGAAGCGTCACGCTGTAGCGAGAGCCGATCCCACAAGTCAAGTTCCCATCGAACGTTTGGGCCTAACATAAAATTGCTCGTAGGGTTCGAGAAGCGGCTATCAGCACGGGCCGCTTCTCCTCCTACGCCAAGTCGCGGAAGTCTCAATGCGTTACGCTGAATCACAACACTTTGGGCCGCGCGAATGCGCGCGGCTGACGCCCGTAGATTAAGATTATTGGCAAAGGCCTGATCTACCAAACGGGTCAATTCCGGCGAGGCAAAGTCGGTGAGCCAAGCCCGGCTTTCTGGAACTTTTCCGTTTGTCGTAGGAGCTGACCAAGATGAGCTAGCAGGAGTCTGGACCTCCTGGACCGGAAGATCGACAGTCTTGCAACTTGAGAAGAAAGAGCCAGTAACGGCAAGAGTTATGAATGAATTACGAAACACTATGTCGATTTCGAGTTAATGGTTTCTGAGGTGGCTTTTAGAAAAAGTGTGTGGAAAAACGGTTCTGTAAATATTCAATAGCGTTGTTGGAATGTTTCAAACGGTTTGTCTTTTTATCATTCTTTGAAACATGCCAGTCTCATTTTTAAGAGCTTTGAATGTCCCCTGCTGCTCAACCCTTCCTTGATTGAGAACAATCACCTGGTCGGCATCTTCAATAGTACTTAAACGGTGTGCTATGACGAGTCTGGTGACTTTTCGCCGGGCGACGCTGCGACTCACAATCTCTTGGGTTCGATTGTCCAGAGCGCTGGTTGCCTCATCAAACAAAAGAATCCTGGGGTTAGTGGCCAGCGCACGAGCGATCAGAAGGCGCTGCCGCTGCCCGCCCGAAAGGTTTCCACCTCCCTCGCTAACGATAGTATGCATCCCCATCGGCATGGCGTTGATATCTTCATCTAGACCAGCATCCTGAGCTGCGTTCCAAGCTTCATCGAGGGTGATGACTAAACCACAGGCTATATTTTCAAATATGCTGCCCGCGGAGATAGATGCTGTCTGGAGCACCGTCCCGATTTGCCTGCGGATCGAGCAAATATCTAGTCCACTGATATCTTGGTTATTGAACAAAATGGAACCCGTTTCAGCTTGCTCAAATCCAAGTAAAAGACGGAATAACGTTGATTTTCCGCAGCCAGATGGGCCAACAAATGCAACAAAGTCGCCCGCGTGAACCTTTAGGCTGAGATCCCTAAGAATGTATGGGCCATCGTCGCTGTAACGAAAGGAAAGATCCCTCACATCGATTTCACCATTAAGCTGACCAGGGTCCTCTTTGGAAGTGTCGAGTTCGGGAGTTGCCGTGATGATTGGTTTAGCGATTTCCTGCTTTGCAAAGGAGTCGATTATGTCGACAGCAGTTTCACTCAAGCTGTCAACGCCCATCATAAAGTTTCCAAAAGCAGCATTGAAAGCAACAAAGGTTCCCATCGTTAGGACAGCCGCTCCTCCTGATGAGGCCGATGGGCCCATTGATTTCACAACCATCAAGTATAAGGCTATAGTTGAGCAAAGGGTTATTGCTGGGTTGATGACCTTATTCCAGTTGTTGTAACTCAGTATTTTGGAGAGATGTTTCAGCTGGTGGGAATAGCGATTAGACCATTCGTGAAAAACCAGCCTCTCAGCCCCTGCTACTCGGAACTTCGATATGCTGGTCACCATCTGGAACAAGAACCCATTTAACTTTCCTGAACCTCTTTCGTATTGGAGAGCTGCTCGACGCACTTTGATCCCCAAATAAAGACTACATACACACGACAGCAGCCCGAACACTAGCGGCACAATTGCCAACCCTGGGCTATAGTAAAACAGAAGTAAAATACTGATACAAGTGGAGAACCCAGCAAAGAGGCCCTTGATCGCAACGCCACTAACTTCCGCGGATATTTCAGACACGATCATAGAACGATTTAGCAGATCACCACTGGAAAATTTCTTAAAGAAAGTAAGCGGGAGGTTGAGCAGCCTATCGATCACAGCCGACTGCATATGCAGTGTGATGCCGGTCTTGACCCGTAAGGTGAGAATCCCTTGGGCGAGACTAAATGCGATGGAGCCCGCGGTTACTCCGAGCAGACAGAGGGCCATTTCCCAGAGCATCCTTCTGTCCCCGTCAGGTATGGCCTTATCAACGATGTGACCGAAGAAGATAGGACTGACCATTCCCATCACAGAGATTAAGACGCTCACAATAAGCAGCAGTCCAAGGCTTCCCCTGAAAGTCGACGCAGCCCATTTGCCAAGGTCCAAAAACGAGTTGGCGTATTCTGGATAAGGGCGGTAGAACATTAATGCGTCATCATCGAGAGTATCGATATCCTCTCGGGTCATCTGACGACTTTTTCCCTGCTGAGGATCCAAAATGTTCTGGCCGAACACCCCTTTACTCGCAGGAAGCAGCACGACAGGTCGTAGTATTGTTGAGGTGTCCTCTGAGCCAAATTCCTTTTGAAATGCGAGTAAGGGACCATTATCATGTTTCCACCACTTATACCTCAATTTGACGTTTCGGTATCTCACCTTGGACGCCCGGCATACAGCCTCTACGTAGTGAACACGATTTAAGTCCTCAGATTTGCTAGGGGGGAGAAACTCAAGATTGATCCGGTTGCCGATGCAGGAGAGGCAGGTCATCAATGGGTCTCCTAAATTCGGAACAGAGTCGCCCTGTTCCAGAACGCTATTGAGTTGCCCTATAGACTCAGCAGTAATCTGGTCCTGTATCCGTTTGGCTTCTGTAAGTCGTTGAAGCTCCGCTTCATCACCTTGTCTCTCGAGCAATTCTATTCGTTTGAGAATGGCTGCTTGAATCAAGCCGATGCATTGACCTATCACAGACAAGTTCTCGGGTGGAACTTCGCTGAGGCATCGGACCTTGACTGGCTCAAGGGCGGTAAACCAAAAATGACTGCCTACTGGAATAAAATGCTCGGTCGGGTTGAAGTAAATTTCGTCTTCACCACAAAATGCCAAGCGGCCCTCGCTGACCTGCAACCATGAAACGGAATCTCCAGACGCCTTGAAGGATTCCCCTTTACCAATCGACACTGGATTTTCGGTATCAGATTCGATGCTCTTGGGGTTGCTTTCGCTGAGCCTGTGATTATCGAGGTAATAGAGGCTGTGGAGCCGGCTAATCAATCGATCAAGGTCATCATCTCCAGAAGACAGACTGGCAAATCGAACGAATCGAATCTCGGATTCCTCAAGAGTTAGAGCTTCAAGTAAATACCCGGAATCTTCTGCAGATAAATATCCTAACAAGATTCCCCCAGGCCGGACAGTAGAAATCCTTGTTTGCCGCTTGAGCGCGGCGTCTTCGTGAGTCTGGCGTTTTAGAAGAGTCAGAGACCCGGATTTCACAATAAAAAAACCATCTTTTCGGTCCAACGCAAGCATCTCCCCTTGGGGAATATTGAGTATTCCTTGCTCGGAGCCTTCTTCATCCCGTTCCGCGCTCATATCTGCTCCTCCTCAATGGTTCGCTTAACGAGCTGGGAGTAGGGGCCATCATTAATGATCATTTCATTATGTGTTCCCCGCTCCTTAACCTCGCCAGAGGAAAGGACAATAATTTCGTCACAGTCCCGGATCGTGCTCAACCGGTGAGCCACGATGATTAAAGAGCA
This sequence comes from uncultured Verrucomicrobiales bacterium, assembly GCA_949373085.1. Taxonomy (GTDB): domain Bacteria; phylum Verrucomicrobiota; class Verrucomicrobiia; order Verrucomicrobiales; family Akkermansiaceae; genus SW10. The sequence continues at coordinate 21,643 of CASICJ010000065.1, forward strand.
CCCCCTTCGCCTGAGGTTGAGCATAACAAGCTGCTCAGTCTCTGCGTCCAGCGCACTCGTTGCTTCATCTAAAATGACAATGGATGGGTTGTTGACCAGTGCACGTGCGAGCTCGAGGCGTTGACGTTGTCCGCCGGAGAGATTGCCTCCATTTTCTAGGAGTATGGTCTCGTAACCTTTGGGCATATTTTGGATGACGTCATGTATTTCCGCATCCTCCGCTGCTTGAATGACATTCTCCTCCGGTATAGTCCTGTCCAAGAGCGTCAGGTTATCACGGATAGTACCCTCGAAGATACCAAACTCCTGTTCGACAAATCCTAGAGTGTTTCTAAAAACGACACTGGGTATTTTGGAAAGGTCAGTATCATCGATGAAAATGTCTCCACCCAGCGGTTTATATAATCCGCATACGATCTTAGCAATCGTCGACTTGCCTGAGCCGCTACCGCCTACGAGGGCGACACTTTTCCCGGGATTCAATTTTAGGGAAAAATCCTCAATAAGCGGAGGCATATTCGGGTTGAAGCCGAATTGGAGATTGTTTACCTCGACTTGTCCATCTAAACGAACAATCGGTCTTCCAGCCGCATCGAGACCTATTTCATCCGGCGGATCCGATTCAGGCGGATTGCTCATCACGTCTTCGACCCGGACAACATTACCTGTCAGTTCCTGAATATTGCTGGAAAAATTAAAGATCTCCTGAAGCGGACGCAGGAAATTAGTCATCATGCTATAGAAAGCCACCAGCATGCCGACAGTCATTTGGCCTTCCATGACACTGAGCCCGCCCAGGAGCAGGATCAGAAGACCGGTCATTTGCTTGGCAAATTCCGGGAGAACACCTAGCGCGAGTGACGAATTCTGAAGCCGCTGCATTGAATTCATGCCCTTTGCGAGATAGCCGCCAAACTTGGTGTAGAAGGTAATTTCCTGCCCGCCGGCTTTGATGGTCTCGATAGACTGGATTCCAGCAATGGCACATCCTTGCACTTTCCCCATTTCCAGAGACGCGCTTAGGTTTGCCTCCTTACGCTTTGCCGTAAGCTTTGCAAGAATAAGGAAGTTGACCAAAGAAAAGCCGATTCCAATTAAGGTTAGCCATACGTTGTAGAAGCAAAGGACTGCTCCGAGCACTAGCATGGTTATGACATTAGCAACCACTTCGGACATCGGTCCGGAAACAGTTTGGGCGATCGAGTCATTGAGCTTTGTTCTGTCGACTACTTCTCCAGGGTATCTCTGGGTATAAAACGAGATAGGAAGTCTGAGTAGTCGCCAGATAAAGCTAGTATTCAAGGAGATCATCTGCATCAGCTGCAGACGTCGAGAAATTAGTGCTTTTAAAGAGTCGACAGTAATCTGGAGGAAAAGGACCCCGGCAAGAAAGGAAATCAGCGGCCGAAACCAGTCAGTGCGTTTATCCAGCAGGACGTTGTCGATGAATACCTGGGTTGCAGCAGGAAGCAGAAACTGAGGGAGGACAAGTAAGAGGCTAGCTATAAAAATGTAGAAGAACCCTTTTTCGTAGCCCTTAAGAGTACGAAGTAGCGAAGGCCAGACACTCGGCTTGCGGCCGCTTTTCCTGAAGTCGTCTGCTGGTTGTATCGCCAGAGTTACTCCTGTGAATGCTGCCTTGAACTCCTTGATAGAAACCTCGCGGTGCCCAACTCCAGGGTCATTGATATAAACAGAGTTCTTACCGAAACCTTCTAGAGTGACGAAATGATTAAAGTTCCAGAAAATAACTACTGGAAGCTGGGTTTCCTTTAGCTTTTTAAAGGATCGAGTGAGCCCTTTCGCCTTGAAGCCGTAATGCTTAGCCGCATTTAAAATATTGGTCGCCTTGCTTCCGTCCCTTGACACGCCACACTGCATTCTTATTTCGGCTAGAGGTCGATAGCAGCCAAAGTAACCCAACACCATCGATAGGCTTGCAGCGCCGCATTCCACAGCCTCCATTTGGAGCACAGTAGGCGTCTTGACCCGGGTCTTTTTTCTTCGAAAGAGAGGCACTGAAAAAATTAGAATTCAGGGGTGATATCGTCCTTTTGCCCTCGGAGCCAGGTCCGTATAAGAGGTAGAACGTAGGTGATAGGGGCACGATCATCGACTCTTACCCGATTAACGGTTGTGGTCCCTTGGCTCACCGCTACCGGGGGGTTTTTAGATGTCCATTCGTAACCGCTCTCCGAGTTAGGCGACAAGGCCCCTTGTAATTTGGTTTCTACCTCGATCATTGCGCCCTGCCCGGTTAGCGCAAACGCCAATTCCTTACTTCCAACAATGTTCATGGCCGCTTCGCGGCTGACAGGAAAGGAAGACACGCTCACTACTTCGCCAATGATACTCCCATAACGCTCCCGCTTTACGGTGGATGGAGTCACTTGGATTGTCATACCTTGCTTGATTTTTTTTCCATCTTTTACTGAGAAATAGCACAGGTTTTTCATAGTCCGCGTACTCTCATCAGAGGTGAGAGAAAGGACGGGAGTCCCAAAACCTACCGCTGTGCCTGCAGAAACCATCAATTGCATCACCTTACCTCCGGATTTGCAGCGGATATGACGATTGTTTTCTAGCTGTAGTTCCAGTTTTTCAACAGCTCGCCTTGATTCATTAATCTGGTTTTTTAAGGTGAAATCGGTTTGGATATTCTCAAGCTTGGCTTGTTCAAGCGACAAGTCGAGGCCCTGAATCTGTGCGTCATAACTGGCCATCTTGGCCTTACTTTCCACCAAGTTACTTTCCGACTGTAGGAGCATTTCACTACTCACCAGATTATCCTTTGCCATTTGGAGAAGCGCCTCATTCCGCTTTTCCAGCGAGCGATTAACATTTCCGGACAGCTTCTTTCCCTCTACCAGCAGTTCCTTCTGTCTTTCGATAGAATTTAACTGGGCGAGAAACTGGCCTTGGTTGGCTTCAAGTGCTTCAGAGTTAGTCTTGTTGATTTCATTATAGGTTTCCCTCGCCTGTTGGAGTAATTGCTCGAGGGCAGGCTGCTGAAGGATCGCTACGATATCGCCTTCCTTGAGCTCATCGCCAGGCTTAACGGAAACCTTCTCGACTAGACCGGGAGCCTGCGACTGAACGACTTTGACGTTCCCAGGATTAATGAGGACCCCGAAGCCAGTGACGTTCACGGGCATTCTTCCAAAGATCGACCAAGCGAGGCCAACTAGAGCAACGATACCAATTCCAAATAAAGGAATCCATAGCTTCGCCCTTACAACCTGTAAGGTGTGGTCCATTTCATCGGGGTTGCTTGCTGCCTCAAGGGCTTCCTTTGAGAAGATGTGCTTCATTAAAATTTCCTTTGATTAGACTTTTACCTTCGACACCATCAGCTCAAAGCGTTTGGCTGCCCGCTCGACTGCGTCAAGGAGTTGCGGTTCGATCTCGTCGATTTCTTCCTCGTCCTCTTCAGTGCGATCATCTCCATAACCAAGGGTGAGGATAGTACTTCGCATTCTTTGCGCCAAAAACATCCCTAACGATCTGTATATACGCGCTTGGAACCCAATGTCCGCCTCTAGCTTTGGTTTGAGTTCGTCGTGCCTTATTTCGAGAACTAAGGCTTCATCAAGCGCCCGGACACTCGCTGTGGCAGCCCGCGAGTCCAGAAGGCTGATCTCACCCACCACCTCTCCAGACTCAAGTTCCGCAAGCTGCTTAGCCTCCGGGGTCTCGAGTTCGACACCCAGTCTGCCATCTAAGAGGAAATACATCGCCTCGACCTTGAGTCCCTGTCTAAGCAGGTAATCACCTTCTTGCAGTCGCCTTCCGGAACCATTTTCGATCAACCACTCAAGGTCTCCATCGTTTAGTATTCCTAATATGATTAGTGATTTCCTCATAATTTATCTCAACTGCGGCATATTCGTGGCAAAATAACCCCCTATTTCCTAGCAAATCATGGAATTAAAAGAAGCCTGAAGGAACTTTTTAATTCGCTGACTCAGAAAATTCACTTTATCGGCCGGGAATCGCTCTGGAGAATATCTGAAATGCCATCCGAACCCCTTTCTGCTTCGTTGCGCATACAAGACCAAAGCAGGGTCATGAGGATCTGGAAACGAATCCTGCCCGTAAGCCGAATGCTTCATGATTGGGAAAGGTACATTTGAGCGAAAGGTATCATCCAGTCTTCCGCGATAGACAAAGCGCAACTTAGGAATGCTGATTTCTCCCATCCGTTCACGAACTACCTTGTTTTCAGACATGTAACGAAGCAATCCAAACCCGACCCCATCGTTGGGAATGCCCGCCCGCGATTGTCGGACAGATTCGAAGAAATTAATCTTATCATCAGGGTGGGGAACCTTCACTAGATGTGGAAAATGGTGAACCAACCATCCTACGGTGTGCTGAGGCTTGCTCTCACCATCCAAGTTACTCCGCCCATGGTGCTCTAATTCCACATAACAACAATCTTTGCCAGTAGCTTCAACCCAGCTGAAGGCTAATGCGGCTAAGAATAGGTCGTGTTGATTCTCGGCACTATTCCAACGCTTTAGGATATGATCAGCTTGATCTCCCGTTAGTTCGCCTTCGATGATTGAATCATCAGTGGTATCTTTTTCCTCGATCATTCTAGGAAAAAAACTATCTGAAGGCCAGCTGGCTTTTGCGGTGGATGCTAAGCTGACCCAGTAGTCGACTTCTGCCTCTAACTCTCTTGATTGTGCCAGTGAAGACTGGCGTCTTGCCCATGACCCAAAACTTGGTTCCGGTATCCTAAGAGGCGGATAACCTTGACCTCTCTCGAGGGAATTCCAGCACTGGTTAAACTCCGATACCAGAGTGATAATTGATAGAGCATCAATTGCCAGATGATGGAAGGCAAGACAAAGCACCCCTCTCTCCTTGCTTCCCCGATCGTAAAGGAACGATCTGAGTAAAGGGCCTCTTTCCAAATCAAATCCTTTGCGTAACTCATCTTCCACGGCGGCAGCCCGCGCCTTCACCCGTTCACCTTTGAGGCCTCTCATGTTCAGTATTTCGAACTGAAGCAACATATCACTGTTAGCATGCTCTTGGTGCCATCTTTCCTCAAAGAAACGGAAACGGACGTTGAATGCGTCATGTCGAACAACCAACCATTCCAGGACTCGTCTTATCTGCTTGGGGCTAGCCTCCACAGGGGTCCGAAGAAGTAACATCACAAAGTTATCAGATGGAGCCTTCGCATTCTGCTGAAGTAGCTCCTGCTGAATGGGGAGCAAGGGAATCTCTCTCACTTCAGCCTTATTTATTAACTCGGCTTGGTTATCTCTCTTGAGCTCCTGATCCTGAAATGGGAGGGCAAGAAGGCACTTCTGGATAACCTCAGAAATTTCTTGGATCGTGTCGGAAGAAGTAAAGAGACCGGGATCAACCGATAGTTGAAACTCTGCTTCCAAGGTTAAATGCAGTTCAACTAGGGCTAATGAATCGAGTCCCAGTTGCTTTACAGGGGTTCGCCTTTCTACAGCTGGCTCTTTGAGCCGCAAAAGGACAGACATCTGTCTTAAAAGATGCGTTTCCAGCAGCTCAATCTGCTGCTTATAGGGTGATGTTTCTAAATCTTCTAGCAACCTCCACCTTTTTAGTGTTTCACCCTGTTTGGCTTCAGGCAAAAAAAGCTGAGCGCTCACGCTGGAATAGGCTTGCTCTTCAGAGAGCCCCGAGCCAACTCCCCGATATGAAGTAAGGTCTAATCTAGTGAGAGGGTTTAATAGGTCATCCCGGTAAGATTGCGCGCAGGCTGATCGGCGCAGTTTCCCACTAGTTGTCTTTGGAAGCGTGCCTTGCTTTAGCAGGACTACAGAAACAACCTGTAATCCCAGCTCCTCACCAACTGCAGCTTGGATCCGCTGCATCACGTCATCCAAGTCCGCCTCTCGAATCTGGGTTCTACTGATTTCACAGACGACAGCTATCTGTTCGCTGTCATTTTGCTCGATCATAAAAGCACAGGCACCATTGGACATGACCGCCGGATGGGCTGTTTCACATGCCTGTTCAATGTCCTGCGGATAATAATTCAGGCCCCGCACAATAATCAGGTCCTTAAGCCGACCAGTTAGATACAATTCGTTTTTATGGACAAAGCCGAGATCCCCAGTCTTCAGAAAGCTTTTTGAAATCCCATCTTCAGCCCTGTCAGCAAATGCTTCCTGAGTTGCTTGCCAGTTATTCCAGTAACCAGAGCAAACGCTCGAACCCGAAATCCAGATTTCGCCTACCTGGTTGGCTGGGGTAGTAGATCCCGTTTGGGTATTTACGATCCTAAAATCAAAATCATCAGCGATTTGCCCAGCGCTCACAAGCATTCGCTCCTGCAAATCTTCCTGAGCTGGATTGTAACCCTCTTCACTAAGAGGCACCACGAGGCCTTGCTCCAGATCCATTTTGCTGAATCTCCCAATCAACGGTTCGGTTTGAGGTGTCTTTCCAGATACCCATAATGTTGCCTCCGCCAAGCCGTAGCATGGCTGCATCGCAAAACTCTTGAATCCACAATCGGCAAAAGCATTTGAAAAACGATTTAGCGTTTCGTAGCGAATGGGCTCCGCACCATTCAGGGCTGCCTCCCAGCTGGCAAGATTAAGCTCGGCACGCTGCTCTTGCGAGATACGACTGGCACACAGGTCATAGGCAAAGTTCGGAGCGGCGCTGATGGTTCCGCTGTAGCGCGTTATTGCTTCAAGCCAGCAGAATGGGTGAAAAATAAATTGGTTAGGAGACATATGGGCAACCATAAAGCCCGCATATACCGGGAGGAGAATGCAGGTTAATCCCATGTCGTGGTAAGGCGGCAACCAGTTGATCCCGACAGAATCCTCCGAGACGCGAGTGGCGGTCGCGATAGTTTTAAGGTTAGTTAAAAAATTCCCATGAGTCAGGATAACGCCTTTCGGTGAACCAGTAGACCCTGAAGTATACTGCACCAAGGCGACGTCCGTGTCCGACAATTCAGGTTCAGTCCAATCTCCTTCTCCATCGCGAGCTATGAAGTCAAGATCAAGACATGGGATTCCTTGAGGCGCCATCCGCTCCGCAGTCGCGAGCGATTTCCCGCTGCCAACAAGAACCGTGGGGCGAGCATTTTCAACTATGCGCAAAAACCGACTTGAAGTCTTCGAAGTCTCCCTGGGGGCCGGAGGGTAATTGGGAACTACGATTGCCCCCGCATAAAAGCAGCCGAAAAGCGTTGCCATAAAGCGCAACCCAGGTGGCTCCAGCAGAAGCACAGGCTGACCTACAACATTATACTCAGATAGAGTGGCTGCAATAGCTCTCGCCTCGCGATCCAGTTGCCCGTAAGTCAGCCGGGATTCTTGTAGATCATTCCCAGTCAGAAAAATAAAAGCTACCCGGTCAGGATCAACTGTCGCCCTGTGTCGCAACATATGAACCAGCGATTTGAAGTCTGAAATCATATTTTGTTGCGCATATCTAAGGGATAAGAATTTCCCAAAATCTAGTTAGGCGGCGATTACAGAAGGCTGAAAAAACCATTTAGAGGTAAGCTCTCAACTTCTTCGTCAACTTTGACACCAGACTCTTCTGCAAAGACCATAGGAGATAAAAAACATACAATTAAGCACCCGAATTTTTTCACATCCCCATGCTATCCCCCTCTCCGCTCACAACTAAAGCCTAAAACTTCTTCCACCACCTTCCATCTAAGGCTCACCACGCTAGCGGGGGAACACATTGCGCGCGTGCTAGACACTATGGAGAGAGATTTCCTGGTCCTAATAAAGGTGCGACTGAGACTGGTTTGTTATCCTCTGGTCCAAAGGGGACTTCAAAGCCCTCCCATCAAAAGCATTTTCCTAGCAATGTGTAGCTAAAACCACCTATTTTGACAATTTTGGTAGGACTTTCTTATTGAGTTGTTACTGGCGCATTCATCGAATTTATTGCCTTAAAAGATCAAACATGTTCATCATGACCACATGGTAAGGAAAAAAAGTAATGATCAACACCAATTGATTATTGGTGATCTTCAAGCCACAATCTTAGCCCTAAGGGAACGCTTAGAGGAATCTGCATATGAAGTGAAAAGAGCAGAGCAGAGCGCCATACTCTCTGCAGCTGATGAGATTCAGCAGTTAAAAAATACGGCTTCGAGCCTTCGGAGTGAGTTGGAAAGTTTGCAATTTGAAAAAGACGCGGCAGTTCAGCGTGAGGTTCAGAGATCTGCTGATGAGATTCAGCAATTAAAAAACACGGCCTCGAGCCTTCGGAGTGAATTAGAAAAAGTAAATAAGGGCCGTGCGTAAGGTGCATTTTTAAACATGTAATCAAGGACCTAGTATCATGGGCAAAGCTGTCAAAAATCCCGGAATGGTTTTTAAAAGATGAAAAAAAATACAATCATTAGCGATAGTCGAGATTTAGCCAAGCAGCTTCAAAAGTCGGAAGCCAAACTTGAGCGCGCGGAATTGCTTTTGGCAATTAATCGAAAAATCGCAGCATTAACTAGTCTCAATGAAATTTTGAGCTGTCTCATAGAAGAGACCATCTCGGAGTTGGATGCAGACAGGGGCAGTCTTTTTCTGAATGATCCTGCCACTGGTGAACTATACTCTAGGATAGCTCATGGAGATTTGACCCGAGAAATACGTTTTCTCAACACCTCTGGTATAGCGGGGGCCATTTATCACTCCGGCGTTGGTGAGATCATTCATGACGCGAGTGCTGACGTCAGGTTTAATTCCTCCATCGACACTTCGACAGGCTTTAAAACTAAAAACATTGTCTGTGCTCCAATAAAGACTGCAAAGAACGAGGTCATTGGGGTCATTCAGGTTTTGAACAAACGAAAAGGTCGTTTTACAAAATCAGACTTAAGAACTGTTGCTGCGATTACTGAACAGGCGACGATAACATTACAAAACGCAGAGGGAAATGAGAAGCAGGTAGCAGCTCGCCAAAAGGAGTTACAATTTTTAAACATTGTTTCAGATGTCACAGCGGAACTTGAACTTGATAATCTGCTGCAGAAGATAATGACAGAAGCCACAAAAATGCTTAATGCCGACCGCGCAACATTGTTTCTGAATGACTTTAAAACGAGCGAACTTTTCTCGAGAGTAGCCATGGGAGATGGCGTGGGAGAAATCAGGTTACCCAATGACGCTGGAATTGCTGGAACGGTTTACCAATCAAAAAAGACGATAAATATACCCTATGCCTATGCAGATCTGCGCTTTAATCCCTCCTTTGACAAAAAGACGGGATATTTCACAAGATCAATACTTTGTGTTCCTATTTTGAACAAAGAGGGATTGTGTATTGGCTGCACTCAAGTTTTAAATAGGAAGGGAGGAAAGTTTACTGAAGAGGACGAGTCGCGCCTAAGAGCTTTTACTCAGCAGGTCGCAATCGCGCTAGAAAACGCCCAATTGTTTGAGGATGTTGCCAAAGAAAGAATTTACAGTCACTCAATGCTTGAAAGTATGTCGAATGGAGTGGTCACCATCAATGATGAAGGGAAGATAATCACTTGCAACAAGGCAGGACTAAAAATTCTTAAAGTGCCACAAAGTGAAATTATTGATAAACTAGCTGAACATTTCTTTTCTGGCGACCGAGCATGGATGCTAGAGAAAATTCGTCAGTGTAATGAGACAAAGGAAAATATATTGTTGATGGATGTCACTTTTGAAGTTGGTAACGAGGAAAAAGAAACAGTTTCTTCCAATGTGAGTTTTTTGCCACTCGAAAGTGAGGATCCTGATGGCCGGATGGAGAAGGGTGCTGGTCACTTAGGCACCCTAATAGTCATCGAGGACATCTCCGACGAAAAGAGAATGAAGTCTACCATGTCTAGATATATTGACCCCGGTATCGCAGATCAATTAATGTCGCAGGGCACCGACATCATGGGGGGTCAGGAAACTTTAGCGACAGTCCTTTTTTCTGATGTGCGAAGCTTTACAACAATAACTGAAACTCTTGGTGCCCAGGGTACAGTTGCACTTCTAAACGAATATTTCGACATAATGGTCGAGGCAATAACGGAACAAGGCGGCATGGTTGATAAATTTATCGGTGATGCAATTATGGCAGGCTTTGGAATCCCAATCGCCAATGAAGATGATGAAGATAGAGGCGTACGTGCAGCAATTAACATGATCAAGCGCTTGTGGGAATGGAATGTCAAAAGGGAGAATGAGGGTAAAATACCCATCGACATGGGATTGGGGCTAAACACCGATAAAGTAGTCTCGGGCAACATCGGGTCTTCAAAAAGAATGGACTACACGATGATTGGTGACGGGGTGAATTTAGCCGCTAGGTTGGAAAGCGCGTGTAAATCATATTCGGCGAAAATTTTAATAAGTGATTTTACCTATCAGCGTCTTAAGGGCACGTATCAAACGAGATACATTGATGATGTTATTGTTAAAGGAAAAACAGAACCAGTTGGGGTTAGAGAGGTTTTAGATTTTCATTCCAAGGACACTTTTCCTAATCTTATGGATAGTGTGAATCACTTTAATGAAGGTCGTATCTCCTTTAAAATTGGTGATTGGGATAAGGCAATTAAATCGTTCAGTGAGTGTCTTAAATGCAACCAAGCAGACGAACTATCAAACACGTATATAGAACGGTGTACGACCATGAAGAAGAAAGATCCCAAAGAGTGGGATGGTGTATGGGTCATGACATCAAAATGAGTTTGAAGAGAGGTGGTAAAAAATCATTAAAGGTCAGCCCTAACTTGCATGGACCCCATGATTGACGGCACAGCCACCACTCACCAAATCTAACTCAAAGTCAGTCAGTCCTTCGTCAGATTCCTTTAGTTCTTCCCAGCCGGTTTCCATTTCTTCTTGTGTGAACTCGTAACCGTTTTCTTTGGCTAAAGCGACGAGGTCAGCACCAGCTTTTCCTGTAAGTCAGCGTTGTCTGCTACTGCTTGGCGGAAGTTTGTCAGTGTCTCGTTTATTGATTTTTGGGGTTTTTGGGTTAGCATCCCCCTCGGCTCCGAGTGCCACCACTCACAACATCCAATTCAAAGTCAGTCAGCTCTTCGTCGGATTTCTGTAACTCTTCCCAGCCGGTTTCTAGTTCTTCTTGTGTGAACTCAAAGCCGTTTTCTTTACCGAGTGCCACAAGGTCAGCACCTGCTTTTACTTTTTCCTGCAAGTCAGCGCTGCCTGCTACTGCTTGGCGGAAGTTTGTCAGTGTTTCGTTCATTGGTTTTTGGGATTTTTTGGGTTAGCATCCACTGCCGCGACGTCCTTTACCCCCACTCACCACATCCAACTCAAAGTCAGTCAGGCCTTCATCAGATTCCTGCAACTCTTCCCAGCCGCTCTCCAGTTCTTCTTGGGTGAACTCAAAGCCACTTTCTTTGGCTAAAGCGACAAGGTCTGCACCGGCTTTTACCTTTTCTTGCAGGTCAGCGTTATCAGCTACTGCTTTGCGGAAGTTTGTCAGTGTTTCGTTCATTGATTTTTGGGGTTTTTGGGTTAACATCCACCCCTGCCGCGAGCCCCACCAGCCACCACATCCAACTCAAAGTCAGTAAGGCCTTCATCAGATTCCTGTAGCTCTTCCCAGCCGGTCTCTAGCTCTTCTTGGGTGAACTCGTAACCGTTGTCTTTACCTAGTGCGACAAGGTCAGCACCTGCTTTTACCTTTTCTTGCAGGTCAGCGTTATCAGCTACTGCGTTCCTGAATTTTGTAAGTGTCTCATTCATTTCTAGCCTATGACTATCAGCTAGGCGCATTAGGGGTCAAGCTTGGGGGCTTGTGGCTACCGAAGGGGATTTTAAGATCAATGGCAAAACAGCCTTCATCAGATAAGCGTGTTAGATACCGGATTTGTGTCACTACTTATCGCGAGCAAAAGCCTCCATACTGATCCCCGTATCTCTAATCGTGGTTCGTTGTTAGGGAAACGGGGTTCAGTTAGAGTTGGTTCGGCTCAGCTCTTCTCTCGAAAGGCCGATTCACCCCTCCCCTTTCCT
>CASICJ010000066.1 GCA_949373085.1 uncultured Verrucomicrobiales bacterium
AGATGTTGCATCTGATGTCGTAGCCCTATACGAATCTCTTTTGCAACGCCCTACTTGATCAAACTCTTGCCAGTCATCTCTTCCGGTTGTCCAAGACCCATCATATCAAGCAAGGTCGGAGCAACGTCAGCCAGAATACCATCTTTGACCTTCTGACCTTCAGTATCGTTAGCAACATACCAAAGGTGCACCAGATTCGTTGTATGGGCAGTGTGAGGCGAGCCATCAGCATTACGCATGAACTCGCAATTCCCATGATCGGCCGTGATGAGAAGTTTTCCTCCCAACTTTAACGTCTCTTCGGTAATCGCCCGAACCGCCGAATCGATTCGCGTCACCGCGATCTTGGCAGCCTCAACCACCCCAGTGTGACCAACCATGTCTGGATTGGCAAAGTTGATGATCACAAGATCGTAATCTTTCAGGTGTCCTAGGACAAATTCTTCAACCTCTTCCGAGCTCATTTCAGGCTTCAGATCATAAGTTGCGACATCCTTCGGAGAAGGGATGACCTTACGATCTTCGTTTGGATAAGGGGTTTCTTCTCCTCCATTGAAAAAGTAGGAGACGTGAGGGTATTTTTCAGTTTCGGCGATTCGAAGCTGCTTCTGACCTGCCTTTGCAACCGCTTCGCCAAGCGTCATTTTTATTTTTTCTGGAGGAAAGATAGCAGGACAATCATAAGTTTCGTCATATTCCGTGAGCGTGAAATACTCAACTTTGGGAATCACACCTGTTTCGAAACCATCGAATCCGTCACCGCGGAGAAACACTTCTGAGAGTTGACGGGCACGGTCCGCACGGAAGTTAAAAAAGATTACTACATCACCATCATTAACCCGTTGGGCTTCGTGATCGAAGAAGATCATAGGAGAAATAAACTCATCAGTCTTGTCCTTGGCGTATTGCTCGGCGATTGCTTCGCTTGCGAGCACTTCAGTCTCAGCTCCCTGTCCGTGAACGATGGCGTCCCATGCCAACTTAGTTCGCTCCCAACGCTTATCACGATCCATCGCGTAATAACGACCAATTATCGTGCCAATTCGCGCATCAAACTTAGCTAGCTCATCCTCAACGTAGTTAAGATATCCTTTTCCACCCGTCGGGGAAGTATCACGCCCATCAGTAATCGCATGGACCATAATCTCTCCACAGCCAGACTCATGAGCAGCTTTAGCCAAAGCAATAAGCTGATTCTGATGACTATGGACTCCGCCATCGGAAACGAGACCAATGAAATGAAGACGTCGCCCCTTTGCTTTTTCAAAAGCTTGCTTGAGAATCGCATTGTCCTTTAACGTGTCTTCGGAAATCGTCTTGTTTATCCTCGTAAGATCCTGATAGACAATGCGCCCAGCTCCAAGATTGAGGTGACCCACCTCAGAATTCCCCATCTGACCACCCGGCAGCCCTACGTCCATACCAGAAGCAGAAACGCAACCTTTGGGGTAAAGATTCTCCATTTCATCGTGAAAGGGAGTTTCTGCCAATTCGACAGCGTTACCATCTTGTTCAGCGGTTTCTTTTCCACCAGGGTTAAGCCCCCAGCCGTCACGGATAATAAGAACGACAGGTTTGTGAGTCATTACGCCCCCGTGTTAAGGTCTTACCATCAATCCTTAAAGAGAAAACGGGGGAAAACTCAGGTCCAATCTAGAAGCAAGCGCTTTGGCCGGCCCTGCGGCATTTGCACCATAGCCAGACCTTGACGACAAGTGATTAATGGCTGCTCCTCCCCTTTCCGAACCACGGTGAAATTACACCAAAATCTAACTTTACCGATCTCGCTCACATGACCATGAATTTTAAGAATATCGCCAAGCTTAGCGGGTTTCCTGTAATCGATTTCAGTCCGAAACACCACGGGAAATAGCTGAGTTTCGGCCATTCTTTGCAAATCCATACCCATGAGGCCCGCAAGTTTAGTCCGACAGATTTCGATCATACGGAGATACGCAATATTATGGACTACACCACCACAATCCGTGTCGAAGAACATGACTTCTTCCTCGGTCGTTAACTTTAAATCTTCAAGCTTCATCGTTCACTCAGCAGGTTATTTTCTTCATGTGGCAGGATTCGGCCCCCCTCGATGGTTTGATCTACGCTCTCTATCCACTGGGCCAACTAATAGTCAATTTCATCCTTTCCAACAAACCTCTCAAAATACCCTGTGATAAATAGTTTAGCTTTTCGGCAGAACGGGCGGTGACCCTGTCATTTTACAAAATGTGTGATGAATAATCAACGCCTTTGAATAGAATAAGGGACAAGATCGTCATCTAATTTCCTGGCTCAGATGTCGACCTCCTCTCCAAAATAAAACTAGTCCTAGCCTTACCAATTCCTCCACCGATTTATGAAATCTCATCTTTAGTCAATAATTTGGGAATTTCTAATTATGAATTTCTAATTATTCTCTCTCCGTGACCGAATCTCCTCCACGTGCTTGGGCCGAAATTGATTGCTCTGCGCTCCATCATAATCTTCAGCTTGCTCGCCGCCATTCTGGCAAGGCTATCATGGCTGTGATCAAAGGAGGAGCCTACGGCCACGGCCTTATCGAGATTGCTAAGGAACTAGATAAACAAAACCTTCCCTTTTTAGGTGTTGCTAATACCGGAGAAGCTCGATCCCTTTTCAAAGAGGGAATTAAGACCCGACCCTATATACTTGGAGCGACCCTTCAGTCCGAGCGCGAAGAGATCACAGCCTGCGGCTGGACTCCCTGCCTTTGCTCTTTCGAAGAAATAGAGCACTTCAACCAGCTCGGAAAAGACTCGCCGATCGAAGCTCACCTAGCACTCGACACTGGAATGGGTCGTGGAGGATTTTTGCCTAATCAACTTGGTGAGGCTTTACAAAAGCTGAGGCAAGCTTCGGGAATAAAGCTAACCGGAGTGGGCTCACACCTTCCTGTTGCGGATGAAGATGCGGTGTTTACTCAGAAGCAATTCGAACTCTTCGACTCAATGGTTGAGAGCATACCAGGACGTGATGAAAAATTCCATGTTCACCTCAGCAACTCGGCGGGCCTTCTCGATTACCATAGTCGCACTACCAATCTCGTTCGCCCCGGACTCCTTATTTACGGGATCTCTCCCCTTCCAGCTCATCAGGAATTCTTAAAACCGGTCATGACCTTCAAATCTAGAGTCTCGGTCATCAATCATCTCCCCAAAGGGCATGGTGTTTCCTACGGCCGGACCATCCTTCAACGCGACACCAAAACTGCTGTTGTAGGGATTGGTTATGGCGACGGCTATCCCAGGTCGCTATCAGGAAAGGGAACTAACGTTCTCCTCAACAAGTCGGCCTGCCCCCTTATCGGCCGGGTCACGATGGATCAAATCATAGTTGACGTCACCGAACTCGACACATGCCAACCCGGCGATGAAGCCGAGCTCTTCGGCCCCAATCTCCTCGTTTCAGATCTAGCAAAAAAAGCAGGCACAATCCCCTGGGAAATTCTTACTCAAATCACACCGAGAGTGAGCCGGATCTACCGTTGAAGCAGCAACCGTCTTTCGTCATCGAGATATGATTGAATCGAAACTTCATCTACTGAAAATTCCATGATGACGGCTCCAGTTTCTTGTTGATTAAAAAAATGATACCCCTCCTTGTTTAAATGCTCAATCCAACTTTCCCGAGGTATTTCATACCGAGGATAGCTGGCACCGCTTGAAATAATCACCTTAGCCCCAATCGCCTCAAAAAACTGATGTTGGCCAGAGAAACCCCATTCGTGGTGTCCCATCAAAACAATATCAGCACTCAAGTCGACCCCCTTAGCGATTAAATCAAGTTCAGCCACCATTCCCAGATCACCAGTCACGAGAATTTTCCAGCCCTTCCAATGAACTTTTATCACCATATTTCTATTATCGGCAATATTACGAATCCCCTTCTCCCCCGCGTTTAGAATCTCGATCCAAACTTCTTCCGCTAATTCAATCCGCTCTCCGGATTTCCCCAAGCTCACCTCACAATCAGAGCCTTTCACTTGCGAAAAAAACTCGCGATACTTGGGACTAAGGGCGTTATCCACTGGAAAAACAACCTGTGTTAAAAAGCCCTCATCTAGCATTTGCGGGAGAGCTCCGACGTGATCACCATCAGGATGAGTTAGGAAAGCGACAGCTGGCTCTACTTCCCAATGGCCTAGAATAGAGCGCAATTCACGCGTGAAAAATTTCTCACTTCCCACATCAATCATCGCACCATCTTTAACATCAAGAAATGATGCTGCACCCCCGTCATGAGTATCAAACACCACCCAATCGCCTGGAGTCAGACGCCTTGATCGCCAGTGACCAAGCGGCACCTTTGAGAACCCCTTAGCGACATAGAACGCACTTGTGGCGACCCCCTCATTGATTCGATTGACACCGATCCCCAAGCGATCCTCTAGAGAGCCCACGATTGCTGAAAAAAAAGCGAGAGCTAAAATCACCATGGTTACAGGAATCAATAGTAAGCTTGTTAAAACGGCAATCGGAGTGACAAATCCGAAGTGCCAAATCATGATAGGCATTGATCCCAACCAAGCCGCCAACGAACTAGCTCCAAGATGGGCAAAATAGGTTCGGACTTTGAGAATTTTCCGCTGACCGTCGCTCAAAAGGCGCGAAGGAAAAAACGGGTCCAACTCTGCAATCCTTCCTGTCAACTTTAGTGCGACTCCTACCCCCACTCCAATCGCAAGCAACACCCCATACGAAAGCTGGAATCCCACATCAAAAACTTGGGAGGGCCTCCACAAAACAACTAACAAAAAACTAAGAGCGAGCGCGTTAAAAACTGATGGCCTTCGCCGAAAGAAAAAGGCTCCTAAAAAACAGACTGCCATCAACGTAGCTCGAACTGCCGGAGGCCTTAGTCCCGTAACGAGCGCATAAATCAGCATGGTCAAAATCACAAAAAAGACACCCACTCTGCGAGGAATCGGCAGATGCATCAGAACCATCCAGAAGATCGCACCCACTAGGGTGACGTGAAGCCCACTCACCGCAAAAACATGCATGGCTCCACTCTGACGAAATGCCCTACTAATTTCGGAATCACGGGGAGGTTTTTCACCCAGGACCATTGCCATAATCACATCACGTCCAGAACTACCGACCGGTAATCCACGGGTGATTAAAATCGACAATTCTTCACGAAGCTTTTCGGCCCACCGATAAGGAGCCAAAGCCCAATTCACGGACTCTAATTCACTCTCCTTAACCCAGAGACCGCCGAAGACCCCCTGCCGTTCCCAAAGCTCAGTCTGTGAAAAAAGACCTGGATTACGCTCACGGGATGGAACGAAAAATCTCCCCTTGATTCTCCTGATTTCGCCCGGTTGGAAATCTTCCGCTTCAAAGATTACAACTCGACGTTTCACTCCTCCTTCGTCTAATACACCAAACCGCTTCGTTTGAGTTGGACTGATTTTTCTTCCCACCGCAAGAACACCTTCAACGAATTCACTGGAAGGTGATGCAAGACTTTCTTTGACAGGAGATTCTAACACATCAGATCTCCACGCCACCGTCACCACCATCACAACAATCCCAAACCACCAAACGAAGGCCATTCGAGCCAGCGCCAAAGCAAACGCCATAAAAAACACTGCACAAGCAGGAGACTTACCAAAAGTCGCTCCTGCCAAACACGCTAAAGCTAGCGGAACAAGAGGTGCAACTGCCAGTAAATGTCTCCATTTTTTGCGCACCCATTCCACAATTCAACCTTCTTCCAATTCGCGTAACTTGTGAGCTGCGTTACCCGCATGTCGAGTTCCTTGCAACTCCCTAATCACACGCTTCATCACCGCAATCACCTGATTTTTATCAGCAAGATCTTCCTCAGAAATTTCAGCAATCCGGAACATCAAAAAAGCTGCGTCATCCTCCGACCACTCATACTCATCTAGACCCTGCTCAAGCGTGCTTATTGCCCCGGCGGGACTATTCAGGTGATCCCGCTGAATTTTTGCAATCTCTCCCAAAGAGTGTCGGCTCTCAGGATTTTCAAGCAAGTATCTACGATACACCGCAATAGCATCGGCATACTCTCCTTCCGCAACCGCCGCGCGCGCTTCATCTAGGGGGTCATCATCCACCTCTGCCGTCGAACCCATCATTTCCTCGCTTACCTTATCAACTAAAACCGGTAAAACATACATGATCGTCAGAACCCCCCCATAAATCACCGTCACCAAAAGTGGAATACCTACCTTCACCATTCCCTCAACGGCATCCTGTCGATTCTCACCAAAATTCACCTCGGACCAAGGATCAGATTGACCATTTTTAGAGGCCTTTTTTTCTGCCTCTCTTAGACTATTTTCATCACGCTTCACACCCGACCACGCGATGAAGGTGTAGATGATTAATACACCAAGAACTCCGCAATGAATTTTACCCAATTTCGACATCCTATCGGGTACTTTACCCGATCTTGGTCTGTTATGCAAAGGAACTAATCATTTCAAAAACCCATCAAAAAAAGCCCCGCTAGATCGCATCCACCAAGGCTTACAAAATTGAATCTTTCTCAATAGACGATTAATCAACCGGTCTTAGACGATAGAAAACCTTTCGATTTTCAGCGTTTGGCGCGATAAAGTCATCAACTGAAGTAGCCATACTCTCGCCTTGGAGGATTAACTCACTATCACTAATTTCCAACCAACTATCCGGAGTTAGATCGAAAGAATATTCAAAGAAGTAGTCACCTGGAGCTCCCTTCCAATCGACCTCAACATTTCCATTTTCGAGCTGACGAATTGCGATGATCTTTAGTTCCTGTCCATTTCCCGGAGTAATAAGAGACAAAATTTCATCTTCACTCAAAGCACGGTCATAGATTCTGATATCATCCATCTTCCCCGCAACAGCCCGGCCTGGAAAGGTCCGAGCACTTCCGATTCTTACTCCATTGCTGGCGTTGGTATTGACGGTTGTTCCGCCCGAAGCGGTCAAAGCTTCTAGGTTTCCATCAACATAGAATAGCGCATCTCCAATCGTAGTTCCCAGAACAGGGTCAAACACGACTGTGCAATGATGCCACTCTCCAGTGACAATCGAAGTAGTGGCATTAGAGCCAGAACCAGCAACCTCTGTCCTCAGCTGATTTACACCTGCTGTATTGATCCGAGTATCAAACCTAGCACCAGTCGCGCCAGTACCCCAAGAAAGCAAAGTAGCATTCAGATTAGGCTGGTCCAAATCTCCTTTGAACCAAAAAGCAAGAGTGCGGGCTGAATCACCTCCGACACCATCGTAACCACTCACATCAATCCAACTCCCAGCACCATCAAACGCAATCGATGCCGTGGATCCTCCGGGCACCGGAGCAGGATCATCGGTATCAAAAGATGGAGTTCCAACAAAGAGACCGGCAAAAAGAGAGCCGCCTTCACCAATCAAAACTGAGCCATTTTTTTCTCCTGCGGCTTCTCCTACTCTCCAATGGGCCACTGGAAGTGAAGCATCCGCCAAGGCAATCGTGACCGACTCGGTAACGGGGCCCTGGGAATTGGTAGCTGTCAGAGTAAACCTCGTTTCCTCATTTACGGGAACAATAAGACTCCCTGAAACAGGATTTACCGCGCCAATTCCATTATCGATCGTAACACTCGACCCATTGGTCACATCCCAGAAAAGGGTAACGTTTGATCCCGGACTCGCTTCATCGACGCTCGAAACAAACGAATTAATAACAGCCGCCTCATCGACCGTTATTTTAACATCCAACGACTCACTCCCAAGAGCGCCGACACCGATCAGGGTGTAAGTAGTCGTCGCAGTCGGCGAGACCATTATTGAACCTTCGCAATCAGTTGTCTGCGCCAGCACATCAATCGATCCGGTTCCGTCATCCAGCTTCAGCGAGCTTAGTTCAGGAGAAACCACCCAGTTAAGTTCCGCACTCTGCCCTGAATCGAGATAGTTTATACTAGAACTAAAGGATCCTACCGTGATTGAATCGGAAAGAAACCCTTTATAGTGTTCCCCAATCTTTGAATCAGAAAAATCACCGTCACCATCTGGATCGTCAAGGCGACTCCCGTAGATTGCGACATCATCGACGACTCCGTTGAAAAACTGTGTCGTCAGAACCTTATTGGCACCAATAACCCAACTCCCATTTGCGGCCTCGGGAATTGCAGTCCCAGTCCCGGCCTCCGCACCATTGATAAAGAAACGAAAAGTGGGGTCCACACCCTCTGCAACTGCACTTTGATCAAAGGTCAAAATAACATGATCAAAAGCTTCTCCCGTATTTATGACACCTGAATTGGTCGTCGACCCTCCCGAAAAAGTCGTAACGAATCCTCCTCCGTTGACAACCAAATTGCTTCGCCCAGGCCCAAGGTCACCGTCTTGATTAGCAATCACCACGCCTTCTGAAGCGCCAGCTGTTCTTTTAATAATCGCCTCAATCGTAAAGTCCCCCACTGATGTGTCCAAATTCAACGGTGAAATCAAATATCCATCACCATTAAAAGTCACTGCCGAACCAACCGCTCCATCCGAACCAATTACCGTAGTCCCAACCGGAAAACTATTGTCAATATCCAAACCGTTACCGCTGGAATCGACCAGGGTCGTCGCTCCCGGCGCCTCCTCGAAGCGATAATAAGCCAACGGATTTGAAGCAAGAACAGTGGCTGGATAATCAGCTAGAGCCGTGGGACCGATTAATAGAGTAGCCAGAGTTGCAAGTTTTATGGGTGTGTTTTGCATTTTTCTTTTTGTGTTTTAAGGATTACGGGGCAACCCGAATTCGGAGATACTGCTGGGATCCCAGCGAAAGAGAAATTGGGCTACTATAAGTGACTGCCTCACGACCATTCACGTGTGTTTCAGAATCCGTGAGAGTCGCCAAAGACGACCAATCCTCTAGATCAGTGGAGATCTGCACAGTCAGATTTAGATCGGGAGTTTTCATCAGCCTGTCAAATTGAAGTGAAATAACTTCACCTTTTATCACGACGTTGGCGAATGATCCAGACAAGAGAATCTCTGGATCGATCCCAAAAGCATAGTGCATGAGATTACTAAACCCATCCCCATTGGCATCCGCCATGGGACCGCTGACGAACGGATCTTCAAGCTCACTCTCTGTAAAAAACGACTGAATCCAAGATTCATAATCATTGCTGTATAGAACAGGATTATCAACCCCTGGCGACCCTCCCACTTCGCTGCTAGTTGCCCAGCTTAAGCGATCGTCCCAAGTAGACCAATCGGCCGCTTTATCTCGAAGAGCCAAACTATACCCGAAATTCCCCACCGCTGTGAACCATTCCTCTGCA
>CASICJ010000067.1 GCA_949373085.1 uncultured Verrucomicrobiales bacterium
GTCGGTATATTCCTGATTGAATTTAGCGGCAACAATGGAGATGCGAACTTTGGTCCCGGCGCTTAACCGTGGTTTAGGAGGAATAATTGACGACATGTTTGTGGCGAGGGGTATAGGGTGAAAGACCGAATTGTCAATCAGAGGTGATGGCCCATGCGGGTTCGCTTAGTCTCTAAATACTTTTCGTTATGAGGATTGGAGGGAAGACTGATAGGAACTTGTTCCACAATTTCGAGACCATAGCCCTCGAGGCCAATGACTTTCTTGGGATTGTTGGTAAGAAGGCGGATTTTCCGGACGCCGAGATCGTAAAGCATTTGAGCTCCCATGCCATAGTCTCGTAGGTCGGAACCGTAACCGAGTTTTTCGTTAGCCTCGATCGTGTCGAATCCTTGTTCTTGAAGTTTATAAGCGTGTATTTTGGCACCGAGGCCAATTCCCCGGCCCTCTTGGCGAAGGTAAAGAAGGACGCCGCCCTCCTTCGAAATATGACCGAGAGCTGTGTGAAGCTGCCCCCCGCAGTCGCAACGGCGAGAGCCGAAAACATCTCCGGTGAGACATTCAGAGTGAACGCGCACGCTAATTGGTTTCTCGGGATCAATTTCACCACGAACGAGAGCAAGGTGTTCGGAATTATCGGTATTAACTTGGTAAAGATAGCAATCGAAGTCCCCAAAATCAGTGGGCATAGAGATAATTTCCTCACGCGTGATAAGCCTTTCGGAGCGTCGCCTATATTCAATGAGTTGGGCGACCGTGCAGGATTTCAACCCATGTTTTTCTTGGTATTCGCCGAGGTCGCCAACTCGCCCCATTGTCCCATCTTCGTGCATAATTTCACAAATTACACCAGCAGGTGGGAGCCCGGCTAGGCGGGCTAGGTCAACCGCAGCTTCAGTGTGTCCAGCTCGGCGGAGGACTCCGGCTTCGGTGGCTTCTAGCGGGAAAATGTGGCCCGGCTGAACAAAGGCACTGGCGTCAGTGTTTGGGTCGGCAAGGAGTCGGATTGTCCGGGCGCGATCCGCGGCGGAGATCCCTGTCGTAATTCCCTCAGCGGCATCGATGGAAATAGTGAAGGCTGTTTTGTGAGCCTCTCGGTTTTTTGGAGTCATCGGCGAAAGATCGAGAGCCTTTGCTCGCTCCGGAACTATTGGGGTGCAAATCAGCCCGCGACCATGATTTGCCATAAATGCGATCGATCCTGGAGTGATGAGAGAGGCCGCGCCAACGAGATCTGCCTCGTTCTCCCGACCGGGATCATCAGCGACGATGACAAGTTTCCCCGCCTTAAGGTCAGCGACGATCTCATCGATAGGGGAAAATTTCAATTCGCTCATGGGCACGTAATGATGACAGCAAAATGGTTTGGTGCAAGATCAGTGCAAGATATCCGCGAGGGGATCAGGCTCGATGATACCAAGCTCGACGAGGAAATAATCAGTTGATCGGAGGGTGATCTCGTAATTTTTTTCATCAGAATTGAAGTTAAAAAAGGTGTGACCGGCATTTTCGAACTCCATGAGATCGCAGCGATTACGCTTTTTTCGGTAGCGTTTGGCGAAGCGTGCGGATTGTTCGAAGGGAACCACACGGTCAGCTTTGGCGTGGAAAATGAGACAGGGTGGAAGAGCTTTTTGAGGAAGGTGATAGGATGGGCTGTATAGCTTCCCGTCTTTGGGGGAGGCGAAGTGGTTATTACAGATTCCTTTTCGCGTGGTGTCGCTGATTGGTCCGAAGAGAATCATTGCGCATGGTTTGGGAGATAGTCCAAGGGTGTCTTCCTGAGGATGAAGTGCAGCAGAGAGAACGGCATTGCCTCCGGCACTGGCGCCAACCGCGACAATCTTATTTGCATCGATGCCCATTTCGGTTGCATGCATTTTAAAAAATAAGAGAGCTTCTTTTGCATCGGAAATGGCTTCTTCAGGGGTGCCGTTGAAAAGTGCTTTCGTCCGATACTCGACAGTTACCGCGACCATTCCACGTAATGCGAAGTGATGACAGTGAGGGACGAATTGAGTGGGTGCAGAAATATCCCAGAGCCCTCCGTGAAAGAAGATGATGGCAGGGCAACGATCGCGTTGGTAGTCGAAATCGTGAGGGAAGAAAAAATGGGCATGCAAGTCACCGCTTGGGGTCTGTCGATAGATATAAGTGGTCGCGGAAGAAAGTAGTTCTTTGTTCCGGGCTTCACCGATCATGGGTGACTTGGGGAGATTGTTCATGGTTGTTTTGGCCGGTAATCAAAGTCACCGTAGAAAAGCTTTTCCAAATGTATGTGCAATTGTCCATAGTTTCTCTATGAAACGACTGATTTTGATCCTCGGAGTGCATGCTATAGTTGCCCCGGCATATGCTCAGACGGTAAATGCCGTCCAAACTACGGAGGAATTACGGAATGTTTACAATAACTGGCGTTCATCTATGGTGAGCAAGGATGCTGGACTGTGGAAGCGCTGTATTTCTACGACGAAGCAGATTAAGGTGCGTAACCTGATTTGGAGCGAACGCCGGCCGTTTCCTCAGACAGTCTTCGCTTCGCCGATCGCACCCCCAGATATCAGGAAGCTTCAGGCGATGAGAGTGCGGGTGCAAGGTCGCACCGCCAAATCTACTTACTTTGGTAAGGTCGATTTTGGAATTGGAGGGGGAACCCACTAATAATCTTTTTGTGATCTCGTATGTTCGCGAAGGAGATGGCTGGAAATACCATGGCGGCGAGTTCGTGAATCTGGGAGCGCTTCCGACAGTTCGGAAACAACTTTTGGCGGGTAATAAAGAGTTTCTTGACGGGGAAGATTTTTTTCCAAGCGGAGTTCCAGAGGCTGCTCCGTTCTCGATTCGGGGGCCTGTCAAATACATTGCCAAGGCTTATGTGTTTTGTCCCGGCCGCGAGGTGAAACTTTTGATTAATAGAAAGTCTAGGCACACCTTCCAAAATACTAAGAGGGCGGATGTGATTGTTGGTGGAGCGATCGATGGGATGAACGAGTTGCAGTTCTCGATAAAAGATCTTCCGGGTGGAGATGCGCAGGCTCCCATTTCAATTCGTGTTTATTTGATGTCAGAAGCAAATGGAGTGAAACCACTGAAGCCTCTTGAATATCAAATTGATGAAGAGCAAGCTAAAGGGGAAATTAAGCCGAAGGCGTCTGGAACTCTAAACTTTAATCTTGGCCCTGAAATGGTTAAGAAACTGAAAGGTCGCTAGGCTAGAAAAAACATCGTTTTGAATTTGATAGAAATTATTACGCAGGATTGGCGCGCCGGGGTGGAAGTCCTAGTGCTCTGGATTCTCATCTATCAAATATATCGCGTCTTTCGGGCTACTCGAGGGGCCAGAATCCTAGTCGGGCTGACTGTGGTGATTATTTTGATGACGCTAGCTTCGCAGGTTCTTGATCTGAAGGTGATCGAATGGATTATTAAAAGCGCTGCTGCCGTTTTGGCCTTTGCCCTCTTAATCATTTTTCAGCCTGAACTCAGAAACGGCCTTGCTAGATTAGGAAGCACGAATCTGTTTTCGTTTTCGACGAGCCAGCAGAAAATTTTTCTTGATGCTCTCACCGAAGCCGTGATGAGGCTTTCCAAGAAGCGTTTTGGAGCTCTTTTCGCGATCGAGAGGGGTATTGAACTCGGTGAATATGAGAGAACGGGGGTTGCGATTGATAGTGTTCTCTCGGTGGAGTTAGTGGCTACTGTTTTTCATCCTAAGACCGCACTGCACGACGGCGGGATGATTTTAAAGAAAGAGAGAATTGCTTCGGCAGCGTGTATCTTTCCGGTGAGTCAGAAGCAGCTTTCCGATCGTTCTCTAGGGCTTCGTCATCGTGCCGGCTTCGGCATTACCGAAGAGACTGACGCGGTTGCGGTGATTGTGAGCGAAGAAACAGGCGCGATTTCGATTGTGGTGGAAGAAAAAATCTACCGTAACCTTTCCGAAGATGAATTCCGCGAAAAACTAGAAGAAATTTTTCTAATCCATGGAGAAGTACATAAAGAAATGGCTACTGAGGAATTGGACGGTGAAGTTCGCCGCCCTAGCTCTGGCGATCGCGATCAGATATCTGATTGATCTCCACCTTCAGACCAACATTGAAGCCTCTAATAAATCTAGCACCGAGCAATCAGCCCGATGAAGCTTGATCAGTGGAGCGGTTTACTTGTGACCGGAACTGACACCGGAATTGGTAAGACTTGGGTGTCGGCTCTTATTCTTGAAGAGTTGCGGAAAAAAGGAGTGGAGGCAGTTGGCTTGAAGCCTGTACTGAGTGGATCGCGTGAGGATGCTGAGCGACTTTGGGAAGCTAGCGGTGGGGCGCTGGATCTCGATGTTATTAATCCTTGGTGGTATCAAACACCAGTAGCTCCTCTTGTGGCTTCTAGGATCGAAGGTTCGCCCTTGGAAATTGAGCCCATGGTCGAACACATTCACAAAATACAAAGTGCCCACGATTTCACTCTCGTTGAAGGGGTGGGTGGATGGGAGGTTCCGATGGGAGAAGGGTTCTCTTTTCAGGACTATGCCAGGGCTTTGGGCTTCCCTGTTATGGTCGTGGCGGCTAACTGGCTTGGAACGATCAATCACACCCTTCTAACAGTAAAAGCGATTCAAGCCGCTGGCCTGGAATGCATTGGTGTTATTTTGAATCACCTTGAAGCCGAGCGCGATGTCGCAGCGACAACAAATCGTATGATGCTTGATGAGCTGTGTCCGGTTCCGATTATTGGAGAGGTGCTAACCGATGCCGATTGGATTGACTGGATCGATTCTTAAAGTGAAGGAAATGGGAAAGAAGAATCCCACTCCAACTACTTTGGAACGGCCTGTCTTGGATTATTACTAAGGATCGTTAAAAATGGCCGAGCCTCCGTCACTGTCTCCGACAGGGAAGAAGATTCGGGGTTTACCTAAAATTTCAGGAAAGTCACTCAGATCAAACTGAGTCGTAGTGGTTATCGCCGTCATCAAGATCGAAGTCCCAAGTTTTTTCATCATCTTTTTTGGCAAGTCCGGTAATAAGATCATTTTCTGACCGGTCCCTAGTAAATTCAAAATTTTCCCAAGATATTTTCAAGCGTGGGTAAATCAGCTCTTGTGAAGATCAGATTGGGTTAATCCCCAGAGAACCTTTTCTTTAACCAAAATGCTTCTCAATAAAATCTTGAGCATTTTTGCGATGAGAGTTTTTTTTCTCATCAGGCATTTTGTCGAAAAGACGTACCATCATAGATAGGCGATATTGAGAGGCGAAAAACTCGCGGTGGTCCTCGATGAAGGTCCAGTAGAGACCATCCCATACCTCACACCAATCTCCCTTGGGGAAGTCAGACATTTTGCGGATGTAGTTAGAGCCGGAAATATAGGGTTTGGTTGAAAAGACACCGCCGTCTGCAAACTGTGACATCCCGTAAATATTTGGGACCATGACCCAATCGTAGGCATCGATGAAGAGCTCCATGAACCATTTGTAAACAGCGTCCGGATGGATCCGGCAGAGGAGCATGAAATTCCCGAGCACCATGAGGCGCTCAATGTGGTGTGTGTAGCCATCTTCAAGTAGGGAATGGATAGTATGATCAACTGGCTCAATACCGGTTGTGCCATCGTAAAAGGCAGGTGGCATTTCTCGCTCAAAATCCCAGAAGTTTTCTTTCCGTTCCATAACACCGTGATGGAGGTAAATGATGCGCATAAATTCCCGCCATCCGATAATTTGCCGAATAAATCCTTCAAGTGAATTCAAAGGAATCTTTGAGTTTTTTTCAGCAGCATTGAGGGCAGCTTCTATGACTTCTTCGGGAGTTAGAAGTCCTATGTTAAGTGGTGGAGTCAGCACCGAGTGGAACATGACACGGCCCCGGGTTGAGATTGCGTCCTCGTAGTCTCCAAAGAGCTCAAAGCGGTCCTCGAAGAATAAGGACATCGCTTGGAGGGCTTCCCGACGAGTAGAGGGGTAACTAAAATTTTCTCGTATTCCGGGGGCATCAGGAAATCGTCGTTCGGTCCACTTTTGAGCAGCAGATACCACCTGATCTATTGGAGCTGAATAGGGTTTGGGGATGGGTTGTGTTTTGGGAAGCTTCTTGCGGTTTTCGGCGTCATAAGACCACTTACCTCCAACGGGTGATCCATCCTTTTCTAGTAGTATCTTCATCCGCTTTCTCTGGGCTTCGTAAAAGGTCTTCATGAAGGGCTTTTTCATACCACCCATGACATCTTCTATCCAATCATCGGGGGTGAGGAACATGGGAGAAGGGAGCTTTTTTAAGGCAAGGCCTCTTTTGGTCGCAAAGCGTTTTAAGCGCCGCTCAATTAGGAAGTCGACGGTGTCGACATAAACTAGGGTTTCGGTTTCCCGTGGGGTATGTTCCTCGAGAAGATGGTCAGTTCTGGTGTTTCCATCGGGAAGTTCAAGGTAGGTGAGGTTCTCCTTGCCTTGGGCCCAGTGCTGCATGCTGGCGCGATGGAGGATAAGTTTTTTAGCGTGAAATTTAAGAGGTTGTTCCGAGTCTGTGCCGAAAAAAAGAGGATCTTCAATAAGCAAAATTGCTCGACCCCGTTCAAGAGCAGGATGGTCTTGAAAAAGTTGGTGGGGGAAAACAAGGGCGATTGATTGCGACATGGGTGAGCATCGCGCAACCGGGGTGATACGCAACTTCCATCACTTCATCAATCAAGTATACTTTAACATTCGAGATGGAATTTAGAATGGGACTCATCCCAGCTAAGTCCTCGTTTATGGAATACTCACAAGAGTTCGTTTGCGTTTGTTAAAACGGCAAAGTTGGGTAAAACCTGCTGTTTTGATCAGTCGAAGACCTTTGTCAAAATCACGGGCTACTTCAGACGGGTGGTGAGCATCAGAAGAGAGGGTGATTGGCACCTGCGCCTCGGCCGCCAGTAAAAGGAATTCCTCTGATGGGTATTGCTCGGCGCAAGGTTTGTGGAAGCCAGCGGTATTGAGTTCAATGGCAATATTGTTATGGGAAAGGGCGTCGATTACCGGATCGTAAAATCGGCGCAGATCTCCACCGGGCCGATAAGAAAACTTTTTAATTAGATCAGGGTGGCCGAGAAAATCGAAGAGTCCGGATCTAGCCATTTTGGTGTATTCTTTCCAGTAGTCTGTCCAGACTTCATCGACATCGGTCTCGGCCCAACGACCTAGCCATTTGGGATTATCGAAGTCCCACTTCCCCCCGAGGTAGTGGATGGAACCGATAAGGTAATCCCAATCATATAGTGAGGCTAGGTATTCTATCCAGTCTCGACAATTTGAGAGCCAGTCACATTCGAGTCCGGCACGAACGGGAAGTTTCTTTCCCGCATGTTTTTGGGCTCGCGCAATCCACTCGAAGTATTGAGGAAGGTCTTCCTCTAACATACGCCACTCATCAAAAGGCTCAGGAGTTTGCGGAGCATGATCAGAAATTCCGTATTCAGCGAGGTCTGCGGCGATAGCTTCGTTAATATAATCTTCCGGATTGCCTTCAGCATGATGGCAAAGAGGAGTGTGAGTGTGGTAATCTGCGAGCATGGATGGTTTGGCGTTGTCGGTTGGGCTTTCTCTTACTAGGTTTCTTCCGCGGGCGCAAAGCCTCACACGCCATGTCTCATTTTCCCGAGCCCAATTCGTTTACCAAACCTCTTTTTGACCAACTGAAACGTCATCCCAAGCGGATTGTTTTCCCGGAAGGTGAGGATGAAAGAGTGTTGCGTGTGGCTGCTCGTTTCGTGGAGTTGGGGCTTGGAGTGCCTATCTTGCTTGGTGATCGTGATAAGATTTCTACGTTGGGAAAGAATCTTGGTGTTTCCATGGACTTTGTTCGGGTAATTGATCCGGTGAAGTCGTCCGATTTCAGACTTTTCAGCAGGCGACTTGAAAGAATTGAGCGTTATCGTGGAGTTGTTGGTGTTGATGCTGAGGGAGTTGTTGCTAAGCCTCATTACTTTGCGGCGATGATGGTCCAGTACGGGCAGGCAGACGCCTGCCTTGGAGGAAATCTGACTGAGCCAGCTGGCGTTTTTCGTCCGCTTCTTCATTTAATAGCGCCTGATCCAAAGGTTTCCAAGGTTTTTGCGGTCACCGTGATGACTTCGGATCGCCTCGCAAATTTTGGGCGTGATGGCGTTTTGTTTCTTGCTGACACCGGTTTAATTCCGGATCCGGAAGTCGGCGATCTTGCAAGTATTGCGGCAGAGACTGGGATGCTGGCATACCACCACATGGGGCGCAGAGTTCGGGTTGCTATGCTGAGCCACTCCAATCATGGAAGCTCGCGCAGTGATTCCGCCCTTCGAATGGTCGCAGCTACCGCTGCTGCAAGAGAAAAGGTTTCCTTGGATGAATGTGTTATAGATGGCGAGATCCAGCTTGATGTGGCCCTCGATCCTGAAGTAGTGCCTCGTAAGCTTCCCGCAATCTCAAAAAGTGAGCGTGCTGACGTCCTTGTGTTCCCTTCACTGGATGCTGCGCATATCAGTTCGAAAATTCTACGTCACCTCGGCGGGGCCGAATGCTATGGAAAATTGATTCGCGGTTTAACTCGTCCGGCGGCGCAAGTCCCACGAACTGCGACTGAAGAGATGATTCTGGGAACGGCGGCTGCACTGGGTGTTGAAGCTATTCAATACCGGCTCCTTCATCCAAAAGGGTAAGTTTTAAAGGGCTCGCTTTGCTTCGTGAGGAATCGGTTACCCCACTACCCGGGATCACGCTAAGTCGGCTGGAGGATCGATTTCACAAAACCTCTAAAATTTCCTAGCCCGGGGGCCACTTGAGTTGGCGGCCGGCCAAGAGGTGTAAGTGAAGATGAGGCACTGCTTCTCCTCCATTTGGGCCGTTATTGATGATGACCCGGAATCCGTCTTCGGAGTATCCTTCCTGACGGGCAATCTCGCCAACTGTGATCATGAGGTGGCCGAGGAGATCGCAGTCATCAGGCTTCGCAAGGCCAATCCGGGTGATGGGCTTTTTGGGAATTAGGAGAAGGTGAACGGGGGCTTGTGGAGAAATGTCCCGAAAGCAGAGGCAAAGGTCGTCTTCATAAACGATTTCTGCAGGGATTTCCCGGGCAATAATTTTTTCAAAAAGAGTCGCTTCTTGGCTCATGAATCAAAGAGGAGATCGAGTTCCAGTTTGGGAGCGCTGTGACGGCGTTGGTAGCTTTCCACAAATAAGGTGATCTGGATTCTGAGTTGGGCTCGTGATCCCACGCTGGCATCTGGGCCGCGAAGTAAGGTCACGCTCTCGTCGATATTGCAAAGGCAGATGGACTCAGCGCCAGCCTCTTGGAGGAGTCGGATCTCCTTACCGAGCGAGTGAAAGAAGTCTGATTCGGATCCGCGGCCGGCTTTCCTTGCAGGTCCAATGAGTGAAACCGTAATTGGCGGGGCGAGGGGCGATAGGTGTTGTGCGATATCATCGCAGCCAATCTTTCGCAACATGGCGCGCATCCGAGAGTAAAGATCTTCAATCGCAAAAACTCGGAGGGAGCAGCGCTTCTCGAGATAGTGGAGGATCCCATCTCGAATATCGGCAATAAACGGACAGTCTGTTCGATTTGAGGCTGCGGCGGCACGGCTCAATGCTTCTTCGATCCAATCCGTTTTGTAGCCAACCACATGATGGTGACCGATTTTCAAAGCTGGGAGATTTCCTGAGAGGCAGATCATGATTACTTAGTTATTTGAAGAGTTTACGTTGCATTGTGTCTTGGCGGGACCTGTTCTCGAGGGCCTGGATTTCGCGGATAAATTCACTCACGTTGTCAAATTGTCGGTAAACCGAGACGTAGCGGACGTAAGCGACTGGATCGATGTTGTGGAGTTTGTCCATGACTTTGGCCCCGATACTAGCGGACGGAACCTCGTTGTGATGATCTCTGTGAAGCTCGCTGAGTATTTCATCGACTGATCGCCCAATCACATCCATCGAGACCTTGCGCTTTTCGCAGGCCTTGACGAGTCCACGGAAAAGTTTCTCCCGGTTGATTGCCTCGCGGGTTCCGTCCCGCTTAATGACCCGGAGTTCGGTGCGTTCCACCTGCTCGTATGTCGTGAAGCGGGATCCGCAATTCAGGCACTCACGTCGTCGCCGAATCGTGGTTCCGTCCTTTGAGGAACGGGAGTCGATGACTTTGTCCTGATGGTTTCCGCACTGAATACAACGCATGGCTAATCATTCCTCGATTGAGAACGGCTAGAGATTTGGACGCGCCGGAAGATCGGGGAAGCAAAAATCTGAGTCGTGTTGTTAGGATTATACACAAATGGGTCGTAGAAAGGTAAGGGGACCAAAAAGACTAAAAAACTATCTAAATAATTAGGCGTGGGCTCACTTGTCTTTAAAAATATTCAGAATAACGCACAGTTGATTACTCTAAACAATACAGGGTGAATTTTAAGATCAGTGAAGGAAGTGTCAAAAAGGATTCGAAAAATTCTTTTGAAAAACTCTTGTCCCGCTTCGATTCTGATGGCAAAGACTGGCAGCACGCAGAGCTTCTCGGGAGCAGGCGTCGCGGGTGTAGCTCAGTGGTAGAGCGCGACCTTGCCAAGGTCGATGTCGAGAGTTCGAATCTCTTCACCCGCTCCATTTTTCTCAGAGGCCTGGAAGGAATTCCAGGCCTCTGCTATTTGCAGCTTTCGCCGATCGTATGAAATGTTATTTCCCTGAGATGGCGAGATTGAACCTTGGGTTTTTGGGATTTTTAATTTGTGGTCTGGCATACGCCGATGTGACTACAGTTACGGTAAAACAGGCGGTTGAGAGGATGAAGAAGTCCTCTCAAATCATTGTGGTCGATATTCGAACTCCGGAAGAGTTTGCGAAGGGTCACATAAAAAAGGCCATTAATGTCAATATGAACGATAAGAGTTTTGCGAAGAAGTTGACCAAGCTTGATCGGACAAAAACATACTTGATGCATTGCCGCAGTGGTGGACGGAGCACAGCTTCGCTGCCGGTTTGGAATCGTCTCGGATTCAAAAATGTCCTTCACCTTTCGAGGGGGACTCTAGGCTGGGTCAAGGCCGGACAGCCTTTGGTGGTTGCTAAGAAAAAGTAAGTTCTAAATCTTTTTCCGTCGGGTAATGATACGTTTGAAATTAAAGATGCGATGGCTTGCCCCTCTTCTGGGGATTCTCGGAGGACATTTAGCACACTCACAGGGAATAGCTTCCGACGCTGCAGTCGCATTAGGGATTACCATTCTGACAGCGCTTTGGTGGATGTTTGAAGCGATCCCGATCCCGATTGCTTCTCTGGTTCCCATTGCTCTCCTTCCGCTTTTTGGAATTCTTAACGCCAAGACGGCAGTCGCTCAGAGTTATGGGGACCCATTTGTTTTGCTTTTGTTGGGTGGTTTTTTTCTTTCGAAAGGAGTGGAGCGGTGTGGCGTCCATCGACGCTTGGCGATCGGGATGGTGCGGATGTGTAGTGCGAGGGGAGGAGACCAAGTCCGGCCTAGATTTCTTATACTAGGTTTCATGTTAGCCGCTGCTGTTTTGAGCATGTGGATTTCAAATACCGCTACCACTTTAATGCTCTTACCCATTGCTCTGGCTGTCCTAAGTGGGGATCAGCAATCGGAAGGAGTAAAGCGCCTGGCAGCGCCCTTGATGATGGCTATTGCTTATGCTGCAAGTGTGGGCGGATTGGGTTCGCCTATTGGAACCCCTCCTAATCTGGTGTTTATTGATCAATATAAGGAGGCGACAGGATCAACAATGACTTTTAGTCAATGGATGTCTTACGGAGTTCCTGTTGTCATTATTATGCTTCCTTTGATGTGGTTATGGTTGAGTCGAAAACAGAGTGGGGTAATTAGGCTCTCCCTACCTGAAGTTGGGCCGTGGCGCCCTGCGGAGAGGCGAACCTTAATTGTCTTTGGACTGACTTCATTAGCGTGGATGACGCGGGTCGAGCCCTTTGGGGGATGGAGCGACTGGCTAGGCCTGCAAGGTGCTAACGATGCTTCGGTGGCCTTTGTCGGGGTGATCATTTTATTTTTGATTCCTGATGGAAGCGGGCGGGATGGGCAAGAAGGTCGGCTGCTGGATTGGGAGAGTTGTAGGAATCTTCCTTGGGGCGTTCTGTTACTTTTTAGCGGTGGTATCTGTTTAGCGAAAGGGATAGATATTTCTGGGCTGAGTGGTGAAATAGCAAAGGTTCTTGACGGGGTAGGGACTCTTCCTGTTTTCGCGCTCGTTATTCTAGTTTGCCTTTTGATGACTTTTCTCACTGAGATTACCAGTAATACGGCGAGCACGATCTTGATCATGCCAATTCTGGCATCGGTTGCCTCGTCGAATGAAATTGACCCATTGGTTGTGATGCTGCCGGCTGCGCTAAGTGCGAGTTGCGCATTCATGCTTCCGGTTGCAACTGCTCCGAATGCCGTGGTTTTTGGTTCTGGTCACTTGACGGTCCCACTCATGATAAGGGAAGGTTTCGTGTTGAATCTTATCGGAGTAGTTGTCATCTCAATTTACTGCATGGTGGCAGCCTAGTTTCATTAGTGGCGTAAAGTTTTCTGAGTTCGAGATAAGACAAAGGCGGTAAATCATCTTCTCAGGATGATATTGTCCCAAATCCTAGGCTCCAGGTTTGTAAAAGTGAGAGTTTGGTGCACTCAAATTTTAAGATCCTCTGAATTTATTCACAAAATCACTGAAAGCCCCAATTATGGTTTCAAAGATGTCGTTCTGGAGTCCACCATACCTCCGATGCCCGATTCCTTCGTTCACCTTCATTTACATACTGAGTATTCCACTCTAGACGGAGCGTGCCGAACTAAGGATGTGGCGGCACGGGCTAAGGAGCTGGGAATGCCGGCGGTTGCGATGACCGATCATGGCAATCTTTATGGGGCGATTAGTTTTTACAAGGCGTGTCGCGCAGCTGGCGTGAAGCCTATTATGGGGTGTGAGATCTACTTGGCTCCGGAATCAATTGAAAAGAGGGAGGAGATTCCAGGGCGAAAGCGCGCCTGCCATATGACCTTATTGGCTGAGAATAATGTGGGGTGGGTGAACCTTCAGAAGCTTGTCTCGAAAGGTCACCTTGAAGGAATGTGGTATGGAAAACCACGTGTCGATCGTGAGATTTTGCGTGAGTACTCGGAAGGGATCATCTGCTTGTCCGGGTGTATTTCCGGCCCGATTAATGAGTGGATCCTGCAAGATCAAGAAGATCAGGCTTGGGAAACAGCGCAAGAGCTACTTGATATTTACGGGAAAGAAAATCTCTATCTTGAGATTCACAATCACGGGATGGAGCAGCAGGCAAAGATTCGGGAAAAGCTCGGGAAATTTGCCGAGAAAATGGATCTAAAGTTGGTCGCAGCCAATGATGTCCACTTTCTCGATAAGGAGGATCATGAGGCCCACGATGTTATGATCTGCATTGGGACGAGCCGTCTGCTCATTGACGAAAATCGGATGCGTTATACTCCGGAGGTCTATTTTAAAACAGCTGAGGAAATGAGAGAGCTTTTCGTTGAATTCCCGGGGGCTTGCGATGCCACGCTGGAAATTGCGGATCGGTGTAATGTAGAGTTCGTTTTGGATCCTACTTCTTCAGAAAAATACCCAGAGTATAAGCCAGACGATGGATCTACACCGAATGATCATTTTCGAACGCTCTGTTTCGAAGGCCTAGAAAATCGTTATGGAAAAGAAAAGGCACAGAGCAAGCAGCTAGTCGATCGACTCGAGTATGAAATAGAAATTATTATCCAGCTCAAGTTTGCTTCCTATTTCCTGATTACAGCTGACTTCATTAACTGGGCAAAAGACCAGAACATACCGGTGGGTCCGGGGCGGGGTTCGGCAGCGGGATCATTGGTGGCTTTTACAATGGGAATTACCGATATTTGTCCGATGCGATTCGGGCTCCTCTTCGAGCGATTCCTGAATCCCGAGCGTGTTTCTCCTCCCGACGTGGATATTGATTTTTGCCAGACCCGGCGGCCAGAGGTGATCGAATATGTCCGCCAGAAATACGGGGAGCGAAATGTTTCCCATATCATTACTTATGGAACTATGGGTGCTAAGTCTGTCATTCGTGACGTGGCACGAGTTATGGGAATCAGCTACGGGGAGGCTGATCAAATCGCGAAAATGATCGAGGCAAAGCCTGGGGTGAAATTAGCTAAGGAGTATGAGGAGAAGGCAGAGCTGCGGGAAAGAATTGAGAGCAGTGCAACCTATCAGGAGCTTTGGGAATATGCGCTCAAACTAGAGGGTATGAGCCGAAATGTGGGGGTGCACGCCGCTGGTGTGGTGATTGGAGATCGGCCACTCGACGAACATGTGCCTCTAACCCGTGGTAACGAGGGCGAGGTGGTGACTCAGTATGATATGGGTGCCATCACCGATGTAGGACTGCTGAAGATGGACTTCTTGGGGCTGAAGAACATGACTGTGATTCAGGAGGCAGTGGATCATATTCATAAGCACACTTCTGATTTTGATATCTACGAAATTTCACTCAAAGACAAACCCACTTTTGAAATGCTTAATGCCGGTGAGACAATGGGTGTTTTTCAGCTTGAGAGTGGAGGGATGGTGGAGACTTGTCGGAAGTACGGGATTAATAGGATTGAAGATATTATTGATCTTTTGGCGCTCTATCGTCCAGGTGCGATGCAGTATATCGATCAGATGATTGAGGTTAAGGAGGGGCGCAAGAATCCGGTTTATGAACATCCGCTTCTTGAGGAAATTTGCGGAGACACCTACGGTGTTATGATTTATCAGGAACAAGTCCAGAATGCAGCTAAGATGCTGGCGGGCTACACGCTGGGCGGAGCGGATATTTTGCGGCGGGCAATGGGTAAGAAAAAGCCGGAGGAAATGGCTAAGCAGCGATTGATCTTTGTGGAAGGGGCTTTCAAAATGAATCAAATCGACGAGCGGAATGCCAATTTGATTTTTGATAAGATCGCAGGCTTTGCTGGCTATGGATTCAACAAATCCCACTCGGCTTGTTATGGATTCATCTCTTATTGGACTGGATTTTTGAAAGCGAACCACCCGATTGAGTTCATGTCGGCCCTTCTTTCGAACGAAATCACGAATACCGATAAGATCAGTGTTTTTGTGAATGAGTGCTTCAGAATGGGGTTCGAAATCCTCCCGCCTAACCTAAATAAGTCGATGTTACGCTTCGCGCCTGAGGAGATTCTTGGAGGAAAGAGAGGGATTCGTTACGGGCTTTCGGCAATTAAAAATGTTGGAACTGCGGCGATGGCGATGGCCATCAAAGAGCGCGAAGGAAATGGTGAATATGAATCTCTGGATGATTTTTGTGATCGGCTTGATTCGAAAGTCATCAATAAACGCATCCTTGAAAACCTTGTGAAAGCAGGAGCAATGGACTGGACTGGTGAAACTCGTGCGGGAATGGCTGATCGTATTGAAAAAGTCGTGGCCAGTGCTAGCAGTGCCCAAAAAGACAGGGCCTCGGGGCAGGGGGGCTTGTTTGATGCCATGGAATTCGCGGCGCCGCCGCCAGTCACGGCCGATTCTCCGGCTCCCGAGGAATGGCCTAAGGATGAACGATTGGAACATGAGAAGGAGTTGCTCGGTTTTTACGTCACGGGCCACCCGCTCGATAAATTCCGCGGGGTTGTTGATTCAGAACGTTTTATTAAGCTGGGACTTCTTGATGAGGTTGATTTGCGTGATAAAAGGGCACGTTTTCCTTTTGCGGGAATGATCAGAAGTATTGAACATAAGGTAACGAAGGCGGGAAAACCGTTTGGGGTTGTTGTAATACAGGATTTCACGGGAGACCGAGAAATGGTTTGCTGGAGTGAGAGCTATCTTCCGGCCCGTGATGCCGGATTAATGGAGGCCGGACGGGTGATCCAGTTTAAGGCGCAGGTTACGGTTGATGACAGGACTGAGCAACGTCGTCTGACAGGCTCGCAAATTCGCGAGTTAAAAGAAAAACGAGTAAAGAAAAGTGATGTCGTGGAGCTGACTCTTTGGACCGGTCGAAGCTCGCCTGAAGATTTGCAAAAAATTAAGAATATTCTGGCGGAGTATCCTGGAAAGACCCCGGTGCTGATGCATATCCAAAGCGGTGCAGGGAAGCGTGTAACCATTGAATTACCCGAGAAGTATCATGCGACTTTTAATGTCGCTTTGCAGCGAGAACTTGCGCCATGGATGAGTTGATTGTGGATTACTAGGAACCTTTGAAGGGGATTATTCCTCTCATTGGCGACTTAATCGCGTCATGGGGAGGAGGGCTCTTTAACGTTTAGATTTTGGAGAAGTAATGAGACAATATCTCTCGAATCTAGAGGTAAGGGAGTGCTGTCGTTTCGTTCACTTAGTAGATCCGCTCTAGGAGCCATGGAAGAAGGTCACTGATAGCGACCCGCTCTTGTTCCATGGAGTCGCGGTGGCGAATGGTGATGGTATCTTTTAGATCTTCCTTGCCTTCTTCGAGGCCCATTGTCTCAAAATCAATCGCGATGCAGAAGGGTGTTCCAACCTCATCTTGACGACGGTAGCGCCGACCAATTGCCGCGGTCTCGTCGTAGAACACATTCATGAAAGGTTGGAGGAGGGTTTTCACTTCTCTAGCTTTTTCCACGAGTTCAGGTTTGTTCTTCAAAAGCGGAAGAATCGCAGCCTTGATTGGAGCGATGGCAGGTTTGAAGCGCATTATGGTGCGGATGTCCTGCTTGCCTCCTTCTTTGGTGAGATCTTCCTCGTCGTAAGCTTCGCAAATCAGGGCGAGGATGGTACGATCGCAACCTGCTGATGGTTCGACGACGTGTGGAATGAAGTGTTCTTTTGTCTGCTCGTCGAAGTATTCGAGAGGCTTCCCGGAGTGCTCCTTATGCTTCCCGAGATCATAATCCCCCCGATACGCGACACCTTCCAGCTCCTGCTGTCCAAAGGGAAAGTCATACTCAATATCGTAGGTCTTCTGTGAGTAATGCGCTCGCTCACCGTCCGGAATATCGAGGACGTGAAGCTTCTCTTTTTTAAGGCCGATCTCGGCATAGAATGCGAGGCGTGTTGCAAGCCACTCATCTGTGAGGCGGAGACCATCTTCTGGGCGGCAAAAATACTCAATTTCCATCTGCTCGAATTCGCGTGAGCGGAAGGTGAAGTTTCGTGGGTTAATCTCGTTGCGAAAGGCTTTGCCAATCTGCGCAATTCCAAAGGGAAGTTTGACCCGGTTCGAGTCCATTACATTTTTGTATTGCACGAAAATGGACTGTGCGGTTTCCGGGCGAAGATAAGCCGTTGCGTTGGGATCATTGTCATCCGCAGAAGCACCCATCTGGGTTTTGAACATGAGTTCGAAGTCCCGGGGCTCGGTGAGGAGCGAACCATTTTCCGGATTGTAGTGTGTGACTTCTTTTTCCTCGGATGTGGATTCTCCAAGCAGGGTGAGTTTTTTGGCAGGGGTTTGCTTATCCGTGAGGAACTGAGCGTAAAACTCTCTGGCGGTTTTCCTCGCTTTTTTTTCATCCTGATTAGGTTGGTTCAGAAGGACTGAATAGGCACGATCGACAGACCATCCGGACTCTTCATGAGAAGCGCCGGTGAAGTGGTAAGCGATGCCGGATTGTGGTTCGATTTGGTCGGCGCGCAGGCGTGCTTTCGTGAGGAGGCAATCACACATCGGATCAGAGAATCCACCAACGTGTCCTGAGGCAGTCAGGACGGCCTGATGAGTGAGAATGGATCCATCGAGTCCGAGGATGTCATCGCGTTCCATTACGTTTTTTCTCCACCACAGATCTTTGAGGTTTCTTTTGACCTCAGCGCCAAGCGGGCCGTAGTCCCAGCATCCGTTCAGGCCGCCGTAGATTTCGGCGGATTGAAAGATGAATCCTTTGCGTTTGCACAGGGAAACAATCTTTTCCATGCGGTCGGTGTCGGTCTGGTCTTTGTTGGCCATAGTCTTCGGGCGAGGATTTTTTCCCGCGGGTCGCGAGGAAACAGGAGAAATGCCGCAGGGGAAAGTTTTTTTGAAAGCCCAATGAAAGGAATTTCTCCTTACGTGTCGGGGATTTA
Organism: uncultured Verrucomicrobiales bacterium; assembly: GCA_949373085.1. Taxonomy (GTDB): domain Bacteria; phylum Verrucomicrobiota; class Verrucomicrobiia; order Verrucomicrobiales; family Akkermansiaceae; genus SW10. The sequence continues at coordinate 18,056 of CASICJ010000067.1, forward strand.
CAACTCCGCGGGTTGCCTTTTTGGAAGACTCGGGGATACTTAGCGGCGAAAGACTGTGTATTCTCTAAAAACGTTATGAAAGGAATCTTAATAGGAACCGGTGTTGTAGGGGCATATATTGCCCTCCAAATGTGGATTTTGCCATCAATGGGCGTCCAGACTTGAGCAAGTAAAGGAATGTCCTCAGGTGGAGGATGAAGTAAGTCTAATCCAACGCTTCCGGTCGGGAGCAAAGAAAAAGCTGATACAGAAAAGGACAAAAATTAGTGTGGAAAGGTGCTTAGGGTGACATCTCGCATTATGTTATTCAGCCACACTAGGATCAAGTTTTAGCCCACTCACGTTGGGTGGGACTATAAGAGTATGGGATGGTGGGCAATAGGTTGGACTGTCCTTAGAGCTACAAACTTAAGGGTCACTGAGAATTAGGCCCTATCCTTCTGGCAGCTAATTGATTACATCAGATGTTGTGAACTAATTTTCTTTCTCGGATTCGCGTCTCTTTGCCCAATTTTCCCTCTCTTTTTCGAACTCTCTTCTGGCTTTTTCAAGCTGGCGTCGTTTTTCATTGAGAATTTCAGCACGTTTAATTAGTTCAAGTTTGCTGCGCTCGATTTCTACTAGTTTTTGTTCTCTTTCATCAGCTTCACGTTTGCGCATCATCTCAGCGAGTTCTCTGCGCTCAGCATGTTGATCGCTGTGGTGCTCTCGCTCGTCGTGTTCAGCATGTTGATCGCTGTGGTGCTCTCGCTCGTCGTGTTCAGCATGTTGATCGCTGTGGTGCTCTCGCTCGTCGTGTTCAGCATGTTGATCGCTGTGGTGCTCTCGCTCGTCGTGTTCAGCATGTTGATCGCTGTGGTGCTCTCGCTCGTCGTGTTCAGCATGTTGATCGCTGTAGTGCTCCCACTCCTCGTGTTCTCTGTGCATCTCTTCCCGTGCTTCTTGGAGCTCAGTAAGCTCATTTCTGGCTTGATCAAGGATATCGCGCAATTCGCTGGCAATTTGGCCGTGAGTGTTTGGCTGGTTTTGCATTGGCGGCCTGCTTGCGAAGGCGGTTTCAATAATTCTACGAGCATCGTCGCGATCAATTTTCTTTTGGGCCACCAGCTCAGTAACGAGCTGGCCCAAGGCATCCGGTCGTCGTTGTCTAGGCATTTGGGGCGAGCTCCCAGGGCGCGCGCGATTCGGTTGATTTCGATTTCCTTGAGATTTGGCGTCGAGTGACTTTTTAAGCTCTTTGTATTTTTGGTCCGCCTGCTCACGGGTCATGTCGCCGCGTTTTACCGCGCCTTCGATGCGCTCTTTGATCCGATCCCAGTTAACTTTCTCAATTTTTTGCTGAGCTTGTTTTTTTAGATCGGATCGGCGATCTCGTTCCTGAGCAAAAAGCAATGAGACGAAAAGGGTGGATAGAGCTAGAGCTGCTACGAGCGTTTTCATTGCTTGCTTCTAACATCTGAGCGGAAATTGTCGAGTATGGGATAGATTAGCGCTTAGGCTGTCGCTGGTTCTTGGATTTTTATGGCATTTGAGGGAGGGCATTTCTTTATTACTGGGCTCAAACTTTCGAAATGGATGAGATTAGGCATAAAAAACGCTTCGGTTTCCCGAAGCGTCCTCTTGAAGGCGTGAGTGAGGGTTAGCTCCCTTAGTTGATGGTTTTCATACGAAGGACCCCCGACACCGGTGAGACCTGCGATAAAAAGGAAGATAATCATCCCGGTTGTAGATACACCGAGACCGGTTGAAGGAACTTCTGGAATGGCGGGGGCTGGGGCATCACTGATTACGGGACTGCCATCTGCGCCGACAAGTTTCCTAAGCGGGTCAATAAGATCTTTAACGTTGAGCATCGGTGGGGGGATTTTGCTGAGGACGTCTTTGTTATTTTCTTTATACTCTGACACCATTGCTGGAGTGACTGCTGAAGCGCTATTGCCGAATGAATTACGAATATAGGTCAGCACTGCCGCGATATTTTGGTCCGGCTGTCCTGCTCCCATAGCAACCATGGGCGCGGCGAATTGATAATCTTGGCCATTCACGGTAATCGCCCCCTGGAGTCCACGAAGCTGGATTCCAATCAGGTTTTCCACAGGGCCGGCAACCCATTCAGATTTTTCAAGAGGAGGGCCAACATTAGGCATCCCCTGACCAGTCGGCCCGTGGCAACCAAGGCACAAGTTATATTGCGCTTTACCTAGTTTCATTACGGCGGGGTCAATTTCGTTATTTTCACTCACGTTTTGATCAGTTTTGGATTGGAGATGGGCGGGAGACTCAGTGCTTTTTGTCTCTTCGTCCATCTTTTTGGAGTCAGCAAGTGAAAGTTCCTTGGCTTTGTAAGCTAGTGGTTTTGTGGAATTGGGCTTAGTCAGGGTGGAGAGCCAAGCGATGAGGTCCCGTGTCTCATAAGGGGTGAGGATCGGTCCAATAGCAGGCATGGCAGAAACGGGTTTTGGCTTCTCAGCAAGATCTGATGATTTAATTCGCCAGATCGCCGACTCACTTTCCTTGAGATCAAGGTATTTATCGTTGTTGGCTACAATAGTGCCGCTCTTGCTGGTGCCGTTTTTTAGTTTTACTTCTGCGACCCCAAAGCCGTCGGCAATTTTGGCGTGAGGTAGAACGAGAGATTCCAGGAGACCGTTGACGTCATGTCTCAGGGCCACTCCCATAAGGTTGGGTCCGGCCTCTCCGCCCTCTGAGTGGCCAGGTTCGTGCCGGTGACAACGCATGCATTGGGCAGCGGCGTGTGTTTGGAAGACTTTGAAGCCGCGGCCAGGATCACCTCCGGCGAGCGAAGCCTGCCAACTCGCTAGGGGGTCCTCCTTCGATAGCGAACTTTCATATTCGTTTAGAGCTGATTTGATGGCTTGCTCCTCTCGATTCCGGGCGGCCATCAAGAGGTCAAGTCGGGTGGCGCGGTCGTTTTTTCCATCCCTAAGATCCAGAAGCCCTTCCCGAATTAGGGGGATAGCGTGCTCAGCGGGTAGTCCACCAATAATCCCCCAGGCCGTTTGGCGCAGGGCGATACTTTCAGATTGAAGGGCTCCCTCGAGAGCTGCGATGGTTGAGGCGGGATCACGTTTCGAGGCAAGTTGAAGGGCCTTGCCAGCAAGCTTCTCGTTTTTAGAACGCGAAGCTTCTGCGAGAATTTCTCCGGCATTTTCTGGGTTACCCTTAATTAAGAGATCTAGGGCACCGGCGCGGGTTTCCCCGTCGGTCTTTTTGTCACGTATAATGCGGGTGAGACTTCCAGAATCGAGACCGTCGTGTTGAATGCCATATCTTAGAGCTAGCTTCATCGCATCACCAAATATTTCTTGTCCACCATTGAGGAGGATACTGATGTGCTCGCTGAGGACTTTTTTAATGAGGGCCGGGTCGCGGGGAGCAAGAGGTGAATGATATCCAAGGGACTGGTCAACGACGTGCGGATTTTTCCACATCGCAAGGAGTCGCATTGCTTCTTTGCGCTCCTCAATGGGAAAGAGCGGATTTACGGCGGCTTTGATGACCCTGAGGAGGTTCTGCTCGTTTGGAATACGGTAAGCGCTGTGGATCAGTCTACGCACGATCATTTGGCTTACTGGTCGTTGAGGGGTGCCGATTGATTCGTCATCAAGGAGTGCCGCAAGAACGGGGCGTCCCTCCTCAATGTGGGTGTCGTGAATAGCGCGGATGGCGTCGTTTGAGATCTTGAGATTGGTGTCACCAAGAAAGAAGATCACTTTTGCACTGCCCATCCTTCTCAGAGCGATGACGGCGGCATGTCTCACTGCCTCGGATTCATGACGAACGAGGTCGGCGATCTCCTGTTCTTTGGCTATTCCAACGAGGGCCATGACTCCGGCGTGGCGCAGGACGGGGTCGTCTGAACCGTTGAACTGGATCATTTCTAGAATATTTGGGAGGGCGGCAGGGTCTCCAATGCGACCGACGGCAATCGCAGCAAGTGCACGAACCCGAGGGGAACCATCGGTTAGAGTTGGAATGAGAATGCTCGCTTTTTTGAGGGGAGCTTCCCCTAGTGCCTGAACGACCTGTGCCCTCACGAGGGGGTCGTCGCTGGGGAGCTGTCGCACGAGCATGTCGGTAGCCACAAGATTTCCTTTGCGAGCCATAATTCCAAGTCCCCAAATTCCATGAAGGCGTTCAAGATAGTTAATTTTTTGGTTTGCAGCGGCGGTGAGAATTGGGAGTCCTTGGTCTGGAAGGGAGCTTAGCTGAAGCTGGGCACGAAGACGTATCCGCTGATCTGGGTGGGAAAGGAGTTTGGCCAAACTCCGTGGAGTAGCGGTTGGGAAATCAAACTCAGCGAGGAATTCAGCAACAGTTTTGCCGGGGTTTTGTTCCTCGAGGGTATAAACGCGTCCGGCATCGTGTGATTGCCATCCCTTGACAAAATCTGAAACGTATAGCTTGCCATCGTAGCCCCACTCGATGTCGGTGGCCGCGACTCCCCAATTAAATTTACCTGAAGTGTCGATAGCAAATCCAGCGCCATCATCCTTGATGCTGAACTTCCAAATTCCGGAGGCTGCGGCTCCACCTCGGTAGTCGCAGATCAGAAATTGATCCTTACAGCCTAGGCCGAATCCTGTTCCAGGATAGTAGGCGAGGCCGGATGGGCCGGAAGTCAAGTTAAGCATTGGAGGAACGATGTGTCCCGGCTGGCTCCCGTTCTTTGGCTGCCACATTTTTTCCTGCATCCACTGGTTAATGGGCCGGTCGGGAATTCCGGCTGTTTTGTGGAAGGAGTGTAGGACTTGATGGCCCATGCGCCAGCCGGAGTCAGCTCCCTCAAGCATGAAGACGACGCGGGCGCGGTCACCTTGGTCGGAATTGTTGTCGACCGTGATGCCAGTTCCGAATTGATCGAAGGCAATCTCTTTGGGGTTACGCAGGCCGGTGTGGACCACTTCCATGTTTGAACCATCCGGTTCGAAGCGAAGAATAGCGCCTTGGTTTGGATAGTTGTACTCACGACCCTCCTTGGTGGTGATCGAAAACCCCCTGTCACCGATCGTAGTGTAAAGGCGACCGTCGGGGCCCAGAGCGAAGCCATTCAGGTCATGGCCTGAAAAGGAAACGCGCACTCCAAAGCCGTCTTGGAGAATGCTTCGTTTGTCGGATTTCAAATCGCCATCGTTATCCTCTATCATCCAGATATTCGGAATGCAGGCAAAGTAGATCCTTCCTTCAAAAGCCATGATCCCAGCAGCAGTACCATCTAGAAGATCGTTAAATTGTTCTGCGAAGATTTCCGCTTTATCGGCTACGCCATCTCCATCGGAATCGATGAGAACGCGAATTTTTTCTGAAACGGTAGTGAGTTTTTCGAGTGGGAGTTTTTCTTGCCACTTCTCGTGCATTGCGACGCGGTCGTCAGTGGTTTGTGCGGAAATGTCATCCATGAGCCAGTAAAGATGGCTCCTGTTGTCTTCCACTCCAAAGCGGAAGCGGTGGGTTTCAGCAAGGAAAACACGCCCCTTTTCGTCGACTGTGAGGGCCGTAGGAGAATAGACGCCGAGGGTTTTGTTTGTTGCAAAGAGCTTGGCGACCGCGCCCTCGGGAATAGTTAACCCAGGAAGGACATTTGTGGAGACTAGACCGTCTGTGTCCGTCTTCGATTCGCGGTATTTGGCCTTTGGGAAAAATGGCTTTTGGTTGTCTGAGAATACGAAGTGATCGACGTGGATCATGCCCCAGACACCGGGCTCGGCATCAATGATATGGATCTTCGCTTTTTTACTTTGGTGATCCCCGAGGGGCCAAATCACGTTCTGCATTTTAAGCCGGTTCTTTCCGGTGGCCTCAAAGACGACTTTGTCTTCGATGAGGAGCTGGACGGCGGTTTTGCCTTTATGATTTCCACCGGCGATCTTGAATCCGAGAAAGGGTTGGGAGATCTCGAATTCAGGCGAGGTTAGGGAACCGACTGACTTTTTGCCGCCGTGAGCTGAGCTGAGGAAATACTGGCCCGAGTAGCCGCTGATCTTGCCTTTGACGCCCTTTGGCGTAACGGCGGTGGGAGCTTTGCCGAATGCATTGCCCTCAACAATCCATTCGCCAAAGCCATCAGATTCGAAAGCGTCAAAGATCAAATCGGTTGCTGTGGCAGGCAGACATAGGGATGCCAGGAGAAGTGAATTTCGCATAAACAGTAGGTATTGTCGGTATAAAATAATGGCTTGGACTTTGGAATACGCAAGAAATCCGTGAAGGTTTTCCTGTTAAAAAAAGATGTGGGGCGGCAGGAGTGTCTTGGAGAATAATTTTGGAGGACTGCGAACTATTTTATTTTGGCTTGATCTAGGTCTCCAATGGCGGCTAGGTGTATTATAACTAAACTGGCTTGAAGGGATAAAGGACTGATGATTTTGGCAGTGGGAAAAAAGTGTTTGGGCGATAGTAAGTAAATTTTTTTTCCCGGGTAATAAAGCAGATTGGGTGGGTCCATTTTTTGTTTGTTGAGATACAAATAAAATCGACAAGGTTGACATCGGAATCAGCTCGATAGTCTTTTGAGAATATTAGAGTGAACTCAGAATGGCATTTCCCATTTCCGCGGTGTTGGCCACGGTTTCTCCATCCTTGCCGGTGAAAAGATCTCTGGTGCGAAGACCTGAATCGATAGCGCTTTGGACAGCTGAATCGATGGCATCGGCAGCGGTCGTTTCGCCAAGCGAGTAGCGGAGCATCATCGAAACAGAGAGAATTTGTGCGACAGGGTTGGCAATTCCTTGGCCCGCGATATCAGGAGCGGAGCCGCCAGAGGGTTCATACATCCCAAAATAAAGCCCGTTCTCTTTTACTTTTCCCAGGGATGCTGAGGGAAGCATACCAAGTGATCCGGAGATCATAGCCATTTCGTCGGAAAGAATGTCTCCGAAGAGATTTTCGGTAACGAGGACGTCGAAGGAATCAGGACGTTTCACCATTTGCATGGCGGCGTTGTCGACGTAGAGATGATCCATGGTAACCTCAGGATAGTGAGCAGCAACTTCGTTCGCGGTCTCCCGCCAGAGAACGGAAGTCGCGAGAACATTGGCCTTATCGACCGAAGTGAGTCGTTTATCACGCCCCATAGCTGCCTTAAAAGCGACGTGCAGAATATTTTCAATTTCTGACTTTTTATATACCATTGTGTCAAAGGCCACAGATTCACCGTTTCGGTCCTCGCGCCCCTTTGGTTCGCCAAAATAAATACCACCGGTTAGTTCACGAACGCAGAGGACGTCAAAGCCGTTTGGGATGAGCTCGTTCTTGACGGGCGAGGCGTGGGTTAGGGCGGGGAGACAGGACCCGGGGCGGAGGTTGGCAAAAAGGCCAAAGTGTTTCCGTAAAGGGAGGAGGGCACCGCGCTCGGGCTGGATATCAGGTGGAAGGTTTTCCCATTTAGGGCCACCTACGGATCCGAAGAGAATCGCGTCAGCCTTTTCGCTAGCTTCAATGGTATCGTTTGGGAGAGGGGTCTCGTTGTTGGTAGCGTCGAGGGCTGCTCCGCCCACAAGATGAGTAGATCGGGAGATTTCGAAATTAAATTTGGTAGAGACGGCATCGAGGACTTCGAGGGCAACGTCCATGACTTCGGGGCCGATTCCGTCGCCGGGGAGCACTGTGATGGTGTGGGGCATGGGCTTGTCTAGGTTGAAGATTGGAAATGCTAAACTCTAAAATTGGTAAAATCGAATACCCGGACAAAAAGAACCCCGCCCGGCATATTGCCGGTGCGGGGTTTCATGATGTAAAAATTGGAAGCGCGACCTAGACGCTCTTCTTTTTGGTTTTTTCAATAGCCGTGTAGCCCTTCTTTTTGAGGGCCTTAATCAGGTCATTGAGTTTAACTGATTTTGCAGCAGTTACGACGGTATCAGCTTTTGTGCCAACTTTTTTTCCGACAGTTGCCTTGGAGACTCCTTTGACGCTTTTAAGTGCAGCCTGCACTTTTTTTGAGCAACCGGAGGCTCACCGAAGTCCCGACACTTCAAGAGTGACGGTTTTTTCATCTGCAGCGATGACTTCAGCAGCTCCGCCAATACCAACGACTGCGGGAGCAGCAATGGCACCAGAAGAGAGAACTGCGAAGGCAGCAATCATGGTGATTTTAGTTTTCATGGTAATAGAATGAGAAATTAGTCTTCATGAATAACCTCTCGCCGTGTATTCAATCAAAAACTGGCGGTTTCGTCTAAGACTTTTTTATTACCCGGAATTTTTTTATTTAGGGCTAATTTTGAAGGTTATTTTAAAGTGAGGCTCGGTAAAAACACGCTATTCCGTAAGATATAGTTGAAATTCTCTCTGCAGCGCCAATCGAATCATCTCTGTCTTTGGCGAAAGGATTAGCCGGATTGGCTTTTCATGAATCAATCCAGAGAACGGAGAATTCAAAGAATGAAGGATTCTTAATCATTCTTCAAAAATCGGAGGTTTGCACATGATCCATTCAAGATCGATCTGATCGCCGACCGAAAAGTCGTATTCGTCGATTTTTTTGAACCCGTATTTCTCGTAGAAACGGATCGCTTTTGGGTTCTCGCTAAAGACGCTCACATAAATTTCAGAGGCTTTGATTAATTTGAAATGACTCAAAGCCCAGTTCATAAGGCGATTACCGAGTCCTTTTCCTAGGAAGGATTGGCGAACGTAGATTTGCCAAATCTCGGCGGCATCAGGTGATGGGGACTTGGCGGGAACGTGAACTGGTCCCACTTTGATGAAGGCAATGAGTTCGTTTTGAAATTCGATGACTTGATGAGTCAGCCTTGGATCGGCAAGTTCTGCTGAAATGACTGTGTCGGAATAGGACTTCTCTAGGAAATGATCGAGATCTTCTTTACGATAAAGCGGCCCAAAAGTCTCGATGAATGTCTCCCTTCCGAGGGAAGCGAGTTTGGGTGTCTCTTCGGCCTTGGGGGCTCGGAGTTGGAACTCTCCGGTCATATCAGCTTTGGGTTATTCCGCAGTCTCAAGTTGTTTGAGCTCGATATTGCGGAACCAAACGGGTTGACCTTCGGCTTGAAGGGCGATGTGACCATGGGACAGGAGTAGAGGGGCGCCGGCGGCAAAGAGCGCCTTGGTCGGGACGACCGCACCATTAGGGTCGAGTTGTGGTTTTTGATAGCGGAGAACTTCTTTCCCGTTCACCCTGTGGATAATCTCCTTATTTCCTCGTACCTCGATCTCGATCTTTACCCATTGGTTGGCTGGAATAGTAGGAGCAGAAGACTGCACGATATGCTGGGTGATGAGTTTACCGTTCATTTCTAGATTAGTACCGGGTGTGCAAACGTTACCGGTAGAGCGCCTGCCTTTCCCTTCGTCGGCGAGGAACTGGAACTCAAGGCTGACTGGGAAGCCTTGGTCGAGGCTCATGCTTTGGGGTGGTTGGGAGTGAACCATGATGCCGCTGTTTAGATTCACATAGCTGGGTGCGTCTGGCATCATCTCACCCGCAAATTTATACTCCATGCGTAGAATGTAGTGTGAGTATGAAAGGTGAGTGTAAAGGTGACCAAATTTACGGTCGAACTTAGGGTATTTGTCGTATTCACATTTGAGGATTCCGTCTTCGACTCGGAAAGTATTGAAGGCGTTTTCTCCGAGTGGATGTTTGGCGATCTTTGGGGTCCAGCCACTAAGATCCTTGCCATTGAAGAGGATGACCCAATCCGAGGCTTGGAGGGGGAGCAAAAGTGCGACCGCGAGTAGGAAAAAACGAATCATGGAATTGAACATGTCATTTTGGTGTAATTTGGAAAGCGATCATTCACCTCCTACCTTTCGAAGGAAGGTGGCTGGTCCCGCTCCTGTCGGATGATCAGAGGCGTCATTAGGATCTGGTTTACGGTCGGATTTTCCTGCTAGTTGAACTTGTGAAGAAGCACTTTTACCAAGCTCGAGCGTGCCTTCCGATTTCGAGCTATCATAAGATAGGCTCGGGACGTTTGCGCGCAGGCTCGATTTTTGTTATCTTCATCACATGAGCACACTATCTGTGGAATTGACCCACCTGTTTATTTCTCCCGGCCACAATTATTATGGCCGACACGGGAAAGGTTCTGAGGATCATGAGATCTCAGAGCGGGAAGAAATCGAGTGTGTTTCGGGACGCGGTCTCGTAGATGATCGGTTTTTTGATTATAAGGAGGATTACAAGGGGCAGATCACTCTTTTCGATTATTCTACTTATCAACGAGTGATGAGCGAATTTGCCCTTCCCGATTTACAACCGAGCGCCTTTCGGCGGAATGTCGTCGTCAAGGGGGCTGATTTGAACAAATTGATTGGAAAAGATTTCACCCTTGGTGTGATCGAATTATCTGGCAGTGAAGAGGCGAAGCCTTGCTACTGGATGGACGAGGCTTGTGCACCAGGGGTGGAGAAGTTCTTGCGCGGGTTCGGCGGATTGCGATGCCGGATCAAAACCAGTGGGAGTTTGAGTAAGGGAATCCAGCCCCTAATAGTCCTTTAAGAGATGGCCTCCGAAGAAATGCGCTACGGAATGTTGGGTGATGACAATACATCCATGGAAGAGAAGCTTGCCAAGTATTCCGGCGAGGTAGGGTGGGATTATCTTAAGGAGCACTTTCAGAATGGGGTCCTTTTTTTTGTGGATGAGGAACTAACGCTTGAGGAAGTGGGTGCGGCTATTTCGGCAGACGAGACCACGAGGGTAACTACTTGGTTGAAATTGGCTGATCTTGTTAAGATCGAAAAGCTTCATGCCATACAATGGGAGAATAAAGAGCAGCAATTCGAGGCTCTTGTGGTTTCTCCTTTTGTTCTTTGTCGACCAATTTCCTGATATGCTTACCCAGTCACAACTTTCCGAACGCCTGGTCAATCATGGTCAGCCGTCCTATCGGGCGACCCAGATTCTTGATTGGATTTTTAAGAAACGTGCGAAGGCATGGGATGAAATGACGAACCTTCCGGAATCACTCCGGGTGGACTTGGCTGAACATTACCCCCTCCGTCCGCTCAAGCACACCTTGACGAAAGGATCAGAGGACACCACGAGGAAATTTCTTATGGAGTTGGCGGATGGCAGGTATGTTGAGACGGTTCTTATTCCGGCCTCGCCCGCGCTTTATGGAGAGCGATCGGACCGGCACACACTTTGTGTTTCCTCGCAGGTTGGTTGTGCTTACGGATGTAAGTTCTGCGCTTCCGGGCTCGATGGTTTCACACGTAATCTTTCCGCTGCGGAAATCGTTTCTCAAATAATTTTGGCCGAAGAAATGTCGGGTGAGAAAGTAAATAATCTCGTTTTCATGGGAATGGGCGAGCCTCTTGCGAATTTTAAAAATCTCTGTCTGGCTCTTGAGATGATCACTTCGGATTGGGGCCTTAATATTGGAGCGCGTCGTATCACCGTCTCAACTTCGGGATTGGTGCCTCAGATCAAGAAATTGGCTGAATTGCCGCAGCAGATCCGGCTCGCGATTTCTCTCCATGGCCCTGATGATGTGACGCGCGACAAAATCATGCCGGTGAACCGCAAATTTCCGGTTAATGAGCTTTTTGAAGCTCTTCGATTTTGGAACCTACAGAAAAACCAAAAGATCACCCTCGAATACATCCTCATTGATGGGGTTAATGCTGGTCTGGACCATGCTGCGATATTAGCGAAGCGGGCAGCCTCGATCAAAGCGAAGGTTAATCTGATCCCTTACAATACCGTCGAGGGTCTTGAGTGGGTGAGACCATCAGATATCGCTTGCCGAGAATTCCAAAAAGTCCTTTTCCAGGCCGGAGTTTCGGCAACTTTACGCCTCGAAAAAGGCCATGATATTGACGCTGCGTGCGGACAACTCCGCCTTAAGAAGGAGAAAGGGGTCCTTTGATTCTTTCCCCTAAGGCAGGCAATCCGAGGAGTTTTTCCTTTGCTCGTGGCACAGTAACCGCTTCACTTACATAACGGTATTAATGAAAACTCTTTTGATTCTTCTGCTAACGGCACTTTCGACTTTCGTCGCAGTAGGACAAGTAAGTATTTCCCTCAAGGTCGATCGGCGTCAGTATCTTAAGTATGAGCCTGTTACGGCGATTGTGACCATTACGAATCGAAGTGGACGAGAGCTTGATTTCACCAGTAAACTAGAGGGCACGATTGCTCACAGCTGGCTCGATTTCAGTATGCGGGATTCAGGGGGGCGAGCCATGCAGAAGCGCCACAACAAAGTTTTCCAGAGAGCGGTGATTCCCGCTGGTCGTAGCATGTCTCGCCGGGTGAACCTGAGCGGTATGTTTGGAGTAGCTAAGGTTGGTAATTTCGCGGTAACTGGGCATGTTCGACGTCCTGGGGTGGATGAAGTCAGCTATACCTCTAATTCCGGTCACTTTACGGTGGGCGGGGGGAGCACTCTCCACAGTGTCCCCTTTGGAGTCCCCGATAGCCCTTATCCAAAGCGGAAGTATAACATTGTGACATTTAACGATGGCAATAAGACAGCTATTTACAGTCAGGTGATGGACACGAACACAGGTCTCTCACTGTCGACTTACCGCCTCAGCGAATATCTTGGATTCGTGAAGCCGTTGATGGCACTGGACCGGCAAAACCAGCTTCATGTCTTGTATTTGGCCGGTCCGGAGGTTTTCGTTCACGCAACGGTTGACCAAGACGGGCAACACACCTCGACTGAGTATTTTAAAAGAGTTGCAGGCCGCAAGCCAAGGTTTGTAGAGTTTACCGACGGCCAAGTGGTTGTCGCTGGTGCGATAAAATATGATCCCGAGGAAGAAGCCAAACTGGCTTCAAAAGCTCGGGGAGCATCCGAACGCCCCGATTAGCATAAGAAAACCTGCAAAAACAGGTTGCCAAAATCATTAATTGTTTTTAAAATTAAACTAAGTTAAAGCTTTTACTTCATGAGATTACTTTTCTGTGCGCTGATTTCACTCTCTATTTTTACACTTCAGGTATCGGCTGAGTCCTTTGACACGGTAGTGATCGACGCCGGTCATGGTGGGCGTGACAATGGAGGTAGCTATGGGAAAGTTTACGAAAAGTGGCTCGCTCTTGATACTGCGATCCGTGTCGAAAAAAAGCTTAAGGCTCTGGGCTTTCGAACGGTGATGACTCGCCGCAGTGATAACTTTATCACCCTCCCTGGTAGGGCCAAAATTGGGAATCGTTTTCCAAATTCGATCTTTGTGAGTATACACTACAATTTTACTTGGAAAAGAGACGTATCCGGACTTGAAACTTTCTACTGTTCTTCTCGCTCCAAGCCGCTCGCAGAAGCCGTTCAGAGAGGGATGCTTGGTGAAGTCAAGTCAGTGAACCGAGGTGCCAAGTACGCTCGTTACTATGTAGTCCGTCATGCCCAAAATCCGGCCATTCTTGTTGAAGGTGGTTTCGTCTCAAACTCGAAAGAGCGCGGGCGCACGAAAGAGGGTAGTTATCGGGAAGCCATCGCTAATGGGATTGTGAAAGGAATTTCAGATTACCAGAGCTTTCGGCGTGGCGGCAAAGCTTACTAAGAAGCTTATTTAAACGATGTCGGTTAACTGGAATGAGCGATATAAGACCGGCGATACTCCATGGGAGAAAGGGGTGCACCATCCGGGGCTTCCTTTTTTATTAGCCACTCATCTGGAGGTGGTTGAGAATGTAACTAGGGTTTTAGTGCCAGGTTGTGGGTTTGGGTATGATGTCGACTTGATCGGAGAACTCACGTCTAGCGAGATCGTTGGTTTGGATATAGCGGAGGAAGCAATTCGGAAGGCGAGAGAAAGATCTCTTCGAGATAAAACGACTTGGGTCGTTGGTGATCTCTTTGATTGGAAAGGAGATTATGACTTGGTTTTTGAGCACACCTGTTTGTGTGCTATTCCGATTGACCGACGTCAGGATTATGTTTCGGCAATGGCGTCTTTGATTCCGTCAGGTGGATATCTGCTTGGGATTTTTTTCCTTAATCCGAATCATGAAGGCGAAGAAGGTCCGCCTTTTGGGGTAACTATCGAAGAACTTAGCGATCTTTTTGGCACCGATTTCGAATTGGTTTGGTTCGAGCCTCCGGTCAAAACTTTTAGCTCTCGTAAGGGGGAGGGGAAGGAGCTCTGTATGCTATGGCGAAAAAGGGCGACTGATCTTGTTGCTCATAACTAGTCAAAAACGTTAGCGACAAGGGTTCGGTATAGTTCTGAGTTCCGCGTGCTAGGAAGAGTGGGGAGAGTGCACAAATGACAGATTGATTTTTCTATGCCAATCTCAGATGGACAGTGAACCAATCTCAAGAGTAAGCGGTGTTGGCCTTTTTTTCCAAATAGGGCGAAATTCTTTGGGTAGCCGCCAAAAAAATGCCACTAAAGACTGCTTGTGCGATCATCGCGTTTCGGAAGAAAAGCCAAGTGGGAGGATATCCGGGAAGCCCTGTCCAGAGAGCCTGTCCCAGTGTTGTAAGAGACTTTGTTGCGTAGAGTGGGTCCAAGGCCCAGCTCAGGGCGTTGGTGATCAGATAAAAAATCACAGCTCCTAAAAGTGAGCCGGTAAAGGTTTTCAGCGGAGAGCTGTTCTTGAAAAAATGAGCGAGCCCCACCATTGCGGCAAACCCGATTATCGGGACCAAGATTTCCGATCCCACAGGGTAGCCCTGGATAATGCTGGTGATTGGATAACTGAGCAGCCAAGTTGCGCTGGCTAGGATGACTCCACGTAATCCAAAGAGCACCATTCCACAAAAGAAGAGGGAGCCGAACGGTTGAAGGTTTCCAAGGGATTCTGGATTCAAGGCGCCGATGATACGGGCTGAGATCAGAACTAAGGCAAAGACGATGACAGGAAGTGCTCGCTTCATAAGAACGACACTAAAGAGTAATGGCCGAGAAGGAAATTCCAGATTTTATATTCTTTTTGGCGGCGGAGGTAATTTACCATCTACCAATGAAATGGTTGAAACTAATATCCTTACTGCTTCCAATGTTGAGTGCTCTGAGTGCCGACTCACGCCCCAATGTCGTTGTCTTTCTCTCCGACGACCAGGGTTGGGGTGATTTAAGTCATTCGGGAAACAAGGATCTCAAAACTTCAAATATTGATTCGTTAGCTCGTGATGGAGTGAGTTTCGATCGCTTTTTTGTATGCCCAGTCTGTTCTCCCACTCGTGCGGAATTCCTAACCGGGCGATACCACCCGCGTTCGAATGTTTATTCAACTTCCGCAGGTGGAGAGCGAATGGACCTCGATGAGATGACGATCGCTGATATTTTTAAAAAGTCAGGATATGCGACGGGAGCTTTTGGAAAATGGCATAACGGAATGCAATTCCCATACCATCCTAACGGCAGAGGTTTCGATGAGTTTTACGGTTTCTGTAGCGGCCATTGGGGGAATTATTTTTCACCAATGCTTGAGCGAAACGGTGAAATTGTGGAAGGGAAAGGATTTTGTATCGATGATTTCACGACTCAGGCGATGGATTTCATGGAGAAATCCAAGGCTAAGAGTCAGCCTTTTTTCACTTATCTGCCTTACAATACCCCACACTCGCCGATGCAAGTCCCCGATAAATACTGGGTGAAATTTGCTCAAAAAAATCTAAAGATGAAAACTGGAGACCGACATCTTCGGAGTGCTTTAGCAATGTGCGAAAATTTGGATTATAATGTAGGCCGAGTTCTTGCGAAGTTGGACCAGCTTAAAGTGGCTGAGAACACGATTATTGTATGGTTTCATGATAATGGTCCAAATGGGAAGCGCTGGAATGGGGGGATGAAGGGACGTAAAGGATCAGTTGAAGAAGGTGGTTGTCGGAGTCCTCTATTTATTAAATGGCCGGGTGGGATAAAGAAGGGATTTCAGATTGAGAAGATCGCATCGGTACGCGATTTACTGCCAACCCTCTGTGAGTTGGCGGGAATCAAGGTGTCGCCGCCAAATCTTCTGGATGGGAGGAGTTTAGTTTCACTGATAAAAAACTCCAAGGCTGAATGGGAAGATCGGATTTTGGTCAGTCAGTGGAAAAATAAGTTTGGAGTTCGGTCTCAGAATTATCGGCTGGGTGAGAAAGGAGAGCTTTTTGATATGACCTCAGATCCTGAGCAGCTTGAGCCAATCAAAAACGAAGAAGTGTCCCGCAAGTTGGAGAAAGCTCTAGCTGAGTATAAGAGGGCGGTGCTCCCAGGATATGGAATTGGCAAAGATGAACGGAATTTTGTGATTGCTCATCCAGGTTCAAAGCTGACCCAACTTCCAGCCCGGGATGCGGTGGCAACTGGCGGTTTGAAGCGCTCAAACCGGTTTCCAAACGACTCATATTTTGAGAGTTGGAAGTCAATCGATGATCGGATTACTTGGAATGCAGAAGCAGGGGAGTCCGGTGCCTTCGAGGTAGAGATCTTTTATGCCACCAAGCGTGGAGGGGCGAAGTATCGGCTCTCGTTTAATGGGAGCGAGCTAGATTTTGTTATTCCGGATGCCCACGATGTTCCAAAATTG
>CASICJ010000068.1 GCA_949373085.1 uncultured Verrucomicrobiales bacterium
CCATGACTCCATTTGCGAAGGTATTGGGCTATTTGTTTGGGCTCCCAATTCGTGAGTGGATTCTTTGCTTGGCGACTTTACCTTTCACTGGATATTCGATCTGGAAGGGACAGGTTCCGCTTAATGGAGTCTTGCAGCTTTACGCAGTCTTTTTAATGGCTGCAATTCTTTATCATCTCACTGGGCTCTTAGCGGGATCAGTGATGAAGAATCGGCGGTGGGCTTTTCTAACTTCAACTGGTCTGGTGATGTTCCTTTATTTGATCATCCCGCAAGCTGCCAAATTTGGGTTAGTTTATTTAAAATATGTTACAATTTATCCGGTATTTAATGAGGTTTACCCCAGTTTCATCCCACGACCGCTGGGTGATGCCGCGGAGGTTTTCAATACGATTATCCCTCCGGCTAAATTCTTTGGGTTAAATTTTCCGCAGTATGTTTTCACCTTGATTTCGCAAGGTGTGTTAAGTCTTGCGATGGTTATGATGCTTTGGCGGCGGTGGCGAAAGGCGGATTGTCATCTTCTCGGAAAGTTTGCAGCGACCGGGCTTTTTGGCTGGCTTCAGATGATGTTATTGGGGAATGGCGGTTACCCCTGATGAATTCGGGGGATTTGTTCCCCTCACGTGAACTTGATCGACGATTTGGGCGTTTGATCAATCCGGATATCCAGTTTTGGAGCCCGAAGACTTGGGAGGCTACCGTAATGATTGGGATTTATGGGTTGGTGACTCTTGCTAGTCTCTGGTGGTTAACTTTCATTATTTCGGCTGATCAGCATGGTCAAGTCCGTGGCTGGCGGCGGGCGCGTAAGCTTGGTAATCCAAAGTTGTCTTTGCTATCGGATGCCGCAACCTCAGTCCCGTGGGTTTTAACTATGTCGGTGATGGGTGCAGTGGGATGGTTTATCTTTGGCAGAGAACTCATCGACTCCCACTGGTATCCCGAGCTGTCGCTGCTAACAGTGACTCCCGTGGCAATGTTTTCTATTCTGTGTTGTGGGGGACTTGGAATGGCCGCGCTTCTTGAGTCGGTAGGACGTAGGGTGACTGGGCTTGTAGTTATTCTCGCAGGAATTCTCCCTGTAATGGTGGGTGTTATTTTGGCAGTGAGCAGCGATGATTTCATCGCGCTTGCTGTCTGGTTAGCTGGAATTTGTCCGGTTTCGTGGCCGGTTTATGGATCGGGGGTTTTTCTTTCTGAGGAAGGCATGCCTAGGGATGTGGCAAGAGCGATCCCGAATGCCTTTTGGTTCTGGCAGGGAGTTGGAGCCATTTTGACGGTGTGGCTACTAAGCAAACTCAAGATTGCTCGCAAAAAAATCTCTGATTCGTCGAAGGGATTTTAGGCTTCGATGGGGTCGGGCTTACCGGCACGCTCGAGGCTTTGGCGGAAGTTGTCGAGCATCTTGGACTCACGCTTCAGCATGTTGACGAGATTAGTTTCGTCTTCTTCGGAGATGAGTTCCCGCTCAGAGAAGAAAATGATGAGGTTAGCAATTTCCAGAGTCGCTCCACGCGCATGACCTACAAAGACGGCAAATTCAGCCTTGGTTGGGCAGCTGCTGCCCTCGGCAAGAATGCCGGAGATACGATAACTGCATTCGCGCAGGCGATTGGCAAAAGAGGTTTTTCCTAAGGAATCGATGCCATCGGCGAGGTCGGCAACGCGATGTCCGATCTCGGTTGCCATTTTCCATACCTCAAGGTTTTCAAATCGAAAGTCAGCCACGTGGGGCAACTACCGACAAATCATGTTTTTGACAAGTGTCATCTCAGAGGTTTACGCAATCAGACTCGTTTGATACGGAGTTAACTCAGATGAGCGGAAGAATGGTTGCAGTAGTGGAATCGGGCGGGACAAAGATGGTCGCCGCTCTCTCACGTGGGCCCGGTAAAGTTATCGCGCATGAGAAGATCCCAACTACGACTCCCGAGGAAACTATTCATTGCTTAGTAGAATTTTTCGAGAGAGAGCAGTCTGCTCACGGAAAAGCGGAGGCTTTAGCCATCGGGACTTTTGGCCCGGCGGATCTTGAGGTGGGGTCGGAAACTTACGGTTTTATTACCTCAACACCCAAGCCTGGCTGGTCGCAAACGGATTTGCTAGGCCCTCTTCGGGAGGCCTTCGGTAATGTTCCGGTTGTGTTTGAAACTGATGTAAACGCCGCCCTATTTGGAGAGGCAAGCTGGGGTGCGGCAAAGGGATTTAAACACTCGGCTTACTTTACGGTGGGAACTGGCATTGGCGGAAGCCTGATAGTCGACGGTTCCTTAGTGCACGGATCTGGACATCCCGAGATGGGGCATATGCGAGTGACGAAGCACCCTGATGATAATTTTGCGGGAGTGTGTTCGTTCCACGGAGATTGCCTGGAGGGCCTTGCGTGTGGTCCCGCAATTGAAAAACGTTGGGGGAAAAAGGCCGAAGAATTACCAGCTGATCATCCGGCGTGGGTGCTAGAGGCATACTATCTTGCGCAAGCATGTGTGAACGTTTTGACGATTGCTCCGGTAGAGAAGATCATTCTTGGCGGCGGCGTGATGCATCAAGAACAGCTACTGGCGTTGGTTCGTCAGGAAGTGATACGCTTGGTTAATGGCTACTTGAAGTTACCAGATGCTGGAGAGCTTGTCGTGCTTCCCCAATTGGGTGATCATGCAGGGATTCTTGGATGCGTAGCCTTGGGGCAGATCTAGACTAAGGGGCAGATTTTAGGATCTTGGAAGTCGGGGAGACCATCGATGCGGCGCACGATCCGTTCGTTTATGTGGGAGAATTTCCCGTTCTTTTGATAGCGTAGATCGGCAGAGGCAAAGTGGGCTGCGAGGGCGCGACGGGGTTGGTCACCATAGTTGGGTGGATTGCCGTGGAGGGTGTTAGAGGGAAAGATTACGAGGTCTCCAGCACTGAGGGTCATACGACAAGGTTTGTCTTGTGACATCATGGTGATGGGCCCCATTTCTGGGGTGAAATCGACGAGCGGTATCCAAGCGGTGACCATTTTTCTGGCAGAGCAAGTGAGCCAACGTGATTCTTCGCGGTGCCAGTGGTAGTTAATTTTTTTCGACCGATGAGGCTCTTCGTAAAGGAGTTGATCATGCCAGAAGCGAAGTTGGTTGAGATTAAAGTTGTCCTTTATTTGGGAAGCGAGGCGACCATCGCGGGTGAGTTTTGCCATTCCGGAGCAGAAAAAGGACGCGTAAGGATGTTTGCGGGTTTTGGCTTGGCAGGAGCGGATTTGGGGCCAGATGAAGGGCGGGGTTAAGTCGTATTCGCCACGGTAAAAGGCATTCTGCTCTGTAATGAGAGCAGCGACTTCGTCCTGTGGGAAGAAGCCTCGCACGATGAGGTAACCTTCACGTGCTAGAAATTTGCGTTTATGTTCGAGGTGGAGCAAATTGAGCGGGTGCTGTGGCTCAGACTAAAGTCCAAGCTCTGTCTTTGCAGCTGCGGTGAGGTCACTGATTTTGTCGCGGTCGGAAGCGGCGCCTCGAGCCATGTCAGGTTTACCCCCTCCTTTTCCTCCAGCGATGGGGCCAAGGTTTTGAATGAGATTCCCGGCTCCGTAACCATTTTTCTTTCCTTCTTCTCCGCAAAATGCGCCAAGGTGAAGTTTGTTGCCGTCGTCGATTACGATAAAGGCGGCTTGGGTGAACTGGATTTTCCTCAAGCCGTTCAGCAACTCTTGAAGAAGAGCGGGTGACCCTTCAGTGGAGATGACGATGTTTTCGGTGATATTTTTCTCGGCAATAAGCGAGTCAGCCATGCGGGCTGCTCCAGCAGCTTGAACTTTTTTAAGGGCCTTTTCTGCTTCAATTGCCTGATTTTTAACCTCGTGGGCTCGTGCGTTATTGGGAACCAAAAGGGTGGGAGCATCAAGTTTGGCAAGGGCCTCGTTGGCCTTAGCTAGTTTGGTGAGGGCTTCGTCTTTTTCTGCGGATTCCTTCTCTTGTTGTTCGCCGAGAAAGGCTTCGGCAGCAGGCCCACAGACTGCTTCGATACGGCGAATGCCGGCTCCAGTGGATCCTTCAGATTTAATTTTAAAGATGCCTATATCAGAAGTTTTACGGACATGGGTTCCGCCGCAGAGTTCCATCGAATAACCGTCGAGGGTTTTGTCGCCCCCTCCTATTTGGACAACGCGCACAAGGTCACCGTATTTATCACCGAAGAATTGCATGATGTCTTCGCGGTCTTTCACTTCGGTGTGTGGAACTTCAACCCACGAAATCGTATCGTCAGCTTTGATTGCGTTATTTACCTTTTCCTCAATGGCTCCGATTTGCTCCAGAGTGACCGCTTTTGAGTTAAAATCAAAGGTCAAGCGATCTGGTGAAACGCTGGATCCCTGTTGGGAAGCGTCGGGTGAGATGACTTTGTGTATAGCCCAGTGGAGGAGGTGGGTGGCGGTGTGGTGAGCCTCAATAGGAGCGCGGCGCTCACGATTGATTGTCAGATCTACGGTGTCGCCAACTGAAGGAATATTACCTTCGATTTGGTGAGCGATCGCGGAGCCGATCTGTTGGGTACTGGTAATAGTGGAATCATTAAGTGTTCCGGTGTCACCTTCTTGTCCGCCCATTTCGGTAAAGAAGACAGTTTTGTCGGTGATGACGAGATCGCCGTAAATTTCGAGAACGATTGCCTTGCAAGAACTTTTTTCGAATCCGAGAAATTCGGTGACAATTTCGGTAGAAATTTCAGTGGCGCGGACCACTGTCTTTTTCTGCGAAGCTCGGGAGAGTTCGCGGGCTTCTTCCATGTGGACTTCGACCGCTTTTTCATCGAGAGAGATGCCCCGCTCACGACAAAGAAGAGCGGTAAGATCGAGTGGGAAACCATAGGTGTCGTAGAGTTGGAAGGCATCCTCCGGAGGGAAGACTTTTTCACCGGCGGCCTTTTCAAACTTCTCCATTCCTCGGTCGAGGGTTTTATTGAAGGATTCTTCTTCAAGGGTGAGCGTTTCTTTAATGACCTTGGCGCGGGTTTTGATCTCAGGAAAGACGTGGCCGAATTCCTCGACGAGTGTATCGACGAGTTTAGGGAGGAAGGGGTCGTTGCCATTGAAGCCTAGGGTGCGTCCGTATTTGACAGCGCGTCGTAGAATGCGGCGGAGGACGTAGTTTCGACCGGTGTTTCCAGGGATAATGCTGTCGGCGATAGAGAAGCTAAGGGTGCGGATGTGGTCGGCGATCACTCTGAAAGCGATGGCTTGTTCGAGGGCATCGGATTTCTCGCCAGGGTAGACATCTACGTATTTTTTTCCGCTGAGTTCTTCGAGTTTACGGAAAATTGGCTGAAAGACATCGGTGGCGTAGTTTGTGGGTTTTTCGGAAAAGTCAGTAAAGTTCTTGGTATTTTGAATCAGCGAACAGACACGCTCGAAGCCCATGCCAGTGTCGACGTGTTTGGAGGGAAGATCACGGTAAGTGCCGTCTTCTTCAGCGTTGTATTGGATGAAGACGAGGTTCCAGATCTCGATGCAGAGATCGGAGTCCATATTTACAAGTTTTCCGCCGGTGTCGCCATTGGGTGTCATGTCGACATGGAGTTCTGAACAGGGGCCGCACGGCCCGGTATCTCCCATTTTCCAGAAGTTGTCTTCGACGTTCCCGTTAACGATATGGATCTTTGGATCGAGTCCGGCTTTTTCGAAGAAACCTCTCCAGATCTGGTAGGCTTCATGATCGAATTGCGAGGGGTCGCCTTCGCTGGGGGCGTAGACGGTAGCGTAAAGTCGGTTGGCAGGAAGTCCCCACCGTTCGATCACAAGTTCCCAAGCCCAGGCGATAGCGTCTTCTTTGAAGTAGTTGCCGAAGGACCAGTTCCCCAGCATTTCAAAAAAGGTGTGGTGATAGGTGTCGTAGCCGACATCTTCAAGATCGTTGTGTTTCCCGCCGGCGCGGATGCATTTCTGGGTATCGGCGGCGCGTGGAGGATCATAGGGAGCTTTCTCAGTGCCAAGGAAGTATGGAACAAACTGATTCATTCCCGCATTTGTAAAAAGGAGTCCTGGTGACTGTGGCAGAATAGAGGCGGAGGGGACAGTGGTGTGCTGTTTTTCCTTAAAGAAGTCGAGGAAGCTGTTGCGAATCTCTGCCGAAGTCATAACGGGGGCCTTAGGACCACATTTTGAAGGAAGTTGGAAGTCTTTAGAGTAGAGAAGGTAATTTGAGCGAAAAAATGTCGAACGCTAGAGTATTGAGCGCTAAATCTTGAATGCTTAGTACCGGTTAAATCTTATGCAGAGCAGCTCAGGCTTGTTGGGAAGAGAGGGGTGGATCGGGATTTGGGATATTGTCAAATCAGTATGGATTTACTAGCTTCGGGCATGTCTGACGCAAATTCTCCTAGTCTTATCCCAAATTCCAATGGGCGATTAATGTCGTTGGATGCTTTTCGGGGGTTTGTGATGTTTTGGATTGTGGGCGGCGAGGCGCTCGCTCATGCGCTGGCGAAGTTAGACGGGGTGCAATCAGAAGTTCTAAATACGGTAATGATTCAGCTAAAACACGTGAGCTGGGAGGGGTTTCGTTTTTATGATCTGATTTTTCCTTCCTTCGTTTTCATTGTTGGAGCTTCGGTAGCGTTTTCATTAGGAAAATTACAAGCGTCGGGCAGTCGGCGTGATGCGGTTCGGCGGGTGATTTGGCGGGGGCTTTTACTTTGGTTGGTCGGGATTATTTATTACGGGGGAATTTCGAATGGATTATATGATGCTGAAACGAACCAAGGGGTGAGGTTGCTGGGTGTCCTGCAGCGGATAGGGATTTGCTATTTGGTGACGGGGTTACTGTTTATCTATTTGCCAGTGCGCGGGTTGGTCGCGGCATTTCTGGTTCTGCTTGGGGGGTATTGGGCGCTTTTGTCTTTTGTGGCGGTGCCT
This sequence comes from uncultured Verrucomicrobiales bacterium, assembly GCA_949373085.1. Classification (GTDB taxonomy): domain Bacteria; phylum Verrucomicrobiota; class Verrucomicrobiia; order Verrucomicrobiales; family Akkermansiaceae; genus SW10. Next base: position 6,890 of record CASICJ010000068.1, read on the forward strand.
GGTCAAGAAGCGGTGAGTTTCGAAGAGGGGCGGAATATAACGAATTGGTTTGACTCAAAATATTTGCCGTTTCGTAAATGGAGTGGAACTCATGATCCGGAAGGTATTCTTTCCACATTGCCGGCAATCGCGACTTGTCTATTAGGAGTGTTCGCGGGGCTGCTTTTGAAAAATGACGGGCTTACGCGAGGGAAGAAGGTTCTAACTCTTCTCGGAGCTGGGGCGATTTTTGTTTTGGTAGGGAATTTATGGGGCGGGTATCATCCCGTTATCAAGTGCCTTTGGACTTCTAGCTTTGTGGTTTTGGCAGGTGGTTGGAGTTTGATCTTACTGGCCTTCTTTTATTTGATGATAGACGTAGTTCACTTAAAAAAGTGGGCTATGCCGTTTGTCTGGATTGGAATGAATCCGATTGCGATTTATTTGCTATCAAGTGTGGTAGAATTCACCGATATTGCTGAACGGTTTTTGGGCGGATCGGTAGCAGAATGGGCGAATGAAATAGTGCCTGGGCTGGGTGGACTAGTGGTCGCTGTGGGTGGAATGTTTTTGATATTCTGGTTGTGCCGGACTCTTTATAAACGAAATGTCTTTTTCCGAATTTAGGGAAGATGCGGGAGTGTCTAGAGTGTGGTTTTCCTTTCGATCATTTTTTGGGAAACCATTGCCCGAAGTGTGATGGCCCTGCTCCGCGTGAAATCCGGGAGGGTCTGCTAGAAGTGGATGTGGCTCATGCTGGCGAAACGTGGGAGCATGCGCGGGAGAAAATTGTGAAAGCTCTGGATCAGGCGATTCATTCCCGTCACGCAGGTTTGAAAATCGTGCACGGTTATGGTTCGATGTCGGGCCATTCCATCATTGGTCCGCGAGCAATCGCTTTTTTGCGTCATTTGGCCGAGGAGCTGGGGGGAAGATACGCGAGTGACCGAAATAACCGTGGGGCTTCGATCATTTGGCTGAACCGCTGATTGCAAAGCTAGTTCTTCGGGAAGTCGATGCGCATTTGGTCTTCTTCGAAGATGATACGTCCGCCACCACGTTTCGTGATTTCTTCCTCCATGGCGGTGAGTTCATCGGAAAATAAATCTCTCAGACTCTGAAAGGCATCGTGGGTAAAGAAGAGGAATCCTTGCGGAATGCGAGCTGGTCCGAAGCGACCACCTGCGGCAAGGAGATTCCAGATTCGACCGCCATCTTCGTAGATGTAGGTCGTGAAGGAGCCGTCTTCTTTTTTCTTACGCTCAATGCGGATAAACTTAGAAACGGTCTGAGGGTGGCCCTTAATTTCGCGCTCAATTATAATTTCTGCGCGCCCGCCCTCTTCTTCATTAAAGCGGACCCAGACACCTTTTATTTTGACGTGGTCTGCAAGGAGTCCTTCTTGTCGGGCTTTTAGTTTGTTTGCGAGCCAACTGTTGAGTTGACGCTCGGTAATGGTGACGCTTTCAATACGATTTTTTGCAGCGCCTTCGATGAGGCTAGGAACGCTGATTGGATCTTTCGTGCGATCGTTCTCCAGGCGCCCCTTGATATCGGTGAGGTCCTGCGATTGGAAGCCAAGGTAGATCCCGTAGCCAAGCGCCCCGACGAGAGAAAGAGTAAAAAGGATAAAATAGCGCTTCATGACAAAACAGTGAAGAGGTTGGGAGAGGCAGAGCCAACCCTGAAATTGACGAATTTTAGAAGCGACAGAAGGGCCAACCTGTTTTGTATGCCATCCTCGGGGCGTGATTTAAGCGCCATCGAGTTTAGTCGGAAGATTTAGCAGGCTTTGATTCTTTTTTATCAGGCTTTGATGAACTGGATTCGGAGGCTTTTTTCTCGCCGGCTTTGTAAGAGTCGGAGCGGTAGTCGGTTTCGTAAAACCCGGAACCTTTAAAGATGATGCCTGCGCCAGTTCCAAGGAGACGTTTGACCTGCCCGTAGCAGTCTGCCTTGGGGCAGTCAGTGAGCTTTTCGTCATTCATGCTCTGAAAGACCTCGAAGACTTGATCACATTTTTCGCACTTGTAGTCGTAGTTCGGCATGGTGTGTATTTTTTACGCGGATTCTTGGGGAAAGTTTTCGATTTCCCACCCGCTTTGTCCCACTTCATCGGCCAAATCCTTGAATTCAGCAAGTTCGGCATTTGAGAAAAGAAGTCCACCAGCAGCGTCGGTTCGCTTACGGAAGCCGGCTTCGATTTGTCCAGGGAGGAGGCACTTTTCGTTTCCGTGACCCAGGATGTCATCGAGGACGGCTTTCATGTTAGCTGATTGAGTGCCGTGAACGAACGCTCCGCTGGACCAAGCATCAGGGTGAATGACCTGAAAGTAGAAACAGGAAGTGGTTTTGGCGCCTTTGCGTCCCCGTTCAGTGGGGAGGTTACCGCCAATGAACCCGCCGACGAGTTCGTTAATGAGAGCCATGCCATAACCTTTGTGTGCTCCGAAGGGAAGGAGCGAGGCAACTTCGTTCGGGTTAGTAGTTTCGTTACCATCTTTGTCAACGGCTGCCCCGGGAGGCAGGGGCTTACCTTCGCGCTTGAGTTGCTGGACGCGGCCCATTGCTACGGTCGAGGTGGCCCAATCGATGACGATGGGGAATCCATTCGCATCCTGGGTTGGGAATCCCCACGAGTGAGGATTGGTGCCAAGAGTGGGATGCTTACCAAAGAAAGGAACGACTTCGGCTAGAGTAGAGGTACAGTTGGTATAAGCGATGTAGCCTTTTTCGGCAGCCTTCATGACATATCCACCGCCCCACAGGTAATGGAAGGCATTGTCGATCGCGACTTGACCAACGCCATATTCATCGGCCATTTCGATGCAGCGATCGATGGCTGCTACGGCAACAGCTTGACCTAACTTCTTGTGGGCATTCCAGACTTCAGAAGCCTTAAAGCGGTCATTGACGACTTCGATTTCTGCACCAGGAACGCAGCCGCCAGTGGCGGAACCAAAAAGGTGGTCGAGGTGGAGAGCTTTGAGGGCGTTGTGGGTGCGTATCCCGTGGCGGGCGGCTTCCTGGCAGACTGATGCGGCAACTGAAGATTCTTCTGCTGTGTAACCTCTCGCCTGATAGGCTGCAGCGACCAATTCATCGTGTTTGTTAGCTGGGACTACCTGGAATTCACTCATTTGTATGATGGATCTTCTCGCGCGAGAGACTGACTTTTTCCGACAAGATGGCAAGTGCCAAGCGATAGATTAGGGTGGCGGCGGCTTCTAGATCGATAAATTAGGACTCCCCCCGAAGCTTCGCAGCTTACGGGGCCATTACAAAAACAAACGGAGCCTGGGGAGGTGGACTCCCGTTGATGATAACGAGTGGAGAGTTTCCCTGACTGACCTTGGTTTGACAGGAAGAGAAGTCTGTAATTTTAAGACAAATTAGCGGGTCACTGGGAGGAGAATTTAGGACCAACTGGCGGGGTAATCTCCAGATTTGCTATTTCACGCGTGGGCGGAAGTTGGCTTTGGTTTTCACGCTGGTGGTGGTTCGCATTTTACTCTTCCACTCCTGTGGTTTTTCTTTGAGAACAGTGTCGTCGCCGTAGCCTTTTTGCAGTTTGAGGAGTTGTTTGCGGACGTCGTTGATTAGCTCTTTTTTATCGGGGTTGCCGTAAAGGTTTTTGAGTTCATCAGGGTCGGTTTTGAGGTCGTAGAATTCCCACTCTCCAAATTCGTAGAAGTTGATGAGCTTGTAGCGTTCGGTGCGGATACCGTTGTGGCGGGGGACCTGATGGTAGGAAGGATACTCGTAGTAGTGGTAGTAGATGGATTTGCGCCAGTCGGCGGGCTTATTGCCCTTGAGCAATGGGACGAGAGAAGTGCCTTGCATGTCGCTGGGCGTTTCTGCCCCGGCCATGTCGAGGAATGTTTGCGCGTAGTCGAGGTTTTGAACGAGGGCGGTATTGCGTGAGCCGGGTTTAATAACGCCAGGCCAAGAAATGATAAGAGGCATTTTTAAGGATTCTTCGTACATCCAGCGTTTGTCATACCAGCCGTGGTCGCCGATATAGAATCCTTGATCAGAAGAGTAGACGAAGACCGTGTTGTCGGCGAGGTCTTGATCTTCAAGCGCTTTGCGGAGGCGCGCTAAGTTCTCGTCGACGCCCTTGATGGCGCGGAGGTAGTTTTTGGCATAGCGCTGGAACTTCCAACGGACGAGGTCACGACCGGTGAGTTTGGCTTCGCGGAACGCTTTATCCTTGGGGCCGTAAGCGGCACGCCAAGTTTTCAGCTGTTCCGGGGTCATACGCTTCATGTTTACGTAGGCGGAGCGGTCCTCGCTTGGGCGGCGCTGTTTGGGGAAATCGAGGTCGGGGGTGAGCTCGGTGAAGAGGTCATGGTCGAGATACATATGACGATCGATCTCCATCTCCTGATGCTGGGCTGGGATGCGTCCTTCGTATTGGTCGAAGAGGGTTTTAGGCTCTGGAATCTTGATGTCATCATAGAGATGAAGGTGTCGCAGAGCTGGCATCCAGGTGCGGTGTGGGGCCTTGTGCTGGCACATGAGCATAAAAGGCTTACCGAGTGCCTTGGATTCCTTTATGAAGTCGATAGCCATGTCAGTGACGATGTCGGTGCAGTAACCATTGATAATTTTACGGCCTTTTGGAGTAAGCATAGCGGGGTTGTAGTAATCGCCTTGACCTGGAAGGACGGCCCAGGAGTCAAAGCCCTGAGGTTTTCCCTTGAGGTGGGATTTACCGTAAAGGGCGGTATGGTAACCCGCGGCACGGAGAATTTTCGGGAAAATTTGTTGGTTCCAGTTGAAGGAGTTCCCGTTATTCATAAAGCCATTTTTATGGCTGTGCTTACCGCTCATGATGACGGCGCGAGAGGGCCCGCAAATGGAGTTGGTGCAGAAGGAATTCTCAAAGAGCATGCCGTCGTCGGCGAGCTTATCGATTTCGGGAGTTGGGTTTACCGATTTGAGCCAGCCATTGTAAGCGCCTATGGCGTGAGGAGCATGGTCGTCGGTGAAGAAAAAGACGATATTGGGCCGCTTTTTCTCAGCGATGACGGTTAATGGTAATAGGAGAAGAAGGAAAAGCTTCATTCGCAGACGTTAGCGAAGAGGGAAAGACTTGTCCAGCGAGGGAGTCGTGATTGACTGGTTAAAACGATGGCGAAGGTATTTGTTTCAGGTTGTTATGATATTTTACATGCGGGGCATTTACAGTTTTTTGAGGAGGCCCGGGCTTTGGGTGATCATTTGACAGTTTCGTTCGCGAATGAGGATATTTTATGGAAGCACAAGGGCCGCAGGCCTTCGCTGCCGGATGATCATAAGGCGGAGCTTTTGCGGTCTCTGGTGATGGTAGATCGCGTAGTCGCTGGGAGTGGGGAACGGCAGGGGCTGGATTTTGAGCCGATTTTCCGCGAGCTTAAGCCGGATATTTTGGCGGTTACGGAGGACGACCAATATGGGGAGATCAAAGAGAGGCTGTGCGAGGAATTGGGTTGTCGATATGTCCGCCTGCCGAAGACCCTCCCGAAGTTTGAACCAATTTCGACAACGGTCATTGTGAATCGGATTAGTGGAGTGGTGGAGGCTCCTTTACGTGTTGATTTTGGCGGCGGATGGCTGGATGTTCCGAAGCATGCTCGGAAGAGCGGGTTTATTGTGAACTGCGCGATTTCACCAAAGGTGAGTTTGAAGGACTGGCCTTATGAGCAGAAGGCGGGGCTGGGAGGGAGTGGAGCTTGGGCCTTGTTAAATGGAAAAGATTCGGTGCAGTCCGAACTAGATTTGGGCGTAGGTTGGCAGGACCCGGCGGTAATTCGGGAAACAGGAGTTTGTGTCTGGAAAAGTGGCGAAAGGCCACGGCTGGATTTGAAAAGGGATGGATCCTTTCTAAATGGACGCATGGGTTTGCTCTGGACTGGAAAACAACACGATACACCCGGGACGGTGGGTTTTGACCGGGATTACGATTTGATCGAGCGCGCGGGAGCAGTAGCTCGAGAGGCAGTGATAGCCGAGTCGGTTGTTAAGCTAGCTGAGGCAGTTATGATGTCGTATTCAGCCCAGTTGGGGGAAGGGATGAAGGAGTTGCCTGAAATTCTAGGAAGTGTGGCACGGAAATACTGCGGGGGTGGCCATGGTGGTTATGCTCTGTATCTTTTCCCTTCGCGGGACGCGCGGGACGCGATACCTGGCCTAGTTGTAGTCGAGCCATATTACGGTTAGTTAGGGCGCTGAAGGATCATCGTTCCTTTGTCACCATTGCCTTGAAAGCGACACTCAAATTGTGTCGGGCTGACTTGTCCTTTGACACGATAGGTGCCGAAGTTGTTGGGCAAAGCCATTGAGTGGTTCAAGGAAAGTGCTCCATCTTCCAGTGTGGTTGTGATGGGGTGGGTATAATCGCCGAATTGCAGTAAGCCCCAACCAGCACGGTAGCGGAAGTTGTAAGTGTCGGGTGTGGACCCGTCTCTTGTAATCATACACCAGAGTGGACCATGATGCCCGTTGACTTCGCTTTTCCACGTTCCCTTCCAAGGGCCGGTGGGAGCGGGCTTGAGTTTCTCGACTGAGTGAAACTCGTTTGTAGATGCCTTAAACTCTCGCTGGTAGCTGGAGCATGATACCGACAGAAGAGAGGCGAAGATGGCAAGCCAGTGAGGTTTCATGATGCTAGAGACAAATGCGTTTGAAGAGTTCGTTGAGTGGCAGCTGCATCCCGATGTAAAAATCACCAAAGTCAGCGAAGCGAGCGGAGACTTCATCAAAGCGCATTTCGTAAACGATGTTCTTAATTTCAATAGTATCTTTGGCTAAGAGTGTGACACCCCATTCATATTCGTCGAGTCCGGTGGATCCTGTTATAAGCTGAAGAATTTTCCCGGAATATTTGCGACCGGTGGTGGCATGGCCCTTCATAAGTTTGGCACGTGCGGCATGATCAAGGGAATACCAGTTGTAGTGATCGTTTGGCGCGCGGCGCTTGGACATCGGGTAAAAACAGATAGCGGGCCAGTCGGGTAGAACCGGATAGAGGCGGTGCTGAAGGTAATGCTTCATGCGTTCGTCGAATTCCTTGATTGCGATTTCGTATTCCTCGCTGCCTTCGGCCATGCCTTGTTCTTCGACTAGGGTGTCTTTTCCGTATTGCTCGGAGGTGGTGGTATATTCCGAGCTCTCAGTTTGGGAGAGGTAAGAATAGGTTGGCGTTAAGACGTCGGGTCCCAAAGCAAGAGTGAGGCGTTTTTCGAAATGAGTGGCGTCATGTAAGTCGGGGGTAAGGAGCATAAAGCCGAGGTCGGCCTTTGGAGTGGCGACGGCGAAGGTGAGGAGCTGAGTGTCCTTGTGTGAGCGGATTTCCTGGACTAACTCGCTGAGTTCTGTTTTGGACTTGCGTTGCTCAGCTTCGGTTAGGAGTGACCACTGGCTGTGATCAATGGAATAGTAAAGATGCATGACGTGCCAGCCTTCGACGGGCACGAGAGGAGTGGGGTTATCGGACATGATTTTTTATTTTTATTTGCGATTCGCTTTGATGCGGGTCTTGACAATTGGCTCGGCTCCATCAGCTCCTTCCACAATGGCGAGGGTCCAAGGAGCGATGTCTTGATTGACGTAAGGATTGATCGTGGTGGGGTTTTCGAATCCAGCAGTGGCGAATACGGAGATCATATCCGAGCTGTTTTTTTCAAATTTTCCGTTGCTTATGGGAAGGTTGAGAATGTCGCCGATCAGTTGTTCTTCACCATCGCGGAAGCTCACTTGCAAGATAGAGGAGCCTCCTTCACTAATTTTGATGGAGGCACAGGGGATGAGGCGGGCTTCTACCACCACGCCGACGTCGGGCTCATCGCCGTCGCGGACGGGCTCACGCCACCACGTTTCCACGCTTTCAATGGTGACGGAGTCGCCTTGAATCGGAAAGTCTTCCTTGTATTCAGCGAGCTTGCCATTTGGAGCAGCATTGAGATAGGTGTAAATTCCCCACAGGATCAAACAAACTAAACTAGCCAAGAGAGCCCCAATGATCAGTTTTTCGTTCCTAGTCGTAGGCATTGCCTCCTGGCTAGTCCCTTTGACCCGGTATCGTCGGGGGGTGTTTGTCGTCTCAGATTGGGCGGCTGGTTCTGGCTTTTGGGAAGGGACAGGCGGAGTGGGTGGGTCATCGTCCAACTCGCTCAAAATTTCTTCAAGCGGAGCTGCCTGAGCGGTTGGCTGCGGTTCTGGCTCGTTGGTTTCCTTTGCCTCATTTGGCTCGAGGTCGTCTTCACCAAGGTCCCAAAAGTCATTTTGAGGCTCATTTTGGGGATCAGTGGGTTGATTCTGCATGATTGGTGCCCAGAGAGATAGTCACCGCGGCAGATCATTGCAACCCGTGAATCATGGTCGGAAAAAGTGTTTGCACTTTGCGAACAAGGATAGAAGATTTCCCCCAGAGAGCCATGGCTGATCTTGAAGATAAAAATCCCGAAAGTGTTGCAGGAAAGTTCTACGTTGATTCCCAGTGCATCGATTGCGATCTCTGCCGCGAAACCGCACCCGATAATTACGCGCGTTCTGATGAAGAGGGATACTCCTATGTCTATAAACAGCCAGGAAATGAGGAGGAAGTTGCTCTCTGCATGGAAGCCCTCGAAGGTTGCCCGGTCGAAGCGATTGGTGAGGACGGCGAAGATTCCTAAACTGCGCTATGGGACGGAAGTCTATCACCGGGAAAGAGAAATCAAATTCCCGGAGAAATATGCGGGCTGACATCGTTGGGCAATGGGTCGGTGCTTCTCGACCTCTGAACCTCGAAAAAAATATCAGCGAGGCAGGGGCGCACATTGAGGAAATTCTCGAATCTATTGGCATTCAGGGCGGACTAGATGAGGAGCGTGTCAAAGAGGCGTGGTCTTTGCTCGCTGGCAATTTAATCGCAAAGCAAACCGAGCCGGTCTCGCTTCGGAAAGGCTGCCTTACCCTCAAAGTGTTGCAGCCTGCAATGCGTTATCACCTTGAGCAACTCAAGCCAGGCCTACTGCGTAAACTTCAAATCGAGCTGGGGGCTGAAAATGTCACTTCTCTCCGGCTTACTATAGGCTAAGGTTTAGATCTCATGAAATATCGATCGCTTCTTTTTGATTGGTCGGGAACTTTAGTCGATGATCTCCCTCCCACGCTATACGCAACCAATATGGTGTTGGGTGAGCACAATGTGCCTGCCCTCAGTCGCGAGGAATTCCGCCAGCGCTTCCGGCTTCCATATCCCGAATTTTATAAAGAGGTGCTGCCTGGTGTTCCTATTGGAAGTCTAGAGGATACATTTCGAACTTCGTTCAATTCATCGCCAAAAGGTGTGACCATTTTGCCGTATGCCCGTGAGATGCTCGACTGGTGTCGGGATCAGGAGATTCGTTGTTTCGTTCTCTCCAGTATGGACGTGGGACTTTTTACGGAGCAGGCGTATGACTTTGGCCTGCACGGTCATTTTGAGGCAATTTACGCTGGTGTGATTGATAAGCGCGAGCGGATTGGCGATATTTTAAAAGCGCACGATTTATCGGTCGCGGATACTGCTTTTGTAGGCGATATGGTGCACGACATCGAGACTGCAAAGCACGGAGGCATTGCGTCGATCGCTGTGGCCACGGGATACGATCCGGTTGAGCGGCTTGTGGAAAGCGAGCCTCATCATTTCTTTGATCACCTCGGGGATTTTCGTCAGTGGTTGGAGAATTCTATCATTCAACCTACTGCGGGCTTATGAAGGATAAGATCGTGATTCGAGGTTTGGAATTGTTCACGAATATTGGAGTGCCGGCCGAGGAGCGGGCCGAGGCCCAAAAGTTACGCGTTCATCTCACGCTTGAAGTGACTCGCTTTCCGGAGGTCGATGGTATTGAGGGGACCGTTGATTATAAGGCGGTTGCAGATCGCGTTCGTGAATTGGCTGCCGAGAAAGAACGCCAGCTCATTGAGACTCTGGCGCAGGACGTAGCCGCAGTGGTGCTGAACGAATTCGAGGTCAGCAAGGTTCGTGTCGAGATTGAAAAATTCATTTTGCCAGAGACCGATTGGGTGGGCGTGATCCTCGAGCGATCGTCTCAAAAAATAAATTGAACGTATGTTGCTCTGGTCTGCCCGTAAGATTGTGTTAAATGATTCCTCACCGGGAACCCCATAAATTATATGTCTTCCGAGTCTGCGAATGAATCTCCCGCCGATGCGGATAAGGTGCTCGTGGCCCTTGCTCAGAGTGGAGATACTTCAGCTTTTGACCAGCTAGTCGTTCGTTATAGTCCGCGCCTCTACGGGATGATTTACCACATGACCTCAAATAACGAGGATGCGAATGATCTCACGCAGGATGTCTTTGCGAAAGCCTATCGATCTCTCAGCCAATTTCGGGGACGATCATCCTTCTACACCTGGATCTATGCGATCGGGACGAATATGACTTTAAATTTTCTCAAGAAGCGCAATCGCAGGGCCGCGTGGAGTCTCGATAACCTCGATTCGGGTATCCAGAATGATGAGGCCATGGTGGATTTAGCTCATGCTGCGAATCCCCGTCACCAAAGCGATTTGAACGAACTCCAAAAAAAATTGAACGAAGCGATGCAATCTCTCTCTAATGACCATAGAGCGGTTGTTACGATGTTTGATATTCAGGGGATTCCTCATGCTGAAATTAGCAAAATTCTAAAAGTATCGGAAGGAACCGTTCGTTCGAGGCTTTTCTATGCGCACCGGCAGTTGCAGGGCCATTTGGAGGAGTTCATCAAATAATTTCCACCCCACCTATGAACGAACCAGAAAAACAGGTCCAAAAACTCATCCGCCTCAAGCGGTTTGAGGAACCTCGGGATGGTTACTTTGTGGATTTTCTTGAGGAATTCCGGAGCCGTCGGAATGAGGGAGAAACTTCGAAGGGATTTTTGAATTCCCGCGTGTCTGGTGGAGTGGACAATCGCAAATGGTTTATTGGAGCTGGGATTGCTTACGCTGCCTTGTTGGTAGTTGTTCTGATGTGGCCTAATGGACCTGAAGCCAAGCAAGACTCCTCAAGGCAACCGGTCATTTTCGAACCGAAGCAACCGATAAGAAATTCTCTGACGCCTCCCAAAGTCCCTATTTCGATTCCTCGGCCCTGATTTGGACGATCGGGTAGCTTGATCTCATCGGTAACGGTATGTCAGGATCCTACGTATGCCAACGCATGCTGCCACTCTTTCAGTCCGTTCCTCTGGAAAAGGAACGTATGAAATTACTAGTCAGATCGAGAATATCATTGCCGAAGCGGGAATTGCCACTGGAACGGCGACGGTTTTCGTGCAGCACACCAGCGCAAGCCTTGTCATTATGGAGAATGCGGACCCGAGCGCGCGGACCGACCTGCATGCTTTTTTTGACCACCTTGTTCCTGAGGATACACCGTATTTCGTCCATACTTATGAAGGTCCCGATGACATGCCCTCGCACATTCGGATGGCGCTCACTCGCACCAGCGAAGTAATTCCGGTGGTAAAGAGCCAAATGACTCTTGGGACTTGGCAGGGACTTTTTCTTTTTGAACATCGCAATCAACCTCACACGCGCCGAATCGTGGTCATGGTTCAAGGGGAATAGGTTGTCCACCGCGGGTAGGGCTGAGAAGCTTGGCTTGTGCTTCTCTGAGGCAAATATCGGCTGGTTTTGGATCCTTAAAACGAGGTTACCTATTGGGGGATTCATTTTTTTGAGTTGATAACTCGATTCAAAGTTGGTCGTAATGTTCACCGATAAATGAAAATTCATTCGATTTGATCCCGATATCGTTATGATGACTCGTAGGAAAACCCTTCAAAGCATAGCTGCCGGCTTCGGGGCCTCGCTTGGTTCCACCGTGCTGCCGTCATTTGGGAATCGTGGTAAATTAAATTCGCCCGCGTCAGGTGGTCCGAAAAGGGTGATCTTTTTTATGCAGAACCAAGGCTTTGAGCCTGGAACCTGTATTCCTGGCGGGATGAGACATAGCGGCTCCCTCGCGAAGGCGAAGTTGCCTGAGCCAATTTCGGCGCTAGAGCCATTTAAGGACCGCTTGCATATCATTAGTGGCCTGCACGGGATTCATACCAGTCCATCGCACAGTGCCTTTTTTGGTGCTCTGGGTGGATATCGTGGTAGCGATGGGGTGCCGCCTAGCGCTTCAACGATTGATTATGAGCTGAGCAAGGCTCTGCCTGATACCTTGTTGCCGCATTTGTGTATCGGGATGGACTCGCTGGAGAACATGAAGACCAAGCCAACCGTTGCGAACCTTTCGGCTAGCGGAGCTGGGCAGCCCATTTTCATGCATTCGAATCCGAATCACCTTTACCAGACTCTTTACGGAGGGATTTCAAAGGGCGAGATCCGCAAGCAGCATGAAGCGCGATCCGGAATGTTGGAGCGGATTGGCCGGTTGGCTGCTGCAAAGGGGAGCGCTTTGCCGCTGTCTGACAAGCAACGTTACGGCGAGTTTGTGGGGGGATTTGAAGATATGAACGGGTTGCGCGAGCGGCTTGGAAAGGTGTCTGATCACCTGCGGAATTTTGCCCCTGAGGTGGATACCCGCTATTCCTCACCGGACTTCGAAACCGATTGGCACGATGTCCTTCTAGACTTGGGAATTTCTTCCCTGAAATCTGGCATCACCAACGTGTTAACAATTGGATCTGGTCGGGGTGAGATTTTCGGATCTTGGAAAGGATTGGGGGTTGAGAAGCAGGGTCATAATCTGGGGCATATGACGCAGAAGGATAATCCGATCTGGATCAAGATTCGTCAGTATAACTCGCAGATGTTGGTTAAGATCATGGAGGAGCTGGAAAGCGTGCCCGAGGGAAGTGGCACGATGATGGATAACACTTTGATCGTTTACACCAGTAACAATGCCGACAAACAGCATACGAATGGTGCCAACTGGCCGGTTATGCTCCTTGGGAATTGCAATGGGATCTTTAAGTCGGGCTGCTTTACGCATGTTGAGGGTAAGCGTCCGATCAATGCGCTTTACTCCACTATTCTTCGTTCTGTGGGAGAGTCGTGTGATCGCTTTAATATGAGCGAGAAGATGGCGAAGAAATTCGACTCAGGTAGCGGTCCATTGAAAGAAATCTTGGCGTAAAAGATGAGTGTAATCTTGCGCGGAGTGGTGGTAGGCGCGCTCGGCGCGGGAATTGGCTGGGCGAATCCCTACATTCCCGGCGAGCCGGTGAAGCTTGTATTCAAGGACTTTGCGTCGGAGTTTCTCGACTATCATTGCCTGGAGTGCCATGACGAAGCGACGAAGAAGGGTGATTTGTCGCTTGAGGATTTGGGGCCGGTTGACGAAACCAATGCGGCTTTATGGAAATCGATTTGGGCCCAGGTTTCGCTAAAAGAAATGCCGCCGAAAAAAAAGGAACAACCGAAGGTGGTTGAGCGGCTCCCATTTTTAGATTGGATTGTCGTTGAGCTTAAGCGGGTTATGAAGGACAAGGGCGGATTCCAAGCTCATCTTGATCCTCAAAAGGGTAATTTTTTGGATCACGATCTCCTGTTTGGTGAACTTCCGGATGGGATCGAGTTGGCTAAACCGGCCTCTCCCAAGCGGATCTGGCGGGTCACTCCGCAGGAGCACATCACGCGGCTCAATGAGTTGATCAATACCGAGCCAAAGTATGACCCTGAAAAGCCAGGAGTGCGAACGCGTGGTGATACGGTTCCGACAAACCATGGAGGTGAGCTGAAGCTCTACTTCGGTGCTGATCGCATCATCAAATGGCAGGGTGGAACAGTCGCCTATGCGACTTCTGTGAAGAGTGTTCCAGTAGTGCTTTCTTCGACACGGAAGCATGGATTTGAGAATTATCCGAATTTTCACACTGTCAATAGTGCCGAGGCGACGCAAATTCTGGGTAAGGCTGAAGATATTATCCGCTATATGGCTTATGGCCCGTTGAGTATCGCAAATCCGGAGCAGATCACCGATGATCCCGCAACTTACGAGAAAGTGAGACCAAAGGGCGATCTTCGCGGGTTGCCGACGGCCTTGGTTTACAGCACGAAAGTAAAGCGTCCGCTGACACCGGTTTATGAGTTGATGAAGGCCTCAAAGTTAACGGAAGAGCTTTTACTTAAAGCGGTTAATTATGTCTTCGAAGCGGTGACGTTTCGTCCTCCGACCGAGAAGGAGTTGGAGCAATATTTGCTCGTCACAAGTGAAGCGATTGAGAGGGTTGGAAAGGAAGACGGTGTTGTTATCGGACTCTCGGCGATATTCCTTGATCGTGATGCCTTGTTTCGCTCGGAACTGGGGGTGAGTGGAAAGCCTTCAAAAGACGGCCGAGTGATGTTGCAGGATTGGGAGTTGGGTTTGGCGGTGAATCATGCGCTATCATATATCAAGCCGGACGAGCAACTTCGGCAATCGATTGTCGACGGTCGGATGCGAACCAGAGTAGACGTGAAGCGTGAAGTCACTCGGATGTTGGAGGATGATAGTTTTCGTAAGCCTCGGATCTTACGATTCTTCCGTGACTACTTTGATTACGATCTGGGAGGATATATTTGTAAGGATGACAAGGCCCTGGCCGCAACCGGAGTTTCGGGTCGCGGGAACAATCACTACCGGGCTATGTTTGATGCCACCGCGAGCACAGATCGACTCATTGAGCTCATTCTGGAGGAGGATAAGGAGGTCCTGAAGGAGCTTTTGACGACCCAAAAAGTGGTGGCAACCCGGAATGACAGCAAGTATTTTGGGAGACTGAAAACGAAGGAGGAGAGGAATGCCGCCATCGCAGCGCAAAAGAAGGCCGATAAGCTTGCCAAGGAGAAGGCGGCCGCTGAGTTGGAGAATCTTAAGGAAAAGCTAGCGGCGCTGGATGCTAAGATTAAGGCCGCCAAAGATGGGCAGACGAAAAAGAGTCTGGACCGCGAGAAAAAGCAATTGGAAGGGGCAAAGAAGAGAGTGCAGAACATCGTCAAGAGAGGGGCAGGAACGAAGGGGGATCCTGCGCTGAAGGAGGCTGAAATATCCGGTCCAAAGATTTTTGCACGAGTGAGCCATCGTTCCTTTGGAAATGGTTCAATGAAGCCGGAGCGAACTTTAACGACTGTCCCCGAGGGAGAGCGGATGGGGATTTTGACTCATCCTTCGTGGTTGGTGTCGCATTCCGATGCGATGGACAATCACGTGATCTTGCGCGGTCGCTGGATACGGGAACGACTTTTGGGTGGGGGCATTCCTGATATTCCAATCACGGTAGATGCGATGTTACCGGATCAGCCAAATACAACCTTACGATCTCGGATGCGCGTGACGCGTGATACGTATTGCTGGACTTGCCATGAGAAAATGGACCCTCTGGGTCTTCCATTTGAGATGTTTAATCATGCGGGCTTGCACCGGACGACAGAATTGGGGAAGCCGGTTGATACAAGCGGTGTGATTGTGGATTCGGGTGATCCAAAATTGGACGGCCCGGTGGAGAATGCACTCGATCTCATCAAGAAACTCTCAGAGAGTGAGCGAGTTGAGCAGGTCTTTATTCGTCATGCCTTTCGTTATTGGATGGGGCGAAATGAAACCCTCAATGATGCGCTAGTTTTGCAGGAAGCGTATCAAGTTTATCGTAAGAGCGGAGGAAGTATGCAGGCTTTGATTGCATCGCTGGTGACTTCCGATGCTTTCCTCTACCGGAGGTAGTCGCAGGGCTTTATTGGCTGTTGGTTATTTCAACGCAAATTTGAACTTTTCCCGCGAATTATGGGAGAAGCTTAAGGGTGATGAAATCAAAGAAATCTGATTCTCTTAGGTCAGCGAGGCTACAATTTAGGAGGTGCCCAGTTTGGGATACCTTTTCCTGCGAGCTGTTTTTGGTAATCCACCCGGAAAGGCTGGGTTGGTGACATGGGAGCGGTTTCGTTGACCATGAGGGGACGGGCTTCTTTCCAGAATTTGTGGTATGCGCCGCGCATTTCTTTGACGATATTTTGGTGTTGGTTAGCAATATCGTTCTTTTGGCCGGGGTCTTTGAGCATGTCGAAGAGTTGTTTGTCAACGAGGCGGTATTGGTGGTTCCGGACGGCGAAGTTTTTCCATTGGTGGTTGTTTGGTTCAGATCCGGTAGGCCAGCGGGCTTTTTGAGTGAAGAGATACCGATCGGGCCAGGATGATTTGGGATTCTTGAGAAGGGGTAGCAAGCTGCGGCCTGCCACTTGCTTTTCGGGGTTGGTTGCTCCGGCGAGGTCGACCAAGGTAGGATAGAGGTCGATATGAGCGGCGACGCTTGAGAGGTCGTAACCTGCTTTGAGGGTTCCTTTCCACCGGATGAAGAAGGGGACGCGAACTCCGCCTTCGTCGGCACTTCCTTTCAGGCCTTTTTGACCTGCGTTGAACATCATCATGGGCACTCCGTTTTTGGTTTTTCCGAGTGGTTTTCCGGCGCGACCCGACCCACCGCCGGTCATGCCATTGTCGGACATAAAGATGAGAATGGTGTTTTTTTCGAGGTTCCATTCGGCGAGTTTGGCCATGAGGCGCCCCATATTCTCGTCGATGTTTTCGATCATGCCATAAAAGCCGGCGGTCTTGGGGGAGAAGCCGAGGTCGGTGAAGCGTTTGGTATTGGAAGGTGGGGCGATGAACGGCCCGTGGGGCGCGTTGGTGGTGATATATGTGAAGAAGGGTTTACCGGTTTCCTTGGTCTCCTTGATCCATCCCATAGCCGCGGTAAAAAAGAGGTCAGTGCAGTAGCCTTTAGTTTTCACAAAGGAGCCGTTGTGGCGGATCGTGGGATCAAAGTATTTGTTTCCGGGGACGTCGGCACAGGAGCACTTGTATCCTTGCCCGATACCTCCAGCACCGTGGATAAAGACTTCATCGAATCCGCGCTTGTGGGGTTGGTAGGCTTCTTCATCGCCAAGGTGCCACTTGCCAAAAATTCCGGAAGTATAGCCGGCCGTTTTCAGAACTTGGGGAAGTATCGTGGCATCAAGCGCCATGCGCTCGCGTTCGAGGATGGTGTGTGTGATGCCATTCTTAAGCGGATGGCGTCCCGTCATGAGAGCGGAACGGGTGGGTGAGCAGGTGGGGCTGACGAGAAAGCGGGTGAGGCGGGTGCTTTGATCGTAGAGCTTGTCGAGGTTGGGAGTCTTGATCCACGGGTGCCCGTGACGGCCAACCGGCCCGTATCCTTGGTCGTCGGTCATGACGAGAATAATGTTGGGTTTGGCGGCCGCAGCGAGGACGTCGGGGAGAAGAAGGGTGAGAATCAGTAGGAGACTTCGGGTCATAGAAACATCTTACCGGAATAATTCGGTGGATCTTTCCCCTCCTTTGGGTAAATCGAGGTTGTGAAGTTTATACCCTTGATCATTCTAGGACTTTCAGCTGTCGCGTTTTCGGAAGGCGACTTGAAGGTTTCTGATTGGAGAGTGGAACTTCTTAGGGAGGAAGGAATTGGATCATCGGTGGCGGAATTACAGAAGGCGTTGACTGCGGTACCGGGGGTAACCAATAAGCTAGATGATGCTTTGGAGATGCTCGCTTCCCAGGATTTTGATGAAAGAGATGCGGGACGTAAGAAATTACTGAGCGATGGTGAGAATGCTTTGAAGTGGTTGCGCGAGATAGAGCCCTCCGAGGATCCTGAGTTGAGGCGTCGGGTTCTGAATGTGATTGAAGAGCTCGGACTGGTTTTTCGCAAAGACCGCGAAGTTGCCGTTGAGCATGCGGTGAAGTCATTACTAGCCGAAGGTTTGGAAGGACGGGAAAACTCAGCGGATACGGGAGGAATGTTTTTCGAATGGTTTGGTGAGATTGATGTGGATCTCAAGGAAGGCTTCCGTCAATTTCGTTTTGAGAATTCATCGGAACGTCCGGGAAAGGTCGAAGGGGCACGGCTGATCTTTGCGGGAAAAGCGGGGCAAGATGGTGATCAACGATTGATTTTGGAATCCAAGACTTGGCCGGGTGAGATTGATTTCGGCGATCATTTTCGGGTTTCTGTGATCCTAGGAGGTGAAGATGTTTCATCCGGCGCCTGGCATATGGGCGTCACGATCGGGAGAATCCGAACGCTGTTCCACCCGGGAATGCAGAGTGGCTCCTTTCGCTTTGAGCGAATCGATAATCACAGACATCTCAGTGGCACGAAAGGGGTTGGATTTGATCCTGTGGGCGATGGTCGACAGCGAATATCGATTGATGTGACGAAGATGTTGGATGGTAATGTGCGCTTGGATGTTTTGCTGGAGCAGTTGGGGGAAGGTGGGCGGATCTTTCAAAGCTCGACCACGGTGGATGCAGAAGATATTGGGGATCTGAGCGAAGTGAGTCTAGATCGTAGCGGGAGATCAGGTGGGAAAGCCTATTTCCGAGATTTTATGATCACTCTGAATCATTGAGGACAGAGAGTTGAGTATTTGACTGCTTTTGAGAGGCGAGAGCAGTGAGCTGAAACGCGAGAAGCGTTACTGTCACCATCCGCATTATCATCGGACGAAGCCTTATCGTGCGATTCGTGATGGAGAGTTGGAGCTTTTTTATTTGAAGGCAGATCCGTTTAAAAAATAATCTGGCTGCCGTAGATCGGAAGAGAGTGGCGACTCTTTTGAGGGATTTGAAGGCTTGGCGTCAATTGTGTGGGGCTCAGATGATGACTTCAAATCCGGCGGATGATCCCGATTCTGTAGGTCGTCGCCGGAAGGCTGGGAAGAAAAAGATGTAAGGTTTTGTAGAGTGCTTGAAAGTCAGGCGGCATATCCCTCGTTTTATTGGTATGTCTCAATCATCGACTAACCGACGTCAATTTATCAAGAAGTCCAGCCTCCTTGCGGGCGGAACGTTTGGAATGCCTGCTTTCGTAAGTGGTAAGAATTTAAATTCCAAGATTCAGGTGGCTGCCATCGGAGTGGGAGGTAAAGGCAGAAGCGATACAATGAACGCGGCCAAATGTGGTGGTGAGATTGTTGGGTTGTGTGATATCGACGGAGGGAAACTTGATGAGATGGCGAAGCAGTATTCCAAAGCGGCCAAATACTCCGACTTTCGCGAGATGTTGACCAAGATTGGAGACAAGGTTGATGCGGTGACTATTTCTACTCCAGATCATCTCCACGGGGTGGCCGGTATCATGGCGATGCAGATGGGAAAAAATGTTTACTGTCAGAAGCCGCTGACTCAAACAGTTTGGGAATCACGCATGATGCGAAATTTGTCTCGCGATAAAAAGTTAGCAACTCAGATGGGGAACCAAGGCAGTGCTGGAGATGGATTACGTCGATCAGTTGAACTCGTTCAAGCTGGCGTGATTGGAAATCCCAAAGAACTTCACGTGTGGACGAATCGTCCGGTTTGGCCACAAGGATTAGATCGTCCAGCAGGCGCAGACACGATCCCAGATAACTTAAATTGGGACTGCTTTATCGGGCCGGCGCAAATGCGCCCCTACAAAAAAGGTGTTTATCATGACTTCAAGTGGCGTGGATGGAGTGATTTCGGAACCGGTGCCTTGGGTGACATGGCTTGTCACACTGTGAATATGCCTTTTCGTGCATTGAAGTTGGGCTATCCAACGAAGATCGAATGCGAGATGGCTTCTCGTATCTATGATGAGACTTATCCTCTAACTTCGAGAGTGCGGTTTGAATTTCCGGAGCGAGAAGGGTTACCACCATTGAAGTTCTGGTGGTATGACGGTAATCCGCGCCAAAGCTTTGATCCTGTTCGCCCTAAAACAGAAGTTGTTTCTGAAGTAATCGCCCTTCGGGGAGGCAAGCTTCCAGGCAGTGGCGCTGTCATCATTGGAGATAAGGGAAAGTTATTTTCCCAAGATGATTATGGCGGTAACCCTTACGTGATGTTGAATGGCGAGCAAGGATACCGTGATGCTGGTGAGCACGAGGCTTGTAAGGCGATTCCGCAAGTCGTCCCCCGATCTCCTGGACACGTTGAGGAGTGGTTCGAAATGATGAAGGGTGGTTCTCCAGCCTACTCAAATTTTGAGATCGCAGCTTACTTGAATGAGGTGATCTTATTAGGATGTATTGCTCAACAAGTGGGAGAGGGACAGCCTATTGATTGGGATGGTCCTAACATGAGATCGACTAATAATGATCGTGCCAACCAATTTGTGAAGAGAGACTACCGCGAGGGTTGGGCCCCTCGAATCTAAATTGCATTTCTTCTTAAATTATCCGAGCTAGAAGACAATCGTGTGGACCTTTGGGTCATAATCCGCGTATATCATTTGATCTCTTTCTTGGCTCTTGCCTAAGTAGGTTAGGTCGATATGGCACGGTGCCAGGTGGTTGTGTGCCCAATAACGCTTTTAATTTTAGAGCGCTCCACAAAATGCCTATTGCGTTAGGTAAGTGAGGGTGCTTTTGTCCACGGCGCTTACAATGGATATTCCAGATCTTCCGACTTCTGGTTTGGTGCCTGTCCATCGTTTCCAATCACCGGAGGAAGCTCAGGAATACGCCTTGGTCGTTTTGGCGATGAGGCTGGATTGTCTGATTACCATTGAGGAAGAGGGTGGTTACTTAGTCCACGGAGACGAAGCATTTGTAGAGGCGATTCGGGAGGAGTTCCGGCTTTATCGAGAGGAGCAAGTCTACCAACCCTCTCCGGTCGCGATTCCAATTTTTGGTTCGGGAGTAGAGCTTGCTCTGCTTTGGATCGGAACTCTTCTTTTTTGTTTTACCCGGCAAATCCAGTATCCAGAAGTTGAGATAAAGTATGTCAGCTCGACTCTTGGGATTGTTACCGAGGGAGAATGGTATCGGGCTTTTACGGCTTTGTTCCTTCACGCGGATATGCCGCATTTATTGGGTAATGCTGCATTTGGTTCAGTTTTTGGAATCTTTGTAGCAAATTCTTTTGGGCCATTAAGAGGATGGGGGCTCATCATATTGAGTGGGTTCATTGGGAATCTCCTTAATGTGTTTATTCGATTTCCGGAGAGCTATTTTGGGCTGGGGGCATCGACTGCGGTCTTTGGGGCTCTTGGCTTGTTGGTTGGCTCTGGCTTGGATGTGGCTTGGCGCGAGCGTTCGTTCCGAAAAGGGCTGAGGTCATTCACTCCGTTATTGGCTGGGTTTATGATCTTTGGAATAAATGGAATTGGAGGGCCGGGAATTGATACTTTGGCTCACCTCACCGGGATGGTATCTGGGATCCTCTTGGGTTTTCCTACGGCATATCTCCTTGCTAGAAAATCAGATTAGATACGTAATTATACGATGCGAATTCTGCTCTTTAGCTTCTTTGCCATTGGTTCTCTTTTTGCCTATAAACCCGTGGTATTGACGGAAGGACAAGGAGCTCCGGATTTCAAATTACCAGGAGTGGACGGGAAAAACTATACCCTCAAGAACTTCAGCGGGGGAAAAGCTCTCGCGGTTATCTTTACAACTAACCATTGCCCTGATGCCATCGCTTCCCACGGGCGTATGGTGGCCTTGGTTGATCATTTCAATGGTAAGCCGGTGAAGTTTGTTGCCATCAATAGTAATTCGCCGGAAGGGCTTCATTTGCCGGAGCTTGGATGGACTGTCTATGATGATAGCTTTGAAGACATGAAGCTTATCGCTAAGGATAGTGGCTTTAATCTGCCTTATCTCTACGATGGTGAGACTCAGGAGGTAGCCAAAGCCTATGGGGCGGTTGCAACTCCTCACGTTTTCATTTTCGATAAGAATCTCAAGCTCCGTTACAATGGCCGGATCGATAATGGTCGCCGTAGAGTTGGAGCGGTCGAAAAGAATGAAGCACGCGATGCTATTTCTGCGATTCTTGAAGGGAAAAAGATCGAAGTTGTGAAGACCCGCCCGGTGGGATGTACTACGAAGTGGAAGGAAAAATCGGGAATGGTCGCCGGTGAAGATCGTAAATGGAAAGCTCAGCCAGTGACCGTGGAAAAAGTGGATGCCAAGACACTTGGGAAGTTGGTGGCGAATCGAGGGCGGACTGGTATGCGGCTTATCAACCTCTGGTCAACAAGTTGCGGTCCCTGTGTGGCGGAGTTCCCCGAGCTAGTGAAAATCTACCGTCAATATTCGTGGCAGGAGTTTGAATTTATTCCCATCAGCCTCGATTCTGCTGATGACAAAGACAAGGTGTTACGGTTTCTGAGGAGAACTCATTGTGGGCTTTCACCCCGGACAAAACCATTTCTGGATGAGGAAAATAGAACGACAAACAATTACCTTTTCGAGGGAGATACTGAGGACTTGGCCAAAGCCATTGATTACACGTGGGATGGAGCGTTGCCCTTCACTTTGCTCGTCGGAAAGGGTGGTGAAGTTCTCTTTCGCCATTCCGGTGTGCTCGATCCGCTGGCTTTGCGGAAGAAGATCGTCGAGCAGGTTTGGCAGAAGTCGGGAGAATAAAAAGCGGGTTAAAAAAAGAATCATTCTTTTGTTCCTTTTTTCCGATGCTTGTGGCAATGGTGCTGGCCGTCACCTTTGCCATGTCCCAATCGATTGAAGATCTCACCGCCATCCTGAGCGGAACTCCCGAGTTGACTGTCACTGAACCAGAGTCTGGCTTCCCTGTAATCGAAGTTCAAACTCCTGTTTCAGCAGCTACTATTGCTCTCCACGGAGCGCAGGTTCTAACCTGGGCTCCGACCGATCACCCGCCGGTTTTATATGTGAGTCCGAAAGCCAAGATGAATGAGGGAAAGGCTCTTCGCGGTGGTATTCCCATATGCTGGCCATGGTTTGGAAATCACCCTGACGATCCAGAGATGCCAGTGCATGGCTTTGCCCGGACCCGCTTTTGGGAACTCGTCTCCGGCGAGATGGTGGGCAAGATGGCCACACTTGTTTTTAAACTAGTCTCTGATGAGGAGACGAAAGCTCTTTTTCCCTTCGATTTCGAATTAACTGTAACGATTCGTATCGCGGATAAATTGCGGGTGAAGTTAAACATGAAGAATACTGGCGAGGAGATCTATAAAGTAAGCTCGGCACTCCATACTTACCTCTCGCTCGGTGATATTGAACGTATACAACTCGAGGGAGTTAAGGGATCTCACTACGTTGATCAGGCAAGCGACGACAAGGAGCCTATTTATCAGGAAAAGAACCTCCAAATCAAAGGTGAGGTGGATCGGATTTATCAGTCTATGTCATCGGTATTGATTCGTGATCTTGATCGCTACCGCTCGGTCTTCGTCGATAAAGCTGGATCACGCTCCACGGTTATCTGGAACCCATGGAAAGAAAAATCAAAGACCCTCGCTGATCTGCCTGATAAGGCCTACAAAGAGTTTGTTTGTGTAGAATGTGCGAATGCCGGAACGGACAAACCAACTCTGCGCCCAAACGGATCGCATACCCTTGAGACAGTCATTGGGCTTCGTCCGCTGTCCTAAGCCTCGCAAGAAGGAACCCTCGCTGAGGTGGCAGTAGAAAACTATAGTGAACTTGGGTATCCTTTTACGCGAGTGAGCCGATGTTGGGAGAAGCTTATTGGAACTTACGTGCTCTCAATGAGCTTTTGAGCGCTTTGAGGTAAGGTTCAATGCCACCGCCGCTATATCCAGATATTGATTTAAAGACTTTTCCCTGCGAATCCATCAACATTACGGTGGGATAACTCTGGAGACTATATTTCTTGGCAACTTCCTTGTTGGCCTTGGTTTGGGCTGCAGGAAGCTTTTTCGTCCTCGGATAATCGAGCACGACCACGACGAAATCTTTTTCGACTTCGGATTTGAAAGCTTTCTTTGAGAAGACCTCCTTATCCAGCTTGATGCAAGGAGGGCACCAGTCAGAGCCGGTGAACTTCACAAGCATACATTTTTTTTCTGCAGCGGCTTTTTTCTTTCCAGCTTCGAAGTTAGTGAGGAAGTCTCCAGCCTGTGCGGTGGAAGTGAAAGCGACCGACAAGATGGCGAGAATAATTGTTTTTAGTGGACTCATGCTATTATTAGGTAGATTGAAGATCGGTTTTATTCCAAATTTGTCGAAATATTTTTGTGGGTTGCTATTCTGTAATTGTGAAACAGCGATTGATTGTGGCGACAAGGAATGCTCATAAGGTCGAAGAGATCCGCGCTATTCTCTCAACTTTTGAAGTTTTGGATTTGTCTGTTCTTACCGATCCCCCGGAGGTCGAAGAAACTGGTATAACCTTTCTTGAAAATGCTATTCTCAAGGCTGTGGCGATCAGTGACTTGACCGATGCCTTGGTTCTTTCCGATGACTCTGGATTGGAGGTTGATTCGCTGGGTGGGAATCCAGGCGTTTACTCCTCACGTTATGGTGGGGAGGATGGAGATGATTCTCTAAATAATGAGAAACTACTTCGTGAAATGGATGGGCATAGTGAGCGCACGGCTCGCTTTCGATGTGTAATTGTCCTAGCTCGAAGAGGAAACGTTCTCGCTGATTTTTCAGGCGCGGTTGAAGGGCGGATTCTTCAAAGAAAGCAGGGGGGTGGTGGTTTTGGCTATGATCCTTTGTTTGCTCCGAAAGGCTACGACAGGTCTTTCGCTGAGCTCGGAGAAGAGATCAAAAATGGCTTGAGCCACCGATCTCGTGCTCTCGAGGGGGTGGTCGATTGGTTGAGACAGCTCCGTGAAATCGACTGACATCGTTCACCAACTTACAAGTTTGCGCCGCGGAGGCACTTGTCTTGCTCGTTTTTTTTGACGCTTTTCTTGATGGGTTGTGCTGTTGATCCCCGTTGGGGTGAGACCCGTAGCAGGCTGCTTAAAGTAATGGAGTGGCAGTCTCAGTAGCTCTTCTGAAAAGCGGCATACGCAAATTGAGAAAAGAGGGAACGTTCGCTATTTGATCAAGAAAAAGTATTTCCCTGATTGGGTGATAAGAGACACTTTTCCATCTTTTCTCTCAACAATCTCGACGCCTTCTGCGTCAGCGATTGCATCTCCGCTTTCGGTGATTTTTTGATTTTCTCCAATCGGTAAAATAACCCGCGAAAGAGTGCCAGCGGGAATCATAATCTCTGCTGTGAGTGCTGATTCAGAAGGAAGCTTTTTCCAGTGAACTGAGATTTTTCCGGTCGGCGAATCATGGTAGGCCTTCACCCATCTTAGAGTATCATCGGAAGGGATACGGGGAGAAATGATTACTTGATTAAATCCGGGCGCGATCGTGTCGATACCTGCTACGAAAGCCATGAGCCATTCGGCGATCCCGCTTTCGACATAGATCTTTTGTTCTTCAGCTTTGAGATCGGTCAGAGTTTTAAGAGCGAGATCTTGATTTCCTGTTAATGAGAGGACACCCGGAAGAAAATGAGCTCCAATGGGGCCGACCTCGGATCCGTTTTTTGCGACTAAGGCGATTAAATCGGCAAGGACCTTGGCTTTTTGTTGGGGATTTAGAACGGCACTCCGTAGTGCCAGAACGTGGCCGGTTTGTGATGTTGACTTTAGTGAACCATCTGTGTTGACGAACTGACGTTCAAAGCTCTTGCGTATCCGAGATGCATAAACTTGGAAGCGAATCGCTTTTTGTGGCTGTATGGCAGGCAGAGCGAGTTCGAGGATCAGGCGGCAGCTGAATCCAAGGTAGCAGAGATCGATAAATTCAGCTGATATGTTTTCTGAGTCAACGATCCCTCCCCATTTGGTTCCCTTCAGAAGAGTGTCCTGTGCCTCGCGTGCAATGATATGCCCTTCATAAGAATTCCAACGGGATCGAGTTGATTGCGCATCTCCGCTCATCCACCAAAGTGGGTGGGTGACAAGGACTCCTGAGTCAGAGGAGACTGGAGCGGTAGTTTTAGCTCCGGGATGGTTCGGGAAAAAATTGTCTTTGGTGATTTCAGAATCCATCAGGCGCAGCCATTCGGTAAGATGAGGAACGGAATCGAAGTGATAGAGAAATGCACGGGCAGACCGATGAACCATACTGCCATCTCCTAGGGCAGTCACATCACCCTCTGTGAATCCGGTAAGACGCTTCTCAAGGTCGGCAATGCTCTGGGTATAAAGTTGGTTGATTTCCTCGGAGCTGCTCTCGAAGCCTGATATCCGGGCTGGTTTTACAAGCTTTGCTCGTTCACCGACAACAAAGGTCGCAATGCCACTCCAGGCGCTAGCCTGGTCCTCCTTGTCCCAAACACGAACTTTCCAATGAACTTTTTGGCCGTTTTTGAGTGGTTTACCCTGCCACGGGACAAGGAGTTTGGCAGCTCCCTGTTGTTTTTTGGTCGCCCAGAGGTCCGCCGTTTTCTCATCAAGTTTTCTTTGGCTCGTAGCGGCAAGGATCTCATAAGCGCTCTGGGAATTTCCCCGCTCGTTGGAATCAAGTTTCCAGCTTAATCTTGGGGAATTTGAAACTCCAATTGGATTTGTTGCAGATTCGGTCCGGAGCTCCTTAACTTTGAGGGGTGCTCCCAGGGCGCAAATAGTGGAGCAAACGAGAGCTGTTAGGAAACCTTGTTTCATCGGCAGTAAGAAAACCCGCCAAGCCCCAGTGTGCAAGCAGACAAAAGGACTCTCACTGCGTGATTGTCATTCGAGCTTAGACCAAATTTCCTCAAACTTCTTTGTAAAGCTCCTCAAGAGCTGTGGATTATTGGTAATTACGATATTTTCGTCATTTTTCGCGGCGGCCGCGCGAGTCCAATTATAGCTTCCTGTGAGGAGCAGATCTTGATCAGAAATGGCAAACTTGTGGTGCATGTGGGCATCGGTTCGGTCGAGCCGGCAATCGATTCCTGATTTGGAGAGGTAGGTGAGATCTGAGCCTGAATCCATCGATTTTTCGTTGTCAGAGATGATTCTGATTTTTACTCCGCGGGCCTGAGCTTCTTCCAATCGTCGCACGATGCGGTCGTCTGTAATAGTGAAAACGCAAATATCGAGGGCGCTACGACTTTCGCTAATCAGTTGGCGGATCCGGTGGAGGCAGTCAGTTCCTGGGCTAAAAAATGCGGAAGCCTTAGTTTTATTCTCATTCGCATAGAGCAGCTTGATGAATCCTTGAAGCCAATCGAGAGCGGTGATTTGTCCGAACTCATTAATGGCTTCTTGCGTCAATTTGAAGGCAAGCTGTCGAGCCTTGGCTTGTTCAATAGGATTCCCTGCGATGCGCGACAAGTGGTTTTTAAGGTTCTTTTTCTCGGATCGACTCAGGGCGAAATCTTCGAGTGATTCTTTTAAAAAAACTTCTAACTCAGGCATTTCAAGGAGATTCTAACGAAAATCTCACGTTGTGACAATGATAGTTGCTCCGCCGAGTTCCCGATTTTTCTGTCGTTGTTCCACGATTTTCTATGAGAAGATAGTCTCGATAGAAGAAACCCGCTTGTCCATGAGAGGAGGGCTTGCTCGCCATGCAAGCGGTTAGCGGTGCGACTCAGAATCTTGAAGATCCGTGCTATTCACTTTCTTTCGCCTCTCCTTCAGGAGTTCCACCTTCGACAAGAGTTGTAAATTGGGTGATCCACTTGGGGGCGGATTTGTGAGTAAGGTACTTCTTTAAATGCTCGAGCATCCTGAGAGCTCCTCCGCGTTGATCGCCGGCCTCAAAAAGATCGACTTCCATAGCCCAAGTTAATTTTGGACGCTCTTCAATGAGCCATTTTTCGAAGGCTGGTTTGCGATCACGATCACCGCTCGCTTCGCTGGTCCATTTCTCAAGCAGGTTTCCTTCGTGTTCAACCCGCTTGAGCCACGCCTTACGAAGGGAGTCGAGTGTTTTAGGAGTCCGCAGGGGGGGGAGGATAACGTTCTCGTAGAGATCGGCTATATCGAGTGGAGATTTCGGCCAGGTATCAATTTCGATGGTGCCGACCGAGTAGGCATCCGCAAATATACTACTCAGCGGATCACTCCGGAGAAGCTGATCTTGACCCTTGAGATCTTCGGCGTCGCGAATGATTGATTCTAGAACAGCAACGCCCTTGGCTGAGAGGACGGAAATGTCATCTACTTGTGCTGCCTCTAGGGTGAGGACTAGCCAATTAAGTTGATGCCGGAGCGCGAGACGGAAAGCGGGACTATCGCCGCGTTCCTTGTGGCGCTTTTTCCATTCTCGAAACTCACTGGCCTTCCTAAGTTGATCTTCAAAGCGAACTTTCTCGATGCAGTTGAGATAGAGCTCATGCGCTGCAGCCGAACTTTCGCGGGCTTTTCTGAAAGCTGAAAGAGCAACCCCATACCGGCCTTTGACAGTGCTATCGGAGGTGCCTTGAACCTCCTTCAGCTTTTCGAGAAGAAGTTCACGATCAAGTTCGGAGAGCGGTTTCTCTTGTCCGTTGACTGGAAGGAGCAAGGAACAAAAAAGCAAGGCAATACATTTCATAGACGGAGGAGGCAATTTGGTAGTCACCAAATAAGCACGCCCCCGAAATTTGTCCAAGTGATAGTTTCGTTTTGCAAGAGCCTTTAGGAAGCAATGAATAGCTGAGGTGAGGGCCTGAATTGGCTATTGTGGACGATAGGTTTCCATCTCTACCCATTTGGGACAAGCTATTCTGGGCAAAAAACAGAAAAGAGGACCGTGAGAATTCTTATGGTCAGTTCTGATTGATTCCGGGTGGATTGAATGCTTGGAGTTATCCCCCAGTCTTGGGGGCGCGAGGCTTCTTCGGCTTAGCTTGTTTTTGGCCAAGCCTTTGTCCTCGGCCTCCTCTTTTCTGTTGCTTTTTAGCTTCCTCAGCTTTCTCAGCAAGCTTCTGCGCCCAGCTTTTTTTGCCTGCTTTTTTCGAAGTTTTCAATTCGGGCTCTGGCATCTTTTGCATGAGCCAAGTTTGGCCGATCGAGAAGATGTTTTGAGTGGTCCAATAAAGGGCGAGAGCGGATGCGAAGTTGTAACAGAAAAAGAAGAAGATAAGCGGCATTAGCATGAAGATGCGCTGCTGCATCTTATCACCGGTCTTCGGTGTGATCTGCATTTGAATAACCATCGTGACAGCCATCAGGATGGGGAGAATATTAAGAGGCAGCCCCATAATATAGGTGATCGTATCTGGTTGCGAAAGGTCTTTCACCCAGCCGAGAAAGGGCTGGTTACGAAGCTCAACGGCATATTGAAGCATATTGTAAAACCCGAAGAAGATGGGGATCTGCACCAGCATGGGAAGACACCCGCCCATCGGGTTAACCCCAAACTGCCGGTAAAGCTTCATCATCTCCTGGTTCATTTTGTTGGGATCGTCAGGATACTTTTCCTTGAGTGCAGCGATCTTAGGCTGGAGCTTGGACATCCGCTTCATGGTCCGAGTCGACTTGGCGTGGAGCGGCCACATAAAGGTTCGAATAATGAGCGTGAGAACGACAATAGCCCAACCCCAAGACCAGTCATTGTCTTGCCCGCCGAAGAGATTGGATAGCTTGTTGAGTGTCCAATTGAGTGGTCGGCTGATCAATCCGAAAAGGCCGTAGTCCATGACGTCTCCTTTGTCTCCGTCGAGGCTACGAATAAGCGCGTTGTTTTTTGGTCCTATGAAAACATCGAAGATGTATTCGCGACTTTGTCCGGCAGGGATCGCTTCGTTGGGAAGTGCAAGGTAAGTGTTGAAAGCTTTGACCCTTTTATTTCCGCGGGACTCAGGAAGATCAACATCTATCGGGATGGCACGGAAGGTAGCGGGGTAGGGTTTTTCCGGGGTGATAATGGTCGCAAAGAATTGGTTTTCCACCCCTGTGAAGAGCAGGTTTTGCTCGAAGCTTGTGCGAAACTCGGTGGGGTCTGCTCCGAAAAATGAGCTGAAGTAACCAGTTGTCTCGGAATCGTAATTACCATTCTCGTTCCAGAAGAAGTTGAGGTAGTTGGGGCGTTCGTCTTCGTATGTAGGGGCAGCTGAACCATTAAAGATCGCAACGTCTTTGAGCGAAATCTCGCCGTTGGTTGTGTTCTCAAGAACTAGCTTAAACTGCAGACGATACGGGCTTCCGGCGGACTCCTCTTCGACGACCGTCCAGGTTTTCTGTGCGATCAGGTTGTTGGAAAGAGAGCCTTTGTAAGTAATCGAGGTCTCAGATTTACGAGTCTCGTCTGGATCGTAGTAACCTTTCTCTAGGCTTTCTCCAGAGATCTTAGTGATGGCGCCGATACGATTAAGCCCGAGGTCGTTCATCGTGATCAGCCCGTCCCCAGAGAATGCCTTTTCTTCGAGGAACTTGTTTTGAACGATTCCGCCTTCAAGGTTCGAAAGGGTGAAGACGCTGAATGGAGTTGCAATCTCGTGGCTTTCCTCGGTTCCGATGTCTTCAGGAATGGGGCGGGGTTTGACGGTGACCGAAGGGATTTTTTCGGCAGGATTTTTTTTGGCATCCTGTGCTTCCTTTTCTGCCTGCTCAGCGAGCTTAGCTTCCCGCAGTATTTTTGCGTTTCCTTCTAAATAGTAATAATTAACAGCCAGTAAAATGGCGCAGATTGAGACGACGATCCAAGCTTTTCGATCCATGATCAGTTGTGGGTTGTGGGAGAATTTTTGGAGGAGGCTTGAGAACCTCCGGTTGATGGAACGGGGTCATAACCGCAGCCACCCCAAGGATGACAGCGTAAAATCCGCCGAATTCCGAGGTAGGTGCCTTTGAGCGAGCCATAGGATTCGACGGCTTCGAGAAAATAGTGAGAGCAGGAAGGGGTGTAACGGCACCCGGCATTGGGTCCGCCGATCGCATGCAGCACGGGGCGGATAAAGATCTGGTAGCCCCTAATGATCAGTCGAATGAGAGATTTCATGAGGGATCGATGGGATGTTCGTGCCAAATTTTGAGTCGTTTGGCGGTTTTAATCCAATCGGCTTCAAGTTGCTGGAAGGTCGCTTGGGAGGCGCGCCAGCGGGCGATGGTGACAAGCATGACCTTTTGGTGGAGATTGTCGCCATTCTTCCGGATGATCTCGCGAAATCTGCGTCTGAGAAGATTTCGGGTAACGGCTTTTCCTGCCTTTTTGGAAGTGATGAGGCCAAAACGGCGGTCGAGAGTCGCCTCTCCTTCGAGTTTCCCAAGAACAAGATATTTTCCGGCGGCAGATTGGCCCCCGTTCCGAACGATTTGAAACTCGCCCCATTGGCGCATACGCCGTTTTCGGGTCAGCCTCATGACTGGAAAAAAATCCCAAAATAAAAAGGTGAGGTCCCACAAAAGATGCAGGCCAAAACCAACTTACTTGGTGTTGTTTTGCACCGTATGGCGCTTGAAGTGGATCTCGGCACCCTTCGGAAGGAGACGCTTCCGGCCTTTACGGCGACGGCTCTTGAGGATGCCACGCCCTGCTTTGGTAGCCATGCGAGCACGAAAACCGTGCTGCTTCTTACGGGTGCGCTTGGAAGGCTGATATGTCATTTTCATGGCCGTAGAAAAAAGATGAGTTTTTGAAAAATCCGGCTACAAGAGAGCGGGGAGGCGGAGACTAGCTGGCGGAAACCGCTTGTCAACCCATCGTGGAGGTTTTTCTAAAAAGATCGTGAAATGGCTAAGATCAAATATTCGAGTGGCTTCCAAATCCCCAATATGTGTTGGGATGGGTTGGTTTTTGGGAGAATAGGGCTAATTGCTGGTTTCTCCTTACAAATATTGTGCTAAAGTCGACCCATGTCGGCGGAGGACACACTCGCAGTTTGCATGTTGCTCGTACTCCTGATCGCAGCTGGCACATTGACGACAATTCTTGTTTCGCTGATGCGAAACGCTGGCAGAAAAGATGAGTTGGCCGAGTTGTTGAAGGATGAGGAGATGTCGACAGAACTGGAAATCGAGCCAGCAGGTCCCGAAGAGGAATCGGGACAACCTTGGGAGAAAGATGCCGATTGGTGGCGGGACTGATTCACTCGTCGCCAAGAAGATATTTGGAGGCCTGCTCGACGTCCTTGTCACCACGACCGGAGAGATTCGCAATGATGATATCTTCCTTCCGCATGGAGCCAGCGATTTTTGAGACGTAAGCCATGGCGTGGGAAGACTCGAGGGCGGGAATGATACCTTCAATGCAAGAGAGCTCTCGGAAAGCAGCCAATGCCTCGTCGTCGGTCGCGTAGGTGTATTCGGCGCGCCCGATATCTTGGAGGTAAGCGTGTTCAGGGCCAACAGCGGCGTAGTCAAGACCGGCGCTGACCGAGTGGGTGAGCTCAATCTGACCGTCATCGTTGGCAAGGAGCCAAGTTTTTGAACCTTGAAGAACGCCCAATTTACCACCTTGGAATCTGGCGGCGTGTTTTTCTGGTTTGATTCCTTCGCCACCGGCCTCTACTCCTACCATTCGGGTGTCTTCATCGTCGACAAAAGGATGGAATAGCCCCATCGCATTGGAGCCTCCACCGACGCAAGCTACGAGTAGATCAGGAAGGCGACCCTCTTTTTGAAGGACTTGCTCGCGTGCTTCGAGGCCGATAACGCGGTGAAAATCTCGCACCATCATGGGAAAAGGATGGGGCCCTAATGCGGAACCTAAAATGTAGTGGGTATCGTCGACGGTGGCGACCCAGTCGCGCATTGATTCGTTGACGGCTTCTTTGAGGGTCGCTTGCCCGGCAGTGACAGGAACAACTTTGGCACCCATCAACCTCATTCGCGTGACGTTAAGGGCTTGGCGCTCCATATCGACTTCGCCCATATAGACAGTGCACGCCATTCCAAAGCGAGCGCAAACAGTTGCGGTGGCGACGCCGTGTTGACCAGCTCCGGTTTCGGCGATAATGCGCTTTTTGCCAAGTCTCTTGGCCAGGAGAAGTTGACCGATGGCATTATTGATTTTATGAGCTCCAGTGTGGAGAAGGTCTTCGCGTTTGAGATAAATTTTGGCACCACCGAGTTGCTCTGTCCAACGCTCCGCAAAATAAAGGGGTGTTGGACGACCGCAATAATTTTGGAGGAGATCATCCAATTCAGCCTGAAAAGAAGGGTCAGCCTTGGCTTCATCGTAGGCAGCCACGAGTTCATCAAGTGGTGTCATGAGTGTTTCTGGGGCGAAACATCCTCCAAACTGACCATAGTGACCCGTTGCGTCGGGGACAGTGTTAGCCTTGCTGCTCATAACGTAAGGTAGCCGATGAGTGGAGATTGGCACGCGCAAATTTAGCCGCCTTGTTAACTTTTACGAACTAAGGCCCAAAAGGATTTTAGGCGCCCTCATTTAGCCACGGCCCTCTTGAGATTTTTCACATTTGTGTGAAGCGTAAATCAAGTCGTGATTTTGTGAGGTGTTTCTGCTGGATTCCCTACATGGCAAAGATCGCAGTGCTAGGTTCTGGAACGGGGTCGAATTTTCAAGCCCTTATGAAGGAATTTGGTGATGAGATTGTGCTAGTGATTTCTGATCAGCCTGGTGCAGGGATTTTGGAGAAAGCAAAAGCATTCGGAATTCCAACGGCAGTGGAAGAAGGTGGGGTTGATCTTAGCTTACGAATTTTGAACCGCCTTGGTGGGATCGACCTCATCTGCCTCGCAGGCTTCATGCGTTTAGTGAAAGATCCACTTTTAAGTGCTTTCCCCAACCGGATTCTTAATATTCATCCATCACTTCTTCCTATGTATCCTGGCAGGGCAGCTTGGGAACAGGCTCTGGCTGACAAAGTAGAAGTGACTGGCTGTACCGTTCACTATGTTGATGCCGGAATCGACACTGGTGAAGTGATTTTGCAAGAAAAAGTAGTGATCTTAATAGATGACACTGCAGAGACTCTGCATGCCCGGATCCAAATTGCAGAGCATCGCACTTACCCAGAGGCTGTAAGGCTGGCGCTCAAAAAAATGAGTGGCGGAGCGTGATGAAATCGCTAGCGAGGGGTGTGAAAGAATTAGGCTTACTAGCCGACCGGGTTATTTCGTGCTGCTAAATATAAAAACACCCTTTTTATTTCCGACACCTAGATCGGTTTTTCCATCACCATTCACATCGCCAGCGGCAAGTTGAGTCCCAACGCCTGAATTGGTGTCGAGGAGGTGGGGAATGAACCGGGGTCCGTTGTCATCGCGGACGAGCTCGAACCAGTAAAGAACGGCAGGTTGGTTAGCCCCAGGATCGTTACCGTTATGCGCAAAATAACGCTTACCAGTTGCGAAGTCGGTGAGCCCGTCTTGATTGAAATCTCCTGTAACGAGTGAGTGTGCCTGGCTAAAAGTTACGCCGCCAACCCCGGATGATTTGTCCTCTGGGATTAGGCTGTGTTTTTTGAAGGTGATGCGGCCTTCTCGTTTGTTGTTTTCAAACCAAGCGAGCCCCCAAGAGTGGGCGGCGGTGCTTGAGACGACGTCATTGTCTCCATCTCCATCGATATCGAAAACAAGCATTTGAGCACCACCGCCTGGCGAGAATTGGTAGCGATGAAAATTCCAGTTGCCAGCCCTGAGGGGTTCAGCAGGAGCTTCATACCACCCTTCTTTTTCAAGCACGTCGGCGCGACCGTCACCATTGAGATCGCCAAAGCCAAGACCGTGATAGTAGGGAGACTTAGTCCGCTCGGGCGAGATGGAGTGGAAGGTCCATGGTTTTTCGGGAGATTTGGGATTTGGGCTGAAGAAGCCGAAACGCCCATCCTTCATTGCGACTAGCTCAAGATTACCGTCACCGGTAAGGTCTGTCATTTCAGGAGATTCGTTTCCGATCTTCGCCGCCACGCGATGCTTGACCCAGTTTTGCGATGGTTTTTCGGGTTGTAGGTAGAGGTCGAGGTGGAATTTACCATCGTGTGCGATCTGGAAGATGTCGCTACGGCCATCACCATTGATGTCAATGACCCAGCTCTGGAAGGAATTGTGCTGATAGCCTTTTGCTGGAACCGCTTCACCAGGGCGGTAACGGTTTGACTTTTTGAATTCAGGGCCAGACCACCAGAAAGGGCCGGCAAGAAGGTCCGTATTGCCATCGCCATTAACGTCACCAAAAGAGGCTCCTTCAGTGTAAACACCTGGGGCAACGACCTGACGGGAATGAGAGGGCCTGTCTTTTTGGGAATCGCGGGCCGCAATTGTGATAGCAACGAGACCGAGTGGAAAGATGAGTTTGAGAAGCTTCATTCAGTAACAATTTCAAGTAAGACCTCACTCTGCCGGGAAGCGGAATTTACGGCGAGGGTAAAATACTGAGGATCGTCATTTCCGTTGAGCTCAATGACGGTAGGCCCTTTTTCGGGAAGGACGACTTCCTTCTTTCCTGCGAAGAGGTCGAGCAAGTAGGTGTCATTGATTTTGAGTTTTACTTTTCCTTTTTGAGTAAGACCGAAGCGAGCGACTCCCCATGTATTGCGACCGCGGCCTTTTACTTTTGGGAGTTCAGAAGGAAGAAGTTCTCCGTTGACCTTACTGCCGTAGGTCTGCCATTGGTAGCCCTCAAACTTTTCGGCAAAGACCGCGGTCCCATAGTGGCCCATGCCATCGACTGTTCGTGGGTGAGGCCTCAAGACCATGTAGTCGCGGATGATGGGCTTCGCGCTAACTTTAAAGTCACCATCCTTACCTAACTCGGAGAGAAATCGAATCAAGTCAATGAATTGGTCTTCTCGAAGCCCGGCGGTGAGTCCTGCTGGCATCATGGAAACGGGGCTGATGGTGATGTTCTTGATGTCACTTCTGGCGATGCGATTCATCTTGCCGGCATAGTCGCGGAGGACAACTTCGGTATCACTTTCGCCGACCAGACCACCTGTGTGAGCGTTACCATTTTTCTCGCTGACCAAGGTGGTGTGGTAGCCTTCCTTGATCTTGTCGTTAGGATTGAGAAGCGAGGTGATAAGGTAGTCGACTGGTGCGCTGGCTCCGATGCTGACGAGGTCGGGGCCGATGGGGCTGCCCACTCCGCCGATGGCGTGGCATGCGATGCATTGGAGATCGGTCCGCCGATAGACCGTTTCACCGCGATGAGGATTGCCTTCCGTGCGGACGCGTTCGATAAGCTTGGCCATATCCGCGCTGGAGGGTTGTTGAGATATTGGCTTGAGCTTTCCGGAGAGTTGTAAGGCTGCCATTAGGTCCTTGGGCGGCCGCCCAGAGGTGCCGGCACGTTGGAGACCGAGAGTGGCGATTTTGATGGGCAGGGTTTTTCCCTCAAGGGCTTTGGCAAGCGAAGTAGAGGCTCTGGAATTTTGTAGGAAGCTTGTAAATAAGGTGTGTTCGTCTTTTCCTGCTTTGTCTTGCTGCAATAAGGTCACAGCACTGGCGGCAGCTCGATCGGGAGCAATTTTGGCCAATTCCTTGACCGCAATGGCGCGAGTGGCTTCGTCGGGAGATTCCTTAGAAAGTTTAAGGAAGAGTTTGATTGTTTCCTCGTCGCCGAAGAGGCGAAGTCCTTCGGCTGCCGCTTGGCGTTTTGCTGGTGCCTGAGTGAAAGCTCTTACCAACTTGTTACGGGCGGGAGCGAATTTCCAGAGGCCGGCAAGTTTCGCAGCGCTCGCGAAGACCGTGGATTTCTTCGAATCGAGAAAGGAGAGGAGGCTGCCCTTTCCCGACTTGGGTTGGAGCTTACGAATTTGCGCGGCGGTCACGAGTTGCTCGAGAATGGCTGGCTCTTTGGGAGCCAACTTCAGGAGGCGGCTGAGGTCGCCAGGGGAACCGACTTGCGAAATCACCGAGATGGCGTCTTTGCGCTCGGTCGGGGTGAGGCTTCCATTTTCGACGCTGGTGAAGATGGACTCGAGTGAAAGGGGTTTTCCGAGGGCCTTCATCGCGAAAATGAGACGGGGAAGCTTATCGCCGAAAACGGGCTTTCCAGCTTCGAATCTTGGTGCCCAGTGTGCCTGATGTTCGCGAACGATGGACCAGAGAGCGAAGTCCATGGTTTTATCGACGGGATGATCGAGAGCTTGTAGGGCAGTTGGAACCGAGTCGGGGTCAGGCATTTGGGCGAGACAACTCACGGCCCAGAGGCGGACGCGTCCGTTTTTGTCGTTGATAGCTCTCTTTATGATTTCTGTGGCGCCGGTGACTTCTTCGTGGCGATGGTAGATGACGCGCAGCGCGGCCGCGCGGTAGCGAGGATCATTGGATTCTACGAGAGATTTGATGAGTTTGGCTGCGGTGTGGTTGAGCGCCTGATGATTCCACATTGCTTGCATGCGGGAGAAGTCATCGGTGAGTTCGCTGCTCCAGGCGCTGAGTTCCGGGAGAACGTCCTTACGCGTGCGAAGCTCATTGCGAGCTTGTTCGCGGTGGACGCGCTCTTTTGAAATGGTGTGAGCGAGGAGTTCTTTGATGGAGAATTTAGTGAAGTCTTTTTTCTCAATGAGCGCTTGGCCTTTGAAGGTGACACGCCAGATGCGGCCCCGTGAGTGGTCGCGGCGGTCGTCGCGGAAATCGACTTCACCGTGCTGAATGATGGGGTTATACCAGTCGGCAATATAAAGTGCACCATCGGGGCCCATTTTGACGTCGATGGGACGGAAGGCTCGGTGGGAGGAACTTAGGAAGTCATCGATGCGGGTTGAGTTGTAGGATGAACCCTCGGGATTTAAGCGGTAGGCATTGATGCGATGGCCACGGAAGTCGGGCGCAATTAGCACGCCGCGAAGCTTTTGGGGGATGTGGGATCCGGAGAGGATTTCCAAGCCACAAAGCTTGGGTTGTCCTGGGTTGAGACCATCGACGATACGCTTGGCCCCGGGTGAAGTGCGGAAGACAGAGCGTGGAAAAATATCGTTGATGCCGTGACCGCCAGCTCCATCAGTAGCAAATGTTTGACCGTGTTCGTCGAAGATGAATCCCCAAGGGTTGATAAGACCTTTGGATAGGATTTCGGCGCGTTGAGTTTCGGGGCGGAAGTGCCAGATGCCACCCCCCATGAGCCGACGAACACCGTAAGGGGTCTCGAGGTGGCTGTGGATATAAATGGATTGAAGGAAATAGAGCATGCCATCGGGGCCTTGTTCAAAAGTGTGAACGATGTGGTGGGTGTCCTCAGTCCCAAAGCCGGAAAGGACGACACGACGTTGATCAGCTTTTCCATCACCATCAGTATCTTTCAGGAAGATGATCTCGGTGGAGTTGGCGACATAGGCTCCACCATCTGCTGGGAGGACTGCGGTAGGAATGTGCAGGTTGTCGGCAAAGACAGTGCGCTTGTCGGCAACACCATCGCCGTTCGTGTCCTCCAGAATCAGGACCTTGTCGTTTTCTTCAGCGCCAGGAATGATGTGAGGATACATCCCACTGGAGACGAGCCAGAGACGGCCTTTGGAATCAAAGTTCATCTGAACCGGTTTCGCGATCATGGGATCTGAAGCAACGAGCTGGATCTCCATCCCTTCCGGAAGATTGAAAGTGGCGGCTTGTTTAACGGGGTCTGGGTCAGGAATGTCTTTGAGGCCGCGCTGGGCAAAAGCTGTTAGGGTCGTGAGAGAGACCGCGAGGAGAAGTCTGGTGATCATTTCTACTTGAGGGAGAGAGTGGTTTTTTTAAGGGCTTCTATTTGCTTTTCGGCGTCGGCGATGAGCGGGTCAAACATCGGAAGTTCCTTGACGTTGTTACCTTGCTCGTGTTTGCGGAAGAGGCGAAGGTAGGTTTCGTTGGCGGGGCGCCAGCGGAAGAAAAAAAGTTTGTTTTTGGCGACGGTTGCTTCGCGGAGTTTACGGGCGTGCTCGCTTTGAATTTGGTTCCCGGTGGCAAGGGGAATGCCGAGGGCTTCGACAAATTTTGGAGCTGCGGTCTGGTAGCCTTCAGACGTGAAATGTAGGCCGTTGTCGGTGAGTCCTTTACTTTCACCTAGAGTGGTGAAGAAGTCTGCGAATTGAAGTTTGTGTTTTTGGGCTAGTTTACTGAGGGCCTTTGAGTAGAGCGCAAGCTGCCGGTTATGCTTACCCATGTCCGGCATGGGAGCGCCGAGGGATTCGGCGGGCGGGGGTGAGACGATCACGATCTCACGGGGGCTCGCGGATGATTTAATCATTGAGAGCAGGGTTTCGTATCCAGCGACGAATTCGGGAAGTCCTTTTTCTCCGTCATAGGCAGCGACCGCACCGTAGCAAACGATGACAATGTTAGGCTTAAGCTCGCTGAGGTCGGATTTGAGGCGGTCAAAGCCTTCCTTGGGCGGGCCAAAGTAACTTCGGGCGTGGCCAAAGACGGTATCGCCACTCCAACCAAGATTACGGAATTTTAGTCTCTTTTTTCCAACCGAGAGATTGATAGCTGTTTCGAGATGACCATATTTTTGGGCCCGCTCGATCATGGTGTTTCCGAGGAGAACGACCGTGTCGTTATCTTCAAACGTGACCGCTGAGACGGGAATAATTGTGAGGAGCAGGAAAAAGAGCCAGAACTTCATCATAAATTGTGAAAGCTACCTACGCTCCTTTAGGGTTAGGTTTGTCATACAATTTCTCAATCTCAAGGGTCTCTATATCCAATCGGGATAGATCGTATCATAATCTCGTCCTGAAAGAAAATAGTGAGATTGTTGGCTAGAGAATTCATGGGACAAGTGGCTAACAGGTCATTTCGGCTTGGGTGCTTGCCTCGGTCCTGTAGATCTGGCAATTACTAGTCAGGAATTAGATTTTAATGCTGAGCATTTTTTCGCTGCTCAAAAATTTTAGACTTTATGAAAAATGTAATTGTTACCGGAGGTGGGTCAGGAATTGGGAGGGCGATTTGTCAGCGGTTGGCGGAAGATGGCAATCATGTTGTGATTCTCG
>CASICJ010000069.1 GCA_949373085.1 uncultured Verrucomicrobiales bacterium
CCTTAATTTGCTCTGCCGGAAGTTCCTTCCCAAGTGACAACGCATGTGCCCCGATATGTGCGAGCGCGGCTGAATGATGACCATTTTCGGCATTGTGAAGTGCGTTCTGTTTCCCATTCAGGCAAGCATCGAAGAAGTTGTGGATATGATTCTGACCACCTTTAAATTCCTTAACCAATTTACCGTCCTTATCAACAATCTTACAACTAGCTCCATGTCCTCCAAGTAGAGACCCTCCCTCATACTCAATGACATTTCCAATCGTCACTCCACGGTAATTTGGCATACCATTTTTCCAGTTGAGACCTTTTTTTGGCAACCCTCGTACTTCAAATAAAATCGGGGCCGGCTTCTGATCTACATAAAGGATTTGCGTATTCGCGGTATCGCCATCGTCATCGTAACCGTAACGACCACCGATACTCAAAATTGCTGGGGGAAGCTCCATTGGGTCACCCAGAGCCCAGCGGCACACATCAAGCTGATGTGGGCCCTGGTTGCCAAGATCTCCGTTGCCATACGGTGACTGCCAGTGCCAATCGTAATGAAACTGTTTGCGGCGTATCGGTAGCACTTTCCGCGGCCCAGACCACAGATCGTAGTTTACCGTCTTCGGAGCCTCGACCGGAGCCTCGACCTTCCCGATCGACTTACGCGGCTTGTAACAAAACCCTCTGGCCAAGGTTAACTTGCCAAGGTTCCCCTCCTTTAGCCAGGCAAAGGCGTCGGCCCAGCAGGTCTCCGACCGGCGCTGAAATCCGTGTTGAATTACCGTCCCATACTTCGCTTGTCCATCAGCCAACTTCTGACCTTCCCAGACGTTGTGGGAAACTGGCTTCTCCGTGTAAGCGTCTTTCCCATTTGCGGCTGCAGTCAATGCAATCACGGTGTGGGTATGGTTTGTTGTTGCAATACAAACCGCATCGACGTTCTTGTCCTCGCACACTTTCCGATAGTCTGGATAGGTCTTCAAACCTGTGATCTTATGGCGCTTTTCCATCTCCACCACCCGACGCTTTAGCTGATCAGAATCGATGTCGCACAAGCCCACGAGACGAGCCTTTTTATGGGAAATCACCGCGTTGATATGGTTCGAGCCACGGCCTTTGACGCCAATCACCACCACGCGAAGTTCGCCGTTAGAGCCTACCGCTTTGGCGAAGGGAGAAAGAAGGGAATAAGTGCCCGCAAAGGCCGAAGATCTGAGAAGCTTACGACGATTCATAATTTGGCATACAACTACGAAGACAAAGAGGTCAGCTTGTCATCATTTTGGCGCTGCACTGGTTTTGTTCCAATAGATAACAACATTCTTTGTCGCCCGCCCCGCAGCGACCAAATCAAGGTCACCATCTCCGTCGAGGTCGGCTGCCTTCATGTCCTCGCAAGCCATCGTATTATCATCAATCACAGCATGCTGTTTCCACTCGCTACCATCCTTATTGGTCGGCACATAGAGACGAATTCCGACTTTCTCGTCTTCCCCCGTTTTTTGACGCCAGCCTGCCGCCACCTGATCATAGCCAAGGCCCAAAAAATCTCCTGTCACCAAGGCATGTCCCTGGCTCAAGCCATCATCAATCACAACCCGATTTTGTGACCAAAGCCCACTCTTAGCCTCGGGATTGATCACCACTTCGTTCCCGTGTATCGGCTCAATCGAGGTAATGAACCGGTTCCCATTCGGAAGCTTGCCAAGCCGCACTTCACCCGCGCCTTTCTCGGTCATCTGGCGCGCGGTCCACTGATTTTTCCCTCCCGGATAAAGTAAATGCACCCCTTCCTTGCATGCCACCAGAATACTCTCATTCCCCGAACGATCCCACCTAACTGGATCAAAGTTGTGTGCCAAATGAAACCCCTTGTGAATGAGAAAAGTCTTCCAGTCTTTCTCCGGACGATACCCTAAAAAATTAATCCCTTCGCCTTCTCCACTCACATTCCCGGGACCATGCAATGGTAACACCGCGAGGAAATTTTTACCCCCCTTTTCTCCGACCCAATGCATCCGGTGAACCGTCGGCTCACGATGCAATTCCGTTACACCTCGCTTCGCAAAACAATCCGCCGACCCATTGAGCGAGAACACGGCGCCACTCGTTTTGGTATCGCCCGGATTCCATTCCGCACCCACCGCAATCTCCGCCTTGTTGTCGCCATCCAAATCCTTCGCACAAAGGCAGACATGATCTTTCTTCGTCAGTTTCCCGGTAAGCTCGCGCATCTCCCAATTAGGACCCCGGTATGCAACCGTCCGATCCGAGTCAGCCAACAAAATATCCACCTTCCCATCTCCATCAAGATCCGCCACCGCCAGTCCATAACCCACCGTGATCTTATCATCAATCACCTGTGCTTCAAAAGCTGCTTCCGGCAAAGCAAATCCCGAAAGGACCAAACCGGCTGATAACGTTGCGACTTTTATCATCGCTCCATTTATCACAATCCACTTCGTATCTAAACGAATTTCGAAATCTCTCTATTTATCCGTATGATTTCCAAACAAAAAACCCGGCTAAGATTAGCCGGGTTGTCTAAAAGGAAACGAATTAAATTCGAAAATCCCATTAATTATTCACCAATCTCAAGCTCCTCAGCCTCGTCCTCAAGATCGTAAACGACTTCAAGTTTGCCAACCATTTCCATCATTTGCCGAATATTCAGCGCCTCCAGAACGGATCCGATGGCTTCTGCATCAGGATTTTCAGCCATCATTTGAAACATTTTTTGGCCCATTGCTTGGGCCTTCCCTTCAAAGCCCTCTTTGATTGCCTTCATAGCCTCCTTTTCTTCGTCGGTCGGAGGATCAAGAGCCTCCGCCGCCGCGAGGACTTCTTTCAAAGTTGTAATAGCTCCTTCCATCGTTTTCCCAAAAGCCTCGGCCGTTTTCACATCAGTGATGGAACCCATGCCATCCAAGATGCTCATCGTTGCTTCAGAAAATTTTGCTCCAAGCTCAGAATGGGTCGATGCTTGGGAAGTCTTGGCAGGCTCGGGTGCGGGTGCCACCTCTGGCTCGG
The DNA here is from genome assembly GCA_949373085.1 of uncultured Verrucomicrobiales bacterium. Taxonomy (GTDB): domain Bacteria; phylum Verrucomicrobiota; class Verrucomicrobiia; order Verrucomicrobiales; family Akkermansiaceae; genus SW10. The sequence goes on from CASICJ010000069.1 coordinate 3,021, forward strand.
GTGCTGGCTCGGGTGCGGGTGCGGGTGCGGGTGCGGGTGCGGGTGCGGGTGCGGGTCGGCTCGGCTCGGGTCTGGCTCGGGTGCTGGTTCGGGTGCTGGTTCTTCGGCAGCTGGTTCTTCGGCAGCTGGTTCTTCTTGGTCTCCACAGGAAACAAAGCCGAAAGGAAGCAAGATTGCAGCGGCAAATGGAAGTATCGTCGTAAGTTTCATCAGTTTAATTTTTAATTTCGATTGACTCTACACGAAATTGGAAAGCCCGGCGACCACAAAAACCTATGCTCACGCCTGAGCATAGCAGGCTGATCGATCCTACGGTATATGATAGCACGAACTTTAGAGTTCATCTGAAATAGTTCTCCAAATCCATTTTCTATCCAGTTCTCGAAAAAAAATGGCGACTGTATCCAGTCGCCGTTTTAAAATTTAGAAGTCAGCAGGTGTCTCTACACCCGCTTTCGCTTGAGCTTGAGCATTGCTTCTGACTTGGCAATCGCAGCTTGAAGAGCTGCCATCTCATCGTGGTCAACGTTCTCGCCAGCGAGCGCTTCTTGCGCCCGTTTCATAGCCTCCTCGACTTGTGCCTCGTCAATCGCGTCTTCGCCGATTGCCAAATCAATTAGGACCGACACTTTGTCGTCACAAACTTCAACGAATCCTTCACCAACCGCAAGTTCTTCGATCTTACCATCCTTCTTGTAACGGAGTTCTCCCGGAGAGAGTGGTGCTACCAGAGCAGCATGCATGTCCAAAACTCCCATTTCACCCTCGCTACCTGGAAGATAAACATCCTCAACGGTATCGGAGAAAATTGTTTTCTCCGGAGTCACGATGTCGAGTTGGAAAGACATAGATTTAAGATTTCAGATTCTAGAGTTAGGGAATAACCAGACAGAACGCCTTAGCCTTTATCGACTGAGTCGATACCCGCCTTCATGTAGAAGTTAGACTCTGGAACATTGTCGTGCTTTCCATCGAGAATCTCGGCGAAACCTTTGACGGTGTCTTCGATAGAGCAAAGCACCCCAGGAACGTTGGTGAAGACCTCCGCAACGTGGAAGGGCTGAGTCAAGAAACGCTGGATCTTACGAGCGCGGAAAACCGAGAGCTTGTCCTCGTCAGAAAGTTCGTCCATTCCAAGGATCGCAATGATATCTTGGAGATCTTTGTAGCGCTGAAGCACAAGCTGGACGCCACGAGCAACCTTGTAGTGCTCTTCGCCTACGATCTCGGGAGAAAGTGCTGCTGAGGTGGAAGCAAGTGGGTCCACCGCAGGGAAAAGAGCCTGCTCAGCAAGAGAACGCTCAAGCACCACCGTTGCATCAAGGTGAGCAAAGGTGTTAGCGGGAGCAGGGTCAGTCAAGTCATCCGCAGGAACGTAAACAGCCTGAATTGAAGTAATTGATCCCTTCTTAGTTGAAGTGATTCGCTCCTGAAGTCCGGCCATTTCCTCGGCAAGAGTAGGCTGATAACCCACCGCCGAAGGGGTCCGTCCAAGAAGTGCTGACACCTCAGAACCGGCCTGAGAGAAACGGAAAATGTTATCAACGAAGAGGAGAACGTCAGAATTATCCTCGTCACGAAAGTGCTCAGCCATTGTGAGAGCAGAAAGCGCGACACGGAGACGGGCGCCCGGAGGCTCGTTCATCTGGCCGTAGCAAAGTGCCACCTTAGACCCATCGGCGAGAACAGGATTTCCATTCTCATCAATCTTGGGATGCCCATTTGAATCTTTTTCGCAGGAGATAACGCCGGACTCGATCATCTCCCAGTAGAGGTCGTTACCCTCACGAGTTCGCTCACCCACACCAGCGAAAACGGAATAACCACCGTGCGCCTTTGCGATGTTGTTGATGAGCTCCATGATGACCACGGTCTTACCCACACCAGCACCACCAAACATACCGCCCTTACCACCCTTGAGGAGTGGGCAGATTAGGTCGATGACCTTAATTCCAGTCGGAAGAACCTCAGCTGAAGAAGCCTGCTCTTCAAGAGTGGGCGCCGCGCGGTGAATTGGAGAACGCATGTTCTCGTCTTCAAGATCCAATGAATTTTCATCCACCACATCACCAGTCACGTTAAAAATACGACCAAGAATCTGCTTCCCAACAGGAACCGCGATCGGCTTGCCAGTGTCGGCGACACTTAAGCCCCGCTTGAGACCTTCCGTGGTACTCATAGCAACTCCGCGGACCCAGCCGTCACCCAAGTGCTGCTGGACTTCGAGAACGAGCTTAGTATCTTCTCCGAAGAGTTGGTAGTGCACCTCTAGGGCATTGTAGATTTCTGGCAGCTGGTCAGCGGCCGAGAAGTCAACGTCAACGACGGCGCCGATGACCTGAACGATGGTTCCTTGGTTACTCATGGTGGGAAAGTGGTGAGATTGATGTGGTTCGTTTAGAAAATTTGAGAAGATGAATCACTCCATAGCCTTCATGGCAGTCGTGATTTCGAGAAGTTCAGCAGTGATCGCCGCCTGGCGAGCCTTATTGTATTCGAGGGTCAATTCCTTAACCATCTTATTGGCGTTGTCAGTAGCCGCCTTCATGGCAACCATTCGGGAAGAATGCTCGGAAGCGCGTGCTTCAACCAGCATTTGGTAGATCTGGAAATTAACGTAAAGGGGGAGGAGCTTGTCGAGGACGCCCTCGGCACTCGGCTCGAACTCATACGGGGTATTGATCGCAGTTTCGACATCAGTTTCACCGATTTCCCCCTTCCCAACACCCTCGTAGTCTTGCTTTTCAGCTAGAGAATCAGCTTGGATCGGTAAGAGCTGGCTGACGTGAGGAGTCTGAGTGAGAGTGCTAACAAAGTTGTTGAAAGCAACTGTGATTTTGTCGTACTCACCACTTAGAAATTGATCGGTGAGAAACTTTGCGATGGGCTTCGCATCATTGAAAGGAACAGGATCTTCGACTTCCCAATCAGTGATAATCTTACCACCGCTCTTTGCGATCGACTGGCGAAGTTTCTTACCCACCGTCACGTATTCGGCCCCGTCAGCAGCGGTCGCACGAACCTTTTTGAGGAGGTTGGTGTTCAGACCGCCACAAAGCCCTCGCTGGGTGGAAATCACGAACATGAGTTCCTTGCCGCCCTCGCGCTGTGCAAGGAGAGGGTGGGAATCCTCGTTCGTGTTATCCTTGAGGTTGACCAGGACCTTGTTGAGCTTATCGGCATAGCCACGCCCGGCAAGTGCTTGGTCTTGAGCTTTCTTCATCTTCGCAGCAGCAACCAGCTCCATCGCTTTGGTGATCTGCGAGGTGCTCTTAACCGATTTGATACGGCGGCGGATGTCACGAAGGTTGGCCATTTGAGAGGTTGAAGATTAAAGTGTTCAGTTTACAGCAGAGAGCTCTTCACGCTTATTTCCAAGAACCCTTGAAATCTTCGAGGGCAATCTTAAGGCCATCGTTAATTTCATCAGAGAGCGCTTTTTCATCTGCAATTTTCTGAAGAAGGTCGGCCTTACGAGTGGTGAGGAACTCCTCGAGGGCTGCCTGGCATTCCTCAACGCGCTCCACCTCGACATCGTCGAAATGGCCATTTTGCATAGACCAAAGAACCGCGACCTCCATCTCCATGGAAAGAGGCGAATATTGATTCTGTTTGAAGAGCTCAACGATGCGTTGGCCACGGTTGATCTTGCCCTTGGTGGCATCATCGAGATCGGAACCGAACTGGGCGAATGCCTGAAGCTCGCGGAACTGGGCCAAGTCGAGCTTGGTCGTTCCTGCTACCTTCTTAATTGCCTTGGTCTGAGCGGCAGATCCCACGCGGGACACCGAAAGACCCACGGAAATCGCAGGACGAATACCCTGATAGAAAAGATCGGTCTCAAGGAAAATCTGACCATCCGTAATGGAAATCACGTTGGTTGGGATATAGGCCGAAACGTCACCTGCTTGAGTCTCGATGATTGGAAGCGCGGTTAGAGAGCCACCACCCTCTTTATCGGAGAGACGAGCGGAACGCTCGAGGAGACGTGAGTGAAGGTAGAAAACATCACCAGGATAAGCCTCACGACCAGATGGGCGCCGAAGAATCAGGGACACCTGACGGTAAGCGACCGCCTGCTTGGAGAGATCATCAAAGACGATGAGGACGTCCTTGCCCTGATCCATGAGATACTCAGCAAGAGCACATCCAGAATAAGGGGCGAGGAACTGGTTCGTCGCGGAATCAGAAGCAGATGCTGCGACGATGGTCGTGTTATCGAGCGCCCCAGCGTCTTCGAGAATAGACACCGTCCGAGCGATGTTTGACTGCTTCTGGCCAATCGCAACATAAATACAGTAAACTGGCTTGTGATCTTTAAGACGACCCTCGGCCGCAGCTTTATTCTGGTTGGCCTGTGAAATGATCGTGTCAATTGCGATGGTCGTTTTACCAGTGGAACGGTCACCAATGATGAGCTCACGCTGGCCACGGCCGATCGGAATCATCGCATCGATCGCTGCGATACCAGTCTGTAGGGGAACCGAAACCGATTTCCGCTTAATGATGCCAGGCGCAATCTTTTCAACGGGGTATTGATCCGCAGCGCTAACATCGCCTTTTCCGTCAATCGGCTCACCAAGAGTGTTGACGACACGCCCGAGGAAATTTTCGCCAACCGGAATCGAAAGGAGCTTACCAGTCGCTTTGCACTCCATGCCTTCGGTGATGTGCTTTCCGTCACCGAGGAACACCACCCCGACTTCACCTTCCTCAAGGTTAAGGGCGAGTCCGGTCAGTCCGCCGGGAAATTCGATCATCTCGTTCAGCTGGGCGTCGCTGAGTCCTTCGACCTTGGCGACTCCGTCACCGGTTTCACGGACAATGCCGATATTGGTTTTTTCAACGGACGTAGAGACGTTCGCGATTTGGGCTTCCAGTTCCTGGAGAATGCTGCTCATGACAAGTATTGGTGAGAGAGTGGGTGAAAAGAGAGAGAAAGATGATTATAGAGATTCTTGGAGACGCTCGAGACGAGCTTTGACCGAGCCATCGAAAAGATCATTTCCGACTCGGATGCGCATGCCGCCGAGTAATTCGGGACTCACTTTGAAGTCAAAGTTAAGATCGTCGCCATATTGGCTACAGAGTGATTTTTTGACCTTGCTAGAGGTCGCTTTGTTTAGGTCGACGGCGCTTTCGACTGTGACTTGTTTCTTAGCAAGCTCTGCTTGGAGAAGGCGGCGAAGTGCCTGAAGCATACCACGATAGTCTCGAGGCTTTTCCTCAGCAAGTTTGGTCACTGCGATTTTAAGATGCTCCTCGTTCACCTGTCCATCCTTTGAACAAAGGCGGAAAATACGGCGAGCTGTGCTCTGGGCGACCTTGGAGACTTTCATCGTCGGTTAAGTTAAAAATTAGTTGATGCTAGAAACAGCTTCTTCGTTGATCCGCTTCTGATCGGAAGCGTTGAGCTCCTTGCCAGTCACTTGGCAAGTGGTAGCAACTACGAGACGACCGAACTCTTGTTTGAGCTCTGTCGCTAGGGCAGCCCGCTCCGCGCGTGCTGCTTCTTGGGCTTTGTTGAGAATTGTCTGAGCTTGGGCAACCGCTTCTTGGGCCTTCTGCTCGCCGAGGGCAGTCGCACTCTGCTTGGCCTCGGAAATCATCCGCTTGGCGTCCGCGTTTGCCTTGTCTAGGAGAGCCGCTTTTTCCTGTTCACTCTCATCGAGCTTCTTCTGAATTTCCTCCATCTTGGCCTCTCCTTCAGCGATGCGCTGGCGGCGCTCTTCGAGAATTCCCTGGATAGGACCGAAGGCGAACTTCTTGAGCACAAAGAGCACAAAGACAAAATTGATGAGCTGAGCGATGAAGAACGGCCAGTTCACACCAAAAGTCTCTAAGAACCCTTGTTGGGCTGCTTCAGTTCCGGCTACTGCGAGAATCGGGATCATTGTGAAAGAAAAGTGAGAGTAGAGTAATCAGGTGCCGTCTTTTGTGTCGAACGACACCTGATCGAAGTGAAATAAACTTCCGCTAGCTACTTAGTTGTATTTAACAGCGAAGGCCGCGAGGATGAAAAGTCCCTCAACCAATGCGGCGAAAATAATGCCAGTCACAAGAATTTTAGTAGCTGCACCAGGGTTACGCCCGGTTGCTTCAGCTGCTTTGGATCCAAGGATTCCGATTCCGATGCCACCACCGAGGGCGGCGAGTCCGACTGCTAATGCTTTAGTTACCATTGTTTTATTAGGTTATTAGGTTATTAGGTTATTGTTTTTTTCGAAAGTCCCCACGGTTTGCCTATGGTCAGACTCCAAAAGTGTTTTTAGTGCTCTTCTTCTCCGTGGTCACACATGAGTTTAACGAAGACTGCGGAGAGCAGCGTGAAGACCAGCGCCTGAACAAGTCCGACGAGGAGTTCCATGAAGTAGAAAGGAAAAGCAGGAAGGAAGGCCAGCCACTTTGGGGCAAGCCCCATGAGACCTTCGAGAGTCTGCTCACCGCCGTATATATTTCCAAAAAGACGGAAGCTAAGTGCTATTGGACGGATGAAAATTGAGAGGATTTCCAGAAAACCAACGACGAAGAACATCACGATCATTCCCCCCTTCATGAAACCGCTGAATTCGCCCTTAGGAGCGAAGATGTGAGCAAAGAAATTCTTTACGCCAATCTCACTAAAGGACCAGTAAAGCCAGAGGCCGAAGAAAGTCAGCGACATTGCCGCGGTCATATTCAGGTCGGCGTTTCCTCCACGAAGAAGGCCTTTAAAGTGGCCGCTCACCGGATCCGTATTGCCGATCGTACCCACTCCAGGAATGAGACCGAGGTAGTTGACAGTTAGAATGAGAAGGAAAGTCGCTCCGAAGAACCAGAAAGTGCGCTTCACGAGATGCGTGCCCAAGATGTTTTCAAAGAAATTGTAGAGGCTTTCCACAAGCCACTCGGCGAAGTTTTGAACACCAGTGGGAACGAGCGACAATTTCTTAGTCGCAGCGCGGCAGAATAAAATAATGATCACCGCAGCTAACCAAACCATGATCATGGAATTCGAAATCCATGAGAACATCGTCCCCTCGAAAGGAGATTCAGGATAAAGCGGCAGCTGGTGCCCACCTGCTGCTGCTGCTGGCATAGCCGTAGCAAGAAGGAGAGCTAAGAGAGGAAAAAATCTGGAAATGGAAGCCATCGCGATTTCGAGCTCCAAAACGGGGCCGGGCGGGATTTAACGACACCCATCGCTTCAGGCAAGTTTTTCTTTGTGAAAAGTTTCACAAAGTCGGTTTAAGCCCTAAAAATCAACGATTCCAACTACCAAACTATGTTTGGGCATCTTCACTTTTTTGCAATCACGCGAAATCCAAGATCGCTACGCCGAGTG
>CASICJ010000070.1 GCA_949373085.1 uncultured Verrucomicrobiales bacterium
CATCAATATGTTCCTAGGCGGCATCGTTCGGGCTCGCAAAGGATGGCGTAAAGCGGGGGTCTTGGTCAGCCACTTTGCGATTCTTTTCATGCTCGTTGCTGGCGCGGTGTCCAGTTTGTATAAGGAAGAAGGAAATATGAGGATTCTCCAGGGGGAGAAATCCGACTACGCCCAGAAGCTATTCAAGCATGACATCGAGGTCTTTGCTTTTGATGAAGCAGGGGATCGAGAGGAGCCTGCTATCATTCGTTCAAAGATCATCAAAGCACTCGGAAAGGAGGACGAGCTCGAGGCCAGCTTTGAGAACTTCGATTTTGACCTAGAGATTGAAAAATATCTGCCCTACTCGGAGCTCGCTTTGGATTCTCCCACCACCCGGCCACCGAATGATGAGGAGGTTGTTGATGGATTTTTTCTCGTCGAAGTCGATAAAGATACTAAGACCGAAGAACGTAACACGCCTGGATGCTATGTGAGAATTAAGGACAAGAATGGTGGTTTGATCCAGCGGCTGGTCCTCTGGGCTGGTAATCCCTATCCGGTGACTTTTAATCATGGAGGGAAACGTTATGGGGTCACTTATCTAATGGAGATTTGGCCCATGCCCTTCAAGGTCGAGTTAAACAAAACCTTTGGAGAGAACCACCCTGGAACGGAAATTCCGAGTTGGTTTCAGAGTAACATAGTCAAAGTCGATGGTTCGAATAGGACCGATTACAAAATCGTTATGAACGAGCCAGCCCGGCATGGTGGCTATACGCTGTATCAGGCTGGCTTTACTCGAGCAGCGGAGGGAGAGACCCCTTCGTCAACCTTCGCAGTCGTGAATAATCCTTCTGACAAATGGCCAGAGTATGCCTTGTGGGCTTCGGCGGCCGGGCTTCTTTTCCACTTCATGGCCATGTTGGTTCGCTTCATTGGTGGAAGCCCCAAGAAAGGACAATCGCAAGCGCCTGTCCCCAACAAACCTTCAATCTATCGAAAATCGTGAGCCAAAATCCACCCCCCATTCCAGCCCCCGTCAATCAAGGGCTCAAGCAACTTCGTTGGATTTTGGTGATTACCTTTTTAATCGGTGAGTTTGCCCTTATTTCTGTTGCGCTGCGTGGCGCCGTTCCTCCGGATGAAACCCGCGAGGTGACTGCCTACAGTCCTTGGAGTGAGGAAGTTCTCAAGATTGCTGAGGCTATTCCGGTTCAAGAGGGTGGCCGCATCAAGCCGCTCCGGACCTACGCCCGGTTTAAGATGATGTCTTTCCACGGCTCTCTTACGATGAAGGTGAAAGCCGGAGGAAAAGTTCATAAGATCGGTCCAGTAGCTTGGCTACTCGATTGTATGTTCCGGCCAGATCTTGCCGATCAACTCCCGGTCTTTTTGCTTGATGATACCGAGATCTTAAAGCCCTTCGGAATTGAGGCGGAGGATCGAAGAGCCCGCTTGAGTTTTCAAGATCTTGAGGATGGTGGCGACCCGGAGGAGAACGGATTTAACCAGCTCATCAACCGAGGGCGGGAATTACTGGAGAAGAAATCAGCGGAAGGAGAGGGTTCCCTTAGCGATGAGGAAGAAGAAGTGACGCGATTCGCCCAACTTGCCTTGACCTTCACTGGTCTTCGAGACTCGATGGATATTATCAGAGGGGGGCTTCCTCCTCTTGATCCTGCCCAGTTGGCTTACGTTGACCAGGAGATCTATCAAACGCTAAGAACAACGATGGATCCGAAACAGTTTGGTTTTTGGCTTCCAATCTTACCCGAGACGGTTCAATCGACGCAACGACTCGATACCCAGCAGGCCCGGGAATTTGAATATGAACTCAACCGGCAGCTTACCTTTGCTCGGTTTGGGCCAGCTTGGATTCCACCTCAGCAAGGTGAGGAAGAAGAATGGCAAACAATCGAGGCTAAGGTAAGGAAGTTTCTCAAAAAGGAACTCACGGACTCGGTTGAGATCCTGAAAGATTTTAAAAAGCTGGAGGCAATTAATAAGGCCTCGAAGAACCCGAATAGTGGAGAGTTTTTGGCTGCCCTGAAAGAGTGGCAGACCAGCTTGGCCGATCGTGCTGCCGATCGTGCGGAAGGTGATTCCGTTGCGTCTGAAGTCAGTTATTATCGCCGAGACTATTTTTCGAAGGGACTGGTCTATTTTATTTTGGCATTCCTTGTCTCAGCAGTCGGATGGATTATCAGAGATGGGAAAGCTGGTAAAATCATAGCTTGGATAGCCTCGATGATTTATGGGGTTGCGACCGTTTATGTTCTGGGTGGATTAATCCACCGTTATATCATTACAGGGCGCCCTCCGGTCTCTAATTTGTATGATACGATTCCGTTTATCACTGCTGGAGCGGTCGTGATCTTAGCGATCGCAGAGCTTCTAACTCGGCGGAAGGTTCTTCTTTCGTTGGGGGCCGCCCTTGGGGTGGTTGGTTTATTCTTTGCTGCTAGTTTTGAGGTGGGTGACGCCAAGGATAACATGGATCCGTTGCGGGCGGTGTTGGATTCGAATTACTGGCTGGCAACTCACGTGGTTTCTATCACGATTGGTTATTGCGGAGGATTGGTCGCTTGTTTCCTGTCTTTGGTCTACGTCCACCTGGCTCTGGCGGGTGTCATCAAGGATCAGAAATCCTTCCATCGGTTTATGACCCGAACTGTTTATGGCATCACTTGTTTCACTCTCTTGTTTTCGCTTGTCGGAACAATTTTAGGGGGGATTTGGGCGAATGATTCTTGGGGCCGTTTTTGGGGATGGGATCCTAAGGAGAATGGGGCATTACTGATCGTTTTGTGGTGCCTGATCATTTTACATTCCCGACTGGCGGGTTGGATGACCGGTTGGGGGCTTCACATCATGAGTATTCTGGGTGGCTCGGTAGTCGTCTTCTCGTGGTGGGGTGTCAATATGTTGGAGGTCGGTCTCCACTCTTATGGATTTATTGAAGGTGCTTCGACCGTCTATTATTTCTACTTCGTCACGCTCGTTGCAACGGGAGTGGGTGTCGCAGCTTGGTTAATTGAAAGGTTTTCTAAGAATGCGCGGTTGAAAACCGATTGACCATTAACACTGCCAAAGGTCTCGAACGCTTTTTCTGACTGGTCACTTATTCAAGTATGACAGTAAGAAAGGTGTCCAGTTCGCTTGTTGGGATGTCCTGCTTAATGTGCTAAGCGTTCTCCCATGAAATTGATTCTGGCTTTCCTGGCAACGCTTCAAGTTGTCGCTGCTACGCCTCCAAATATCGTGTTCATCCTAGCGGATGATCTGGGGTATGGTGACCTCGCTTGCTATAATCCTGATTCGAAAATTCCGACGCCAAATCTGGACAAGCTGGCAAGCGAGGGAATGAGATTTACCGATGCTCACAGTCCAGCCACGGTTTGCACTCCCACACGTTACAGTCTGTTAACTGGTCGCATGTGCTTCCGCACTGGTCGATCACGCGTCTTTTCGGGTGTGGGTGGGCCATGTTTGATTGAAAAGGACCGACTCACCCTGCCGGCGATCTTAAAGACAAAGGGATATTCGACCGCCTTGTTTGGTAAGTGGCACGTTGGTATGAGTTTCTTTGATAAAGAGGGGAAGCGGATCATTGACCAAGGCTTGAAGGGCGTGAAGCAGATCGATTACTCAAGGCCAGTCGGTGGTTCTCCGATTGAGTTTGGGTTTGATGAGTTTTACGGCACAGTTTGCTGTCCGACTACCGATTGGCTCTATGCTTACATCGATGGTGATCGGATTCCGGTCCCCCCCACAAATCAGATCGATAAGAATAAGTTGCCTCGGCATCCTTATGCCAACGACTGCCGCCCAGGCATGATTGCTCCAAATTTTGATCTCGAAAAAGTGGATCTTGTCTTTTTAGAGAAGAGCAAAGAGTTCCTGAAGGCGCAGGTAAAGAAATCCCCTGGTAAGCCATTCTTTCTAATGCACTCGATGCAGGCCGTTCATCTTCCTTCATTCCCGGCGAAGCAATTTCAAGGGAAGTCTGGATCTGGTCCTCATGGTGATTTTATCTATCAGATGGATTGGATCGTCGGTGAATTAATGAAGACGATTGAGAGTCTTGATATCGCAGAGAATACGATTGTGATGTTTGGTTCAGATAATGGTCCCGAAGTTCCTTCGGTTATCGCGATGCGTCGAGATCATGGGCACGATGGAGCAAAGCCCTGGCGTGGTGTGAAACGCGACCAGTGGGAAGGCGGTCACCGGACTCCATTCATCGTAAAGTGGCCCGGCGTTGTGAAACCGGGATCGACAACGGACGAAATTGTAAGTCTTACCGATGTATTTGCCACCTGCGCGAAAACCGTGGGAGCGAAGTTCCCGGCGAATGCGGGGGAAGATAGTTTTGATCTCAGTCCGGTCCTTGAAGGCGAAAAACGAAAGAAACCAATCCGACCTTATCTCTTGCAGCAAACCTTCGCGATGAAGCTTTCTATTCGTCAGGGCGATTGGAAATACATCGACCACAAAGGTTCGGGTGGAAACAACTACGAAAAGGAAAACGAATGGAGTATGGGGCAATTTGCGATCCCCAACACCGATCCCAAAGCTCCTGGCCAGCTCTACAACTTGAAGGAAGATCCGGGTGAAACCATCAATCTATATTCAAAGTATCCAAGAGTTGTTACAAAGTTAAAAGGTCTCCTTGAGGAGTCAAAGAGATCGGGTCGAACCCGCTAATCACTAAATCAATGAGTCCGATCAAAATCGCCTTCTTGCTATTCGCTCTGTCCTTTACGGCAAATGGACTCGATTACAGACAGGATATCATGCCGATCTTTAAGGAAAAGTGCTATGATTGCCATAGTTCGAAGGCGAAGAAAGTAAAGGGTGGCTTACGGCTCGATGATGAGAAGCATTTCTCGAAGAGGTTCTCTAAGAACGAGGTTGTCGTGCCCGGCGATTGGGATGCCAGTTACCTTTTTGTGACTCTCGTGATGCCCCGCCACGAAAAGGGCGCGATGCCACCAAAGAATAAAGGAGAATCACTCACTGAAAAAGAAATCAGAACGGTCGCAGAGTGGATTCATGAGGGTGCTAAAATTGATGGAGAAAAAGGTAAGCTGGGCCCAGCGAATTGGCATCCCGACAGGCTGTTGAAATTTAAAGACGGTCGTGTCATGACCGAGCAATTTGGCGAAGCGCCAAAGGTCAAGAAGCTGGAACCGAAGTGAGAAAAATGGATCAACAAAGAGGGTCAGAAAATCACGGCCCGCTTTCACGGGTTGGTCAAAGGTAAAGTGGACTTTGAACTCAAGAGCGGGAAGCGGGTGTCTTACCCGTTGGATCAGCTTTCGGGAGAAAGCCAGGCGCGTATTCAGGTGCTGATTGATTCCCCTGAAATGATGTCTGAAGACGATTAGGGCTTCAGGCCAGTGCCTGATTTTTTAGCGAATTCTGCCAACTTTTTGAGTAAATCTCGGTGTGCAGAATCAGCTGCAATATTTTTGTTGGGATTACCTTGGAAGTCAATAAGAGTGACATCTTCTAGGACTCCGGTTTGATTTATTTTACGCCATTCGGTATAACGATAGCGGTCGGTGCGAATGCTGGTTCCAAGAACCTTCCCGACGTTTTTTTTGTTTTTGAAATACTGGCTAATGGCTCCCTTCTTCCACGGGATTTCGGGGTTTGCCAAAACCGGCTTAAGAGACACACCGTGGAGGTGTTCGGGCACAGGTAGCCCGCCAAGTTCACAAAGAGTAGGAAAGAGGTCCACTAATTCAGTGAGGGCCTTGGTGCGCTGGCCCTTCTTTTGGCCCGGAGCAGCAATGATGAAAGGAACCTTCGCGGCGACTTCATAGGTGGTGTGTTTGCACCATTCGCCATAGTCGCCAAGGTAGTAACCGTGATCGCCCCAGAGGACGATGATGGTATTTTTTGAGAGTCCGGTTTCGTCGAGAGCTTTAATCAGTCGTCCAACCTGCGCGTCTATGTAGCTCACAGCTGCTCGATATCCGTGAATGAGTTTGCGGGTCTTGGCATCATTAAGGACTTTCGTCTTTTTGGGAATGTCAGAGTAGTTTTTGAGTTCTCCCCAGGAGGATCCATCATAGGGAAGCCCATTGATCATTTTGTCGCGCGCGGGAACCTTGATCTTTGCACGATTGTAAAGATCCCAGTATTTGGCGGGAGCATTGAAGGGTAGATGAGGTTTAGTGAAGCCAACCGCAAGAAAGAAAGGCTTCTCGGTGGTGGCGTATTTTTTTAAGCGGGTTACCGCAGTTTTTGCCACCGCGCCATCGCTGTAAACGTTATCGCTGACATCGCCACCATTCTCGCTGGCGGGACCGTTGGTGCGCACGCCGGTGGATCTTTGAATTCGGGAGGCTTTTTTCTTAGCCTCTATTCCGGCGGGCGAGGCGTATTGTTTGCCAATCCCACGTGATGGTTTTTTTGACCAACCTTGAGGGAAGTCATCATCAGTGGCGTGGTAGATCTTTCCTAGTGAGATTGTTTCATAGCCCTGCGCTTTGAAGTGCTGGGGGAGTGAAAGAGCATCGGGGTTCATCTTCCGCATGGGAGTTTTGAAGTCCCAACACCGAGTGGTTTGTGGACGCAAGCCGGTCATCAGGCTTGCACGTGAAGCTCCGCAAACTGCAACTTGGCAATAGGTGCGTTCAAAGAGAGTGCCACGTTCCGCGAGGGCATCAATATTGGGAGAGTGGATCTCTTTTTTTCCGTAGCACCGGAGTTCAGGGCGAAGGTCATCCACCGCGATGAAGAGGACGTTAAGTTTCTGTGCGGAGAGTCCTAAGTTTGGGAAAAGGAAAAGGCCCAATGAGGGTAGGAGTTTTTTGAGTGGGCTCATTTTTATGATTTGAGAGTTGAGAGGTATTCGATGATGTCCCGGATTTCCCGTTTGTTGAGGATGGCTCCCATTGGAGGCATGGTGGAGATGACGGGAGTCCGTTCCTTGACCTCTTTCGATGCCACCTTATTGATCTTGCCTTCGGCATCCTTGATTTTAATGACTCCCTTCGTTTCACTTTTGAAAAGTCCAACGATCGAATTCCCGTTCTTGAGAGTAAGTGAAATTGAACCATAGCCCTCCGTGATCGCTTTTTGGGGCTCAATGATCGCTTCGAGGAGGTGGGACCGGTCCTTGAGTCCTGCTGATTTAAGATTGGGGCCAATGTCACTGCCCTTACCGTCCTCCACCTTGTGACAGCGTATGCATTGGGCTGCGATGTGGTTCATGAAGAGGTTTTTCCCGCGATTGGCGTCGCCACCTTCAAGAGTGTAGGCGAAGTCAGGAGCAGGAGCATTTAGTTTTCTGGTAACAGCAGCTTCCGTGAGATCGAGCTTGAGAGAGGCGGGGTATTCCTCAAACGCATTCAATAGCGAATTCAGAATGGCATCACCTTTTGCCGAGGCGAGATCGCCTCCGAGAAGGGTGAGTGCGGTTTGTTGTTCGAGGGCGTTTGCTTCAGTTGAAGAGAGAACGACCTCAACGCGATCAAGCGCTAATTTGGGATTGGATTTTACGAGAATCTTGAGTGCTTCGATACGAATTGAGTGTTCTTTTGAGTCGAAGGCAGACGCAATACAAACTGGAAGATTTTCGTTCTTCTGAGTGGCAAGTGCGCGGAGTGCTTCGATCCTGAGGGCTGGAATCGAGCTTTCGTTCTTTGCGACGGCGATAAGAGTTTCACCGGGAATCTCGATCTTGAGTAAGCGGGCGAGAGCCATGGCCTCACTTTGGATTTTTTGGCTAGGATCGGTGAGAAGGTTGGTGAGATACTTAGAGACAATATTTTTGGCGATGGCTGGATTGCGATGGGAGAGGGGGCGGTAACGACCGACGACGCGGTCGAGCTTTCCTGGCTTCGACCACTGGCTAAGAGCATCGAGGGCATTTAGGCGGAGTTTTTCCGGCGCGTCGGCTCGGATGGTGTAGTCAGCGACGCGGGTGGCGGCTTCAGGAGTTCCGATGTGGAAGTTAGCATTGATGGCTCGTCTGATCAGTCCTTCGTGCTTGATCCACTTAGTTTTGGCGAGCGATCTAGCAAGAGCAGGTATGGACTTTGGAATGGTCCAATCATCATGGATGGCTCGAGCGGCTTCGGCTATGACCTCTTTGAAAGGGGAGTAGAGAAAATGTTGCACTTCGGAATCAGCGCGTCGGCGGAGAGCGACAACCGCGATCTTTTGGAGCAGTTCGGACTGCTCGCTGGCGAGGCCCGCGAGCATTTCGGAGGAGGCACAGCCGGTGAGGCCGGCGATAGCAGCATGGCGCAGGTAGGTGTTGCTTTCATCCGGAATGTTCCAGGCCATTTCGAGTATCGCTTTGCTACTGCTCGAAGCTTCGAGGTTCCCAAGTGCAATCGCGGCGTGGAATCTAACTCGGGGTGAGTCGTCTTTGAGGCATTTCGCGAGTTTAGTAAAATCGAAGGAAGTGCCGCGTGGATTGGGAGCCTGATGAAGGGCAAGGTTACTGCTCAGGATTTCTCCAAAGCTTCTCGCGACCTGGCTGCGAATTTCGGGATCAGGATCGCCTAGTAGTTCGAGGATGTCTCCTTTAGGAGATTTTGTGATACGATCGAACTGACAGAGCCCCCAGATGGCATGAATGCGAAGGAGTTGCGGTCCGCTCCTTGCAGCTTTCCAAAGGTCTTTTCGTGCGCCCCGTTTGACTAATTCAAACTGAGCTTTGAGCCGAACCCGTTGGTCGGGATGGTTCAAGGTTGCGATAAGTTCGGTGGTTGCTGTTTTTGAAAAATCCGACTGCAGAAGTTTGGTGGTCAGCCCACGTAGAGGATGTTTTTCTTTCACGTCCCACTTCCAAATGGCTCCCTTTTCGTTGAGAGGATAACCGCCGCCCCAGTCGACCCCATAGAGAGCTCCATCGGGACCGAAATTAATTCCGACGATCGGAACGCCATTTCCGATTTGCATGTCGTTGATCATCTTGAACGAAGCGCCATCTTGCTCGACCTGAAAGGCCCACTGTTGGCCGTTGGGGGCGCTGGTATGAAAGAAGTAATTTTGCCATTCCTCCCCGAGGGCGGTGCCGGGATTAAAAGCGAGTCCAGCCGGTCCGTTGTTATAGAGACTGATAGGTGGGGTGATGTAGGCCGGCTGTCCTCTATGCCATGGGATACTGAGGTTTTCATCCATCCACGGATTAAATGCTCCATTACGATACTGCCAGTTAGAGCGCCAACCAGCATCCATGTGTTGGACGATGTAGACGAAGCGTTCTTTTTCGCCGGGCCGGTCGGAGTCGTTATCGATTCCGAACATGTTGCCGTATTGGTCAAAGGCGATTTCTTGCACATTACGGAGTCCACGGGCATAGACTTCAAAGTTAGAGCCATCGGGGTCACAGCGAAGAACGGCACCTTGGTTGGGGTATTGGAAATGGATCCCTTCCTTGGAGGTGGCCCCTACTCCCTTATCGCCGATCGTCCAGTAGATGCGACCATCAGGGCCCGTCGTGAGGCCATGCATGTCATGGCCGGCGTATGCGAGGTGGACTCCAAATCCGTAGGCAATGGATTGGCGCTGATCGGCTTTGCCATCGTCATTAGTGTCGCGAAGCTTCCATACATCAGGAACGATAGTGGTGTAAATATCACCATCGTGGTGAAGGACTCCAGCGGCGATCCCTCCAATTTCATCGGTGAATCCTTCGGCGTAGATCGAGGTTTTATCGGCAAGGCCATCGCCGTCGGTGTCTTCGATGAGATGGATGCGTTCGGAGAGAAATTTAAGGTCAGCAAGGTTGTGTTTCCCGTCCTTGTTGAAATCTTTGACTCGTTTTCGGTTGGCGTTGCTGTTTTCAGAAGTGAAGGCCTTGTGATAAAAGGCCCGCTTATCGTCTGGAGTTTTGAAACTCAGATCATCTGGAATCCAGTCACGGTTTTGTCGAATGTCGAGATCGTTGGCTTTGCGTCGTTGCGTCTGTGTGACGTAGGCACGTCCTTGGTTGTCGAAAGAGAGAGCAACTGGATCAGGAACGAGAAAATCGGGAGTCCACTTCGTGAACTCTAGCGATTTGAGGTTGGGCTTTTCTGCAAAAAGATTGAGGAAAAGCAGGGGGGTGCTGAGCAGAAAGGAGACCGAGAATTTCATAGGTGATTGGCGTGAAAGCTAGCACCTGGATCGCGTCAGACCAACCATGGAAACTTCCCTAAATCACACGATCGTTTCCACCATCGATTGGGATCTGGGCGCCGGTGGTGGCGGAGAAGACGGGGCCGGCGACGGTGCTGACGAGAGCGGCGACGCCGGGGGAGGTGATTTCGGTGCTGAGGAGGTTTTTGGTTTTATATTCCTGCACGGTCATGCCGTAGCGCTTGGCGGATTTTTCGAGGGCTTCGTCGGTCCAGATCTCGGTGTCGAAGACGGCATCGGGATGGAGAACATTGACGCGGACGCCGAAGGGGGCGAGTTCGAGAGCGGCGACGCGGGCGAGTTGGGTCACGCCGGCCTTGGTGACGGAGTAGGCGGAAGCGCCTGGTCCGGGGGCGGCGTAGTTGCGTGAGCCGATGATGATGATGCTTGCCTGCTTATCGCTTTCCTTGAGGGCGGGGATGGAGAACTTGAGGAAGCGTTGGGTCGCGGTGAGGTTAATGCGAAGATGGAGATCCCAGCTGTCTTCTTCGGCATCGATGTATTCGCCGGATTTGAAGATGCCAGCGTTGGCGACAATAATGTCGAGGCCGCCGTGCTCGGCGACGGTTTTGTCAACGGCGGCTTTGAGGGCGGCGTCATCGGTAATGTCGCAGACGGCTCCGGAGAGGCGCTCGCCGGTGAGGTTGGTAACTACGTCGGGGTTGATGTCGAGGCCGACGACGGTGGCTCCGTCGTTGCGAAGACGTTCGGCGGTGGCGCGGCCGATTCCTCCGCAGGCTCCAGTGACGATGGCGACTTTTCCGGCGTGAATTTGTTCAGACATGGTATTAAAATGGGATGAGTTAAGAGAGGTTTAGGCGCTGATTGCGTTGTTGAAGAAGGCGAGGTTTTCGACGGGGTCTTCGTTGTTGAAGATGGCGGATCCGGAGACCACGAAGTGAGGGTTCATGGCCGCAATTTGGGCGATGGTGTTTTTGTTTACGCCGCCGTCGATGCAGATGAGGAGCTCGGGTTTCCACTCGAGGAGGGTCTTGATTTTGGCAGGGATGTCGTCGAGGAAGAGTTCTTTTCCGGAGTAAGGGCCGACGCCGAGGAGGAGGACGTAGTCGATTTGATCGAGGTAGTCTTTGATGAAGCTGGGCGAAGTGCCGGGGTTGAGGGAGACGCCGCGGACGATGTCTTCGTGGGCGGAAATGCGCGCGAGGGTGTCGTTGATGTGGGCGGTGTATTCGACGGAGAAAGAGATGAGATCGGCTCCCCCTTTGGCGAAAGCGTCGATGTGTTGTTTGGGCTTGTTGATGAGAAGGTGGACGTCCTTGAGGAGGTCGGTTTTAAGTCCGGCGACGAAGGGTGATCCGACAGTGATGTTGGGCCAGATGTTACCGTCCATGACGTCGAAGTGGAGGAGGTTGACGTCGTTTTCCTTGAGGGTTTGGAGGGCGGCGTTTTGGTTGCCCATGTCGGCGCTGAGGGTGGCGACGGAGAGTTGCGGGCGGGAACGGATGAGCTCGATTTTTTCGGCGCGGGTCATGGTATGAAGGAGAGATAGAGTGAATGAGGGAGGCGGGAGAAGGGAAACCCCGGGCTTTCGCCCAGGGTTGAAAAGATTGGCGACAGGGCTGTGGGCCCCGGCCACTGGTTTATCCAGCGTTGTAGATTTCGATGGCCTCGGCGGGCTTGGCGTCGTTGTGGACGACTTCCTTGACGGCACGCATCATGGCGAGAGGCTTGTCGGATTGGAAGACGTTGCGGCCCATGTCGACTCCGGAAGCGCCACACTGGATGGCGTTGTAGCAGAGTTCGAGAGCTTCGAGCTCAGGGAGTTTCTTACCACCGGCGATGACAACGGGGACGGGGCAGGCTGCCACGACGTTTTCGAAGCCTTCGGTGTAGTAGGTCTTGACGATGGAGGCGCCGTTCTCGGCACAGACGCGGGAAGCGAGGCCGAAGTAGCGGGAGTCGCGAGCCATGTCCTTACCGACAGCGGTCACGCCCATGACGGGAATCCCATATTTGTTGCCGATGTCGACAAGCTTAGAGAAGTTTGCAACTGTTGAAGCTTCGGTATCGGCGTCGCCGATGGCGAGCATGGCGGCCATAGCAGAAGCATTCATCGAGATTGCATCCTGCTCTGAGATGAGCACGTTGTGGTTCATCTCGGTCAGGATCGTGGTGCCAGAATCGGTGCGAAGACAAATTGGTTTTGTGTTCTCGGCAGGGATACTGGTGCGGAGCATGCCACGGCACCCCATGAGGCAGTCGGCTTCTTCGGCAAGGGGAGCAATGTTGAGGTCAATCCGCTCAAGACCGGATGTCGGTCCCATGAGGAAGCCGTGGTCGAAAGCGAGCATGACGGTGCGTCCGGACTTGCGGTTGAAGATACGGGACATGCGGTTTTTGATGCCCCATGACGCGCTGTTCATTCCCTTGAGGTAGAACGAAGAGGTGTCGGCGGGTGTGTTGAGACCGAAGTTGTCTCCGTCTCTGATGTCGTCTAGGTCAGCCATAGTATTAGTTGATAATAGGTTGGTTTTTTGGTTTTAAGAAAATGCTATTTGAGTGATTGCGAGGCGAATAGGATCAACAAGATTTTCGTTGTTACGAGTATTATATTCCCTGAGCCTGGTGGCCTAACTCATTAGTTTTCGAGCTTCTCAATGAGGTAGTTGACCGCGCGCTCTACCAGTGCCTGGTCCTGAGCGGTGACGTCCATTGATTCGACTTCGATAGTGTTGGGAAGTTCTTTTTGCAATGACTCCCAGTAGACATCATCGAGCTCGGTATTGTAAAGCTCGCCACCTTCAGCGGAATAGCTGGAAACGCCCTTGAGAGGCATGAGGAATAAAGTGTCCTTGGTGGAGTGGGAAAGTTTTTCTCCGATGACCTTTGCAACCTGGCCTTGTTCTTCGGCATTGAGGCGCGGGACGAAAACGTAGGGTGAGTGCCAGGTGATTTGATGGTTTTCGTATCCGGCCGGAATCTTATTGGGCTCGTTGACTAGGATGCCTAGGTGTTCGGACCCTCCAGGCACGACGACCTGAGGGAGGCCAAGCTTGCCGGCAACCGTGAGTCGTTCGGGGCCTCCGGCGCGAAGAACCCCCCAGATTCCGTCGGCAATTTCGCCAAGGCCGTAATCGAAGACCGCGTTGATGATTCCTTCTTTCATCATTTGCTCCATAGCATCACCACCTGCTCCGATGGCATGGAAGGTGATGACTTCATAGCCGGCTTCTTCGAAGAGTTTAATGGCGCGCATTGCACCTTGGGTGAGAACCCCGAGGTTCGACATGCCGATGACGCCTTTGGCTTCGCTCTTAGTAATGCATTGCTCGGATTGAGCCATGCCCCAAGCGGCGGCGGCGGCGTTGGCGAGGATCTTACGGGAAAAGACATTGAGTCCGAGGATATCAGATACGGCAAACATCATGGTAATGTCTTTAATGCCAACGAAGGGAGAGGTGTCTCCAGAAGCCGCAGTGGAAAGCATGATCTTAGGGAAGCCATAAGGAAGGGCTTGGAGGATAGGGGCACAGGTAGATGTTCCTTGCGTGCCCCCTAGGGAGACCACGGCGTTAATTTTTCCGGATTCTTGAAGCTCTTTTACAATTTTGGTGGCGCCAGCGACGATAAACGGATTCGATTGTTCTCGGTTAGGTTTCACAAGTAGCTCTGCCAGATTTCCTCCGCCAGCTGAAATCACCTCTTGCTTGGTGATGTCAGCAGAGAGTTTGGATTCGCCAACCAGCGAGAGATCAATCAGAAGCGCTTGGCCCCCTAGGGATTCAATTTCGGACCGCATGAAGCCGGCTTCGTCGGCTTTGGTATCGAGGGTGGCAAGAATGGCAACCGTTTTCATTGGAGCAAAAAAATACACAGAACTTGGTCAGCCGTCTTGAAGAAAATGCGGTCTTTTTTGAATAAAATCGTCAGATGCGATAGCGGCACCGCTCAGAACTGGGGGAGTCTTTGAAAATACGAGTTTGAGGAAGGCGATCTCCCTTACCTATTGATGGAAATCGAGAAGTTCAATTTCAAAGGTCAATTCGCCGCCGGGCTGGCCGATTCTGGGGTTTTCTCCATACGCGAGATTCGCGGGAATCCAAAATCGTCTTTTTTCCCCTTTGGTCATGAGCTGTAGCCCTTCGGTCCATCCTTGAATCACCTGATCGAGCGGGAACTTTGCAGGCTTGCCACGCTTGTAAGAGCTGTCAAAAATTTTTCCGTCCTTGGTTTTGCCCTCGTAGTGAACTGTGACCGTGCTTAACGAGTTTGGGGTAGGGCTAATCTCGCCGGGACGCAGAAGTTTATGCTTTAAGCCGGTGTAGGTTTTTTGGACACCTGGTGGAAGGGGTATGGCGGGCTTCGCTTCTTTCATGTTCTGGTTGCACGAGATGAACGAGAGGGAGACCAACGATAAGAGAGATACTATAATTTTCATAAGCTGTTTGCGGTAGATGCTCGCATCACGTTGTGCTGAATCAAGGCTGTATTAATGGTTGGTTTCATAGGGACGTTGTCTATTTTTGGGGAATGAAACACTTAATTTCAGGGCTTGGTTTTGCAATGGCTTTTGCATCCTTCAGTGCAGCAAGTCCTTTGAAAGTTTATATTCTTGCCGGCCAGTCTAACATGGAGGGTCATGCCAAGCTCTCTTCGTTCGATCATATTGGAATGGATCCTAAGACAGTTCCAATTTTGGAGGAAATGAGGGGGGAAAGTGGAGAACCAGTTGAACTTGAAGATGTTTGGATCAGCTATCGGACGGGTAAGGAAGAGGATCAACCGGGAGTTGGAAAACTGACCGCGGGGTTTGGAGCCCGGAGGGTTTCGACCGAAAATGGTGGTAAAATCGGACCTGAATTCACCTTTGGAATTTACACTAGAAAATTTGTGAATGAGCCTATCTTAATCATCAAAACAGCTTGGGGAGGGAAGTCGATCAATACAGATTTTCGCCCGCCTAGTGCTGGGCCCTATGAGTTCAATAAAAAGCAGTTAGATACCTTTAAAAAGCAGGGGAAAGACATTGCTGAAATGGAGGCTGATCGAAACTCTAAAGTTGGACGTTATTTTCAGATGATGATGGAGCATGTAAGATCGGTTCTGGCGGATCCAGGTAAGGTTCATCCTGCTTACAATGCCAAGGATGGATACGAGTTGAGTGGATTTGTTTGGTTTCAGGGTTGGAACGATATGGTTGATCGTGGGACTTACCCTGATCGAGGAAATAAGGGAGGATATGATCAATATAGTGAAGTGATGGCTCATTTTATCCGCGACGTTCGGAGGGAATTAAAGTCGCCTAACCTACCTTTTGTGATTGGTGTGATGGGAGCCGGCGGGCCGACTGATCTTTATGGGCCGAGGCAGCAACGCTATAAAGACATCCACCAGTATTTTCGAGATTCCATGATTGCTCCCGCCTCACTTCCAGAGTTCAAAGGAAACGTGACCGCAGTGTTGACTGAGAAGTATTGGGATTCCGAACTTGATGCAGTTGATAAGAAAAGAGGAGAAATTCGTTCAAAGGAAAAGGAGCTCAAAGAGAAGGGCCTTTCAAAAAAAGAGATTGCAAATCAACTTAGGAGCATAGAGGCTAGGCTCTTCACGGCCCGTGATCGCGAGTTACTAAAAGGGATTACCAACGCTGATTATCACTACAAGGGTTCCGCTAAATAATGGCTCAGATTGGTAAGGCTTTTGCAGAAGCCTTGGAAGGTTCCAAAAAGTAAAAGGTTCACTACGGAAATTTTAGAATTCGGATACGGTAGTATCCCGAATCAAGCTCAGTGATATCGGCCTCATTTTGGCTTCCGATAATTTCCGTTTGAAGTGAGCTCCATTCCTCTAGATCTGCTGAATACTCGAGTTGAATTTCTAGATCGGGTCGGCGTGCCTCGAGTGGGTAGATTACTCTAATATATTCGCCGCTCCTGCGGATTTTGATAAGGTCTGAGTAGTCAACAGCAAATGGATTTCGGTCAAAAGCGTATTCAAACATATTGGTAAGACCGTCTCGGTCAGGATCATCATCGCCAGGTTCTAGATTCCAAAAGACTTGCCAATCTTCAAAGGATTCAAGCGTGTCGTAGAGGCCAGGTGATGGGGGGCTTGCGAGCCAATTAATAGAATCGTTTCCGTAGGCTTTCTCTTCGATCTTACGAAGTGCGAGACCGGTGCCATCGGCATTAACATCCCACGGTTTTTTATTATCATAGTTGACTCGGTCTACACGAACGAAAGTTGGGGTTCCTAGTTTATTTAGCGGGCCGGGTCGCTCTAATTCTACGGTCTCTCCACCGTTATTGAGCTTTCCGTCGGCCCATTCCAGAATGACAAGGCCTTCTCTCGGTCTGTAAAAAGAACGGAAGAGGTCGGCATTTTCGGAGAGGATAACGCGTTGACCCGGGGTTATGACGAGATCGGAGCTGATTTGAATTTCGATTCCTTTTTCGATTTGCCAATCGCGGAGCGAAATAGATTTGGAGCTCACATTCAGGAGTTCAAGATACTCGACTGTATTATGATACATAATCTCCGAGATGACGATTGGACCCAACATGGGAGGTGAATTGATCGTTCCTGGAGTTGGGGTTTTCAGTGGCACAAAGTTGTATGAATCGCTGCTGGACTTGTAGTGGAAGCCAATCGTCTGACCTTCGAGAGAAGGACCAAAATCCCTTTTTAAGCGATAATGTGAGAGCTCGGGGTCACTGGCTGAAGTGAGGTAAACTGTTTCGCCAGTGTCACTCAGAGCGAAGCTCTCAAATCGTCCTGGATCATTACTATTTTCACCAAAGTGAAGATCCTCGCTAAAGGTAAGAAAGCCACCGGGCGGGATGATGGTGCCCGGAGAAATTCGAAATTTCATGAGATTCGATTTAGAATCGCTCAAGAACCAACCTCCAATTTCAAGAGAGTCATTGCTACGGTTGTAGAGCTCGACCCAGTCAGATGCAGCACCCGAATTTGCCAGGACTTCGTTGATAACAATGGTCGGTGTCTGGGTGAAGGGGTAGTCATCTGGAGAGTAGCGATAGAGAGCGCCCATATCAACACGGGTTCCATCAGGGTCATTCTGATGTTGCGGATCTCCAGCATTGAGAGCGGGGGATCCTGCTGTGAGCTCAAAATTCAAGGCGTCTGCATTAGCAAAAATCGGATCTCCTAGAAGGTTTTTGGTTCCCGAGAGAAGAGTGGTGTCACTTAAGCTGTAAGCCACTGTGATTGAAGAAATGGAGTCATTAGAAATGTTTTGTTCGCAATTCGAAAAGATGCAGTTCGTCACAATAGCTTGGCCTCCTCCGGAGCCAAAGTTTTTCTCGTAAGCTGCGACCCCTATTTCGCAATTAACAATGGTGTTCTGATCAATCAAAACGGAAGATCCGGCATCTTTTACTGCGATTCCGAGAGGGCAACCCACGATAAGATTATTCTTCAAAGTAATGGTAGAGCCCTGCCCTACGGAAACGCCTTTGTCTGAGCTGTAAAAAATCGAATTACCTTCGATGAGGCAGTTTAGGCATTCCTCGCCAATGTCGATGCCATCGCTATTGAAACCTTGGAAGTCATAGATCCGACAATCTTGAATTATACCATCGATAACCCCGTCATAATCAATGGCATCAGTGTCGGGGGATTGATTGCCAATAAAGGTGCAGCGGAGGGTCTGGGCGCGACCTTGTTTAACGTTAAGGCCATCGCCACTGAGGGGGATCGCGATGAGGGAATCGCGTAGGATTATATTGCCACCCTGGAAGAACAGCGGCCCTCGCGATTCGCCGATATCAATAAAATTCATTTCAACTTCGGCATCTAGTCCGGAAATCGCGGAAGGGTAAATGAGAGGTCTTTTTCCTCTTGAGGCATTTCGTAAAATAAGGTGATTCAGGATGGATGGGGTCTTTGTTTTCTCGAACGAGAGGCCACCCCAGGTTACGCCGTCGTATCCTTTAAATACTACTTTGGCCTCGTTTGATCCTTCAACCCTCAGAGTTCCAAAGACACGGAGGTTGATTCCAGACTGAAATTGAAGAGTGACACCGGGTTCGACTGAGAGAGTGGTTCCGGTTGGGATCAGTAAGTCCTCGGTGATGATGTAGGGAGAGTTCTCCGGCTTCAGAGTAAGGTCACTTAATAAGGTGCCGCTAATTTTAGTCGATGAGTCCGGAGAAAAGTGGGCGGTTATAGTTGTGTCTCCGGTGAATTTAAGAATGGTTTTGGCGCCTCCATCAAGGCCGGCCCAGCGCTCAAATCTAAAACCAGGCGCTGGAATAGCTTCTATTTCAGCAGGTGTGTCCTCGAAGGCTTTAAAAGTTTGGGCCTTAAGTTTTACGCCTGCGAATTTAAAGCTGCCTTCTCCAGAGGTGGAAAGAGTGAGGTTGGCGAGTGGTGTTTCCACCGTATTACTTCCAATCTCATCAAGGAATCGGCCTTCTTGTAGGTCAACGAAATTTTTCATTCGTTCCAAGGAGGCGGTATAATTTGATTCTGTGGGGTTTGACCAACGGCTAAGTTGGCGAGGAATTTCTGGTGCGGCGGCAGCCCCTAATTTCTCGATCAGTCTTTTGAGTCTATTAGCGGAAAGAGTTGAAGTGAGATGAGCCGCCGCTCTTTGGGCAAGCCGGTTTCTAAAATTGGGAAACTTACGCATTCGACTGACCGTGGTTTCTCCTACGATAAAGCTGGTTACGTTAGATTGGATCGAAGTATTGCCAAAAGTGCGATCCATATCGGGCAGGAGCCAACGCCATTTACCGTTGCTTCGATTGTCCTGCCATGCTTCGCGGTTTCCTTGCCAACTAGTGTTACCGCCAAATGTTTCGCAAATTGTGAAGTCGACCAGACTATCGACATCAATTTCAGATTCGACTACCTTCCATGCTTCTTGGTTTGATAAATGGGGTTTGGTAAGGAACCCAAAAAGCTCTCGCCAATCGTCGCTTTTACCATTTTCAAGAGATAGTGCGCTACGGTCAAAGCGAACGTGATCGTAGTCACCATTGTCTGTCCCGTATTCCTGAAAAAACCAGTTTTCATCCCAGCGGTCGCGAATATTGTAAAGTCCCCAGTAGTTACCATTGATAAACATGGCAGCTGGACGGTAGCGGTTCGTCTCAACTTCCATTCTCCCATCCACAATTGCGTTCCAGATAGCATCGGTAAGATGCGCTTTTCCCCAATCATCACCCCCTTCTCTGAGTGTGAGAGAGGTGAAGGTTCCAACTCCTAATTCAGGAAAAAGATCGTAGTTCAGTGCATCGTCCCCGTAACGGCCTCGGATTGCAAAATTTAGGGCTTTCTGTGGGTGGGCTAAAAAGTTGTTTTCTCCTCCTAGACGGAAGGCACCATTGATGGAAAATCCCTTGCCTCCATCCGTTGGGAAAAATTCTAAATTACCAGGAGCATCAACTCCTTTATGGATGTTGCCCCCACTAAAATTTCGATTTCCGTAGATCCCAAATTGAGGATCGAACAAAGTCTTATCAGGGGCAGTGACAGAAATGATGGGCAGACCATCTTCGAAAGATTCTCCGACAAAATAGGTATGAGTGATGATTTCGCTGGGCACTTTACCCAGCCCGAAAGTTCGCGCCCTCACCACCGTTGTGCAGTTAGTTCGATGGGTCCAGTGTAAAGTGCTGAAGTCGGAGTGGGATTTGATCCGTCTGTCGTAAAGCGGATTTCTTCACCAATTGAGGTGATACTTAGAGTGAGAGGCAGTTCGTAAAGCCCTCCTTCTGGGGTGAATGTTGGGCTGGTGCTGGTCTCCCGGAGTTTTGAAACAATGGGGCTGCTATTAGCTTTTCCGGGCGTGGGTTGTGCCATGAAAATCCATGCTGCAGGATTGATGATGGATCTGCCGTAAGAAATATCGTCAACCTGTTGGCCGAACGTGATATGGTCCACTAATGTTAGAATGGATCCTGATTCGATCTCGAGTGACGCGCCAAACCGGAGGGCTGGTGAGGTGGGAGTGGCGAGTGTTACAAAGGCGGCAATCGTATTCATTCCCTTACGGAGATGGTCCGGAGCTATGGTGATTTCCTGGGAGGGATTTAATCCGGTATCGAGAGTTGGGTTAAAAGTTGTCCTTGTGGATTTCGGATCCATTCAAATAGAACACTACTCCATCATCAGCTAGGTAAGTTAGGATAAGCGATCGGACGTTTTCGATTTCCTCTACCGTGAAGTTTTTGCGGAAGTAGGTGCCTTGGATTTTCTTTCAGGATCCTCGCCAAATGATGTTTCAGTTTGGGGGGGATTGACTCTTTCATTCTCGGAAAAATATCCGAATGGCGCTCTCCCAGTTTGCCAGGATAAGTCATTAATCCAGGACTAGTCCAGTTGGACGCAGGCACGATACCTTCATCGAGGTAGGACCATTGAGTTTCGCCAAAGTTGGAGCCAATTGAAATCGTGTTTTGGTTATTTTGATCCGTTATCTCGATGAGATAATGAAAATCGAAGAAGAGGTCGTCGCTGGTAGCGTCTGCTTGGTGCACTTCGATTGCCCAAACGTTTTCCCCGGGAATGAGTTGGTCTGCAGATATTAAGAATTCAAGGCGTTGAGTATTGGTGAACGGGGTGACTGTATTGACTGCAGGAGTGTTTTTTGTGATTGGTCCATCGGGTAGATTTTCACGTAAAATTTCTTTTCCATTGAGATGGATAGCAACGGCATCATTAAAGTTACTGGAGAAGCTAATTGGCGTTACCCGTCCTCCCGCCAGATCAGATGGCAAGGTGAACTTTTGCCTGAAGTAAGTTGTAATTGGCTTTGCCTCGGAATCTGGACCAAAGCTGATCTGGGTTTCAATTATTGGGGTTTCGGGGTCTCCATGGCCAAAAATCCCGCTCCCCGTTTTCCATGAAGAGTCATCATAGTTTGGAGTCTGCCAATTAATTAGTGCCCAGTTAAAGGCTTTGTCAAAGTAGGTCCAATTTGAATTTATTGAGAAGACTTCGCTTCTTTTACGTTTGTCACGGCTTAGAAAGATTTCTTCGCCGCTTGATGAGAGTTTAAAGTTTGTGTGATGGAATTGAGTTGTGAATTTCTTTCCGCCAACATAGCTACGGGAAAATTCCTTGCCCTTTGGTTTGTCGTAGCCGTCAGCTACAATGACAAGGTGCTCAAATGATTGATTGTGGAATTGCGTGGGAATGGCCATTTTTTGAGATTCGTTGGATCGTCGCTAAAATAGTAACCGTTGAGTGATTCCTGCTTCGAGGAGGCGTTGAAAAGCTCGATCCAGTCTGGGTAATCCTCGAAGTCTACTGCGTTTGGAAATGACCTGACATTAGAGGCGGTCACTTCATTGATTCTAATCTTGGCAGCTGTGTTCAACAACAGTGCTACTGCCAAAAAAGCGGAGATACACCTCATGTTAAAAGTAAACCTTCCGTTCGTCGATTGAGTCAAAGGCGGAATGGCGGATAATAAAAACGGACTCCGCATTTGCGAAGCCCGTTTGAAAAATCGGGAGTTAGAAAGGGTTATTTGCCGATCGCGTAAAGGTGGGTCTGGGT
>CASICJ010000071.1 GCA_949373085.1 uncultured Verrucomicrobiales bacterium
AATCGAGTTGCTCAAAGCAAAACTAATCAGAATGCCGTCATCACCACTGCGATCTCTAAAAGGCCCGCGCCAAAAGCAAAAGACATCAGTAAAGACGTTGAAGAGTTGTTATTGAGTCTTTCAGGTTATTTAAAAGATCATGAGTATAAAATGGACCGACTGAGATCTTCAGTCGCTTCTGAGCTGGGTGTAAAATTTAAAGATGGCGATAAGGATGATCCCGTTACTCTGCGCCAGGCCGATCTGGTTGCTTTAATTGCCTACCGTAACTATTTCAACCCAAAGGGTGAGGTAGGGTTCTCTGCGAGTATTTTTGGAGTGGCCTACGGAGCAGTTAGAAAAGAAGGCTATATCCTTGGATCCGAACAAATCAGTAAAAAAGGCCAAGCGGTCTTCCTTTCACCTGTCAAATCAGTTTGGGGTGATTCCAAATTTAAAATCGGGAAATGGGGAAATAGCACATTAAAAAGAATTACAGAAAAGGTAATCAACGAGGCCTCTATAGTCTACTCATTTGATGGTTCAAAAGATTGGGAGGAATTGACTTCAGATCGAAAATTAATCGGCGTTCTGAATAAAATATCAGCCCTGATTGAACAGAATGAAAACTTGAAAAGCTCAGATAGAACTGCTCTGGAGGCTTGGAGCCACAAAGTTGCTGAATCTAAATATGTAGATGGATCTGTTCAATCTTTGGACGGGCAAGCTTTGCAGGCAAAGATTTTACTGGATCGTCAGAAATCATTAGTTGGAGGTATTGCATCAGCAAACGAGTATTTCACCTCGCTAAAAATTATTTTAGATGCCAATGCCCAAGCAAAAGTGAACTTGTTTTCTTTAGCGTCCAACGCCACCAAATTATCAGACGCGGATCGTGCAGTCAGACGTGCTAAAATGCTGACTGGAAAATTGAAGTGAGTTAATGAATTTTCTATCCTATTTTATAGAGAATTCCGCCAGATTAAGTAGAGGGGTAGAGGATAAAGAAACGCTCTACGTCTGTGCCAAAAGGAAAAATCCACAACAAGAAGAGGAAGACCGAAGGGGGACGCCAGGCTGCCTTCAAAGCGGTCTGTGAACACCTCTCCAGCGGACTCTTTGAAGCCCGTCTCGCCATGTTCGACTGGGGCGCTGTAAAGGCTTACATTGGACAATCATCCAGATGACTTCCCAGCTGATAGGCTAAGAGAGGCAATGCGCCGCGAGATGTCTGTGTCGGAGAAGATTGGATTGGACCCTGTCCTCGCGATTGGGTGCAGGCTCTCGTCGATGAAGAAGGATCTTTTTGAACCTTTGGATACCAAATAAAAATATGCGTATTTAGGCAGCAAAGATCCAAGTCGGCCTGAGATTATTTCAGCGGGTCCTGGCAAGCAGTTTGGTAGCGAGCACGGATATAAGCAGCCAAAAAGAATGCTCTTTTTAAAACCATCACATTAAGCCTTGAGGAATCAACTTGGGATGAGTATTAAAACAAACTTTAAACAAAAACAAACTTTAAACACAATATAATATGTCAATCAGACGACGATTCACTTGGAAAGAATTTGCTATTAGAACGGCTGTTGCCCTGCTTCTAGTGTTGGTGACCTATAACCCTTTTGGGCCTTGTGCAACGCAAGCTATTATATCAGTAGAAACTTGGAACCCGTTGCCAATGGGCACAATATTCTTCGCTCTAGTAGTCCTCGCCGCATGGCTCCTACTTCTCCGCTTTGCTTACAGAGCGATGGGTGGGCTTGGGTCCATTGTTTTAGGAGTACTCTTTGCTTCATTCATTGGCCTTGGCTACTCTAAAGGGTGGTTCAAGCCCACCGCTGGCGCGGCAAAATATCTGGGAATTTTAGTCTTTTGGGTCGCAGGAACTATTGCGTTAAACGCAGCATTTATCAAAAGGGCTGTATTCGGTGTCGGGTCCGTCGACGATGACGGTCAGGAGTAAACAACTAGGAAGTCGCTTTTAAAAGTTGAGGGTCGCCTTGCCTTGCCAAACCATACGCCTGGGCTAGAAACGTTGCCCGAATCTTCCAACTACTCAGCTTGTCCACCACGCGTATCCTCGCGGTGTCGACTGCTATGCAAGCAGCCCCCTCCCCTGAGAATGCGATAGTAATTACAAGACTCAGTCTTCAAAGTTGTAGATCTCGTCCCATATTCGATCGAGAATCTTAAGGGCCTTTTTCGGAGGGACGACACTCATTAGGCCATTGGTTTCCTCTAGAAGGCCAAGTTCCGTCAACTTTCCCAGTGCGTCTTGCACTTCAAAGTCTACTTTGATTCCAAAGGTGTCTGAGATCCATTTTTCGACACGATCGTCGAGAGATTCGATGGTGTGTCCTTGGTCGGCTTCCACTAAGAGGAAAAAATACGCCAAAATAGCCTCTTTGACCTCCTGCTCTTCCGACAAATCAATCACAAGATTTATAACGGCGCTGTTGTTGGCTTGACCTTTAAAATAGAGGTCTTTCGAAACTTGAGCTAGGTAAGATTCTTTGGTTTTCCGATAAGCCAAATACGATCGCAACATGTAGGTGAACAATCCTACTAAGGTTCCAAAGATTAGACTGAGATTAGTGTCTCCCGGAGAGTCTCCAAAAAGAATCGGACCAAATTTTGCAGTAATTGTGACAATACCAGCAAGCGCAGGAGCTAAAATCTTGAGCCGGTCAATACCTCGCATATTTGGCGTCGTATTAGGAAAAATTGTCTCCAAATCGAGCTTAGGCACGGTCTTAAACAAATGCATATGTAAGCCACGTGCATCCTTCCCTGGGAAGTTCTTCATCCTCTTATTGGCCTTAAACCATTCCGCCTCTTTATATTGCACGACCTGAAGCACCCGATCATATGCCACCCCTTCAATAGGAATTTTTTTAAGACCGAAAAATGCCTTTCGAAAAGTTGTAAACGGCATCACGCCTAGTTTGTAGAGCCGCATTTCTAAAAATTCATCGAGTCTCACATCAAGACTGATGGGAAAAACATCTTCCCCGTCCATTGCCTCCTGTAGTTCTTCATTTGATATTGGCTCCCAATTACCGTCTTTTAAAACCTCATCAAAGATCCTCAAAAAGCGTTCGATACGCGGTAAGGCTCCCTGTGGATTTCCAAAAGGATCAACATCCTCATAGATCAACTTAAGTTTTTCCTGAGTGGTGTGCGAGTTGTGATGCCAGAGCGCCTCCAACATCTGCGAAACTTGTTTTAACTCTTTCGCCAAAGTCTTATCAACAACATCCATAGCGATAAGAGCATCTTTCACTCGAGAGCGGGAAATTGGGATATAGAATGGAACGTCTTTAAGCTCAGCCATTACCGATTACAGGGGGTTGCTTCTAGGGGTTAGAAAAACTGAGCTCCCTTTGACTAGATGGACAATGGGTTAAATACTTCTCAGAGGGCAAAAGTGTTGATATCGATTCTGATTTGCCAAGTATTTTTATAAGATTAAGGGGTGTTAATTAGCAAACCAGATGTATCGGCCCATGGTCGGAATCCCTGAAACTCATGCGAGAAGAGGCGACAAGTGAATGGGAAGGTATGATTTTATTTGGTCTTTATACAGGTCAGCGTCTTGGCGATCTAGCGACTCTAAGGTGGAACCACATTGATCTACAGAGAGAAGAACTCAGACTCCAAACAAACAAGACTGGTCGTAGTGTGACAATTCCCCTTGCAGCTCCCCTTCTCAATTAGCTAGTAACCGAAGCAACCCAAGCGGCGACTTCTGAAGACCCTAATGCTTTCGTTCATTCGTAACTGGCTGAAGCCTACGAAAATCATCTCCTATTGCTTCAAAGCAATTCACCTCTCTTCTTGTTCAGTGTGGACTTAGGAAGTCGGCTAGTCATAGCACAAAGAACAAGGGACGAAATACGAAACGCGAAAAGAGCACCTTGTCAGTTCACGCTGTCGGTTCCCTGCAGATGATGAAAGTCAGTTTGGGTAGTTTGTCTATGCTCAGATAGTGGAAATACTCATCACCTCCCCTTTCTCCCCTCTCCAATCCCCTCAACGGCGCCCCACCCCAAAAGCAAATTCCTAGCAGTTTGAAAGGGCGTTGTTTCTTAACTTAATGACATTGGTTCTTCAGTTGAGAATCCATCTCCTGATTGAGTCTTTCTACAATCGCTGGATGCTGGCCCGCGATGTTGGTTTGTTCGCCGCGGTCGACCCGCAAATCATAGAGTAGTGGGGGATCGTGTTTGAGCTCTTTTGGTCGGGGAACGTCCGATAGTCTGGGGTCGGGAAAGGGTCGCGTCCTCCGGTGAATCTTGAATTCTCCGGAACGATAGGCTGCATCCATAAAGAGGAACGAGGTGCGAGGCGATGGTTTGTCTTCGAAAAGGGCCGGTGCGAGATTCTGTGAGGAGTAGGTCGAGTCCTTTTTGGGATCGTTTCCGCCGGCAAGCGCCGCAAAGGTGGCGTAGAAATCCATGTTAGGCCCGATGCCGTCGATGGTGGCTGGCCTTATCTGATCTTTCCAGTAGCCGATGGTAGGGACCCGTCGACCTCCTTCAAACCAAGAGTGCTTTTCACCTCTCAGAGGAAACGCTGTTCCAGCGTGATTGCGGAACACGGACCAGGGTCCATTGTCGCTCGTCACGATGACCATCGTGTTCTTCTCCAGTTTAAGGCGACGAAGGGTTTTTATGATCTGACCGACTGACCAGTCGAGTTCCTCGATCGTATCGCTGTAGCGTCCACCGACGCTTTTCCCCTGAAATTCTTTAGACGCGAAAACGGGTGCGTGTGCCATGTTGTGGGCCACATAGAGGAAAAAGGGTTGGTCTTGGTTTTTCTGGATGAATTGAAGGGAATCCTCGGTATACCGCTTGGTGAAGAGTTCCTGGTTGGCTGGCATCTCAATGACCGTTCGGTTCCGAATCAGTGGGGTTGGAAAGGTGAACTTGTCGCAGGTTCAGAAGACAGCGTAGTTTTGGATCCGGCCATCGAGCGGGCGGGGAATATCGTTACTTGCTGGGGTGCCATAGTAGTAGTCGAATCCATGATCAAGGGGCTGGCCTTTCCCACTTAGCGGGTCTTTCAAATCACCGAGATGCCACTTGCCGATCAGGGCTGTGGCATACCCTTGCTTTCGGAGCATGGAAGGTAAGGTGACCTTCTTTGAATTCCTAAGACTGTAGCCTTCTTTCGCGATCACGGGATGGCAACCGGTTATCATGCCGTATCGGCTTGGCGTGCACCAGGGGCCTGCAGAATAAAAGGACGTCCATCGTTGGCCTTTCTTGGCGAGACGGTCGATCTCTGGAGTCTTGTTGACTCGACTGCCGTAGCAGCCGAGATCGCCGTAGCCGACATCGTCCAGAAAGATGAGCACGATGTTTGGCTTTGAGTTGGCTGCTTGCGTGAGCGAGTTTCCAAATACGCCAATCAAGAGGAGGAGGGTAAGGTGTCTCATGGGTGAATGGATCTTTAGCAGGAAACGGAGATCTCGCCACTGCTAGGAATTTCGCAAAGAAAATCGCGAACACTTCTTCACTTGTCATGAAAAATTGTCTTTCTCCTGCTCCTTACCTCCGCCCAGATCCTGACTCGGCAGATCACCTCAGGGCTTCCTGGGAATAAAGTTCACCACGTCCAAGCCGGGGGCGACGGCGAGCGTCTCAAAATCGCCGGTCTCTCCTGTCAATATCCAAATTACGGTGCCTAAAATTACCAAACGATCGGCAACTGGGGAACCACTCTCCTCAATCCCTTCGCCAACCCTGTTGACCACTACGGCAATCTCGACCTAAACTTGAAAAAACGATAGAATCGTCCAGGCTAGAGCGTTTTCCGAATTGATCGCCTAACCCCTTCTCCCCTCACCCTCACCCTCACCCTCATGAAAAATCTCCTTCTCTCTCTTCTTCTCCTCGGCTCGTTGTCCGCGGAGAACCTTCGCATCGACACCATCGCCGAAAATTTCCGCGACCCAATGGAGATCAGTATCGCCCCCGACGGCAGCGTCTATGTCCTCGAGCGCGAAGGCCGCCTCCTCCGCGTCAATCCCGACACCGGAGGCACCTTCGTCATCGGAGAACTCCCCGTCACGGCCCTTCGGGAATCCGACAAGAAGAGCCCATACGCCCGCGAAGACGGAGGCCTCGGTCTCACCCTCGCCCCCGACTTCGCCACCAGCCAAGAGCTCTACCTTTACTACAGCCACCCGACCGAGCTGCTCAACCGCCTCTCCCGCTTCACCCTCAAGGGTGGCCTCCTCGATCTCTCCTCGGAGCAGAAAATCTTCGACGTCATCACCGATCGCCGGGACACCGTCTGCCACCAGGGCGGCAGCCTCAAATTCAGCCCGGACGGACTGCTCTTCCTCTCCACCGGCGACAACACCAATCCTTTCGAAAGCGGAGGCAAGGCCCCCATCGATGATCGAGAGGAGCGCGATCACACCGACGCGATGCGCTCCTCCGGCAACACCAACGACCTCCGCGGCAAGGTCCTGCGCATTCGCCCCACCAAAGACGGCTACGAAATCCCCGCCGGGAACCTCTTCAAGCTAGGCACCCCAGACACCCGCGCCGAGATCTACGTGATGGGTTGCCGCAATCCCTTCCGCCTCTCGCTCGATCCCAAAACCGGCTACATCTACTGGGGCGAAGTGGGACCCGACGCTCGGAAAGCCGACGCAAAGGGCCCCATGGGCTACGACGAAATCAACCAAGCACGCCAAGCCGGCAACTTCGGCTGGCCCTTCCTCATCGGTGACAACAAGCCCTACCCCATCCTCGATTTCACGACCGGCAAGCCCGGCACCCTCACCGACCCCGCCGCTCCGCGTAATCCCGGGAGCCGCAACACCGGACTCGAAATCCTACCCCCTGCCCAAAAGGCCTTTATCTGGTATCCCTACTCCAAATCCTCCGAGTTCCCGGTCATGGAATCCGGCGGCCGCAACGCCATGGCCGGCCCGATTTTCTACCACGATGCCAAGCGCCCCTGGAATCTTCTCTCCAAAGAAGATGACCACAGTCTCATCACCTACGATTGGATGCGCGGCAAACTCTGGAAGGCGAAACTTGACCAGAATGATGACCTCGAGAAGTTGGTGAAGATCTCCGACGGCCTCCGCCATCCTATGGACCTCGAGCTGGCCGCCGATGGCTCCTACTGGCTCCTCGAATACGGTTCCGGTTGGTATTTCAACCGCGACGGCCGCGTCCGCCGCATTCGTCCCGGCGGAGGGAACGAGGCACCTTCTCTGGAGGTGGAGGCTGTCGCCGGTCAAGCCAATCGCTGGCAGGTAAAGTCCGCCAGTGATCCCGAGAACGAAAAAATAACGGTGGAGTGGTGGCTCACCATCGGCACTGCCGAAACGAAACTGGCCACCGGCTCGACCGTCACGGTCCCCGCCAACACCGGCAGCGAATTGCGGGCCGTCGCCATCGACGCTTCCGGCAACCGCAGCATCGCCCGCGTCCCCCTCAACGGTGCCAATCAACAACCGAAGCTCGAACTCGAACTCGCCGCCGACACGCTCGCTCCCGGAGGAACCCTTGGCTTCAAGGTCAAGGGCCTCGGCGATCCGTCCCAGGCCGTGGTCCGCCTCCGCTACATCGCCCCGGCCGGCCACGACTCCGGCGTCATCAGCCTGTCCAAGCCCGTCACCAAGACCCTCACCGCCCGGCTCTGCTTCGCCTGCCACCAAACGGATGCCAAATCGATCGGCCCCCGCTACACCGATGTCGCCCTCCGCTATAAGGATCAACCCAAAGCCCTCGAAACCCTCAAAGAGAAGCTCAAGAAAGGCGGCAGCGGCACTTGGGGTGAGATCCCCATGCCTCCTCAACTCGCCATTACCGAGCAAGAAGCAGACGCCGCCCTCCGCGCCGTCCTCGCCCTCGGCGACGTCATGTCCGAGACCACCGGATCCGCCGCAGGCACCCTCCAAGCCCCCACCACCCTCCCGGACCACGAACCAGGCGGAGCCTGGGAAATCACCGCCGAAGCGCGCGGCCACCAGACCACTCGCCTCCGCATCGCCGCCGAGTAAGTCCATCCCCTTCGTCCCATCAATCCGCACGCTGATGAGAACCAACACGCCGACCAATCACCCCTCTTTTTCCGAGTCAAAAAGTCATTGAAGC
>CASICJ010000072.1 GCA_949373085.1 uncultured Verrucomicrobiales bacterium
GATGCCGTTATTGGCGACAGCGTTTTCAATATCGCAAACTTTCATTTTATCGGCGTCATACTTGACCATGACAGTTCCGGACTTGGTGCAGGTCGAGCAGTAGTTGATACCAGCCATGGCGCCAAGAGTGATTTTGGTACTCTCAGCGGCGCCCTCTTTTTCAAGGCCGGTGACAGCAAGCCTTACCATAAGACCACAGCGATCGGAGGCACATGTTCCGGCTTGGCATATACTGGCAGGGCAGTTTTCAGCGGTGGGCCTTTCCTGGGCGTTTGTAAATGACCCGAAAGCGAAGAAGGAAGTGAGGGCAATGATATGTTGCATAAGGAGAATTCTAGGGGAGAAGCGGTGCATTTGGACCTATTTTTTTGTTTTTTCTAGATTTCCCGATGAAGGAATCGATCGCAGTTCATGGGGTTTCGATTTTAGGGGGGTGCCAACTATTTCATTAGAAACGAGAGCGGCGTGATCGATCAAAGAATTGGTGGTGGAGTGAGATTTCCTCTCCCAATTTTATTTACTCAAAAAGTCGATAATTCTTTGCTTAGGGCGGCCAATAATGGCCTTCTTCCTAGTGACCAAAATGGGTCGCTGAAGGAGTTGTTTGTGCTTCACGAGAATATCGACGACCGCCTTTGGGTTACCTGAGAAATCGTCTGGATCGAGTTCAAGTTTCTTAAATTTGGAATCCTTACGAACGAGGTCCTCTACCGGATCTTCAAGGACGTCCACGATTTTTGTGAGTGTGGCCTCGTCAGGTGGTGTTTTAATGTAAAGGATGACTTCATGTTCAACACCTAGGTCCTTGGCGACCGCCAAGGCATTAGTAGAAGATCCTCAATGATTGAAGTGATAGATAGTAACTTTGGACACGAGTTTGGTAATTTTCTCCGCTAGGTTAGTCTGTTGAGCTAAGATGGCAATGGTCACTCTCCTTAGAATTTAGGATGATGAATTTATATGATTCGTTCCGGAAGTGTGGGTTTACATTGGGGGAGCGTAAGAAGCGCCATTGATCCGGTAGAATCAACCGATGGCAAACGTAGAGTCGATATGAGGTCCTTGGTTTTGGTAGTGAGTTTAGTCGCGAGTACGGATTGCGTTGCCTTGGAGCGAATAGCGGGAGAAAAAGAAGGGGTTTTTCATCAGGCTGAGCGATCCCAAGATGGAATGCTCGTTTTGACCGCTAATAATGGCTTTTTTGATAAGGGTAAGGTCCGGGCAATCGGGAAAGGTTTGATGAAAGAAGCGGAGAAGGGGTTGATTAGTTCGTCGTTCCAGGCGCTTGAGTTTATCTCGGGTAAGGATGCCGCGACGGCACGATGGTATCTTTTTGCGGAGGCAAAAACTGAGGCGACAGTCACGATTGAATTTGCCCAAGGGGAAGGCGAAGGGAGCTGGAGTCTAGAAGTGGGTGAGAACCGGAGGGAATTCTTGGTCGGGGAAAAAGAAAAGCTGAGGACCTTTCCGATCTCATTTCGAGAAAGGGAAACAGCAGATCTCTCTGATGAGATACTGGGAATGGCATGGGGGTAGTGAAGTCGGTCAGATTGAAAGGAGCTGAAATGATGAAGTTGTCCCTGCTTCGGGTGCGCTGGCGGCCGGCTGCGATTCATACCCGCTACTGGTCGGAGGGATGTCCGGAGCCGGTGATGTGGATTTTTGAAAGTCGGACTACATCAAGTGGTTCAAGCTACAGTCCGATGACGACAAATTTTGGTTACTTTGGGGCTAGTTTTGGGGCTAATCAACGAGCCGCAGGAGGGGTGAATTTCTCGATGTGGGCGCTTTCCCAAAAGGGGGCGAAAGGAGAGTTGCCGGCGCTCGACCAGATGCCTCATCTATTGGCGACCGGGAATCCTGATGCCGAGTTCAGCGGCTTTGGTCATGAGGGTTCAGGTGTGAAAATTCGTAATTGGACGCCCTATGCGCATCAACCAGAGTCGGTGATCCAAGCCCTGCGCGTCGAGAAGAACGGAATTTATCATACTTATTACGGCTACCTTTTTGATGAGGCGAAAAATCAGTGGGTTCTTTATGCGGTGGGGAACAAGGTGCCTCGTAGGAATACTAAGGCTATTCTTAGGGCCTCATCTTTTTGTGAAGTCCCGGGTCCGCCCCGAGTGGAGCGCACGGGAGACGTGGAACGTGTTCTTGATCGGAGGGGATGGTTCGTTGATGCGACGGGACAGATTTTTCCGGTGGACCGGATGACAACCAAGGCCCGATTCCAGAATCATGGAATCGCGATAAGCAAGGATCATTGGTTTCGAATGACAACCGGGGGCGTTGGATTTTCGTGAGGTCTCCGGCTGAGGTGAAGTCAGGCCACCAGCACAAGGGGCTGAAATATCTCAAGCCGGATGTTTTGGAGGGGCTCTATCAACTGCCGGCAGAGATAGGGAGGCAGTCATGTGACCGAGATCGACTCTGGATCGGCGACCATTTCCTACCAGCTTAAAGCACCAGGGCGGGCGGCGAAAGGAGTGGTGTGGTATGGGGAACTAGACGCCATAACCTTTGCTCCCCGAAAGCTCCATGGCACCGAGCGTGGAAGAGCGAGTGAGAAACTGTTTGGGAAAGGGCAGAGTGTGGGACGCTTCGACCGATGCCCGAGCCCTTGCGATGGGTGGCAATCGTTTTCGGCTCAGGAATTTGAAGCCCGACACGAAGTATTACTATCGCATGCTCGTCGAGAATCAGGAGGGGAAGTGCTGGGCCGCACAATCAGGATCCTTCAAGGCCCAGGTAGATAGTCGGAACTTGTCGAAAATTTAAAGACGCAGGTGTGGGAGTAGCTCTCACCAGGTCTCAAAATAGTATTCGGGAAATCGGGTTGATTTGGCGAATCGGGAAATGCTTGGGTCTCAAGGCAAAATCCAGTGTGTTTGCAGGGAAGGAAGTTCCCGCTGTAAAACTGCACTCCAGGCTGGTCCGTCTTTACTTCAAGAATCCGGCCACTCTTTGGATCGTGGACAATTGCAGTCGTTCTTAAGTTCCCAGAGCCTTCTTCCTGGAGGACCCAGCAGTGGTCGTAGCCATTTCCAAT
This sequence comes from uncultured Verrucomicrobiales bacterium, assembly GCA_949373085.1. GTDB lineage: Bacteria > Verrucomicrobiota > Verrucomicrobiia > Verrucomicrobiales > Akkermansiaceae > SW10. The sequence goes on from CASICJ010000072.1 coordinate 3,050, forward strand.
TTTAAGAGGCTCAAAGTTGTTTTTGATCCGCTCTCCAATCCGGATGGGCTTGGTAAAGTCCATAGGGGTTCCTTTAACCTCTTCCTTTTTTCCGGTTGGGATCAATCCAGCGGAGGTGGGCAGGAAATGATTCGCGTTCAGTTGTAGCTCGTGATCCAGAATCGTTTTGGTTGGTTTTCCGGAAAGGTTCCAATATGTGTGATTAATGAGGTTGACCGGAGTAGGGGCATCGGACTTAGCAGTCGCCTCAAAAATGAGTTCATTATCTTCGGTAAGCCAGTAGGTGACTTTGGCAGTGAGATTGCCAGGGTAGCCTTCCTCACCTGCATCCGAGTAGTAGGTAAAGCAGACACCACTAGCCTTGGGGCGAATGACAGGTTCTCCGTTCCAGAGAACGTGGCTGAAACCTTTTTCACCACCATGGAGGTGGCATGGGATGCCGCCTGGATCGTTATTTTTGGCTAATTCGTAGTCGCTACCGTCTATTGAGAATTTTCCTTTTGAAATTCGATTCCCGTAGCGCCCCACAGTCGCACCGAGATATTCCGGGTTTTCAAGCCAGCCCTCTAAAGAGTCTTTAGCAAGGATGATATTGGCAAACTTGCCGCTGCAATCAGGTGTTTTTACGGATGCGACGATGGCACCATATTCACAAAGCTGGACTTTCACTCCAGACGAGTTGGTCAGTGTGAAAAGCCGGACGGTTTGACCGTCTGTGGTGGTCCCGTAAGGAGAGGTTTCCAAAGCGGACGGTTAGTCGAGGATTTCAACTTCAACACGTCGGTTTTGACGACGATTGGCTTCGTTAGTATTGGGAACAGCTGGTTCGCTTTGGCCCATTCCACGATGGTTGAGGCGATTTTCTTTTATTCCTTTCGAGAGTAAAAAGTCATGAAGCGATTTCGCGCGCCGCTGGCTAAGATCTATATTTTGTTCGGTTATTCCAAGATCACAGGTATGGCCCACGATTTCGAAGCGGGCGTTTGGGAAGATTTTAAGGACCTGCTGAACTTCGCTTAATACGCGAGTTTGTTGATTGGTGACATTAGCGTCCCCTTTGGCGTAGCGAATCGGATTGATGGAGGCAGTTGTCCGCTTGAGAGATACGAGCTGTTTTTCGAGGACGGTAGCGTTGATTTGAAGTTTACCGAGTTCCTTGCGGGCCTTCTTTAAATCTTCGTCACGTTTGATGAGCTTTGCCTCGAGAGCGGCTTTTTCTTTTTTAAGAGAGCCGAAATCTTCAGAATCCTTCGATTTTTCAACGAGTTCCGCACGAATTTTTTTCAGTTCATCATTACGCTGCCTGATCTCCGTCGTAAGGTCAGTTTTCGCTTTCTCAAGGTCTTTATAAGCCACTTCTATTCTATCGCGGTCGGCCTTGAGCAGGCTGAAGCTTTTTTCGTTCGCCCTGAGGCGATCTTGGATCATTGCTTGGTCTTCGATAAGAACTGTATTCTTACTTTTTAGTGCTTCGACAGTCACCACGATTTTTTTTGTTTCCGCTAATTCCGTTTCAAGTCGGGTTTGTAATCCCATCGCTTTTACGAGTTCGGCCTTGGCCATATCAGCGGTGGTTTTAAGTAGGGCCTTCTCGGTGATGAGACGGGAATTCGTTGTATTGAGCTCTGTAACTGAAGCGATCGCTTTCTTATTTTTTTCGAGCTGGGCGCGCATGGCAACAATGGTCTGTTGTGCCTCATTAGCCCTTTCCTCGAGTTCAAGGCGTTTTGCGCCAAGAATGCCGTTATCCATTTTTAATGCTTTGTTGCTAGTAGTGCTTTCAGCGAGTTTCTTTTCGAGCTCGGTCTTAGCCTGGACTAAGATCGGAATCTCAAGGCTCCGTTTGACCTCAGCAGCGAGATGAGACTTGAGGTTGGCTAATTGCTTCTCACGCTCCGTGAGGATTTTAGAGAGGCGGCTTTGTTCTTTTTTGAGTTCAGTCGCTGCAACCGTCGCTTTTTTATACTGTTGTTCGATCGGGAGGAGGCGTGCGATTTTGATGTCCTGATTTTTGACTTTTTCTTTTAAAGTGAGGTTTTCTTTTTGAAGTGAGTTAATTCTTGCGATTGTAACCTCGTGGCCTTGCTCTGCCTTTTCGAGCTTTACCATTGTTGATTTCAACTCACCGAGAAGTTTTGTGCGCTCGGTTTTGATTTGCTTGAGCTCTTTCGTCGCCTGTATTTTTCCTATGGTTTCGTTGTCTAGCTTGCTTTCTAGTTCGTTTACGCGGATGAGGCGTGCGCGGGCAACGAGGAGATCCTGCCGCTCGCGATGGAGCTCGTTGCGGAGATTCACCATATCTTGCTTCAGAAGCTCCTGGGTGTGTGGATCGGGGCCGGCAGGTCTTTTTTCCGCGAGTTTAGCAAGTGCTTGCTTAAGCTTCTGTTGGAGGTTTTGGACTTTTGCCGATTGGTCAGGAATCGCCTTTTCGTTGAGGAGTTTTGCATAGTCTTTCTGAAGCTGGGTGAAATCTTGAAGAGTCCGGCCGAAGTCTGCTTCCAAGCGAAGCGCTAGATCGATCAGCCGTTCACGGTCTTTTTGGGCTCTGGTAAGATCGGTTCCTGACTCCTGTGCTAAGACAGGGGTGAGGATTTGGAGCGTGAGTGCAGCCAAAAGTGTAAGAATCTTGTTCATGAAATTATGGAAAAAAAGTTTCCTCTCCAAGCTGAACCTGGACAAGGGTATTCCAACCACCTTCGTCTTCACCTTGGAAGCGAGGGAATTGTTACAGTTAAGAATGATTAAGAAATTTGCACTTATTCACATTTCGGGCGCTATTTTAGCTTTTGGTAAAAATCCCAATATCGTTCTGATTTATGCCGATGATTTAGGTTATACCGACCTCTCCTGTCAGGGGTCAAAATATTACGAGACTCCAAATATCGATCGAATCGGAAGGGAGGGAATGACTTTCACCAATGCTTATGCTGGAGCCGCAAATTGTGCTCCTTCACGTGCGTGTATGATGACGGGGAAGTACACTCCCCGTCATGGCGTGTTCACGGTATCTAATTCAGACCGAGGAAAGGCCAAAAATCGTAAGCTTATTCCAATCACAAATAAGAGAATTCTTGATGGCAAATTTGTGACGGTCGCTGAAGCCTTGAAATCGAGGGGTTATCGGACCTGCGTGGCTGGGAAGTGGCATTTGAGCGAAGATCCTGCTAAGGATGGGTTTGATACAAATTTTGGAGGAACTACTTGGGGGCATCCTAAGTCATATTTTTCACCCTATAATAATCCATATCTTAAAGACGGGCCCAAAGGGGAACATCTGCCCGAGCGTTTGAGTAGAGATGTCTCAAACTGGATTACGGAGAACTCAAAGTCTCCCTTCTTTGTGTATCTCCCTTTTTACTCGGTCCATACCCCGATTCAAGCCCCCAAGAATCTGACCGCGAAATATGAAAAGAAGTCGCCCGATGGTTCGCATAAAAACCCAAAATATGCCGCGATGATTGATGCGATGGATCAAGCGGTAGGCCATATTTTAAAAACTCTCGATGAGCAGAATTTGGCAAAGAATACGCTCGTGATTTTCACTTCGGATAATGGCCCGCACGGGAGTATCTCGCGTGCCGAGCCTTTGCGAGGCGTGAAAGGGATGTATTATGAAGGCGGGATCCGGGAGCCGTTTCTGGTGCGCTTTCCCGGGGTGATCGAAGCAGGTTCCAAAAATAACTCTCCGATTTCTCAGATCGATCTTTATCCGACCTTTCTAGATCTGGCCGGGCAGATCAGTCCGGCCGGGCTTGATGGGGTGAGCCTCCTGCCGACTTTTACGAAAAAGGATTTAAAACCACGTTCACTCTTCTGGCACTTCCCTGGGTATTTACAAAGCTATAAAGCGGATCCAGATTCCGCTTCGAAGTTCTTCCGAACGACGCCATGTAGTGTAATTCGGAAGGGAGATTGGAAGTTAATTCAATATTTTGAAGATGAAGTAATCGAACTTTATAATTTAAAGATGGATGCATCAGAGAAGACGAATCTTGTTCTAAGAAATGAAGAGAAAAAACGGGAGTTGTTAAGAGAACTGCAAGACTGGCAGAAGTCGACGAAAGCTCCAATTCCTACGGTAAAAAATCCTGCTTATCGCGAGTGAATCACTTTTGGAGCACTGGTTATTAGAAGGGAATTCTCCCCAAATTTTAAAGCTGTCGCTAAAACTTCACGGGGCCCTTGTTCTTTTCCCCACAATCGTTTGTTACACGGCCGTTTTTATTCTTTTGCTGGTTTGGGTTTCGCCCAATTCGCAATTTTTGCGAAGGCGGGTTCGCGGTTGTCGCTACCTTTAATTTTTTGAAGCCGGTCGCCGAGCTCGCTACGTTTTCCGATTGCGAGTGCTTGCATTTTAGACACGATTTCGGGGTGCTGGGCTGCGATGTTTTTGGATTCTCCGACGTCAGCTTCAAGGTCGTAAAGCTCAAGTCCGCATTTTTGCATAACATACTTTCCGGCATGGCCCTCGTTGGCAGGTGTGATTTTGGAATTTCGGAAGGTGTGTGGAAATTGCAGTTTCCATTTACCCATTCGCATTGCTTCAAGGTCGTTGCGCTTATACCAAAAGTAATAGGCTTCCTGAACTGGCTCGGTTTGCTGGCCGGAGATGACGGGCCAGGCGTCTTTACCATCAATGGGTCTGTTGGGGAGGGGGACCTCAAGTATCTTTGCGATGGTTGGCAGAAGGTCGATCGTCATGAGAGGGGTTTTAACAACCGAACTCGCTTTTAATTTGGCGGGCCACTGCATGACGCAAGGAACGCGTACTCCGCCCTCCCAGCAGTTGCCTTTGCAGCCGCGGAGCGGGCCCACTCCTCCGGCATGATTTCCATAAACCATCCATGGGCCGTTGTCGCTGGTGACGACGACGATTGTGTTTTCAGTGACTCCTGCCTTTTCAAGTGCGGCGAGAACTTGTCCGGTGGACCAATCGATTTCCTGTATCACGTCGCCATACTTTCCTTGCTCTGAGGAACCGCTGTGTTTTGGTGAGGTGAAGAGCGGGACATGTGGTTGTGGGTGAGCAAGATAGAGGAAGAAGGGCTTGTCCTTTTTTTCGTTGATAAAGCGAACAGAGCGCTCGGTGATCCAGGTGGTCATCCATGACTGGTCGCGAACACGTGCAATGATTTCGTTGTCTTCAATGAGCGGAAGCAGGGGGTAATTCGGCATAAAGCGAACGGGGCCGCTGGGCCACATATCATTTGAATAAGGATAGCCGAAGTAGTCGTCAAAGCCGTGATTTACGGGGAGGAATTGTTTTTGATAGCCAAGATGCCATTTGCCATACATTGCGGTCCGATAGCCTGCAGATTTACAGATTTCGGCGAGGGTGGTTTCATCGGAGTGGATGCCGGTCGTGCTGCGTTGGGAGAGGGCGCCGGATATGCCGATACGATTTGGGTAGCAGCCGGTGAGAAGAGCGGCGCGAGAAGCTGAACAGACGGGCTGGGCGACATAGAAGTCGGTAAATTTAACTCCTTTTTTAGCGATTGAGTCGATGTGGGGTGTTTGCCAACCTTTCGCCCCGAAGCAACCGAGGTCTCCATAGCCCATGTCATCACAGAAAATGACGACAATATTAGGCCTTTGTGCTGCTTGAGAGATGCTGAAAAGAAGGAATAGAAGTGAAATGAAGCGAATCATCTGGAAAGCTCAGCACATCTCTTACGTAATCTCAACTCACAAGCATCTACAATGAAGAGACTTTTCACCCTTCCTTTCCTAGTTACCTATTTGTTCGCCCAAGAAACGAATAAGGATATCAAAGAAGGCCATTCCCACAATGGCCACGCTTTCAACGAGGGGCCGCGGCAAGAAGGGCCTTTGATGGGATTGACCGGTAATGTTCACCTGGCCATCACCTCGAGCTGGGATAAGGGGCAGGCTTACTTTAATCAGGGATTGGGGCAACTCCACGGATTTTGGTATTATGAGGCAGAGAGATCGTTTCGGGCGGTTTTGGCGCATGATCCAAATTGTGCGATGGCCTATTGGGGGCTTTCGCAAGCCAATTACGAAAATGAAAAGCGGGCTAAGGAATTTATTGCTAAGGCGAGTGAGCTTCTCAAGAAAGAGGATTTTAAAATCAGCGATCATGAACGAGCCTATCTCAATGCTGAAGTCGCCTACCATGATGATAAAAAGGAAAAGGATGCGACAAAGCGGCGAAAAAATTTCATAAAGGCTTACGAAGACATTGTCCTGGATAACCCTGAAGACCTAGAGGCAAAAGCATTATTGGTTTGTCGGCGTTGGCAGTTCAACCGAAAAGGTATTCCGATTACCAGTCACGTCGGAATGGATGCGATTCTCGAGCAAATTTTCGTAAAGAATCAGAACCATCCGGCCCATCACTATGCGATTCATCTTTGGGATTACCGAAATCATAAGCAGGCGCTTGATTCAGCGGCTCGGCTCGGGCAGACCGCTCCAAACATCGCGCACATGTGGCATATGCCAGGCCACATTTATTCTAAGTCCAAGCGCTATCAAGATGCCATGTGGCAACAGCAGGCATCGGCACGGGTTGATCACAAGCACATGATGAAATGGTTTCTTTTACCGGATCAGATTCATAACTATGCCCACAACAACGAGTGGCTTTCACGGAACTTCTCTCACCTCGGAATGGTCCGGGCGAGTATCGATATGGCAAAATCCCTTTTGGGGAATCCACGGCATCCTAAGTTGAATAATCCGGGGCGTGGATCTGCTCGTTACGGGAGACGTGCTTTAATTGATTATCTCGAAAAGTCTGAGCTTTGGCACGAAGCACTTGAGACCATAAATTCACCGTGGCTTGAAGTCTTGTCAAAGCCCGAGGATGATCTTTCTCGACTTCGTTTGATCGGAGTCGCTCAGGCAAATCTTGGTCAACAAGTTGAATTGAGAAAAGCTATCGAGGGAATCGAGACTCACTTGACGAAATTTAAGGGGGATCAAGAACAGGCGAAGAAAACAGCAAAGGAAAAAGCTGAAAAGGAGAAGAAGAAAGAAAAAGAAATCAAAGCCGCTGAGAAAAAGGCTCATGATCAATTTCAAAAGAATATCAAGAAGTTTGAAAATGTCGTCATTGAGTTAAAAGGTTACCTCGCGGCGATGAATGGGGACTTTAAAACCGCAAAAGAGGCACTCTCAAAGAGGCCTTCACAGCAGACTCCAGTTCTTCGGCATTTGGCTTACGGTGATCACGAGAAAGCAGCTGAGCTTTCAAAAGCACAGATCGAGAAAAAGGACAAGCAGACCATTCTTTTAGCCAAGGCAATTCATGCACTCTATCATGCTAAAAAAGATGACGCGGCATGGAAGGTGGGTTTTGAGGAATTGCGTAAATTTGGTTCAGAAGTGGAGATTGAAACACCCGTTTTTGCCCGCCTTGCCCCGATCGCAAAGGAACTTGGTTATCCAGCTGACTGGCGGGTCGCTTATGAGCCTGCTGGTGATCTTTTGCCGCGTCCTAAGCTGGACGAACTTGGGCCACTTCACTGGACGCCTCCTCCGGCTCCTGGTTTTAGTCTTCCGGACCAACATCAGAAACAGGTTTCTCTTTCGGAGTATCGGGGTAAGCCGGTGATTCTTGTCTTCTATTTGGGGGCGGGATGCCTTCACTGCACCGAACAAATGACCGCGATGGCGGATCGTTATTCTGATTTTAAAAAAGCGGGGCTTCCGATTTTGGCGATCTCAACGGATGACATTGCTAACCTCAAAGATTCTCAGGATAATTACAGCAAAGGAGACATTCCCTTTCCAATTGTCTCTGATGCGGCCAAGGATGTTTTCAAGCAATATACCGCTCACGACGACTTTGAAGATCAACCGCTCCATGGAACCTTCGTTCTGGATGGTAAGGGGCATATGCTTTGGTCTGACATCTCCGCCGATCCTTTCATGGATATTGATTTCCTCATCAAGGAATCTAAGCGTCTATTATCGCTTCATAAGTAGGATTAGCGTGAGCAATAAAAGAGGCGATTCTTTTGAACCGCCTCTTCTTATTGGATTGCCTAGGATTTTTTTAGTTTGTGTTATCTCGTTCAACGCGGAAGAAGACCATGGACTGACTATCGAGACTAAAGTCAGAAACTGAGAAGCGTCTTGAGGTTGTATCACCGTCGGAAGTGATGCCGTCGTCGAGATCGTTGTGCCAGTTCACGAGATCGGTAGAATGCCTGATGATGTAGGCTGCTTCCGGAACTGAATTCCATCCCAGGATCACATTGTTAGTGTCTTTACTAGAGGCAACCTTGGTGCTTGAGAGGTGCGTTGGTTCCTTCGTAATCAAAATGTTCGAGTAGAACAAGTTCCGCTTGAGTGAACGGAACGGGTAATGCCGTAAGAGTAAGAAAGTGTTTTGGAATCAGTTTCATGGCCTTACTAAATGAAGTTTTCACAGCGATTTTGCACAGCAAAGGTCTACAACGTTGATATGAATTTGAATCTAGTCCTACTCGTTCACGTGAAGGTTTGAGGATGTCGCCCGAAACGAGTAGGCCTTGTTTGAAAATTACTTGCTCGGGCTTTTGTGCCTGGGCTTCCCTAGGGCTCGATCAACGACGAACCGAGTCAGAGTCTCGGATTCAAACCATCCGCTCCACATGTTGTGGCCCTGACCTTTGACAAGTTCGACTTCCGCTGGCCCGCCAAACTTAAGATATTTTTCGACCAGGATTTGGGTATTAAGATGATAAGGGACAACTTTGTCGTTATCGCCGTGAATATGAAAAATAGGGACCTTTGCGGTAGCCAAAGGTTGAAGCCGTTCGGTGGGGTTGTTTTCGTGAAGCTCTGCTTTCAGCTCATCTTTTGTCATTTGGTAAGCGCCCGCTGCACGCGCAATACCGGGATAGCTTTCAAGATTACAAACCGGATAAATCCCGGCAACTCCACCCACTTTTCCGGGGTTTTCGACAGCCCAATTGTAAAGCATTAAGCCTCCTCGACTTCGGGCCAAGAGACAGGGTTTTTTCGCGAAGTTTCTTCGTCTTGTGAGATATTCGTAGAGTTCGCTGAAACCTTTGCGGCCGTCCTGATTGCCATAAGACTCGCCAACATCAATTCCTGCGATTGCGATTCCATTGGCCAGAAATCGTTGGAACATCCAGATTTCGGATTTGGCGGGGAGGCCAGGCAGGGTAGGTGCATACCAAACCCATGGCGTCTTTTTTTCCGCCTTTTTGGGAAGGATGACGAACGCATTACGTCCATTGATACGGAAAGATTCTCCTGAGAGGGGAAGTTTCTTGGTGCCTGGTTCGAGCTGGATATCTTTTAGTTCATAGAACTTTTTTGCGTTACTAGAGAAAAGTTTAAGGGAAACCGTTGGGCCTTTTTTTTCGAAGTAGTCACGGGTAAGTTTCAGGGCTGAAGCGTAGTCAGCGGTCGTTCGCGTGACCGGCCAATCGCTGCCAAAGATAATCCGATCTTCGCCAAAGCATTCTAAAGCGAGATCGAGAATGGGTTTGTAAAATGGTAGGTCGAGTGGGGCTGGTTGAGATTTCACCCGCCCAAAAAGGGCGGAGACTTTGCAAAAAACGTTGGGGTATTTCGCCACTGCGCGAAATTTTTCAACCCAAGTGGGTGCGAGTGGATTGCCATCAAGCCTCACTCCGCCGAAGTGATTAATGATGATTTTTAGATTGGGAATGCGGTTTGCGATATCGGCAGCGTCTTCAAGGGTATAATTACCGATAAGTATGTCGACGGTTTTCCCCTGTCTGGCCGTCTCTTCGAGGTCTCGATAGAATTCTCTGGTGAGTGTTTTTTGGGTGCGTCCTGAAATCCGATAGCCAAGGTAGCGATCGTCCTGGCAAAGCTTGTCAAGGAGGGGTTGGAATCTGTCGGTCCCGATCACCTGGGAGAGGTTCCCGACAACGCCGCGATAGAGCGCTTTGTTGTGGGCTGTTACATCGAGGTTCCATTGGTTGTCGGGTAGGTGCTGCCCGGCTTGCACTACAACAACGCCATTCACTCCGTTTTTTTGAGCGATCGCCTCGTGATTTTCTGGCATGAAAGATCGATAGAGGGCGTGGTTATCTTTCGGAATCCAATAGATTCCTTCAGGCCGATCAAGGTGCCAGAGGTGAACATGGGTGTCGATTAAAGCCGGCTCGTAGGCTTGGGCAAAGGGAGTCCCCGCTGCGAAAATCGTTAGGAGCTGGGCGAGTTGTTTCTTGAGATTCTTAGTTATCATCAGAGCGCTTTACAGTGAGCCTTCCCGAGCCGGTAATAGCTGGATGTGTTTCGCCAGAAAAGATACCCTCGCCCTGATCGACGCCATCGATGAAGAAGCCAGCGACAGTCTCATCCGATTTCAAAAAGAGTTTGTAGAGTTTACTGGGGTCTTCACCTTCGCTATTGGTCTCGAGGCTGCCAGCTCCCTCAAGAGATAGCGTAGCAGTGTTAGCGATAGTATCATCTAGGTTGGCTTCAATGAGCAACGAGCTGTTTTCCTTGAGGTTAACATCTCCAGTCCCCAAGGAAGAGTCTGCGGCGGCGACGAGGTAGAAGAGTTCGTTCTGAGTTGAGTGCGCCATGAGCCCGCCTGTGAAAGTGTTGGCAGTTTCAAGGCGGAATTGGCTTCTATTTGCTCCATCGAGAATTAGTTTTCCGCCGCCTTTTATTCCTCCGTTAAATTTCAGGATACCACCCTCGCCGTTTGTTGAAGCTCCTCCATAATAAATGCTGGCATCCTCGATCAGTTCGATAGGGCCTAAGTTTACCTTCTCGACTGTGCGTAAAATGAGGGATGAGTTCTCATGCATCATGATGCTACCAGGAATCTTCGGGAGCACGTTCAGATCGTTAGATCCCCACAAAATGAGCCGGGAATTTTTTCTTAAAATTAATGAACCAGAGTAGGGTTCAGGTGGACTTTTTTCCACTTGCGCACTGAGATCTTCACTAATAATCACATTTTCATTTGGACCAGGAACTTGGCCACTTTCCCAATTCGTGGGGATGTTCCAGCTATCCCTATTTGAGGAATTGCTTTTAATCATAGTTGCTCCGAGGATTACCTTCTTGAGAAGGAATTCATGGGGCTGAAGTGCCTTGCGGGTGAAGCGGAGCTCATCTAGAGCGATGGGTGTTTTATTGCCCCGACTTCCAATACGTAGGGGATTAATTTGCTCGCCGGGGATATTGGAGTGAGCAACTGAGGCTGCGGCGACTTTAGTTCCATCGAGGTAAAGCGCCATTTCACCCACGTCATTGCTGACCTCATGATTCCAAATGATCGCGAAGTGGTGTGGTTTTTTATCGGCAACTTTTACGGCTTCGGCGAGAGCCTGAACTCTATGGGTTCCGGAGTCATAAAAGAAGGCCATCTGCTCTTCTTTTTTACCGCGAGCGGGTGGGCGTAAGTCAATGTGCCATCCTCGGTTATCTTCCCCCTCACCCGTTCTAGTGCCAAGAAGGAAGATGGGGCGGCGGAGTTTGTCCGCGATGAACCAACCTTCAAAAGTATAAGAGCTTTCGGTGTTTAAGGCAAAGATCCCGGCAACCTTCTCTTCTTGCCAGATTCCTAAAATCAAAGCTGAATCGTTTGCTACCTGATTAAGCGGAACTGGGTCGGGGGCTATGCCGGGCATTCCCTTGCCCGGCTGCAGTGGGAGTAATTCAATTTGTCCGGAAGTATCCACTAGTGAACTTTCGGCAGCTTCTTTATTCATTCGCCACCAGGTAGATTTCACTTTCTCCTCGTCAACTTCGACCAGGGGTTCCAAATCGCTCTGTCTTACCTCTTTCTCAGGTTTCGTTGGAATCGGTTCAGGATCTTTCGGGTTGGGCTTTTCCTTGTGAGGGTCTTGTGTCTCGGGGAGTTTGGAAATTGCGATCCGCGGATCAATCACCTCGCGAAGATCCTTCTTTTTTGGCTCCTCCTTTGAGGGTTGTTCATTCTTGTTGGTGACAACCGTTTTATCGTTTTGTGATGGCGAAGGATGGTTCTCTCTGGTCACCCAAAAGATTAATGAGGCGATGATTAAGATCGCAGCTGTGCCCAGCGCGTAAAGTGGAGTCCGAGACGGTTGCGCGCTGGCGAGCATCGTGCCGGTGTTACTTAACTGAACGATCGTAGAGACTTGTTTGAGGTCAACCAACGCAGCCGAGTCGTGCGAGACCTGCATGTCAACTAAGCTGCCACCGCTGGAAACTACGGCTTTGCGGCCCTCGAAGACTTGTTCGTAAACTCGTAGAAAGTAGGGGCGGAGAGCAAGAGTGGTTGAATCAAGATCCCGCCGGTAGGCCACAATATCGAACTCTACATACCGGAAATCAATTTCGCGTTTTTCGACATCATAAACAGCGTAACGCGAGCTCAAGTCATCTGGATTTCGAGGCTCTCCGACCGACCCTACGTTGATGATATAGCGCTTTTCCGCATCGAGTCCGCAACTGGTATCAAAAAGTTCTTGGACTGATCCATTAGCGGATAGTTCGAACATTTTCGGCAGGTGAGTGTGCCCGACAAAGGTCGCGAAGTGTTCGTTGGCGGCGAAGTTCTCTTTCGCTATTTCGCTATTATCGATATAATCGAAGCGTCCTGGCTCTGCGATTTCCGCGTGAACGAATAGGAGCTCTCCCGCTTCAATGGCCAGCGGAACTGAAGATAGGAAATGCTTCGCATCAAATGAGAGTTCCGTGATTGTCCACTCGATCGCTTGTCGGGCGTGATCGTTAAAAATGGAATAATCCATCATACCGACGGCCGCGGCATCGTGGTTTCCCAGCACAAAATGATCCGTCACTGATCTCACCGCCTCGAGCACTTCGGCTGGCTTGGGTCCATACCCCACAACGTCGCCGAGACATACGATTACGTCGACTCCCTGCGAGCGGATATCCGCAAGCACTGCTTCCCACGCTTGGATATTGGCGTGGATGTCTGAGACAATTGCGTATCGCATAGCATCAAACTTGAAATGCCCAGGCGGGACATTTTCAGTCACGAAGTTTAGCAGATTGAGCGAACAAGTCCCCCTTTAATTCGATGAAAACTCCGCTTTTTCAATAGTTAATTTGTGGCTAGGTTTTTGCCCTGCATCGCCTATGTGCCTGGAGGAGCCATCATATTTAACTTCCGAGATCCGTCTCCATCTTGGAGTGGGTCTTTGACGTGTAAACTTTTATGCTGGCGCAAATTAGCACCAACCATCATTTTACAGGACGATATAGTCGTTTAGTATGACTTTCGAAGGGTAACAAAATAGCGTCGTTTAAATACACGATTTTGACGCCCTTTTAATAGTTTGCTGCGTTGTGTGAAGCTTAGTCTTCAACAGACGATCTCAATAAAATAATTAAGAAAATGAAAAGAATACCCATCTGTATGAGACTCATTTCGGGAGCTGCTTCTCATGCCACGCAAGGCGCCCTCGTTTACCGAGATAGTTTTAGCGGCACCGCTAGCCAAACTTGAAAGATTAGAAAGATAAACCGAGTTTACAGAAGCATACCTTACACTTGTGAAGCATCTCACCACCATTCTTACCTCTTTGCTGCTGAGTTCTTCTTTGGTTGCGCAAAATTCTGACGAAAATTATTGGGCATACCAGCCTGTGCAGAAAGTCTCTGTCCCCCTTGTCGGAGACCCGAAAACCAAAAACCCGATTGATGCCTTCATTCTTTCAGGGCTTCGTGGAAACGGGATAAAGCCAAATGAACGGGCGGACAAAACCCGGTTACGTCGTCGGCTCTCGTATGACTTAACAGGCCTGCCCCCCGAAAAGACGGGAATGTCCTGGGAAGAGTTGGTGGATCACGCACTAGATTCGCCTCGTTTTGGGGAAAAAATGGCTTCCCATTGGCTCGATCTGGTTCGCTATTCCGAGACTAATGGCTTTGAACGTGATAGTGCAAAGCCTGATATTTGGCGTTACCGCGACTACGTCATTAAATCTTTTAATGAGAATAAGCGCTATGACCGTTTCATTTTGGAGCAATTAGCGGGCGACCAAATTCCGGACAAGACCCTTGATAGCTGTGTTGCCACCGGATTTATGGCGCTCATGCAGCGGGATGACGAACCGGCAGATCGCCCTCAAGCTCACGCTGATCGCATTAGTGATATCGTCGACGTCGCTTCTGAAGCCTTCATGGGCACAACGATCGGGTGTGCTAAATGCCACGATCACAAGGTTGATCCAATCTCCCAGGCCGATTATTTTTCAATGATGTCGTTTTTTGATGGCATCAGGCAGGATCTTTTTAAATCGGCAAACCATACTTGGAATGATCCTGAAGTGGTTCGAAAGCGCGAAGAAGAAAAACAGGTCAATCGAGGGCAGATCGAGGAGCTTTGGGGAAAAGTTGATCGTCAGTTGTTGCAACCCTATTTGAAGCGCTCGAAGAATCCTCGTGAGATCAAAACTAGCTGGCTGTTCTTGCCAAAGGTGCCTAAAGCTCCAGGGTGGTCGCTCCCATCATTCGATGCAAATGGTGTAGGTTTCACGAAGCTTGATAAAGCACCCCCGCAACAAGATGGTGGCTCTCCGTTCGGACTTTGGACTTCAGGAAATCCCCGATCAATTCTTGATTTATCTTAAGGGCGAGCTGCAACATCTCCAGATTTTCATCAATGGTGCGCCGGTTCACGAGGGAGTGATTGAGAAGGTTCATGGCGAAATATTCGTGCCACTTCCGATTGAAGAGCTAACGACTGGAAAAAATGTCATTGGAATCATTACTAAGTTTAATCGAAATCGCCCTGAGATCAAAATTACGCGTGAGCCCGTGCACGACCTTAATGCCGATCAATTTTCTTCGATCCACTCCGGCATGGTCGCTCGCATTTTTGGTGATGATTTTGGTTCTAAAATGAAGCCTTTGCAGCAGAAACGGCGTGAGCTTGAGCGGCCAATTCAGGGGGTTCGCTATCATGGGTGTTCACGAAGAAGGGCAGGTTGCCGCACCAAGGATTCATACCCGGGGTAGTGTGCACGCTCAAGGCGACGAAGTTCCCATTGCTTTTCCCGCTATGTTAGATTCCGCTAAGCTAAAACCTGAACGTAACCGTCTCGAGTTTGCTCAGTGGATTACCTCGCCGGAACATCCAACGACCGCCCGTGTATGGGTCAATCGTCTGTGGCAGTATTGTTTTGGAGCCGGGCTGGTCGAAAGTTCCAACGAGTTCGGTAAGCTTGGAACTGGAGTTTCCAATCAAAAACTTCTCGATTGGCTTGCAGGGGAGCTTGTGAAATCAGGATGGGATACAAAGCACATTCTCAGGCTCATATTGAATAGTTCTACTTACCAGCTTTCGTCGAAAGGAATGAACGATAAAGATCCCACCAATCGCTTACACTGGAAGTATTCTTCTCGTCGTCTCACTGCGGAGGAGATTTGGGATACTTACCTTGTGCTTACCAACCAGATGAAATTTGAAATTGGTGGTCCTGCGGTTCGGCCTAAAATGCCAGACGCGGTCCTTCAAACTTCTTCGCGCCCTAGAAATGTTTGGCCACCTTCACCAGGAGATTCAGCAAATCGCCGTGCAGTTTATATTCATGTGAAACGCTCTATTAAGCTTCCTTTATTGGCGAATTTTGACTCGCCCGAGCGCGATTTTTCCTGCCCCTCACGTTTTGCTACCACTGTTCCCACACAGGCTCTGACCATGCTCAACAGCGAGCGTATGAATGAATTTTCAGAGAAGTTTGCGGCGCGCTTGAGCGGCGCGCTTGACGAAAAAATCCGACAAGCTTTTCACCTCGGGACTAGTCGTGAGATTACTGATGGAGAATTTCACGAAATCAAAGGGCTAGCGGCTGATCTCAAAGCCAAACATGGTGTTTCGGATGACCAACTTATGTCGCGAATTTGCCTCCTTATTCTTAATCTCAACGAAACTCTCTACCTCGACTAATCATGACTGACTTTTGCGGACAAACTAACCGACGTGAATTTATT
Organism: uncultured Verrucomicrobiales bacterium; assembly: GCA_949373085.1. Lineage (GTDB taxonomy): Bacteria > Verrucomicrobiota > Verrucomicrobiia > Verrucomicrobiales > Akkermansiaceae > SW10. The sequence continues at coordinate 18,965 of CASICJ010000072.1, forward strand.
TCCACTGTTGGAGGCGGCTTCACCTCGCTCGCTCTGACGGGAATGATGGCTCAAGGGAAGAAGAAAGAGACTGATTTTGCGCCTAAGGCGAAGAGCGTTATTTTCCTTTTTATGTATGGTGGTCCTTCGCACATCGATACCTTCGACTACAAACCTGGAATGAAGGGGATGGATGGTAAGACGGTTAAGGTGAAAACCTTTGGGCGTGGTGGGAAAAAGAACGAAGGCCGTATCGTTGAGCCAAAGTGGAATTTTAAGCAATATGGCCAGTGTGGTAAGTGGGTTTCTGATCTCTTCCCACATCTCGCAACCTGCGTCGATGACATCGCCTTCCTTCATTCGCTAACCGCTGAATCGCCGATCCACGGCTCGGCGATGTTAAAAATGAATTCCGGATCGCTCATCAGCGGAAAGCCTTCACTCGGAAGTTGGGTGAACTATGGAATGGGAAATATCAATGAGAATCTTCCTGGCTATGTCGTAATGCTCGATAAAACCGGAGGTCCTATTTCTGGGGCTAAGAACTGGTCGTCCGGGTTTATGCCTGCGAATTACCAGGGCACGGTGCTCCGTTCGAAAGGGGATCCGATTCTGGATCTCAAAAATTCTCGTGGCATGGGACGTGACGAGCAGTATCGCATCATTGAATCGCTCAATCAGCTTAATGCTGGTCATCTTTCCCAACGTCACGGGAACACGAATCTGCAGGCTCGTATCGATAGCTACGAACTCGCGTTCAAGATGCAATCAACTGCTCCGGAAGCGATTGATTTCGATCAAGAAAGCGAAACAACCAAGAAGCTTTACGGCATCGATGAAGGTCGTACCGAGGACTTTGGTAAGAAGTGCCTGTTGGCCCGTCGATTAGTCGAACGAGGCACGCCCTTTATTCAAATTTATTCAGGTGGCGCCCATAACGATGATAACTGGGATGCGCACGGCGACCTCGAAAATAATCACAACAAGCATGCTGGTAATACTGATAAGCCAATTGCAGGCCTCCTTAAGGATCTTAAACAACGAGGTCTCCTTGATGAAACTCTCGTCGTTTGGGGTGGTGAATTTGGTCGCCAGCCGACTGCCGAGTATGCCAAAGGCACGGGCCGCGATCATAACTCAGCTGGCTTTACGATGTGGATGGCCGGCGGCGGAATCAAAGGCGGCGTGAGTGTGGGGCAGACTGATGAACTTGGATCTACGGCGGTGGAGAAACCTCTCGAAGTGAAACACCTTCACGCCACCGTTTTACGTCAACTCGGGTTTGATCCCAATGGACTCCACTTCCACCACGCTGGCTTAAATGAAAAGCTGGTCGGAGTTGAAGGAGCTGATCCAATTTCCGAGATTATTGCCTAGCTTTAGAACTTGTAATTATTTTAAAGGAAGTCGGTAGGCCTCGGCGGCGTTTTTCCAAAAGTAGCGCTCGCAGGCTTGCTGTCCTCTAGCCGAGAAATATTCGTTCACGAGTTTTACAAAGCTTGTGTAGTTACCACTGTTTTTGGTGCACGGCCAGTTGCTGCCAAAAATGAGCCGCTCGGAGCCAAGGTTTTTCCAGAGGATATCAAGCACACTCCGATAGTGATCAATTTCGTGGGGAGCAGGTTGGGAGATGCTTCGCTGATAGAGGCCCGAAATTTTGCACCACACATTCTTATTCTCGGCTAGTCTCTCGACAGCAGTGATCCATTCCTGCGGCGCAGTCTTACCATCAAAGTCATAACCGAGAACGTGGTCGACTACGAGGTTGAGATTGGGGATGGCGCGTGCAAGCTGGTCTACTTGTTTGACGGCCTCTACTCCACCTCCATTGACGAGGATATCGACAGTGAGTTTGTGTTTAGACAGTCCGCGCAAATTATCGATGAGCTGTGGGTCGGCGTAGTCGATAGTTTTCTTGCCCTTACCGTTTCGCAGGCGGATCCCGACGAAACGCTTATCCCTTTTGAGCTTCTGAATCGCAAATTTGAAGTCGCCTGAATAGGGGTCAACGTTTCCAACAAGTCCCACGAAATAGTCGTCATTTTTTACAAGATCGAGAATCCAGCGATTGTCTTCAATACGGTCACTGGCTTCAACCACGATTACTCCGGTGGTGCCAGCAGGCTCTGCCACTTTGTGAAATTCGTCTGGAAGATGTGGCTTGTAGAGAATCTCATCGCCTTTCGGTGGCCACGGGATTCCCTCCTCTCGGGTGGGGTCGTAAAGGTGAATATGTGTGTCGATCATGTGCTTCACCTTGGGGAGCGGGCGATCATCAGCAGCGAGGGCGCTAATGACAGAGAGGAAGATGGCCAGTATTTTCATGGGAGAGTGAGAATGGTTAATTTTACTTCTTTTGGAAAGCTTCGTGCTTTTTGTTTCCGCCGGAACTGAGATACGCGGCGAGGTCTGTGAGACCCTATTTGTTCGTCGTGTTGATGGTTCCAATGGGCATTATGGAAGTTTGGAAGGGTTCAATATTTTTAGCTAGATAAGCTAGTTTCTTTTGCAAGTTACCAAAGTTCAAGGGGCTTGGAGCTCCCGTGATTTTTCCCGCGCGGTTACTCGGGGATTTCGAAGACCGAGTTGTGGATGATACGCTTGAACTTTTTGCCATCTCGGCCGGTGAGATTCATTTCGATGGACATACCCCAGGTGGGTTTGAGTTCGGGAATCGTTAGGGTAAGCTTGCTTCCGTTGTGAGAGGACTTAGTGACCTCCCACTCGCGCTCGTTGTAGTGTTTTGAGCCGTAATTTCTGGTTCGTTTGAGATCCCATGCTTTGATACGGAAGCTTTCGGGCTTGATTGATGAGGTATCAACTGAGTCGGAAAGAGTCAGAGTGACACTGGCTTTGGTGGCTTCGATCTTGGTCGGGAGATGAGCCGGGTTTTTGGTTTTTCGGATACGATAGAAGCCACCTGCTTTGCGCTGGCTGCCAGCCCAGGCGAACATTCCGCAGCCATAAAGTTGGCCGTCTCCGGGGTGAAAGCGGCCTCGCATGATGCCGGTGGGGAATTGACTTAGCGGCAGTTCGCAAAGTCCACCCTGGCGTTGCTCACCGATTTTTTCGTGAGGGACGACGTAGATTTTCCCGTAACCGTAACTCAGATTGAGGAGTTGTCCGTTGAGCTCGCCCCACTTGGCATTCTTTGGAACCCAGAGGAGTTCGGAAGGGGAACGGTCAAAGGCATTAGTGATCCAGCAAAGAGGATTTTTCATTGCGGAATCGGCGGTGTTGGTGACGGGGGAGTAGCCGTAGATGTTACCAAAAAATTCGTTCGGTCCGTCGCCATTGACCCAGTTGATGCGATTTTTAGGATTCCAGTGACCTTCCTGATCGGTGACGATAAAGGTGCCGTCCGGATTGAGACAGACTCCGTTTGCAGCACGGAAGCCGGTGGCAAGGATGTCGGTCTTCGAGCCGTCGGGCGAGATCCGGAGGAGGGTGCCGTGATGAGGGACGAGCGAGTCTTTGGCGTGGCGGGCGGACTTGGCGTAGTAGAAATTTCCCTTATCATCGGTTTGGAGGCCCATCGCAAATTCGTGGAAGTGCTCGGTGACCTGATGGTCATTGTTGAGGCACTCGATGTAGTCGATAGTTTCGTCTCCATTGGTGTCGTAAAGTTTGGCGAGTTGATCGCGGCAGGTGACATGGATCTTGTCGTTGACGATCTTAAGGCCAAGCGGTTGGAAAAGGCCGGAGCAGATGCGTTTCCACGTAAGCGTGCCTTCGAGTTGATCAATTCCTTCGACGATCCAGACGTCGCCCATCCAGGTGCAGACGGCAGCGCGTTTGCCATCGGGGTAGAAGTCAAAGCCGCTGGTGCGCATCCACGATTGGTGCGGATTTAGATTGGCGATAGGCACGGTGAGAGTGTCGACCGCGAAGGGTCCCGACTCGTCACCCCGTTGGATTTGGGTAGTGACGGTAGTAGGAGCAGGAAGTCCAGGTTCCTTGTTTACGTGGGTCGAGGTTAAATTTTCTTCAATAACTCTCCCATCAATTGTGTGAAGGAGGAGAGCTTGTGACGATGGTTCGAAAATTCGGCAGAGTGACCCGTCCTCGATGACGTAGTTCTTATTGGGAAGTTTTTCAGTGGCTTTGCCGACTCTCATTCTGAGTTTTGATTTTCCCGCGCCGACTTGGATCAAGCGGTGAAAAACTCCTTTGTCTGGGGTGTTGAGAAAAGTTTCGGTGATCACTGTTTCTCCAACTAGGTATTGTATGGCTGTTCCACTCTTACCAAGAAAGATCCCCTTGAATGTCACCCAGTCTTTCGGAAGCGGTCCGAAGAGGCGACCGTCTTTTCCTTTCACGCGGATAGGTGTCCAGGAGCCGGTTTCAGGATGGGCCCAGCCGGGGCGGTCGGGGTTAGTGAGGATGCGCTCTCCGACGATGGAAGTGTGGGTGCCGTGGGAGCCGTCAAAAGCGATGCCTCTCCAGTCGACAAATTGGTCTCCTGTATAGATGGCGGCAAGGCGCATCGTATCGTGATCGTAAACCGCCCACGAGTTTCCTTTCGAAATGCCGCCGAGTCCAGAGTCGAGGCGAATAGCGAGCCCTTTTTGGGCAATGTTGACCTTCGTATCGAGAGGGCCTGGCTCGATTTGGTAGGTCCAGAAGAGATGGTTTCCGAAGTCCATCAGCTTGTAGGGTGGGGGAGTTTTTTTAGATTCCTTTTCTTCAAGCTGCGACATTCCACGCGGAAGATTCGCGAGATATCTCTGATCTATCTTGCTGAGCTCAGTGGGGTTGTGTTTTTTGAGATATTCTTGGCGGATGTAGTGAATGACGTCGTATTTCTGGCGGGTCGAAAATTGTGGCATAGGCATCATCATTCCGTAGCCCTTGGTGAGGGTTTGATACATGCGGAAGGGATCGTGTCCGTTCTTGAATTTTCCTTCGTGGAATTTTAGCGCGATAGGAATGGATCCTTCCTTTTGGTCGGATCCGTGACAGGTAATACAGAGTTGATTGTAGATTTCTTCGCCGCGTTTGAGAGAGTTCTTGTCCCAGGCTCTCACGATTTCGCGATGGTCGGAGGTTTCGAGAGGCTGCATCCAGGCATCGTGGATTACGATGCCTTTGTTTTTCTCGAGTGAGACGATGGTGCCATAGCCAGAATGAGTTCCAGTCTCGACGAGGTTGAGTTGTTTTCCTGCACTTTCCCCCGGCTTTTTCCAGTGGAAGTCGGGAGTATTGAGTTCATCTATTTTCTTTTTGGCGGCAGTGCTGATTTCTTTCTCAGAGAGTGAGCGCTTCCAGAAGAGAACTTGTTCGATAGAGCCGTCCTTAAAGTCCCCTCCAAAGTCTTTGGTTGTCGATCCGACTTTGAGTGTGTGTCCCTCCTTATCTTTGGAGGTTAGACCATCAGCGTCGGCCACTTTTTTGCCATCGAGGTAGAGGGTGACATTGCCATCATTATCGCCGACGAGGGCGGCGAGGTGTTCTTTACCATCATTGACGCGGCCTTTTCCCTCTAGCATGCCCTCCCAGCCGACATCGTAGCTCAGCCGGCCATCCTGAATGAAGAGAGTTTTTCCACCGCGTTCCCACTTTCCGTTGGCGGGAGCAAGGGCTACGAGAGTTCCTTTGTTGGTGGTTGTGCTGAAACGGACCATTAAGGTGAACGCTTTGTCCATGGGGAAGTCTTTTCCGGGGAGTGGTTTGAAAGCGCTGTTGCCATCGCTTGCAAGCGATCTGGGAACTTCGATGCGTTTGGTGGTTGGATCACCGGAAGTAGACAAGTGGATAAGGGCAGATGAATTAGGCAGATGCTCAAAAGTGAAGTCGGCGGTGACTTTTTCGCCAGCCGTTACTTCGATAGGGTGGTCGCCAAAATTGACGATGAAGTCGGACTTTGCGGAATAATTCAGAAAGAGGCGAAAATTGGCCTGAGAATCGTGTTGGGCCAGTTGATCGACCTGTTTTGAAAGGAGGGATGTTTTGGTCTTGTTGACCGGCACAGAAGTAGGAGGAGCAACCTGTGCGGTAAGCGAAGGGAGGGCCAGAAGGGCAAAAGCCGTAAAAAGACTGTTTTTCATTGTTGAAACGGTTGCAGATTGGCGGCCGATGTCAAAGCAGAAGAGGTCACTTTGATTCCAATAAAGGCAACGATGGAGTTGCTCTATTTTCGTGCCATCGCCTGCTGAAAAGAGGGGGCGTTACTGCGAAAGGACATACCACGTGGTTTTCCAGTCCGTTTTACCGCGGTTGCTGAATACTCCGACTTCGGCGATGATCTTCCAAGTGGTCTTGATCTTTGGCTTAGCGATGAAGTTTCCATCCCAGCGGAAGAGAAATTGATCAGCGGGTAATTGGTCATTCATCGATTGGAATGTCAACTGGATCGTCTCAAGGAATCAGGCGATCAAAGATGAAATGGAGCCGCGTTGCGGAAGGCCCTCGCGTTCGAGAGAGAAATCGGGATCGCCGAAATGTTTGATAGGATCCCCATGGGCATTAAGAAAAGAGGTGTAAAGGTTTCCAATAGTGCCGTGACCTGATTGCCCATAGTCGGGCATTCGCAGGTAGTTTCCTGGAAGAGTAAGGCGTCCTCCACATCCACCCACGATGAGGAAAGGCCATTCGTGCAAAGCTCCATGATGGGCTTCGCCAGCATCGCTTAGGTATACGATCATGGTGTTGTCGAGCATCGTGCCGTCTCCTTCTGGGACAGAGCGTAATTTTTCCGCGAGGCTGGCCATGAGGCTAATGTGATAGCTTCGGATGACATCACGGCATTCTTCGGCAGACTTCCCATTGGAGCCGGTGCCGTGGCCAATTGCGTGCACGTTCTGTTCGGTTAGTCCAAGTCCGGTGTAAACATGTTCGAGGTTATCCATACGGATTGTCACGCCATTACTAAGCCCCGTGATCAGACAGGATGCGGCGAGTTCGAAGTGGGAGGCCAGCCGGTCAATTCCGAGCTGGGAAGAAAATTTCTCCGTTAATTTTGGGGCGCCGTTACGGATAGCCTCACTCATAGTGAGCAGCTTTTTGCGTCGTTTCTGGAGGTCTTCAAAAGCGAGCAGGTAGTGGCTGAGTTTATCCTGTTCGGCACTCGGAACTTTGTTTCGCAGTTGTTTGATATCGTCTGAAAGGAAATCCAGCATTCCTGTCTCAAGGTCGTAGCGCTTACGACCTTTTTTTGAGCCGACGGCCGAGCCAAAGAGTTGGTCAAAGGCTTGGTCTGGGCTTGCCTGGTAGGGAAGTTCACGCCCCGGAGCTAGTGCTGAGAGACCGGGATAGAGAGTGCCTTGTGGGATGGGATCGCCTGCTCCTCCAACCGCCCGCCCCCTCAAAGCGAGTCCGACATGTCCGAATGGGCTTGAGTGCTGTGATGAGAGCCGAGTGTCGATAGTTGCTCGGAGTGGACGACCACTGGAGGTTTCACTTGGGGAAGCATGAACGCCCATCGCTCCAAAGTATGAAGTGTGTCCAGCCAAGCACATCTTGCCAGAAAACCCCTGAACGATAGCGAGTTGGTCTTTAAATGGTTCCAAGGCGCGCAGAGAATCGGGAAGAGGGGACTCCTTTTAAGGGGACTCGTAGGGGGGTGTTTCCGGTGGCTTTCTTGTCGCGCAGTGACTCCGGCGTGATTGCCTTTGGAGTGAGGCCGCTAGATTTAACCAAGAAGACAAAGCGTTGGGGGAAGGCGTCGACGGTTCCGCCTGCTGCGGCTGCTAGCTGTCCGAGCAATGGTGACAATAGGGCCCCACCGCTTCCGAAAGAAAACTGTTTTAGAAAGGCGCGTCTCGATGTGGATTGAGAGTTCATTGTTTTTCTGCTCCTTTTCGGAAAATAAATGAATCGGATGAGAGAAGGGATACAAGCATAGCTCGGAAGCTGCCTCCACTTTTCACATAGGCTTCATCAGCCGCAATGAGAGTCGCCGAGTCACTTAACATTTCATTTCTTCCCATCCAATACCGGAAAGCATGGCGGATGAATGACTGTCTGACGCGATCGGATTGCCCGAGTCGTTTCATTAGCTCAACGGCGTTTTTAACCTTTCCGTAGTGCGGCTGAACACCGGTTGAGTCGAGTTGGCCACTGGAATCAATCGGTTTTCCACTTATTTTATCGGTAGTCCTGAATCGGCCGAAATCATCATAGGCTTCAAAGGTCATTCCAAGTGGGTTCATCTTTTTATGGCAACGCCAGCATTCCTGTTGACGGGTTGCTTGAAAACGTTCTCGTAAGGTCTTATGTGGATCCTCGGGGACGACTGCATCCACCGTGATGGGCACATCTGGGACGTGACCTGCGAGAAGGCGTTCCCGGATCCATTTCCCCCGTGTGATAGGGTTGGTATCGGTGTTCTTAGAGTGAGCAATCAGCCAGGAAGGATGAGTGAGAAGGCCAACTCGTTGTTCTTTGTTTAATTCAAAAGGTTGTTCGATTGGGCAATCGAATTGATCGATGGAAAGATTGTAGGCATCCAGAAAGAATCTTTGATCGTGGGCGGAGGTGAGGTTGCGTTCACGCTCTCCTTCCATAAGGATGAACTGAGCGAGCATTGGGCGGAGTCCGTTATCATAACAAATGGTCAGATAGGGCATGTAATCCTTGATCAGGCCTCCGCTCATCCGATGTTTCATGGGTTGGACCTCAAAGTAGGGATGAAGACGTTCAATCTCGCTACGGACCCCGGCTTCGAGCTCATATTCTAGCTTCTTCCACGGCTTTTCTTTCCAATAATCGTAGAGTCGTCTCAGGGCAATCAAGCGCTGCTCGAGATTTTTTGGATCTGCCTCGAGCCCGATATGACCAACAAAATATTTTTCGGTAGTGATTAACTGCCGCAGAACATCCCGATCCTGTTTCAGGGTATGTAAGACCAAGAGGTCGGCTTCGTGGACCAATTGATTAGCGACGATGCCCCAGTCGTAGTTCTTAAAACGTTTGGCATCTTTGAAGACTTGCGGAGCACGATGGTAACCGAAGAATTCTCGGAAAAATCGTAGAAGCTTTGGCTTGGCAATTACAGGGTCTTCTAGGATGCGCTCCAATTGAGTGCGAATTTTTTTAGGAGTATCCAAACTACCGCTTCGTGCAGCCGACCAAAGGGTCTTGTCTGGTGGATCATCGGTAAGCGCAAATGAAATTGCGAACGCTAGTTCATTGTCTGATAAAATTGTTCTGCCGTGATCATCCTTGTCTCCGAGGCCGAGCTCCATTCGGTAAATTGCTTCCGGATTTAGGGCGATGGCTTTGAGGCAAATTTCAAGACTTGCTCTAATATCACCACCAGATTCTTTGATTGATCGCAAGAAGTAGTCACGGTAGCGGGTCAATTCTCTCGTCTTGGGTGGTCGTAGAACCAGAGTTTCAAACTGAAATTGCACTGCAGCTTCAGCTTGCTCTCGAGTAGGAGCCTGGGCCGATTCCAGAATCGTGCGAAAGATCTGGGGGATATCTCGAGTCAGTTGGTGTTCGACAATGCCGCGGGCATTCAGCAAGAGCGTTTCAAGCGTTGCCGAGTCTGCAAAAAGGTCCTCCGAGTAATCATTGATTCCGGGTCTCTGTTCCAGTGAGAAGGGCTGACGGGCTCTCCGTAATTCCATCCAGTGGTCTTTAAAGATTCTTTTTTTGGTTCGATCGTAAATGTTGGGATTCATCCGCCATAGGCGGGGTGGCGAAAAAGGGAGTTTTTTGATTTTCCCTGAAAAAAGAGCGTCATGGTCAACTTGATTTCCAAAGGAAAACTGACCTAAGAGGTGCCGCCCACGTGGCGAGGATCGTGCTTTCTCTAATTCCTTGCCAAGCCAAGAGATTATCGATGCACGCTGTGCCTCATCGGGCTGGTGCTTGGCGTCCTCTGGCGGCATCTCACGTTGTGCGAGTTGGTCATAGATTTCGTTCCAATTTTCAAAGTCTAGCCCTTGGGAGATTCGTCCATCGAGGCGGTCAAGTCGAATGCTCCCCTTTGCCTTCTTGGGTCCGTGACAGCCGATACAATGATGATCAAAGAATTGCTGGGTGCTTGCAGGCAGGGCAAACTCTTGAGCAAACAGCGAGGAAGAACCTGCAAGCCCAAGAGAAAGGAGGTGGGTAAGAAAGTAAAAGGGCCGAATGAAGGTGATGGCCTTACACTAAACGCCTAGGGTGGCCTTCGGCAAGCTTAAGCAATTTGAGGAAAAATTGGATAAGGCGGC